>NZ_JBSFBX010000015.1:0-215998 GCF_053593175.1 Streptomyces sp. NPDC002386
GTAGCCGAAGCCCGGCTCCAGCGGCTCGATCACGAACCGGGAGCGGAATTCGTCGACGACCTCTTCGGTCAACGAGGGACGCTGAGCGATCAGCATGTGTGGATCAGATCCTTCATTCGTGGACGCCCGCTATTTGACGCCCTACGGAAACCGCGCCCGTGGAGAACGCGGGTACTGCAAGGGTACGGGCGGCACGCCCCCTACGGAGCAGTACCGCCCGGACCCTGAAAGCAGCCTGGCCTCAGACGCGGCGGCGCTTCGGCGGGCGGCAGCCGTTGTGCGGGGTCGGGGTGACGTCCTGGATGGAGCCGACCTCGAGGCCCGTGGCCTGCAGGGAGCGGATCGCGGTCTCACGACCGGAGCCCGGGCCCTTGACGAACACGTCGACCTTGCGCATGCCGTGCTCCTGGGCGCGGCGGGCAGCCGACTCGGCGGCCATCTGCGCGGCGAACGGCGTGGACTTCCGGGAGCCCTTGAAGCCGACGTGGCCGGCGGAGGCCCAGGAGATCACGTTGCCGGACGGGTCCGTGATCGAGACGATCGTGTTGTTGAACGTGCTCTTGATGTGCGCGTGGCCGTGAGCGACGTTCTTCTTTTCCTTGCGGCGCACCTTCTTGGCAGCGCCCTGACGACCCTTGGGGGGCATCTACAAACTCCTACGGGGAGGTGGTCGGTCCTACAGCGAAGACCGCTGATGAAGCGTTGTCCGCTGAGGACTACTTCTTGCCCGGCTTCTTCTTGCCGGCGATGGCGCGACGCGGGCCCTTGCGGGTACGAGCGTTCGTGCTGGTGCGCTGACCGCGGACGGGCAGACCGCGACGGTGACGGAGACCCTGGTAGCAACCGATCTCGACCTTGCGGCGGATGTCGGCCTGGATCTCGCGACGGAGGTCACCCTCGGTCTTGATGTTGTTGTCGACGTACTCGCGGATCGCGACCAGCTGCTCTTCGGTCAGGTCACGGACGCGAGTGTTCGGGTCGATACCGGTCTCGGCCAGCGTCTGCTGGGAGAGGGTCCGGCCGATGCCGAACACGTAGGTGAGGGCGACCTCCACGCGCTTTTCGCGCGGGATGTCAACACCGGAAACGCGTGCCATTCAATGGCTCCTGGTGAATCTTCGGAGGTCTTCCGCAGAACCGGCTCCCAGCCCGCCGTACCAGGTACGGACCGGGTCCCCGGCCTCCGAACCGGGGGTGTCGAGCCCCAGGGGGACTCGGGTTCTGCGTATGAACAATTCAGCTTGCGTCGCGCGAATCCCTGCGATGGATGCAGAGGGATCGGTCGTGCGTCAGCCCTGGCGCTGCTTGTGGCGCGGGTTCTCGCAGATGACCATGACCCGACCGTGACGGCGGATCACCCTGCACTTGTCGCAGATCTTCTTGACGCTCGGCTTGACCTTCATTGGTGAGGTTCTCCGGGTCAGTGCCATCGCTCCGGGAGGCCCGAAGCGCGGGCAAGATCTACTTGTACCGGTAGACGATCCGGCCACGCGTCAGGTCGTACGGAGACAGCTCCACCACGACCCGGTCGTCAGGGAGGATACGGATGTAGTGCATACGCATCTTGCCGCTGATGTGTGCCAGAACCTGGTGGCCGTTCTGGAGCTCGACCTTGAACATGGCGTTCGGCAGAGACTCGACGACAGTGCCCTCGATCTCGATGGCACCTTGCTTCTTGGCCACGCTTCGCCCTTCGAATCGACTACCTTGATCGACTCTCTCCTTCACCCCGCGGGGCGACTGGCGAGCGCATGCGGACATGCGGGTGCACGAGAGCCGACGAGTCAGTCTACGTCAGCGCACCCGGAAACACGAATCGAGAGAGTCTGCCCCGTGCCGGTGATCCCTACGCCCGGGGGCCCGGAGGAACCGGCGGCCGTGACTCGGGCCGGCGGATCGGACGGCCGGCGGTCGTGCCCCGGGGCCGCGGTCAGGCCAGCGGGTCGGGCGCGGCCGTGATGCCGAACTCGGCCAGCTTCGCCTTGCCGCCGTCGGGGGCCGTCAGGACCAGCGGACCCTGCTCGGTCAGGGCGACCGAGTGCTCCCAGTGGGAGGACCAGGTGCCGTCCGTGGTGATCACGGTCCAGTCGTCGGAGAGGACCTCCGTACGGGGGGTGCCGAGGGAGACCATGGGCTCGATCGCGAGGCAGAAGCCGGGGACCAGCTTGGGGCCCTTGCCGCGCCGGCGGTCGACGTAGTTCAGCAGGTGCGGGTCCATGTGCATCTCGGTGCCGATGCCGTGGCCGCCGTAGTCCTCGATGATCCCGTACTTGCCGCCGCCCGGCTTCGGCTGGCGGCGGATGTACGTCTCGATGGCGCGGGAGACGTCCACGAGCCGGTTGCCCTGCTTCATGGCCGCGATGCCGGCCCACATCGACTCCTCGGTCACCCGGGAGAGCTCGATCAGCTCCGGGGCGTGACCGGAACCCACGAAGGCCGTGTAGGCGGCGTCACCGTGCCAGCCGTCGATGATCGCGCCGCAGTCGATGGAGATGATGTCGCCGTCCTTGAGGACGACGTCGTCGGAGGGGATGCCGTGGACGACCACGTCGTTCACCGAGGTGCAGATCGTCGCGGGGAAGCCGCCGTAGCCGAGGAAGTTCGACTTCGCGCCGTGCTCGGCGAGCACCTTGCGGGCGACCTCGTCCAGATCCCGGGTGCTGGCACCGGGCACCGCGGCCTCCCGCGTGGCCGCGTGGATGGCGGCGACGACCAGCCCCGCCGCACGCATCTTGGCGATCTGCTCGGGGCTCTTGATCTGCACCATGGGGGCCTGCGCTCTCCGTCACTCACGTCGGCTGGGTTACGTACACAACACTACGGCCGCGACGCCCGTGAGGGCGCCGCGGCCGGAGAGGACCGCGATCTACTTGTTCTCGGCCTTCTCGCGCTTCAGCGCCTCGAGCGCCCGCTCGGTGATCTCGTCCACCGGGCCCAGCGAGGAGATCGTGCGGACCAGGCCCTGCGACTTGTAGTAGTCGATGATCGGCTCGGTCTGCGTGTGGTAGACCTCCAGCCGCGTGCGGACGGTCTCCTCGGAGTCGTCGTCGCGCTGGTACAGCTCACCGCCGCAGACGTCGCAGACGCCCTCCTGCTTGGCCGGGCTGTACGTCACGTGGAAGACGTGGGACGAGTCGTTGCGGCAGATGCGCCGGCCGGCGATCCGCTTGACGACCTCCTCCTCCGGGACCTCGAGGTCCAGGACGGCGTCCAGCTTGATGTTCTCGGACTCCAGCAGCGCGTCCAGCGCCTCGGCCTGCGAGACGTTCCGGGGGAAGCCGTCCAGCAGGAAGCCGGTCTCCGCGTCGGGCTGCTCCATGCGGTCCTTGGCCATCGCGATGGTGACCTCGTCGGGTACGAGGTTCCCCGCGTCCATGTAGGACTTCGCGAGCTTGCCCAGCTCGGTCTGCTGGCTGATGTTGGCGCGGAACAGGTCGCCCGTCGAGATGTGCGGGATGCCCAGCTTCTCGGCGAGTCGGACGGCTTGCGTTCCCTTACCGGCACCCGGCGGCCCGACGAGGACGATACGCATCAGCGGAGGAACCCTTCGTAATTGCGCTGCTGAAGCTGGCTCTCGATCTGCTTCACCGTCTCGAGGCCGACACCCACGATGATGAGGATGCTGGTCCCGCCGAACGGGAAGTTCTGGCTTGCCCCGAAGCCCACCAACGCCATTGTCGGTACGAGAGCGATCAGACCCAGATACAGCGAACCCGGCCAGGTGATCCGGTTGAGCACGTAGCTGAGGTACTCAGCGGTCGGTCGGCCAGCCCGGATGCCCGGGATGAAGCCACCATACTTCTTCATGTTGTCGGCGACTTCCTCGGGGTTGAAGGAGATCGCCACGTAGAAGAACGCGAAGAATACGATGAGCAAGAAGTACGAAGCGATGTAAATCGGGTGGTCGCCCTTGGTCAGGTTCTGCTCGATCCAGGTCTTCCAGCCCGACTTGCCCCCGGCGAACTGAGCGATCAGCGCCGGAATGTAGAGCAGCGACGAGGCGAAGATGACGGGAATCACACCCGCCTGGTTCACCTTGAGCGGGATGTACGTGGACGTACCGCCGTAGGAACGGCGCCCGATCATGCGCTTCGCGTACTGCACCGGGATACGGCGCTGGGCCTGCTCGACGAAGACCACGAGCGCGACCATGACCAGGCCGACGAGGATGACGGTGCTGAACTCGATCCAGCCGCCGGCCAGGGTGCCCTGCTTCTTGATGGCCCACAGCGCGGACGGGAAGGTCGCGGCGATCGAGATGAACATCAGGATCGACATGCCGTTGCCGATGCCGCGGTCGGTGATCAGCTCACCGAGCCACATGACGACGGCCGTACCGGCCGTCATGCAGATGACCATCGTGATGGTGGTGAAGATGGCCTGGTCGGGAACGATCTGGCTGGCCACGGAGCAGCTGCCGAAGAGAGCGCCGCTGCGCGCGGTGGCGACGAGACCGGTGCCCTGCAGGATGGCGAGCGCCACGGTCAGGTAGCGGGTGTACTGCGTGATCTTCGCGGTACCCGCCTGGCCTTCCTTCTTCAGGGCCTCCAGACGCGGAATGACCACGGTCAGCAGCTGCAGAATGATGCTGGCCGTGATGTACGGCATGATGCCGAGCGCGAAGATCGTGATCTGGAGCAGCGCGCCACCGCTGAACATGTTGACGAGACCGAAGAGGCCCTGGTTGCCGGACGCCTCTTTCACACACGTCTGGACGGCCTTGTAGTTGACGCCGGGGATCGGGATGTGGGTACCGACCCGGTAGACCACGATGATTGCCAGCGTGAAGAGCAGCTTCTTGCGCAGGTCGGGCGTCCTGAACGCCCGGGCGAACGCGGTGAGCACGGTGCCTCCTGCGACCCCCGCGCAACTGCGTCAAGGGTGATGGTCTTGAGGTTCGACGAATGAATAACGGTCAACTGCCGCTCAGGGTGCCCCATGGGAGGCACCCAGTGAAAGTGGACAGTGCAGGCCACCTTACCGGCGAGACCACTGCCCTTGGAACGACCAACCGGGGATACCCCTTTTGTGGAGTATCCCCGGTCGGGTCGTTCACGTCATCGAGGAGCCTGAGGGGCTCAGACCAGCTCGGTGACCGTACCGCCGGCGGCGGTGATCTTCTCCTTGGCGGAGCCGGAGACGGCGTCGACCGTCACCTGCAGCGCCACGGAGACCTCGCCCTGGCCGAGGACCTTGACGAGGCTGTTCTTGCGAACGGCACCCTTGGCCACCAGACCCTCGACGGTGACCTCGCCACCCTCGGGGTACAGCGCGGCCAGCTTGTCGAGGTTCACGACCTGGTACTCGGTCTTGAACGGGTTCTTGAAGCCCTTCAGCTTCGGGAGACGCATGTGGAGCGGCATCTGGCCACCCTCGAAGCGCTCCGGAACCTGGTAACGGGCCTTGGTGCCCTTGGTACCACGACCGGCCGTCTTACCCTTCGACGCCTCACCACGACCCACACGGGTCTTGGCGGTCTTGGCGCCCGGGGCGGGACGGAGGTTGTGGATCTTGAGCGGGTTCTGCTCCGCCATGATCAGTCGACCTCCTCGACCGTCACGAGGTGGCGGACGGTGTGCACCATGCCGCGGAACTCGGGGCGGTCCTCCTTGACGACCTGCGTGTTGATGCCCTTGAGACCAAGGGAGCGCAGGGTGTCACGGTGGTTCTGCTTGCTGCCGATGTAGGACTTGACCTGCGTGATCTTGAGCTGCGCCACGATTACGCACCCGCCCCGGCACGCGCACGCAGCAGGGCCGCGGGAGCGACGTCCTCGAGCGGCAGACCACGGCGGGCCGCGACCTCCTCGGGACGCTGCAGGCCCTTGAGGGCCGCCACGGTGGCGTGCACGATGTTGATCGCGTTGTCGGAGCCGAGCGACTTCGACAGGATGTCGTGGATACCGGCGCACTCGAGCACGGCACGCACCGGGCCACCGGCGATAACACCGGTACCGGGGGACGCGGGCTTGAGCAGCACGACGCCGGCAGCCTTCTCACCCTGGATCGGGTGCGGGATGGTGCCCTGGATACGGGGGACCTTGAAGAAGTGCTTCTTGGCCTCCTCAACACCCTTGGCGATGGCGGCCGGCACCTCCTTGGCCTTGCCGTAACCGACACCCACGGTGCCGTCACCATCGCCCACCACGACCAGCGCGGTGAAGCTGAAGCGACGACCACCCTTCACAACCTTGGCGACGCGGTTGATCGCGACGACGCGCTCAACGTACGCGGTCTTCTCGGCGGCAGCAGCGCCGCCGTCACGGCCCTTCCGGTCCCGCCGCTCGCCGCCACCGGCACCGCCACCGCGGCGCTGGGGTCCAGCCATTGGAATTACCTCTCTTCGTTTCCGCTAGCTACGGCAGGCTCAGAACTTGAGCCCGGCTTCGCGGGCGGCGTCCGCCAGGGCGGCGATGCGCCCGGCGTACTGGTTGCCACCACGGTCGAACACGACAGCCTCGACACCGGCGGCCTTGGCACGCTCGGCGACCAGGGCGCCGACCTGCTTGGCCTGCGAGGACTTGTCGCCCTCGCCGCCGCGGACGGACGCGTCCAGGGTGGACGCGGACGCCAGGGTGTGGCCCTTGAGGTCGTCGATCACCTGCGCCACGATGTGGCGGTTGGAGCGGGTCACGACCAGACGCGGACGCTCCGCCGTACCGGAGAGGTTCTTGCGAATCCGGATGTGGCGGCGCTTGATCGCGGCGCGCTTGTAGGCGTCGCCCTTGAGGATCTTCTGTCCGTATGCCATGGCTTACTTACCCGCCTTTCCGACCTTGCGGCGGATGACTTCGCCCTCGTACTTGACGCCCTTGGCCTTGTACGGGTCGGGCTTGCGCAGCTTGCGGATGTTGGCCGCAACCTCGCCGACCTTCTGCTTGTCGATGCCCTCGACCTGGAAGCGGGTCGGGCTCTCCACCTTGAAGGTGATGCCCTCGGGCGCCTCGACGACGATCGGGTGGCTGTAGCCGAGCGCGAACTCGAGGTTCGAGCCCTTGGCCATAACGCGGTAACCGACACCGCTGATCTCGAGCTTCTTCACGTAACCCTGGGTCACGCCGGTGATCATGTTCGCCACCAGCGTGCGGGACAGGCCGTGCAGGGCCTTGTTCTGACGCTCGTCGTTCGGACGGGTGACGTTGAGTACGCCGTCCTCACCCTTGACGATGTCGATCGGCGCGACGACGGTGTGGGTCAGCGTGCCCTTGGGGCCCTTGACCGAGACCGTACGGCCGTCGATGGTGACGTCCACGCCGGCGGGAACCGTGATGGGGAGCTTGCCAATACGCGACATAGCTGTTTCCTCCGTTCCCTTCCGCTACCAGACGTAGGCGAGGACTTCCCCACCCACGCCCTTCTTGCCGGCCTGCTTGTCGGTGAGGAGACCGTGCGACGTGGAGATGATCGCCACGCCCAGGCCGCCGAGCACCTTCGGCAGGTTGGTGGACTTCGCGTAAACCCGGAGACCGGGCTTGGAGATCCGCTTGATGCCCGCGATGGAGCGCTCACGGTTCGGGCCGAACTTCAGCTCGAGAACGAGGTTCTTGCCGACCTCGGCGTCCTCGACCTTCCAGCCCGTGATGAAGCCCTCCTGCTGGAGGATCTCCGCGATGTGAGACTTGATCTTCGATGCCGGCATCGTCACGGAGTCGTGGTATGCCGAGTTCGCGTTCCGCAGACGCGTAAGCATGTCTGCGATCGGATCAGTCATGGTCATGAATTGGCCTTCGGCCTCTCTCGCCGGGGTTTCCTGGTGCGCCATCCCTCTCCCCGATCCGAGACGGGACGGGTGCGGCGCGGTGGACCTACGGCGTAGTAAGTCGTACGGGCGCGGCAGACGCCCAACCCCACAAGCCTAAGGCATGCGGGGAAGGGCTTCTGCCGACCCAGATGCTTACCGAGAGCTTCAGGAATCCCCTATTACAGGGATTACCAGGAGCTCTTGGTCACGCCCGGCAGCTCGCCACGGTGAGCCATCTCACGAAGGCACACGCGGCACAGGCCGAACTTGCGGTACACGGAGTGCGGGCGGCCGCAGCGCTGGCAGCGGGTGTAGCCACGCACACCGAACTTGGGCTTGCGAGCAGCCTTAGCGATCAGAGCCTTCTTCGCCATCTCGCTCACGCCTCCTTGAACGGGAAGCCGAGGTGACGAAGGAGCGCACGGCCCTCAGCGTCGTTGGTCGCCGTGGTCACCACGGTGATGTCCATACCCCGGGTGCGGTCGATCTTGTCCTGGTCGATCTCGTGGAACATGACCTGCTCCGTGAGACCGAAGGTGTAGTTGCCACGGCCGTCGAACTGCTTGGGGGACAGGCCGCGGAAGTCGCGGATGCGCGGCAGCGCGAGCGACAGGGTGCGGTCCAGGAACTCCCACATGCGGTCGCCACGGAGCGTGACGTGGGCACCGATCGGCTGGCCCTCACGCAGCTTGAACTGCGCGATGGACTTGCGGGCCTTGGTGACGGCCGGCTTCTGACCGGTGATGGTGGTCAGGTCGCGGATCGCGCCCTCGATCAGCTTCGAGTCACGGGCGGCGTCGCCGACACCCATGTTGACCACGATCTTGACGAGGCCGGGAACCTGCATGACGTTCTCGTACTTGAACTCGTCACGCAGCTTGCCCGCGATCTCCTCGCGGTACTTCTGCTTCAGACGCGGAGTGGTGGTGGTAGCCATCAGATGTCCTCACCCGTCCGCTTGGCAACGCGGATCTTGTTGCCCTCGTCGTCGAAGCGGTAACCCACGCGCGTCACGACCTTCTGGCCGTCCTTCTCAACGACCAGCTGGACGTTGGAGACGTGGATCGGCGCCTCGGTGGTGACGATGCCGCCGGCCTGCGAACCGCCAGCGGTCGGACCGGCCTTGGTGTGCTTCTTGACCCGGTTGACACCCTCGACCAGGACACGCTCGTCGCGCGGGTAAGCGGCAATGACCTTGCCCTGCTTGCCCTTGTCCTTACCGGTGATGACCTGGACCAGGTCGCCCTTCTTGATCTTCATGCTTACAGCACCTCCGGCGCGAGCGAGATGATCTTCATGAACTTCTTCTCGCGCAGCTCACGGCCGACCGGGCCGAAGATACGGGTGCCACGAGGGTCGCCGTCGTTCTTCAGAATGACGGCGGCGTTCTCGTCGAAGCGGATGTACGAGCCGTCCGGACGACGGCGCTCCTTGACGGTGCGAACGATGACCGCCTTGACGACGTCACCCTTCTTCACGTTGCCGCCGGGGATCGCGTCCTTGACGGTGGCGACGATGACGTCACCGATGCCCGCGTAGCGGCGACCGGAGCCACCGAGCACACGGATGCAAAGGATTTCCTTCGCACCAGTGTTGTCGGCGACGCGCAGTCGCGACTCCTGCTGGATCACGTCTATCTCCTGTTTGTCTGCCGGTTCCCCGGGAGCCGCTCAGCGGAGCGGCTCCCGGAGCCTGGCGGAACTGTCCTGCGAGGGATGCCCCGCAGGAACGTACATGGTGGAATTCCCTTGCGGGAATTACCTACTTGGCCTTCTCGAGGATCTCGACGACGCGCCAGCGCTTCGTCGCGGACAGCGGCCGGGTCTCCATGAGGAGGACGCGGTCGCCGACACCCGCGGCGTTCTGCTCGTCGTGCGCCTTGAGCTTGTTGGTACGGCGGATGACCTTGCCGTACAGCGCGTGCTTGACGCGGTCCTCGACAGCGACGACGACGGTCTTGTCCATCTTGTCGCTGACGACGAGACCCTCACGGGTCTTGCGGAAGCCGCGGGCCTCTGCAGTCTGCTCAGTCACGTTGCTCTCACTCATCAGGCGCTCTCCACCGTCTCGATGCCCAGCTCGCGCTCACGCATCAGGGTGTAGATCCGCGCGATGTCCTTACGGACGGCCTTGAGCCGACCGTGGTTCTCGAGCTGACCGGTCGCCGCCTGGAAGCGGAGATTGAACAGCTCTTCCTTGGCCTCGCGGAGCTTGCCAAGAAGCTCCTCGTTGCCCAGCTCGCGCAGCTCGGACGCCTTGGTACCGGCCGACATCACGCTTCACCTGCCTCGCGCTTGACGATCCGGCACTTCATCGGCAGCTTGTGGGCCGCACGAAGCAGCGCCTCACGGGCGATCTTCTCGTTGGGGTACGACAGCTCGAACATCACGCGTCCGGGCTTGACGTTGGCGATCCACCACTCCGGAGAACCCTTACCGGAACCCATGCGGGTCTCGGCAGGCTTCTTGGTGAGGGGACGGTCCGGGTAGATGTTGATCCAGACCTTGCCACCACGCTTGATGTGACGCGTCATGGCGATACGAGCGGCCTCGATCTGGCGGTTCGTCACATACGCCGGGGTGAGCGCCTGGATGCCGTACTCGCCGAACGCAACCTGCGTGCCGCCCTTGGCAGCGCCGCTGCGCTTCGGGTGGTGCTGCTTGCGGTGCTTGACCCTACGGGGGATCAGCATTTCGGTCAGGCCTCCGTTCCGGTGCTCTCAGCCGGAGCGGCGGCGGGGGCCTCGGCCTTGGGGGCCTCGGCGCCGGCAGCCTGCTGCGGCTTGCGACCGCGCCGCTCGCCACCACGGCCACCACGGGCCGGGCGGTCGGCACCACCACGGGCCGGGCGGTTACCCGCACGGGCCGCAGCGTTCTCGGCGCGGACCTCGGCGATGTTCTTGACATCGCCCTTGTAGATCCAGACCTTCACACCGATGCGGCCGAAGGTCGTCTTGGCCTCGAAGAAGCCGTAGTCCACGTTCGCACGGAGCGTGTGCAGGGGCACGCGGCCCTCGCGGTAGAACTCCGAGCGGGACATCTCGGCGCCGCCGAGGCGGCCGCCGCACTGGATCTTGATGCCCTTGGCGCCGGCCTTCATCGCCGACTGCATGCTCTTACGCATGGCGCGACGGAAGGAGACGCGGGAGGAGAGCTGCTCGGCGACGGCCTGGGCAACCAGCTGAGCGTCGGTCTCGGGGTTCTTGACCTCGAGGATGTTCAGCTGGACCTGCTTGCCCGTGAGCTTCTCGAGGTCACCGCGGATGCGGTCGGCCTCGGCGCCACGGCGGCCGATGACGATGCCCGGACGAGCGGTGTGGATGTCCACACGCACGCGGTCACGGGTGCGCTCGATCTCAACCTTCGAGATGCCGGCGCGCTCCATGCCGGACGTCATCATCCGACGGATGGCGACGTCTTCCTTGACGTAGTCCTTGTACAGCTTGTCGGCGTACCAACGCGACTTGAAGTCGGTCGTGACACCGAGCCGGAACCCATGCGGGTTAACCTTCTGGCCCATTACCGGGTTCCTTCCTTGCTGCTGACGACCACGGTGATGTGGCTGGTCCGCTTGCGGATCCGGTAGGCACGGCCCTGGGCGCGCGGACGGAACCGCTTCAGGGTCGGGCCCTCGTCGACGTACGCCTCGGAGATGAAGAGGCTGTCGGCGTCGGTGTGGTCGTAGTTGTGCGCGGCGTTGGCGATGGCGCTGTCGAGCACCTTGCCGACCGGCACGGAGGCTGCCTGCGGAGCGAATCGCAGAACAGCCTGAGCCTCCGTGGCATCCATGCCACGGATAAGGTCCACCACGCGGCGGGCCTTCATGGGCGTAACGCGGATGTACCGCGCCTGGGCCCTGGCTTCCATGGTTGTCCCTCTCAGTTACTTACGTGTCTGAATGCGATCCGCTGTTAGCGGCGCTTCGACTTCCGGTCGTCCTTGACGTGGCCCCGGAAGGTGCGGGTCGGCGAGAACTCGCCGAGCTTGTGACCGACCATCGACTCGGTGACGAACACCGGGATGTGGGTCTTGCCGTTGTGCACCGCGAGCGTGTGGCCCAGCATGGCCGGGACGATCATGGAGCGACGGGACCAGGTCTTGATGACGTTCTTGGTGCCGGCTTCGTTCTGGGCGTCCACCTTCTTGATCAGGTGGTCGTCGACGAAGGGCCCCTTCTTCAGGCTACGAGGCATCTCAACCCGTCCTTAGCGCTTCTTGTTCGTCTTGCGGCGGCGGACGATGTACTTGTTCGACGCCTTCTTGGGCGAACGAGTACGGCCTTCCTTCTTGCCCCACGGGGACACGGGGTGGCGGCCACCGGAGGTCCGGCCCTCACCACCACCGTGCGGGTGGTCGACCGGGTTCATGACGACACCACGGACGGTCGGGCGAACGCCCAGCCACCGCTTACGGCCGGCCTTGCCCCAGTTGATGTTGCTCTGCTCGGCGTTGCCGACCTCACCGATGGTGGCGCGGCAGCGGACGTCGACCAGGCGGATCTCACCGGACGGCATGCGGAGGTGGGCCATCGAGCCCTCCTTCGCGAGCAGCTGCACGGAGGCACCGGCGGAGCGGGCGAACTTGGCACCGCCACCGGGACGGAGCTCGATCGCGTGGATCGTGGTACCGACCGGGATGTTGCGGAGGGCCAGGTTGTTGCCCGGCTTGATGTCGGCCCCGGGACCGTTCTCGACGCGGTCACCCTGCTGCAGGTTGCGCGGGGCGAGGATGTAGCGCTTCTCGCCGTCGGCGTAGTGCAGCAGCGCGATGCGCGCGGTGCGGTTGGGGTCGTACTCGATGTGCGCGACCTTCGCCGGCACGCCGTCCTTGTCGTGACGACGGAAGTCGATCACACGGTAGGCGCGCTTGTGTCCGCCACCCTGGTGGCGAACGGTCACACGACCGGCGTTGTTACGGCCGCCCTTGCTGTGCAGGGGGCGGACCAGCGACTTCTCCGGCGTGGACCGCGTGACCTCGACGAAGTCGGCGACGCTGGCGCCACGACGGCCCGGCGTAGTCGGCTTGTACTTGCGGATTCCCATTTCTCAGTCCTCGTCCGATATCGGACGATCCGACCCGCTTACGCGGTCGGACCGCCGAAGATGTCGATACGGTCGCCCTCGGCGAGGGTCACGATCGCGCGCTTGGTGGCGGCACGCTGGCCGAAGCCCGTGCGGGTCCGCTTGCGCTTGCCGGCGCGGTTGATCGTGTTGACCCCGGTGACCTTGACGTCGAAGACCGCCTGGACGGCCTGCTTGATCTGGGTCTTGTTGGCGTTCGGGTCGACGATGAACGTGTACTTGTTCTCGTCGATGAGCGCGTAGCTCTTCTCCGAGACGACCGGCTTCAGCAGGACGTCACGGGGGTCCGTGTACGACTTGCTCAGCGGGGTCTCGACGGTGTTCTTGCCCTCGGTGGCGTGGCGCTTCGCCTTGGCGACGCGCGCGGCCTTGGCGGCCTTGGCGGCCTTCGAGGCGATGCTCGGGTGACGCGTAGCCATCAGGCTTCGCTCCCTTCGGTGTCAGCGGCCTTGGGGCCAGACACGAAGGACTCGAAAGCGGCCTGGGTGAAGACCACGTCGTCCGAGACGAGAACGTCGTACGTGTTCAGCTGGCCCGGCTCCAGGATGTGGACCTGGGGCAGGTTGCGGGCGGACAGCCACGCGGCCTCGTCGGCGCGCTCGACGACCAGGAGCAGGTTCTTGCGCTCCGAGATCTTGCCGAACAGGCTCTTGGCGGCCTTCGTGGAGGGGGTCTCGCCCGCGATCACGCCGGAGACGACGTGGATGCGGTTGTGGCGGGCCCGGTCGGTGAGGGCGTGGCGCAGGGCCGCGGCCTTCATCTTCTTCGGGGTCCGCTGCGAGTAGTCACGCGGCTGCGGGCCGTGGACGACGCCACCGCCGGCGAACTGCGGGGCGCGGGTCGAACCCTGACGGGCGCGGCCGGTGCCCTTCTGGCGGTACGGCTTCTTGCCGCCACCACGGACTTCACCGCGACGCTTGGTCTTGTGCGTGCCCTGGCGGGCAGCGGCGTTCTGCGCGACGACGACCTGGTGGATCAGCGGGATGCTGATCTTCTCCACGCCGAAGATCTCCGCGGGGAGCTCGACGCTACCGGTCTTCTCGCCCGCAGGCGAAAGGATGTCAACAGTGCTCATCGGTTACCTCAGGCCCCCTTGGCCGCGGTGCGGACCAGGACGAGGCCGCCGTTCGGACCGGGAACCGCGCCCTTGATGAGCAGCAGACCCTTCTCCGCGTCAACGGCGTGGACGGTCAGGTTCTGGGTGGTGACACGCTCGTTGCCCATGCGACCCGCCATGCGGAGGCCCTTGAACACGCGGCCCGGGGTGGCGCAGCCACCGATGGAACCGGGCGAGCGGTGCTTGCGCTGGGTGCCGTGTCCGGCGCCGAGGCCCTTGAAGTTGTGACGCTTCATGACACCGGCGAAGCCCTTGCCCTTGCTCTTGCCGGTCACGTCCACCTTGACGCCCGCCTCGAAGACCTCCGCGGAGATCTCCTGGCCCAGCGTGTACTCGGAGGCGTCCGCGGTGCGGATCTCGACGAGGTGGCGGCGGGGGGTGACGTCGGCCTTGGCGAAGTGACCCTTGAGGGGCTTGTTCACCTTGCGCGGGTCGATCTCGCCGAAAGCGATCTGGACGGACTCGTAGCCGTCGACATCGTTCGTACGGACCTGGGTGACGACGTTGGGGCCGGCCTTGACGACGGTGACCGGAACAACGCGGTTGTTCTCGTCCCACACCTGCGTCATGCCGAGCTTCTCGCCCAGGATGCCCTTGATCTGCTTAGCCATTCTCAGCTCACCGACCCTCAGAGCTTGATCTCGATGTCGACACCGGCCGGGAGGTCGAGTCGCATCAGAGAGTCAACGGTCTTGGGGGTGGGGTCGAGAATGTCGATCAGGCGCTTGTGCGTGCGCATCTCGAAGTGCTCGCGCGAGTCCTTGTACTTGTGCGGCGACTTGATGACGCAGTACACGTTCTTCTCAGTGGGCAGCGGCACCGGGCCCGCGACCGACGCACCAGTGCGGGTCACCGTCTCGACGATCTTCTTCGCCGAGGAGTCGATGACCTCGTGGTCGTAGGCCTTGAGCCGGATGCGGATCTTCTGTCCCGCCATGGCTACTCAGTAGTCCTGTCTCTTCAACGCTCCGGAACCCGGCGGATTCCTTCTGCTGCCTTCGTTCCTCCGACCCACGCGGTCGGGCGTGTCGCGCTCCCGCTGACACAGATGTCCCTTGTTCGAACATCCCTGCGGGGGAATGCGACGGCCCTTCCGGAACCGCGGACCGGGGACCTCAGGCCCACCGGGCGCCTGGCCGGTGCCGCGCCCACACTTCCCGGAAGATTCCCGTACGTCCGCCCCAGTGCTGCCCGTGGGCAGTTAGGGCGACGAGTACTGTGGGACTCGCTTCCGGTCCTCCCGGCGGGAGGCGCGCAGCATCAACACTCGACCGAGCAACTCGGACAGTCTGCCATATGGGGCGGGGGCCTGGCCAATCGGGCCGAAGAGATTACCCCCGACGTGACGCAGGTCAAACCGAATCCCCGCGGCCGCTCACCGAGCCGCCCCTCGCGCGGCGGGCAGAGCCACCGGAGCCACCCCTCGCCCGCCGCGCCCGACCGCGTGCGGGCCGGATGATGCGGAACTCCGTGCGGATGAATCGGGTTCGCCGGCCGCTCCGGCCGACGCGGGGATGAAGGACAGGTCCGGGGCGTGCGGGCAGCGCCAGATGCAGTGTCCGCAGACGGGCTGGTCTCCGTCCACCCCCGCCGGATCCGTGCGCCTTCCCCCAGAGCCGTCGGCGGAGCGCTGCGCCTCCTCCAAGACCGCGTTCCGCCCGGCGGTGACGGACCGGGCGTACCGGTTCTCCGCCTTCTTCCGCAGCGAGCGCCGGGCTCGGACGGACATGAACGAGTCGTACCGCTGGAAGTAGCCGTCGACACCACTCTCGAACGCCGCGTCCAGGGCCTGTAGCGACTCCCGCAGTGCGGGCAGATGCCGAAGGAGTTCGCGTTCGACCTGCGGGGGCGCGAGGGTGGCCGGCGCCGGCCACGTCGTCGATGGTCCGGCCCGTGGCGCTGAGCCTCCGCTGGAACGCCCGGGTCGCCTTCGTATACGTGTCCAGTTCACTGCGCACGAGGTCGTGCGCCTCCGCTCCGACGGGGGCGGGATCGTCGAGTCCGGCCTCCGCGCGATAGGCGGAGACCCGGTCCCCGGCCGGAACAGGTGCTCGATGGACCCCCTCCGCCAGCTCCTGGAACGCCGTCTCGCACTCAGCCATCGCCGCTCGGGCCACACCTGTCGCATAGCCGCAGAAGTCACTCAGCCCCATGAGCGGTCCGATGTAGGGACGGTGATCCCTCCTCGCACTGCCCCGGACCGTCAGAAAGGCTACCCAGACGGTACCCAGGGTGCTGATCAGTGTCACCACGATCTCGCTCTGCACGGTGCCCCCTTCGCGCAGTCGAGCAGTAATCCGCTCCCCCGGAATCGTAGGCGGGTCACCCGCCCCAGGGACAGATGGCGACAGCTGGGCCCAGGAGCCACACGCCTCCGGCGAGGCGGTACGACACCGGTCCCGGCGTCATGCGCAGCCGAGCGTCTTCACTGTGGCCGGGAAGTAGGCACGCATGAACTTCTCGATGTCGGCGCGGTGGGATTGGTCGGTCAGCTTCACTTGAGGGAGCTGGAGAGTGAGGGTGAAGTATCTACCGCTCTTGGTCACACACGCGGTCTGAGAAATGGCGCCGTCGGTACCTACAAGCGCCCGAGTGGAGGAGTTCTCGACATAGCGCGGCGCCGCTACGTTCGAGACGGTACCTGTATCCCTCGCCAAGTACATAAGGTCCGCCGCACGGTCGTCCCACGAGAAGCGAAATTCCAGCACCGGGTCATGCTTCGACAACAGCACACAGGGTGCTGTGATTGCCTCGGCTCGATCCACACGGTTGAACTCATGCAGGTCATCGGTAGATGCCACTAGTGAGCGAGTTAGAGCTTGAGAGACTCGGGTTCCACAGACGGCACCCGGGATCTCGCGGTCAGCCCGATTGCACGAGGCTCCGCACATGACGAGGGATACCAGGCTCAGACCGAGCAAACCCCAACGCGTCGACGATTTCACTTAGGCTGCGCTCCCGACATCCCAGTGGCGTGCGCTGACCCGGCCCGAGAAGATTGGGTGATCTCCTCCTTGGAGTTGAAGTACGAGGTCTGCACCTGATGGGTCTTATCCCACTCTTCCGCTAGCGCCATCAGTTGCCCGTTCCTCTTCGAGTAAGCCTTCACATTGTCGTCCGCCTGCTGGTCATCGAGTCGCTTCTGCTCGTCCGCGAGCCACTGCTCGGTGACATAATCGAAGCCGGTCTGCACGTCCTCATTGACCACCGGGATATAACTGATGGCCTTGTCGAAGAGTGGCTTGGTTTGGAACTCGGCGGACTTTGGAGATCCCGCCGCTTGAATCCGAGCCTCTTCCAGAAAGCCGACGGTGCGGCCGGATCTACGCAAGGACTCTGCGGACTCTGTGTGGTCGGCATGAATGCCGGAGACCATCGCCTGGTTCAGACCGCCGTTCAGGGTGCCGTAGGCGTCCTTGTCCTTGGAGACCTGTTTGGTGACCTCGAAGAGCTGGTCCTGGGGCAGGGGGGACCTGGAGATGTCGATCTCGCTCATCGAGGCGTGCACGGTCTCGCCGTGGTTGACCAGGATCGACGCCATGGGCTGCCGCAGCGACGGCGGGAACTTGTCGCCACTGTCGGACAGATGGCCGATCGCCGACCGGAGGATCGCCTCGTTCTGCTTGGTGTGCGGCACGTAGCGGGCGTGTGCGTCGGACGGGTCGATTCCCGTGGTCGCCGCCTGGAGGGCCCTGCCGAAGCCCGCGCGGTCGTCCGCGTCGAGGCCGGCCGCGTAGGTTCCGGTCTTGTCTCCCCCGCGCTCGTGCAGGACGACGTTCCAGTCCCGGTCCTCGACCAGGTACTTCATGCGGGCCTCCGAGCCGAGGTAGTCCGCCGCCGTGTGGGGGTCGTGGCTCATGATGTCCAGCGCGCCGTCCACCGGGTCGTTCGCGAACCAGCCGCCGTGCCTGCCGCCGTACTCGTGCTTCAGGCGCCAGATGC
The DNA here is from genome assembly GCF_053593175.1 of Streptomyces sp. NPDC002386. Lineage (NCBI taxonomy): Bacteria > Bacillati > Actinomycetota > Actinomycetes > Kitasatosporales > Streptomycetaceae > Streptomyces > Streptomyces sp. NPDC002386. Next base: position 17,880 of record NZ_JBSFBX010000015.1, read on the forward strand.
CCGGGTCCCGGCGCTCCGCCGCGATCATGTCGTCGGTCAGGTTCTCGAGCATCTTCGGCGCGTAGCCGTGGCCGTGGTGCATCAGGGTGACGAGGGACTGGTAGCCCACCGCCTTGTCCAGGCGTTCGCCCTGCACGTCCGTGGCGTAGTGCTCGACGCCGGCGTGCCGCATGGAGGCCCGCCAGTGCCTGTACCAGGGCGAGTCCGTGTCCTTCGTCGCCGTCGCCAGGGTGTCCGCGAGGCCCGACTCGATCGTCGAGTACGTGCCCGACCCCGGTCCGCCGCGCACGTGGATCAGGTCGTTGAGCTCGTTCGTCAGGGTGATCGTGCCCGCCGCACCCAGGTCGTCCAGCAGGGTCCGGGAGAACGCCTCGTCACCGGAGTTGTCACGGAACGCCCTTTGCAGTTCCGCCAGTTCGCGTTGCGAGAGGTGCTCGCCCCGGCTGAGCCTGCCGAGCGTCCCCTCCGCGGCCAGCGCCTCGTACTTCTCGACGTCCCCCAGCGCGCGGCCGTTGAAGCCGCGGCCCCCGGCCAACGGGTCCGAGTCCACGACCACGGCGGCCAGGGCGGTCTCGACACCCGTGTCCGCGTCCGTCACGGCCCGTACCGCCGCGTCGACCCGGTCCTGCCAGTGCCGTACGGAGGACTCGTCCGGTTCCTTCGCGTGCGCGGGGTCGGCGCTGACACGGCCCCTCTCCGAGATCCGCATCCCGGCCGCCCTGGCCTCCTCGCGTGCCGCCGTGAGCCTGCCCTTCAGCTCCGTGAACTGGGCGTGGGCGTCCCGCAGCAGGGAGGCGATCGCCTTCGCCTCCGTCTGGGCGTACCGCAGTTCCTTGAGCGTGACGCCGAAGCGGCCGTGTGCCGCCTCCGCGCTCATCCCGTTCCAGGCGGGGCCGGTCGTGATGCGGTGCACGTCCCGGTGGTACGCCCGCTCCTGCTTCGCGAACTCGGCCGCCATGCCCTCCCAGCGCTCGGCGGCGCGGGTGAGCGCGGCCAGGTCGGTGCTCGTGATCTCGTGGTACGTCGGCATGTCCGGCCACTCCCCCGTCAGTAGAGGTCGAGCGCGGACGTACGCCGCAGCGCCGAGCCGGCTGCCACGTCGGAGCCGGTGAGGACCACGTTCGTACTGCGCAGCGCGTCCTTCTCGGCACCCAGCCGGTCCATCAGGTTCCGCACCTGGTCGCCCCAGGCCGCGTGGGCCTTGCGCAGCGCCGCGGCGGTGAGCCAGCCGTCCCCGTCGCGGGCGCCGAAGGCCTTCACCGCCGCCCCGGTCTCGTCGTCCGCCCACTCGCCGGCCCGGCGGGTCTCCGGCTCGATGTGGTCGTCCAGCGCCTTGGCCGCCGCCCGCTTCTCGGCGGGGGTGGACGCGAGTCTCCCCGCACCGGGGCCGTGACCGCCGTATCCTCCTGCCGGACCGTCCACCGCTCGCCCCCTCGTCGTGTCGGCGTCCACCGCCGCTCCTTCAACCGGTGGACGCCGATCTTCGTCACGGGGGTTTTCGGGTGCGCCGCGTTGACGTCGTCCGAGGTGGCGGGGCCTCTCGGCCGGTCCGCCACGGCGCCGGGACCGCCGGGGGCCGCCATCCGGGCCGGGCCGTGTGGGTCTGCGGCAGACGTGACCGCGGCCGCGTACCACGGCCCTGGCCCTGCCCACGGCTCAGGGGCGGCCGGTCTCCGGATCCAGCGGAACGAGGTTGCCGGCGGCGAGCACGTCGCCGCGGTGCGGGGAACCCAGCGACGCGCGCAGCTTCCCGACACCGGGGTCGGAGAAGGAGACGGTCAGGGTGTAGGGCGGCTGCCCGGTGATGGTGTTGTGGGAGTCGATCGGCGCCTGGAGCCTCTTCATGACCTCGGCGCCCTCCTGGCCGGGACACAGGGCCCGTACGGGCAGCACGACCTCGACGCTTCCCTGACCGCGCGCGCCGACGCGCACCCTGTGGCCGGGCCCCGTAGCGGTGGGCTCGTGCCAGGTGGCCGGCAGGCCGTGCGCGCCGCCCACCAGTCCGTCCGGGCCCTCGATCTCCACCGCGACGCCCGCGCCGAGGGTCCGGGACAGTTCCAGGGGCCGCTTCCCGCCGGGGCCGAAGCGGAGGTTGATGGTGAAGCGGGCGGGTGTGCGGGGCCCCTGCTCGAAGCCGTAGGCGCCGAGGACAGCCCAGGGGGCGGGTGGCGACTCGTTGCGGGGCGGCGGGGTGACCGCGTCCGCGGGCAGCCGGAAGCGGTGGTAGCCCTCGGCTCCGCACCGGTCGCCGGCGGACACGCCGCCCCCGGGCAGGGCCACGGCCTTCGCCGGGCCCGGGGCGAGCCGCCCGACCAGGGTGAACAGTCCCTGCTGGTAACCCATGGCGATCACCACGGCGGCCACGGCAAGCCAGGGAACCACCGCCCGCACCTTGTCGAGCACGGCACCCACCTCTGCGACAGCCGGCCCCCCGGTGGTCCGGTCGCATGATCATACGGCCGGCCGGAGACAGCGAAGAGGCCCGCACGACCGAAGTCGTACGGGCCTCTCCGACAGCTACCAGGTCAGAGACCGGGCCGGGTCAGTTCAAGATCACTTGTTGATCTTGGTGACCTGGCCGGCGCCCACGGTCCGGCCACCCTCACGGATGGCGAACTTCAGGCCCTCTTCCATGGCGACGGGCTGGATGAGCTCCACCTTCATCTCGGTGTTGTCACCCGGCATGACCATCTCGGTGCCCTCGGGGAGGGTCACGACGCCGGTCACGTCCGTCGTACGGAAGTAGAACTGCGGACGGTAGTTGTTGAAGAACGGCGTGTGACGGCCACCCTCGTCCTTGGACAGGATGTAGGCCTGCGCCTCGAACTCGGTGTGCGGGGTGACCGAGCCCGGCTTGATGATGACCTGGCCGCGCTCGACGTCCTCGCGCTTGATGCCGCGGAGCAGCAGACCGACGTTCTCACCGGCCTGGCCCTCGTCGAGCAGCTTGCGGAACATCTCGATGCCGGTGACCGTGGTGGTGGTCTTCTCGTTCTTGATGCCCACGATGTCGACGGTCTCGTTGACCTTGAGGACACCACGCTCGATACGACCGGTGACGACGGTGCCACGACCGGTGATCGTGAAGACGTCCTCGATCGGCATCAGGAACGGCTTGTCGACGTCACGCTCGGGCTGCGGGATGTTCTCGTCCACAGCCGTCATCAGGTCGAGGACGCTCTGCGTCCACGCCGGGTCGCCCTCCAGCGCCTTCAGCGCGGAGACCTTGACGACCGGCAGGTCGTCGCCCGGGAACTCGTACTCGGAGAGGAGCTCACGGACCTCGAGCTCGACGAGCTCCAGGATCTCCTCGTCGTCCACCATGTCGGCCTTGTTCAGGGCGACGACGATGTACGGCACGCCGACCTGGCGGGCCAGGAGCACGTGCTCCTTGGTCTGCGGCATCGGGCCGTCGGTGGCGGCGACCACCAGGATCGCGCCGTCCATCTGCGCGGCACCGGTGATCATGTTCTTGATGTAGTCCGCGTGACCCGGGCAGTCGACGTGGGCGTAGTGACGCGCCTCGGTCTGGTACTCGACGTGCGCGATGGAGATGGTGATACCGCGCTGACGCTCCTCGGGCGCCTTGTCGATGTTGTCAAACGCGGTGGCCTCGTTCAGGTCCGGGTACGCGTCGTGCAGCACCTTGGTAATGGCGGCCGTGAGGGTCGTCTTACCGTGGTCGATGTGACCGATGGTGCCGATGTTGACGTGCGGCTTAGTCCGCTCGAACTTCGCCTTCGCCACTGGGGTCCTCCTGTGGAGTGGTTCTGTACGCCTTACTTCATCGGCGCCAGGTGATCTTTGCTGTTAAATCCCGGAACCCGGGGCAAACACCCGCGATTGTGGTTGTTTGCCCCTTGAGGCTCCGGAGTCAAGCCTAAAGCGTGGGAACGCGGTGCGTTACTCGCCCTTGGCCTTCGCGATGATCTCCTCGGCGACGTTCCGCGGAACCTCGGCGTAGGAGTCGAACTGCATCGAGTAGCTCGCGCGACCCGACGTCTTGCTGCGGAGGTCGCCGACGTAGCCGAACATCTCCGAAAGGGGCACGAGGCCCTTCACGACGCGGGCACCGGCCCGCTCCTCCATGGCCTGGATCTGACCACGGCGGGAGTTGATGTCGCCGATGACCTCACCCATGTAGTCCTCGGGCGTGGTGACCTCGACGGCCATCATCGGCTCGAGCAGCACGGGGCTGGCCTTGCGCGCGGCCTCCTTGAAGGCCTGCGAGCCGGCGATCTTGAAGGCGAGCTCGGAGGAGTCGACCTCGTGGTAGGCGCCGTCGTGGAGGATGACGCGCACGCCGGTCATCTCGTAACCGGCGAGGATGCCGAACTGCATGGCCTCCTGCGCACCGGCGTCGACCGAAGGGATGTACTCCTTCGGGATACGACCACCGGTCACCTTGTTCACGAACTCGTACGAGGTGTCGCCACCCTCGAGCGGCTCGATGCCGATCTGCACCTTCGCGAACTGACCGGTACCACCGGTCTGCTTCTTGTGGGTGTAGTCGACGCGCTCGACGGCCTTGCGGATCGTCTCGCGGTAGGCCACCTGCGGCTTGCCGACGTTGGCCTCGACCTTGAACTCACGGCGCATACGGTCGACCAGCACCTCGAGGTGCAGCTCGCCCATACCACCGATGATGGTCTGGCCGGTCTCCTCGTCCGAGTGGACCTGGAAGGACGGGTCCTCCTCGGCCAGGCGCTGGATCGCGACGCCCAGCTTCTCCTGGTCGCCCTTCGACTTGGGCTCGATGGCGACCTGGATGACCGGCGCCGGGAAGTCCATGGACTCCAGGATGACCGGGTTCTTGTCGTCGGACAGCGTCTCACCGGTGGTGGTCTGCTTCAGGCCCATGACGGCGACGATGTCGCCGGCGCCCACCGACTCGATCTCCTCACGCTTGTTCGCGTGCATGCGGTAGATCTTGCCGATGCGCTCCTTCTTGCCCTTGACGGAGTTCAGCACCGAGGTGCCGGACTCCAGGCGGCCCGAGTAGACCCGGACGAAGGTGAGCTTGCCGAGGTGCGGGTCGCTCATGATCTTGAACGCCAGCGCGGACAGCGGCTCGTCGTCGGACGGCTTGCGCTTGACGACGACCTCGGGGTCCTTGACGTCGTGGCCCTCGATGGCCTCGATGTCGACCGGCGACGGCAGGTAGCGGACGACGGCGTCGAGCAGGGGCTGCACGCCCTTGTTCTTGAACGCGGTACCGCAGAACACCGGGGTCACGGTGGTGCCGGTGCCCTTGCCGGACGCGATGGTGATACGACGGATCGCGGCGTACAGCTGCTCCACGGAAGGCTCCTCGCCCTCCAGGTACAGCTCCATGATCTCTTCGTCGTTCTCGGCCACGGCCTCGAGCAGCTTGCCGCGGTACTCCTCGGCAGCCTCGGCGTGCGTGTCCGGGATGTCGACGGTGTCGTACATCTCGCCCTTGGTGGCCTCGGCGGACCAGACCAGGGCCTTCATCGTCACGAGGTCGATGACGCCCTTGAAGTCGGCCTCGGCACCGATCGGCAGCTGCATCACGATCGGCTGAGCGCCCAGGCGGTCAGTGATCATGTCGACGCAGCGGTGGAACTCGGCACCGGTCCGGTCGAGCTTGTTGACGAAGCAGATACGCGGAACGCCGTAGCGGTCCGCCTGACGCCACACCGTCTCGGACTGCGGCTCGACACCGGCGACGCCGTCGAACACCGTCACGGCACCGTCGAGCACGCGCAGGGAGCGCTCCACCTCGACGGTGAAGTCGACGTGACCCGGGGTGTCGATGATGTTGATGGTGTGATCGACGTCTTCGAGCGGCCAGTGACAGGTGGTGGCAGCAGAGGTGATCGTGATGCCACGCTCCTGCTCCTGCTCCATCCAGTCCATGGTGGCAGCGCCGTCGTGGACCTCACCGATCTTGTAGGACACACCGGTGTAGAACAGGATCCGCTCGGTGGTGGTCGTCTTGCCCGCGTCGATGTGGGCCATGATCCCGATGTTGCGGACCTTGGCCAGGTCAAGTGAAGTGGTAGCCATAAGGCTTCAGTCTTCTCTCGGTCTCGATGTGGGTAGCGACTACCAGCGGTAGTGCGCGAAGGCCTTGTTGGACTCGGCCATCTTGTGCGTGTCCTCGCGCTTCTTCACAGCGGCACCCAGGCCGTTGGAGGCGTCGAGAAGCTCGTTGAGCAGGCGCTCGGTCATGGTCTTCTCGCGACGGGCGCGGGAGTAACCGACCAGCCAGCGGAGCGCCAGCGTGTTGGCGCGACCGGGCTTGACCTCGATCGGCACCTGGTAGGTGGCGCCACCGACACGGCGGGACTTGACCTCGAGGGTCGGCTTGATGTTCTCCAGCGCGCGCTTCAGCGTGATGATCGGGTCGTTGCCCGTCTTCTCACGCAGACCCTCCATGGCGCCGTAGACGATGCGCTCGGCGGTGGAGCGCTTGCCGTTCAGCAGCACCTTGTTGATGAGCGACGTCACCAGAGGAGAACCGTAGACCGGGTCGATGATGACCGGGCGCTTCGGGGCGGGGCCCTTACGAGGCATTTCTACTTCTCCTTCTTGGCGCCGTAGCGGGAACGGGCCTGCTTGCGGTTCTTGACACCCTGGGTGTCGAGGGAGCCACGGATGATCTTGTAGCGAACACCCGGCAGGTCCTTCACACGGCCGCCGCGCACGAGCACGATGGAGTGCTCCTGCAGGTTGTGTCCCTCACCCGGAATGTAAGCGGTGACCTCGATCCCGCTGGTCAGACGCACACGCGCGACCTTACGCAGGGCCGAGTTCGGCTTCTTCGGGGTGGTCGTGAACACACGCGTGCAGACGCCACGACGCTGAGGGGAACCCTCGAGTGCGGGCGTCTTGTTCTTCTCGACCTTGTCCTGCCGGCCCTTCCGGACCAGCTGCTGGATCGTAGGCACTACTTCTCCGGTTTCTGTGTGCCGATGAGTACAGCTAACCTGGAACATCTCCGACCCACGCGGTCGGGTGTGTCGAATCCGCCGCGCTTCCGCCGCGAGGCGGGAAAGGCACGGATTACGGCGTCCGGTGTCGGCTCCGCGTGCGGTTGAAGGCACGCACGAAAGCCAGGGCACACCCCAGGCACAAGGTCTGAGCGTACTTGCCGCACCCACTCCGGTCAAAACAAGGGCTCCGGGACCGGGTCCGAGGGCTCCGGAAATCAGCGGCGCGACGTCGTCTCCCCGGCCTGCTCCGCCGTGTCGTGGCCCACGAAGTACGTCGGGCGGTTCTGTATCGCCGTGTATATGCGGGCCACGTACTCGCCCAGCAGCCCCACGCAGATCAGCTGCACCGCGCCGATGAAGAGCACCCCGGTGAACAGCGAGGTCCAGCCCGGCACCGTGTGGTCCAGGACGTGGGCGGAGAGCGTGTACACCATCAGCCCGAGGCAGACCAGGAAGGCGAAGCCGCCGAGCCAGGTGGCCAGCCGCAGCGGGGCAGCCGAGAAACCCGTGACGCTGTCCACGGCCAGCCTGATCATCCGGCCCAGCGGGTACTTGCTTCGGCCGGCCGTGCGCGGGGCGCGCTCGTAGGTCACCCGGCCGCTGGGGAAGCCCAGCCACGGCACCAGCAGCCGGTAGACCCGCTGCTGGTCGGGCAGCGCCTTCAGCGCCTCCACGGCGGCCCGGCTGAGCAGCCGGAAGTCACCCGCCTGCGCGGGCACGGAGGGACCGGCGAGCCGGCGCACCAGCCGGTAGTACAGCCCCGCCGTCCAGCGCTTGAAGCCGGTGTCGCTGGCCCGGTCGGCGCGGATGCCGTAGACGATGTCGAGCCCCTCGGCACGGGCCAGGGCCAGCATGTCGGGGATCTTCTCGGGCGGGTCCTGCAGATCGGCGTCGATGCTGACCACGTACGCCCCGACGGCCCGGTCGAGGCCGGCGGTCAGGGCGGCCTGATGACCCGAGTTGCGGCGCAGGCCGATCACCCGCAGTTCCGGCCAGCCGAGCCGGAACGCCGCCAGCAGCTCGCCGGTGCCGTCGGTGCTCCCGTCGTCGACGGCGACCAGCTCGTACGGCACGCCGAGGCCCTCCAGCACCGGGCGCAGCCGGCTGACGAGGGCGGGCAGTGCCTCGGCCTCGTTGAACATGGGTACGACGACGGACAGCTCGATCGCCGGGTCCGCTCCACCGGTCACCCGCTTCTCCCCCCTTCGCCCCGCACATGCGACGCTTTGGCCACACACAAGTGATCCTTGTGTGATCTCGTGACTGACACTTCACGACCCCCCGGGCTGCGGGAACTCCTCCGGCCCCGGCGGTCGGCCGAGGGGGGAGACCGCAGGGATGAGCACGGCTTCCGGCGACATCGAGGCGGACACCGTCCTGCCCGGGGAACAGTCCGGCACTCCGCGCCCGAGCCGCCGGCTCACGCTGCCGCCGGGTGCGCGGCCGTACGTGGCTCCACTCGTCCTGTACTGCGTCACGAAGCTCGTGGGCCTCACCATATTCGCCTGCCTGCTGGAGCATGCGGGCGACTACCGGAGGAAGGACCCCAGGTTCGGCGGCGGCGCCCACTGGTGGGACGTGCTGTCCACCTGGGACGGCTGGTGGTATCTGCAGGTCGCGGGGCACGGGTACGACCCGAAGCCGCTGGAGCCGCTGCCCGGCGGCGGGCTCTTCACCGTCAAGCAGAACTCGGTGGCGTTCTTCCCGCTGTACCCCGGGCTGATCCGCACGGTCTCGGAGGGCACCGGGCTCGGCCTGTACGGCTCCGGGATCCTCGTGTCGGTCCTGGCCTCCCTGGTGGCGGCCGCGGGCATCTACGCGGTGGTCTCGGCGCTCGCCGGGGTGCGGGCGGGCACCATCGCCGCCGGGCTGTGGGCCGTCGTCCCCGGAGCGGGCGTCGAGTGGGCCGTGTACTCGGAGTCCCTGTTCGTCGCCATCGCCGCCTGGACCTGCTACAGCGTGATGCGGGGCCGCTGGGTCGCCGCGGGCCTGCTGGCCTTCCTGGCGGGCCTGAACCGGCCCACCTCGGCGGCCCTCATCGGCGCGGTGGGACTGGCCGCCCTGGTCACCGTCCTGCGGCGGGACGGCCGGCGTGAGCACGGGGTGGCACAGCCGGTCTTCGCGATGGTCGCGGCACCGCTCGGCCTGCTCACCTACATCGCCTGGGTCGGGTGGAGCATGGGCGACCTCACCGCCTACTTCACGCTCCAGCGCGAGGGCTGGGCGCACTACTTCGACTGGGGCTCCTACACGGCGGACGTCCTCGGCAACGTCGCCGTCGGGCACAACGACTATCTCTTCGCCTTCTCCACGCCCGATCTGCTCGGCGTCCAGATCGTGATCGCGCTGCCCTTCCTGATCGCGCTGATGCTGCGCCGGAAGCCGCCGCTGGTGCTGGTCGCCTACACCCTGGCCGGCATCGTCACCGTGCTGGGCACCCAGCAGATGTTCGGCAACACCTCCCGCTACCTGCTGCCCTCCTTCCCGCTGCTCTTGGCGCCGGCGGCCGCCCTGAGCCGCCTGAAGTGGCCCGGTCTGGCCGTCTTCTTCACGACGACGGCGGTGGCGTCGGGCTGGTATGCGCACTACGTGATCTTCGAGCTGGGCATCCCGTAGCCGGCGGGCGTCCCGAGAAACGCCGAAGGGCGGTCACCCCGGACCGGGGTGACCGCCCTTCAGTTCACGTCAACCACTCACTGGTTGTACGGACCGTAGTCGTAGTCCTCCAGCGGGACGGCCTGGCCGGAGCCGGTGCCGAACGGCGAGTAGTCGATGTCGTCGTAGCCGACGGCCGAGTACATCGCGGCCTTGGCCTCCTCGGTGGGCTCCACCCGGATGTTGCGGTAGCGGGACAGACCCGTACCGGCCGGGATGAGCTTACCGATGATGACGTTCTCCTTGAGGCCGATGAGGCTGTCGGACTTGGCGTTGATCGCCGCGTCCGTCAGGACTCGGGTCGTCTCCTGGAAGGAGGCGGCCGACAGCCAGGACTCCGTCGCCAGCGAGGCCTTGGTGATACCCATCAGCTGCGGACGACCGGAGGCAGGGTGACCGCCCTCCTGGACCACACGACGGTTCTCGGTCTCGAACTTCGAGCGCTCGACCAGCTCGCCGGGCAGCAGCTCGGCGTCGCCCGACTCGATGATCGTCACACGGCGCAGCATCTGCCGGATGATGATCTCGATGTGCTTGTCGTGGATCGACACACCCTGCGAGTTGTAGACCTTCTGGACCTCGCCGACCAGGTGGACCTGGACGGCACGCTGACCCAGGATGCGCAGCACGTCGTGCGGGTTGGTGGCACCCACGGTGAGCTGCTGGCCCACCTCGACGTGGTCGCCCTCCTTGACCAGGACCTTGGCACGCTTGGAGATCGGGAACGCCGTCTCGTCGCTGCCGTCGTCCGGGGTGACGACGATCTTCTTGGTCTTCTCGGTCTCCTCGATCCGCACGCGGCCGTTGGCCTCGGAGATCGGGGCGACACCCTTCGGGGTACGGGCCTCGAAGAGCTCGACGACACGGGGCAGACCCTGGGTGATGTCGTCACCGGCCACACCACCGGTGTGGAAGGTACGCATCGTCAGCTGGGTACCGGGCTCACCGATGGACTGGGCGGCGATGATGCCGACCGCCTCACCGATGTCGACCAGCTTGCCGGTGGCCAGCGAACGGCCGTAGCACATGGCGCAGGTGCCGACGTGCGACTCGCAGGTCAGGATCGAGCGGGTCTTGACCTCCTCGATGCCGTGGTGCACGAGCTGGTCGATGAGCACGTCGCCCAGGTCCACGTTGGCCGGCGCGATCACCTTGCCGTCGATGACGACGTCCTCGGCGAGCATGCGGGCGTAGACGCTGGTCTCGACGTCGTCCGCCTTGCGCAGCACACCGTCGGCGCCGCGGTTGGCGATCCGCAGCTTCAGACCGCGCTCGGTGCCGCAGTCCTCCTCGCGGATGATGACGTCCTGGGAGACGTCCACCAGACGACGGGTCAGGTAACCCGAGTCGGCGGTACGCAGGGCGGTGTCCGCCAGACCCTTACGGGCACCGTGCGTGGAGATGAAGTACTCCAGCACGGACAGGCCCTCACGGAAGGACGCCTTGATCGGACGCGGGATGGTCTCGTTCTTCGCGTTCGACACCAGACCACGCATACCGGCGATCTGCCGCATCTGCATCATGTTTCCTCGGGCACCCGAGTCAACCATCATGAAGATGGGGTTCGTCTTGGGGAAGTTCTCGTTCATCGCCTCGGCGACCTCGTTGGTCGCCTTGGTCCAGATCGCGATGAGCTCCTGAGTGCGCTCTTCCTTGGTGATCAGACCGCGCTCGTACTGCTTCTGGACCTTCTCGTCCTGCGCCTCGTAGCCGCGGACGATCTCCTTCTTCGCCTCGGGAACGACGACGTCGGAGATGGCCACGGTGACACCGGAACGGGTCGCCCAGAAGAAGCCGGCCGCCTTCAGGTTGTCGAGCGTCGCCGCCACGATGACCTTGGGGTAGCGCTCGGCCAGGTCGTTGACGATCTCGGAGAGCTGCTTCTTGCCCACCGAGTAGTCGACGAACGGGTAGTCCTCGGGCAGCAGCTCGTTGAAGAGCGCGCGGCCCAGGGTGGTGCGCAGGCGGAACGAGTCACCCTGCTGCCACTCGGGCTCGCCCTCCTCGCGCGCCGGCGGCATCCAGCCGCGCGGCGGGATGGTGCCCACCGGGAAGCGGATGTCGATCTGCGACTGCAGCGCGAGCTCGCCGGCGTCGAACGCCATGATCGCCTCGGCCGTGGAGCCGAACGCGCGGCCCTCGCCCTTGGTGTCACGCAGCTCGCCGTCGGTGGTGAGGAAGAACAGACCGAGGACCATGTCCTGGGTCGGCATCGTCACCGGACGGCCGTCGGCCGGCTTGAGGATGTTGTTCGAGGACAGCATCAGGATGCGTGCCTCGGCCTGCGCCTCCGCGGACAGCGGAAGGTGCACGGCCATCTGGTCACCGTCGAAGTCCGCGTTGAACGCGGTGCAGACGAGCGGGTGGATCTGGATGGCCTTGCCCTCGACCAGCTGCGGCTCGAAGGCCTGGATGCCGAGGCGGTGCAGGGTGGGAGCACGGTTCAGCAGAACCGGGTGCTCGGCGATGACCTCTTCGAGGACGTCGTACACGACCGTGCGGCCGCGCTCCACCATGCGCTTGGCGCTCTTGATGTTCTGCGCGTGGTTCAGGTCGACCAGGCGCTTCATCACGAACGGCTTGAAGAGCTCCAGCGCCATGGCCTTGGGCAGACCGCACTGGTGCAGCTTCAGCTGCGGACCGACGACGATCACGGAACGCGCGGAGTAGTCCACACGCTTGCCGAGCAGGTTCTGACGGAATCGACCCTGCTTGCCCTTCAGCATGTCGCTGAGGGACTTCAGCGGGCGGTTGCCGGGACCCGTCACCGGGCGGCCGCGACGACCGTTGTCGAAGAGGGCGTCAACAGCCTCCTGAAGCATGCGCTTCTCGTTGTTGACGATGATCTCCGGGGCACCGAGGTCCAGGAGCCGCTTCAGACGGTTGTTCCGGTTGATCACACGGCGGTACAGGTCGTTCAGGTCGGAGGTCGCGAAGCGGCCACCGTCGAGCTGCACCATCGGACGCAGGTCCGGCGGGATGACCGGGACGCAGTCCAGGACCATGCCCTTGGGGCTGTTCGAGGTCTGCAGGAACGCGGAGACGACCTTCAGGCGCTTGAGCGCACGGGTCTTCTTCTGGCCCTTGCCGGTGCGGATGATCTCGCGGAGCTTCTCGGCCTCCTCGTCGAGGTCGAAGGACTCCAGGCGCTTCTGCAGCGCCGCGGCACCCATCGAGCCGTCGAAGTAGGTGCCGAAGCGGTCGCGCAGCTCGCGGTAGAGCAGCTCGTCGCCCTCGAGGTCCTGGACCTTGAGGTTCTTGAACCGGGTCCACACCTCGTCGAGGCGGTCGATCTCGCGCTGCGCACGGTCGCGCAGCTGCTTCATCTCGCGCTCGGCGCCCTCGCGCACCTTGCGGCGCACGTCGGCCTTGGCACCCTCGGCCTCGAGCTCGGCCAGGTCGGTCTCGAGCTTCTTGGCGCGGGCCTCGAGGTCGGAGTCCCGGCGGTTCTCGATCTGCTGGCGCTCGACCGAGACGTGCGCCTCGAGGGAGGGCAGGTCGCGGGTACGACGCTCCTCGTCGACGTACGTGATCATGTACGCCGCGAAGTAGATGACCTTCTCGAGGTCCTTCGGCGCCAGGTCCAGCAGGTAGCCGAGGCGCGAGGGGACACCCTTGAAGTACCAGATGTGCGTGACGGGCGCGGCCAGCTCGATGTGGCCCATCCGCTCACGGCGCACCTTGGCGCGCGTGACCTCGACGCCACAGCGCTCGCAGATGATGCCCTTGAAGCGGACGCGCTTGTACTTGCCGCAGTAGCACTCCCAGTCCCGGGTCGGACCGAAGATCTTCTCGCAGAAGAGCCCGTCCTTTTCCGGCTTGAGGGTGCGGTAGTTGATGGTCTCGGGCTTCTTGACCTCGCCGTGGCTCCACTGACGGATGTCGTCAGCGGTGGCCAGGCCGATCCGGAGCTCGTCGAAGAAGTTGACGTCGAGCACTATGCGTCAATCCCTCTCAGGGTCGTAAGTCTGTGGTCTGAAACGGGGGCCTGGGGGTCGGCGGGGGCCTCACACGGTGGTGAGGCCCCTACCGGACTCCCGTCAGACCTCTTCGACGCTGCTCGGCTCGCGCCGGGACAGGTCGATGCCGAGCTCCTCCGCGGCGCGGAAGACATCCTCGTCGGTGTCGCGCATCTCGATGGACATACCGTCGCTGGACAGCACCTCCACGTTCAGGCAGAGCGACTGCATCTCCTTGATGAGCACCTTGAAGGACTCGGGGATACCGGGCTCGGGGATGTTCTCGCCCTTGACGATGGCCTCGTAGACCTTCACGCGGCCGGTGACGTCGTCGGACTTGATGGTCAGCAGCTCCTGGAGGGCGTACGCGGCGCCGTAGGCCTCGAGGGCCCACACCTCCATCTCACCGAACCGCTGGCCACCGAACTGGGCCTTACCACCCAGCGGCTGCTGGGTGATCATCGAGTACGGACCGGTCGAACGGGCGTGCAGCTTGTCGTCGACCAGGTGGTGCAGCTTCAGGATGTACATGTAGCCGACCGAGATCGGGTCCGGGAACGGCTCACCGCTGCGGCCGTCGAACAGCCGCGCCTTGCCGGTCGGGAGCACCATGCGCTCGCCGTCCCGGTTCGGGATGGTGTGCTGCAGCAGACCCGCCAGCTCGTCCTCACGCGCACCGTCGAACACCGGGGTGGCGACGTTGGTGCCCGGGGCCACGGAGTCGGCGCCGATCGCCTGGAGGCGCTGGGCCCACTCCTCCGCGAGGCCGGAGACGTCCCAGCCGCGGCTGGCGAGCCAGCCGAGGTGGATCTCCAGGACCTGTCCCGGGTTCATTCGGGACGGCACACCGAGCGGGTTGAGGATGATGTCGACCGGGGTGCCGTCCTCCAGGAACGGCATGTCCTCGATCGGGTTGATCTTGGAGATGACACCCTTGTTGCCGTGCCGGCCGGCGAGCTTGTCACCGTCGGTGATCTTGCGCTTCTGCGCGACGTAGACGCGCACCAGCTGGTTCACACCGGGGGGAAGCTCGTCGCCCTCCTCGCGGTCGAAGACGCGCACGCCGATGACCTTGCCGGTCTCGCCGTGCGGCACCTTCAGCGAGGTGTCACGCACCTCACGGGCCTTCTCGCCGAAGATCGCGCGCAGCAGGCGCTCCTCGGGGGTCAGCTCGGTCTCACCCTTGGGCGTGACCTTGCCGACGAGGATGTCGCCGGCGATGACCTCGGCACCGATACGGATGATGCCGCGCTCGTCGAGGTCGGCGAGGACCTCCTCGGAGACGTTCGGGATGTCCCGGGTGATCTCCTCGGGGCCGAGCTTGGTGTCACGGGCGTCGACCTCGTGCTCCTCGATGTGGATCGAGGAGAGGACGTCGTCCTGCACGAGGCGCTGCGACAGGATGATCGCGTCCTCGTAGTTGTGACCCTCCCACGGCATGAACGCCACGAGCAGGTTCTTGCCGAGGGCCATCTCGCCGTTCTGGGTGGCCGGGCCGTCCGCGAGCACCTGGCCCGTGATGATCCGGTCGCCCTCGTTGACGATGACCTTCTGGTTGACCGAGGTGCCCTGGTTGGACCGGGAGAACTTGGCCAGGCGGTACGTGATGTACGTGCCGTCGTCGTTGGCGGTGGTGATGTAGTCCGCGGAGACCTCCTGGACCACACCGTCCTTCTCGGCCTTGACCACGTCGCCGGCGTCGACGGCGGAGCGGTACTCCATGCCGGTGCCGACGAGCGGGGACTCGGACTTAATCAGCGGCACGGCCTGACGCATCATGTTCGCGCCCATGAGGGCACGGTTGGCGTCGTCGTGCTCCAGGAACGGGATCATGGCGGTCGCGACCGACACCATCTGGCGCGGCGAGACGTCCATGTAGTCCACGTCGTCACCGGCGACGTAGTCGACCTCGCCGCCACGGCGGCGGACCAGCACGCGGTTCTCGGCGAACCGCATGTCGTCCGAGAGCGTGGCGTTGGCCTGCGCGATGACGAACCGGTCCTCCTCGTCGGCGGTCAGGTAGTCCACCTCGTCGGTGACCTGGCCGTCGACGACCTTGCGGTACGGCGTCTCGACGAAACCGAACGCGTTGACCCGGCCGTAGGAGGCGAGCGAGCCGATCAGACCGATGTTCGGGCCTTCGGGCGTCTCGATCGGGCACATGCGGCCGTAGTGCGACGGGTGCACGTCACGGACCTCGAAGCCGGCCCGCTCACGGGAGAGACCACCCGGGCCAAGAGCCGACAGACGGCGCTTGTGGGTGAGACCCGACAGCGGGTTGTTCTGGTCCATGAACTGCGACAGCTGGCTGGTGCCGAAGAACTCCTTGATGGAGGCGACGACCGGCCGGATGTTGATCAGGGTCTGCGGCGTGATCGCCTCGACGTCCTGGGTCGTCATGCGCTCGCGCACGACGCGCTCCATACGGGCGAGACCCGTACGGACCTGGTTCTGGATCAGCTCGCCGACGCTGCGCAGACGACGGTTGCCGAAGTGGTCGATGTCGTCCGTCTCGACGACGATCGTGCCACCGTTGTCACCGGAGGTCTCGGTCTCGCCGGCGTGCAGCTTCACCAGGTACTTGATCGTCGAGATGACGTCCTCGACGGTCAGGACACCCGCGTCCAGCGGAGCGTCCGCACCCAGCTTCTTGTTGACCTTGTAGCGGCCGACCTTGGCGAGGTCGTAGCGCTTGGGGTTGAAGTAGAGGTTCTCGAGCAGCGTCTGCGCGGCCTCACGCGTGGGGGGCTCGCCCGGACGCAGCTTGCGGTAGATGTCCAGCAGCGCGTCGTCCTGGCCCTGGGTGTGATCCTTCTCCAGGGTGGCGCGCATCGACTCGTACTCGCCGAACTCCTCGAGGATCTGCTCGGTCGTCCAGCCGAGCGCCTTCAGCAGTACGGTGACCGACTGCTTGCGCTTGCGGTCGATGCGGACACCGACCATGTCGCGCTTGTCGATCTCCATCTCCAGCCAGGCACCCCGGGACGGGATGATCTTGGCGGAGAAGATGTCCTTGTCGGACGTCTTGTCGATGGAGGAGTCGAAGTAGACACCGGGGGAACGGACCAGCTGCGACACCACGACACGCTCGGTGCCGTTGATGACGAAAGTGCCCTTGTTCGTCATGAGCGGGAAGTCGCCCATGAAGACCGTCTGGGACTTGATCTCACCGGTCTCGTTGTTGGTGAACTCGGCGGTGACGAAGAGCGGGGCGGCGTACGTGAAGTCGCGCTCCTTGCACTCGTCGATGGAGTTCTTCGGCGGCTCGAAGCGGTGGTCCCGGAACGTCAGGGACATCGACCCGGAGAAGTCCTCGATCGGGGAGATCTCCTCGAAGATCTCCTCCAGACCGGACTTGGTGGGGACGTCCTGACCGTTCTCAAGAGCCTCCTCGACCCGACTCTGCCAAGCGGTGTTGCCGAGCAGCCAGTCGAAGCTCTCGGTCTGCAGCGCGAGCAGGTTCGGAACCTCGAGAGGCTCCTTGATCTTTGCAAAGGAGATGCGCAGCGGGGCGGTGCTGGCGCCGTTGTTCGTATTCGCGGTCGAGGCGTTGCGCGAGGCGGCCAAGAGGGGGTCCTTCCGAGGGCTCGGACTCACTACGCGCGTACCGGCCCCTCTCCCAGACACAGAGACGGAAACCCCAGGTCAGGGGAGCTTCGGTCATCGGTGCTCGAGTGAGGGCAGACCCCTGGTGACGGGCAGGGGAAGCTAACAGGCAGCGCAAAGGGTCAGTGTAGCCACTTGGCACACTGATGTCCAGCCCGGGTTTCTCGAGACCCTCGTCGTGCTCAACGCCTTCGTCAACAACGCCCTCGGCATGTCTGCCCTCAACGCACGTTGATACTGCCCTCTTCGCCGTCGATCCATGCCTCGGATTCGGATCCTTGTGACGACGCGTCCTGAGAATTGCGCGCTGCGTGCGGTTCGTCAAGGCCCCCCAGCCCAAACGAGGCCGTCCGGAGACAGAACGAAGATCACCATACCCCTCGCCGGGGCGAGTGCAAGGCAACCGAGGCCGCCCTCCGGAGACGCCGAAGAGCGACCACCCGGATGGATGATCGCTCTTCGGTGCGTTCGCGTTACAGCCCCTCTGGGCCGCAGTCGGCGCGCAGCCGGGTTACGGGAACCCGGAAGGTGTTACTTGACCTCGACGGAGGCGCCGGCGCCCTTGAGGGACTCGGCGGCCTTCTCGGCGGCGTCCTTGGCGACCTTCTCGAGAACGGGCTTCGGGGCGCCGTCCACGAGGTCCTTGGCCTCCTTCAGGCCCAGGGAGGTCAGCTCACGCACGACCTTGATGACCTGGATCTTCTTGTCGCCGGCACCGGTGAGGATGACGTCGAACTCGTCCTTCTCCTCCTCGGCCTCGGCCGGGGCGCCCGGGGCACCCGGGGCGGCGACGGCCACCGCGGCGGCGGCGGTGACGTCGAACTTCTCCTCGAACGCCTTCACGAACTCGGAGAGCTCGATGAGGGTCATCTCCTCGAACTGCGCGAGCAGGTCTTCCTGAGACAGCTTCGCCATGATGGGCGATCCTTCCACTAATTCGGCAGGTGCCGGATGTACATGAGTGGCGGGCGTACGTTGGCCCGCTGTGACCCCGGCCGCGTCATGCGGCCCGGATCAGAAAGCGAGCCGAATTACTCGGCACCGCCCTGCTCGCCCTGCTTGGCACGAAGCGCGTCCACGGTGCGGACGAGCTTCGACGGGAGCGCCTGGAAGACCTGAGCAGCCTGAGTCTGCTTGCCCTTGAAGGCGCCCGCCAGCTTGGCGAGCAGAACCTCGCGGGACTCGAGGTCCGCAAGCTTCTTGATCTCGTCGGCGGACAGCGCCTTACCGTCAAGGACACCGCCCTTGATGACGAGATTCGGGTTGTCCTTGGCGAAGTCACGGAGACCCTTCGCCGACTCCACCGGGTCACCGGTGACGAAGGCGACGGCCGTCGGACCAGCGAAGAGCTGGTCGTCCAGCGTGATCCCGGCCTCGTTGGCCGCAATCTTGGTCAGCGTGTTCTTCACCACGGCGTACTGGGCGTTCTCACCGAGCGACCGGCGCAGCGTCTTGAGCTGCGCCACGGTGAGACCGCGGTACTCGGTCAGCACGGCGGCGTTGGAGCTGCGGAACTTGTCCGTCAGCTCGGCAACCGCGGCAGCCTTGTCGGGCCTCGCCATAGAGCCTCGGCCTCCTTCCGGGTGATTCTGACCGCGCGGACCCGAAGGAGGACTGGGGAAAACGAAACGCCCCGGCGCAGGCGCTCGGGGCGGACTCGACCGTCGGCACACGCTGGGCGCATACCATCCGGGAGTGCTTCCACTGACACCTGCGCGGGTCGTCCACTTTGCAGCGGATCCTTCGGCCACCACACCTTCATTCGAACGTGCGGCAACGACCAGCGGTCTTTGGCTTCGTTAGGAGAGTACGGGACCGGGGCACCGTCGAGCAAATCGGGCTCGACGGGGTACCCCGGTCCTGGTGCGGCGGCCGGTCAGGAGGCGCTGACGCCGCTGCCCGACGCGGTACCGCCGGCCTTCATCAGGTCCTTGAAGTCCTTGGTGTCGGCGGCCGGGGGCGCCTCGGCGGTGACCGGCACGCCGTAGTCGCTGTAGTACGCCGTGCTGGTCATGGTGCCGGCGGTCATCTGCGCCTTCTCGACCTTCTTGACCAGCAGGTCCTGGCCGTCGACCCAGATGTCGACGGTCTCCGTGCTGACACCCGCCTGGCTGAGCTGCTTCTTCAGGTCGGCGAGCTGGCCGGCGTCGAGGCCGCTGTTCTTGCCGGCGAGGTCGGCGACGTCGACCGTGCCGGAGTAGTGCGTGGCCCTGACGCCGGAGACCTGCTCCTCACCGACCTTCTTCACGTCACCGGAGGCCAGCAGCAGCTTCACCGACTGGTTCGGCGTGGTGTTCTGCATCTGGTCCTTCATGTACGCCCCGGAGCCGCCGCCGAGCTTGGCGAGGTCGTCGTAGGCGTACCTGATCCAGTGCTTGCCGCCGGACTGCTGGGCGAACTGCTCGCTCATCTTGGCGTAGTAGGCGTCCGGCAGGTAGCGGGCCTCCATCGAGGACGTGCCGGCCTTGCGCATCGCCTCCGCCAGCTTGCCGCCGGTGTAGGTGATGGTGAGGTTGCCCTTCATGCCGTCGCCCCACGTCAGGGCGCCGTTCGCGGTCATCGACATGGTGTCGCCGATGCTCGTCGTGGAACGGACCTTGGCCGACTCCGCCTTGTCGGTGGACTTCTCGGCGGAGCGCAGGGCGGCGAGGGGGTTGGCGTGGGTGAGGCTTCTGCCGACCGCCTTGTCGCCGTCCCCGGAGCCCCCGGTGCCGCAGGCGGCCAACCCGGTCAGCGCGGTGACCACCGCGGCGGAAAGGGCCACCCGGCGTGCGGTCGTGCTCTTCATTCGTCCTACCCCCATGCGAGTCCGGTGCCTGCACCGTAGCCCAGGCCACTGACGGTCGTGCGACAGTCCGCACAAAGAAAGGACGGACCCCGCACCTCGTAGGTTGCGGGGTCCGCCCTCTGCTTACGCGTCCGTGACGCGGCTACCGGGTGAGCGCGGGGCTCAGACGGCGGCCGGGTCCTCCTCGACGAGGAGGTTGCGGGTGCGGTTCGAGTCGACCGGAATGCCGGGGCCCATCGTGGTGCTGATGGCGGCCTTCTTGATGTAGCGACCCTTGGCGGCGGACGGCTTCAGACGGAGGATCTCCTCCAGGGCCGCGCCGTAGTTCTCCACCAGCTTGGCGTCGTCGAAGGACGTCTTGCCGATGATGAAGTGCAGGTTCGAGTGCTTGTCGACGCGGAACTCGATCTTGCCGCCCTTGATCTCCGTCACGGCCTTGGCCGTGTCGGGGGTGACGGTGCCGGTCTTCGGGTTCGGCATCAGACCACGCGGGCCGAGGACGCGGCCGAGGCGGCCGACCTTGCCCATGAGGTCCGGGGTGGCGACGACGGCGTCGAAGTCCAGACGGCCCTTCGCCACCTCGTCGATCAGCTCGTCGGCGCCGACGATGTCGGCGCCCGCGGCACGCGCGGCCTCGGCACGGTCACCGGTCGCGAAGACCAGGACCCGGGCGGTCTTACCGGTGCCGTGCGGAAGGTTCACGGTGCCACGGACCATCTGGTCGGCCTTGCGCGGGTCGACACCCAGGCGGAAGGCGACCTCGACGGTGCCGTCGAACTTGGTCGTGGAGGTCTCCTTGGCGAGACGGACGGCCTCGAGCGGGGCGTACAGCTTCTCCCGGTCGACCTTGGCGTCCGCAGCGCGGAGAGCCTTGCTGCGCTTGCTCACAACTGCTCCTGTGGGTTCTGTTCGGAGTCGTGGTACGGGCCGAGCAGGCCCTGCCACGTGCGGCCGTCACGGCCGCATGGTGCTACGAAGGTGGGGTTCAGCCCTCGACCGTGATGCCCATGGAGCGGGCGGTGCCGGCGATGATCTTCGACGCGGCGTCCAGGTCGTTGGCGTTGAGGTCGGGCATCTTGGTCGTGGCGATCTCGCGGACCTGCGCCTCGGTGATCTTGGCGACCTTGGTCTTGTGCGGCTCGCCGGAGCCCTTCTCCACGCCCGCGGCCTTGAGGATCATCTTCGCGGCCGGCGGCGTCTTGGTGACGAAGGTGAAGGAGCGGTCCTCGTAGACCGTGATCTCCACCGGGATCACCCAGCCACGCTGCGACTCGGTCGCGGCGTTGTAGGCCTTGCAGAACTCCATGATGTTGACGCCGTGCTGACCCAGCGCCGGGCCGACCGGCGGGGCCGGGTTCGCCGCACCGGCGTTGATCTGGAGCTTGATGAGCCCCGTGACCTTCTTCTTCTTGGGAGGCATAGCTCTCCGGGTCCTTTCAATTCGGGTCCTGCCCACATCCAGGGACCACCCGGACGCAGGCATACCGCACAACGATAACGGGTATGGATGCGCGGCCAAAAACCGTGCAGGTCAGGCGGACGCCGAGCGCCTGCCTGACCTGCACGGAAGCAGTTCGTCCAGAAGGAACTAGTTCTTCTGGATCTGGTCGAAGGAGAGCTCGACCGGCGTCTCGCGGCCGAAGATCTCCACCAGGCCCTTGACCTTCTTCGAGTCGGGGTTGATCTCGTTGATGGTCGCCTGGAGGGTGGCGAACGGGCCGTCGGTGACGGTGACCGAGTCGCCGACCTCGAAGTCCAGCACCTGGACCTCGACCTTGCGCTGCGGGGCGGGCTTGCCCTCGGCCTCGGCGGCCTCGCGGGCGGCCTTCTCCTCGGCCTCCGGGGCGAGCATCTTGACGATCTCGTCCAGGGTCAGCGGGTAGGGGTCGTAGGCGTTGCCCACGAAGCCGGTGACACCCGGGGTGTTGCGGACGACGCCCCAGGACTCGTTCGTCAGGTCCATGCGGACCAGGACGTAACCGGGCAGCTTGTTCTGCTTGATCGTCTTGCGGTCGCCGTTCTTGATCTGGACGACCTCTTCCTGCGGCACCTCGGCCTGGAAGATGTAGTCCTCGACGTTCAGCGAGACGGCGCGCTGCTCCAGGTTGGTCTTCACGCGGTTCTCGTAGCCGGCGTAGGTGTGGATGACGTACCACTCGCCGGGCAGGGTGCGGAGATCGTCGCGGAGGGCCTGGACCGGGTCGACCGGCTCGGCCGGCTCCTCCTCGGCCTCCTCGGCCGTGGCGGCGGGCTCGTCGTCCGTGACGTCCGCGCCTTCCTCGTCCTCGACGTGCAGGGCGGCCTCCTCGGCCGGCTCCCCCAGTTCGGCCTCGGCAGCCTCGAACTCGTCCCGCTCGTCCGCGCCCTCGACGATGTCGAGCTCGTCGTCCACCGTCTCGTCCGGCTCGATGGCGTCGTTCAGGTTCGGGTCAGACACGATGGCTGCTTCTTCCTGGATACATAGGGGTGGAACATGCGAAAACGGGCGCCGGTACCACGGCGCCCTTCGCTTTCGGCTCAGCCGAAGACGTACTTGGCCGCGTGGTTGAGCCCATAGTCAATCACGGTCACCAGGGCGATCATGATCGCGACGAAGAAGATCACCACGGTGGTGTACGACGTCAGCTGGTTACGAGTCGGCCAGACGACCTTGCGGAGCTCCGCGATGATCTGGCGGTAGAAGATGGCGAGGCGCTTCAGCGGGCCCTTCTTGGCGCGCTTGCCGCCCTTGCGGCCCTTCTTCTTGGACTCGGGCACCTGGTCCTGAGCATCAGGCGTGTCGATGGAGCCCACGGCGTCCGTCATTCGTCCTCACCTGATCCCGGGTCGTGGCCGTGCCGCGCCCGGTTTCTGAGCCGCACGGCGGTGCATTGCTGTACGTACATGCGCACACATCCTGGCGGTGTGTGTAGCAGGGCCGGAGGGACTTGAACCCCCAACCGCTGGTTTTGGAGACCAGTGCTCTACCAATTGAGCTACGACCCTTTGTGTGTCCCCCAACGTACCGCATTCGGCCGGGTGCTCGGTGTGCACCGGCTGTGCAGCGGCCGCTGAAGGCCAACGAGGGAAGAGTGTACGTGGTCCGGCGCCCGGCGTCGAACAGAAAGACCCGGTCCGGGGTCGTCGGAGTGAAGATCGTCCAGGCCGGAGGCGGGATTCGGACCCGTGTTCACGTCTCGACCCGTTGCTGTTCAGTCTGTGAAACCCGCGTGCCGGGGTCATTTCCGGTCTGAAACGATGGGCTCATGAGCGCTGCAACCCCTCCCACCGAGCGCCGGGTCTCCGCCCGAGTCGGCGCGATCTCCGAGTCCGCCACCCTCGCCGTGGACGCCAAGGCCAAGGCCCTGAAGGCCGCCGGGCGGCCGGTGATCGGCTTCGGCGCCGGTGAGCCGGACTTCCCGACTCCGGACTACATCGTCGAGGCGGCCGTCGAGGCCTGCAAGAACCCGAAGTACCACCGGTACACGCCGGCCGGCGGTCTGCCGGAGCTGAAGGCCGCGATCGCCGCGAAGACGCTGCGCGACTCCGGCTGGGAGCCCGACGTCTCGCAGATCCTGGTCACCAACGGCGGCAAGCAGGCCATCTACGAGGCGTTCGCCGCGATCCTCGACCCGGGTGACGAGGTCATCGTCCCGGCTCCGTACTGGACGACGTACCCGGAGTCGATCCGCCTGGCCGGCGGTGTCCCGGTCGACGTCGTCGCCGACGAGACCACCGGCTACCGCGTCACCGTGGAGCAGCTCGAGGCTGCGCGCACGGAGAAGACCAAGGTCGTCCTCTTCGTCTCCCCGTCCAACCCGACCGGCGCGGTGTACTCCGAGGCCGAGACCGAGGCGATCGGCCGCTGGGCCGTCGAGCACGGCCTGTGGGTGCTGACCGACGAGATCTACGAGCACCTGGTCTACGGCGACGCGTCCGCCGTGTCCCTGCCGGCGCTGCTGCCCGAGCTGCGCGACAAGTGCGTCGTGGTCAACGGTGTCGCCAAGACGTACGCCATGACCGGCTGGCGCGTCGGCTGGGTCATCGGCCCCAAGGACGTGGTCAAGGCCGCGACGAACCTGCAGTCGCACGCCACCTCGAACGTCTCCAACGTGGCCCAGGTGGCCGCCCTGGCCGCCGTCTCCGGTGACCTGGAGGCCGTGAAGAAGATGCGCGAGGCCTTCGACCGCCGCCGGCGCACGATCGTGCGGATGCTCAACGAGATCGACGGCGTGCTCTGCCCGGAGCCCGAGGGCGCCTTCTACGCCTACCCGTCGGTCAAGGCCCTGCTCGGCAAGGAGATCCGCGGCAAGCGCCCGCAGGACACCGTCGAGCTGGCGGCCCTCATCCTGGAGGAGGCCGAGGTCGCGGTCGTCCCGGGCGAGGCCTTCGGCACGCCCGGCTACCTGCGGCTGTCGTACGCGCTCGGGGACGAGGACCTCGTCGAGGGCGTGAGCCGGATCCAGAAGCTGCTGGCGGAGGCACGGGACTAGTCCCGTCGCCTCACGCGCACGGAAGCGGGCCGTCTCCCTCCGGGGATACGGCCCGCTTCTGTGTGCGAGCAAGAGCACGTAGGGGGAAACGGCTACCGGGACGGCGGTGACGTGCGGCAGGATCTGGGAATGGAGCATGTACGTGATCTCTCCGAACTGCCGAAGGCCCATCTGCACCTGCACTTCACCGGTTCGATGCGGCCGACGACCGTCCTGGAACTGGCCGACAAGTACGGCGTACGCCTGCCCGAGGCCCTGACGGACGCCCTGACCAGCGGGGAACCGCCGCGGCTGCGGGCCACGGACGAGCGGGGATGGTTCCGCTTCCAACGGCTGTACGACGCGGCGCGCTCCTGCCTGAGAGAGCCGGAGGACATCCGGCGGCTGGTCCGGGAGGCCGCGGAGGAGGACGTGCGCGACGGTTCGGGCTGGCTGGAGATCCAGGTGGACCCCACGTCGTACGCGCCCCGGCTGGGCGGTCTGATCCCGGCCCTGGAGATCATCCTGGACGCGGTCGAGACGACGTCCCGGGAGACCGGGCTCGGCATGCGGGTGCTGGTGGCCGCGAACCGCATGAAGCACCCCCTGGACGCCCGCACCCTGGCCCGGCTCGCGGTGCGGTACGCCGACCGGGGCGTGGTCGGCTTCGGGCTCTCGAACGACGAGCGGCGCGGGATGGCGCGGGACTTCGACCGTGCCTTCCACATCGCCCGCGAGGGCGGCCTGCTGGCGGCCCCGCACGGCGGCGAGCTGACCGGCCCGGCGTCGGTGCGCGACTGCCTGGACGACCTGCACGCCTCGCGGATCGGGCACGGCGTGCGCGCCGCGGAGGATCCGAGGCTGCTGAAGCGGCTGGCGGACCGGGGCGTCACCTGCGAGGTGTGCCCGGCCTCGAACGTCGCGCTCGGCGTCTACGAGAAGCCCGAGGACGTCCCCCTGCGGACCCTCTTCGAGGCGGGCGTCCCACTGGCCCTGGGCGCCGACGACCCGCTGCTCTTCGGTTCCCGCCTCGCCGCCCAGTACGTCATCGCCCGCGAGCACCACGGCTTCACGGACGCCGAACTCGCCGAGCTGGCCCGCCAGTCGATCCGCGGTTCGGCCGCCCCGGACGACGTCAGGGCCCGGCTGCTGTCCGGCGTGGACGACTGGCTGACCGGCCCGGCCGTCTGAAGCCCGCCTACGGCGGAAAGCCCTGGAAGCGGATCAGCACGCGCGGGTCGCCCGGCTCGCCCGCCGGGCCCCGGAAGCAGTCCCCGAGGGCGGCTCCGCCCTTGACGAGATGTGCCGCGGGGGCGGCCAGGGCTGGACGACGCCGCGCTCGTACCGACCCGTCCGGGGCCGGAACTCGCGCAGCGTCGGTCTCATGCCCTCACAGGCTCACGCCGACGGTCACGGGTTCGTTGACCAGGGTGACCCCGAAGGCCTCGCGGACCCCGGCGACGACCTCGCGGGCCAGGGCCAGCAGGTCCTCGGTGGTGGCGCCGCCGCGGTTGGTCAGGGCGAGCGTGTGCTTGGTGGAGATGCGGGCGGGCCCGGTGCCGTAGCCCTTGGTGAAGCCGGCCTTGTCGATCAGCCAGGCCGCCGAGGTCTTGGTGCGGCCCTCCCCGGCCGGGTACGCGGGCGGCTCGGCGCCCTCGCCCAGCCGTTCCCGCACGCGCGCGTGGAACGCGGCGAACTGCTCGTCGGTGAGGATCGGGTTGGTGAAGAAGGATCCGGCGGACCAGGTGTCGTGGTCCTCGGGGTCGAGCACCATGCCCTTCCCGGCGCGCAGCTTCAGCACGGTCTCGCGGGCGGCGGCGAGCGGCACCCTGTCGCCGGGTTCGACACCGAGCGCGCGGGCCGCCTCGGCGTACTTGACGGGCGCCGACAGGCCGCCCGCGTCCTCCAGCCGGAAGCGGACCCGCAGCACGACGTAGCGCTCGGGGTCGGCCTTGAAGCGGCTGTGCCGGTAGGAGAAGGCGCATTCGTCGTTCGTCAGCGTGACCGTCTCGCCGGCCCGGCGGTCGTAGGCGATCACCTCGGTGACCGTCGCGGAGACCTCCTGGCCGTAGGCGCCCACGTTCTGGATCGGGGTGGCGCCCGCGGAGCCCGGGATCCCGGCCAGGCACTCGATCCCGGCGAGCCCGGCCTCGACGCTGCGGGCGACGGCGTCCGTCCAGACCTCGCCGGCCGCCAGCTCCAGTGTGGTGCCGCGCAGCTCGACGCCGCGCGTGGCGATGCGCAGGGCGGTGCCGTCGAAGCCCTTGTCGCCGATGACCAGGTTGGACCCGCCGCCGATGATCAGCAGCGGCGTGCCGGTGTCGTCGGCGCGGCGGACGGCGTCGATCACCTCGGCGTCGGTGGTGGCGGTGACCAGCCGGGCCGCGGGGCCGCCCAGCCGGAAGGTGGTCAGCGGGGCGAGGGGGGCGTCGTGGAGTTCCTGCACGGGCCCAAGACTACGAGACGACGCCGGTGGCCAGGCGGCGCCGGCGTTCCCATGGGCGGAGAGGGCAGGATTCGAACCTGCGCGGACCCCGAGGGATCCGACCTCAAGACATGCTCTCGGTCCCCGATAAACCACTCCGGGCACCTCTCCTCGCTCCCGGCCCGGTCCCCCGCGCCGTTCACAAGCACTACGGTGCCGCACCCCCCTGACCGCACGCTGACGTCCGGCTGACACGACCACACCACACACCGCACAACACGAAAGCGCGCGCACAGGCCTCGAAAGACCCACACGCGCGCGCCCGGACGACACTCGCACCGCCAAGCGGAGAGGGCAGGATTCGAACCTGCGCGGACCCCGAGGGATCCGACCTCAAGACATGCTCTCGGTCCCCGATAAACCACTCCGGGCACCTCTCCTCGCTCCCGGCCCGGTCCCCCGCGCCGTTCACAAGCACTACGGTGCCAGGCCCCGCTGACCCCGCCCTGACGTCCGGCTGACACGGTCAGGCCGTGCGGAACGGCGCACGCGCGCGTGGCCTCTCGGGGTCCACGCGCGCGTGCGGGTGCCGTCGGGTGTCAGACGGAGAGCGCCTCGGCCGCCGGTGCGGTCTCCTGCCCGGTGGCGGGCCCGGTGCCGGGTGTGCGCCGGCGGCCCGGGACGAGCAGGGCGGCCAGGGCGGCGAGGGCCACCACCCCGGCGCCGGTGACGAGGGCGGGCCGCAGGCCGTCCACGAAGTTCTGGGCGCTGGCGTAGCCGCCCTGGGCGGCGAAGATCGACGACATGACGGCGATGCCGAGCGCGCCGCCCACCTCGCGCAGCGCGTTGTTGGCGCCGGAGGCGATGCCCTGCTCCTGCGGGCGGACGCTGGACATCACCAGGTTGGCGGCCGGGGCGAAGTACAGGGCCATGCCGATGCCGCTGATCACCAGACCGGGCAGCTGGGCCGCGTAGGAGACGTCGGCGGAGACCACGGAGGCCAGGTAGCCGAGGCCCACCGCCTGCAGGAACAGCCCGGTGGCGACGACCGGGCGGCCGCCGACGCGGTCGGAGAGGATGCCCGCCACGGGCGCCACGAGCATCGGCATGCCGGTCCACGGCAGCATCCGCAGCCCCGCCTCGGTGGGCGAGTAGCCGAGCACGCCCTGCATGTACTGGCTCAGCAGGAAGATCGAGCCGAACATGCCGACGAACATCAGCAGACTGGCTGCGTTGATCCCGGAGAAGGCGCGGGAGCGGAACAGCCGCATCGGGAGCATCGGGGCGGCGGCGCGGGTGCTGTAGAGGACGAAGCCCACCAGCAGCGCGCTCCCGCCGAACAGCGCGGTCAGCACCAGGGAGCCGGTCCAGCCGTCGGCGGGTCCCCGGACCAGGCCGTAGACGATCCCGAACAGGCCGCCGCTGGCGAGCAGGGTGCCGGGCAGGTCGAGCCGGGCGCCGGTGCCGTATGACTCGGCGAGGCGCAGCCGGGCGAGCGGCAGCAGGATCACGCCGAGCGGGACGTTCAGCCAGAAGATCCAGTGCCAGGAGATGTGTTCGGTGAGGCTGCCCCCGATGAGCGGCCCGGAGGCGACCGCGAGACCGTTGACGGCGCCCCAGATGCCGTACGCCATCCCGCGCTTGGCGGCGGGCACGGCGGCGGTGAGCAGGGTGAGCGTGAGCGGCATCAGCACGGCCGCGCCGACGCCCTGGACGGCCCGGGCGGCGATGAGGGAGCCGATGCCGGGAGCCATGGCCGCGGCGGCGGAGGCGCCGGTGAAGACGGTGAGCCCGGCGAGGAAGAGCCGGCGGCGCCCGAAGCGGTCGCCGAGCGCGGCACCGGTCATCAGCAGGACGGCGAAGGTGAGCGTGTAGGCGCTGACGGTCCATTCCAGGTCGTCCAGCGCGCCGCCGAGGTCCTCGCGGATGGAGGGCAGCGCGGTGGTGACGACGAGGTTGTCGAGTGCCGCCATGAACCCGGCGACGCTGGTGATGACGAGGGCCCAGGCGGCGCCCCCGCGACGTGCTGTCTGCTGTGACATCTCTCCCCCAGAGGGTGTTCCAGCCTTGATTAGTAATTGCTGACTAACTTCTGCGCCCAGGAAAGAGGCGGGAGTTCCGGGAGGTCCGCCTCCCGTTCCGCCTAGTGCTGGAGCCGCCCGGTGATCCGGGACGACGGGTACATCGACTGCCAGACCCGGTGCCCGGGCGGGAACCCCATGGCGGCGAGGGTGTTGATGAGCATCCCGTACGCCATGAAGGTCGTGGTCTCGCCGTCGTCCGCGCCGAGCGGGAGATGCACGGTGTCCCAGAGCCGCATCCAGGCGGCCCGTACGGCCTCCCCGAACCCGTGCTCCCCCTCCGCCTCCGCGGCGGCCACCGTGATGTACGTCTGCATCTGCATCTGGAGCTTCTCGGGCTGCTCGGTGATCAGGCGCACGTAGGCGTCGGCCATGGCGTGCAGGGCCTCCTCGCCCTCCAGCCCCTCGGCCGCCTCCCCGAAGACCT
This sequence comes from Streptomyces sp. NPDC002386, assembly GCF_053593175.1. NCBI lineage: Bacteria > Bacillati > Actinomycetota > Actinomycetes > Kitasatosporales > Streptomycetaceae > Streptomyces > Streptomyces sp. NPDC002386. Next base: position 47,231 of record NZ_JBSFBX010000015.1, read on the forward strand.
TGCAGATGTCCTCCACACACCGCAGCGACGCGGCGACGAAGATCGCCTTCTTGCCCTCGAAGAGCCGGAAGAGGTACGGCTGCGAGACACCCACCCGCTTGGCGATCGCCTCGGTGGAGGTGCCGTAGTACCCCTTCCGCGCGAACTCGGAGATCGCCGCGCGAATGACACTCTCGCGTCGCTCTTCCGCACTCATCCTGGGCATGGGACGAAGTTAGTGCTCAATTACTAACTTCGTCAAGGGAGCCCGGCCGGGCACGCCGGGCCCGGGTACGGCGAAGGGCGCCCACCAAGGTGGACGCCCCTGACTCGAACGGCCGAAGCCCTCAGGCCAGCCGCACGACCGCCCGGGACATGCCCAGCACCTTCTGGCCGCCGCTGGTCGCCGTCAGGTCCACCCGCACCGTCCGGTCGTCGAGCTTGGCCGCGACCTTGGCGCCGACCTCGATCACCGCGCCCTCGTCGTCGTTCGGCACGACGACCGGCTTGGTGAAGCGGACGCCGTACTCCACGACCGCGCCCGGGTCGCCGGCCCAGTCGGTGACCACGCGGATCGCCTCGGCCATGGTGAACATGCCGTGCGCGATGACGTCCGGCAGGCCCACCTCCTTGGCGAACTTCTCGTTCCAGTGGATCGGGTTGAAGTCCCCGGAGGCGCCCGCGTACCGCACCAGGGTGGCGCGGGTCACGGGGAAGGTCTGGGCCGGCAGTTCGGTGCCGACCTCGACGTCGTCGTACGCGATCTTCGCCGTCATCGGTTTCTCACGCCTCCCCGGCCGCACGGGCCACGAGCTTGGTCCAGGCGGTCACCACGTGCTCGCCGGCCTCGTCGTGCACCTCGCCGCGGATGTCCAGGATGTCGTTGCCCGCGAGCGACTTGATGCCCTCGATGGTGGACGTCACCGTGAGCCGGTCGCCGGCCCGCACCGGGCGGACGTACGCGAACTTCTGGTCGCCGTGCACCACCCGGCTGTAGTCGAGCCCGAGCTGCGGGTCCTCGATGACCTGTCCGGCGGCCCGGAAGGTGATGGAGAACACGAAGGTCGGCGGGGCGATCACGTCCGGGTGGCCGAACGCCTTGGCGGCCTCCGGGTCCGTGTACGCCGGGTTGGTCTCCCCGACCGCCTCGGCGAACTCGCGGATCTTCTCCCGGCCCACCTCGTAGGGCGGGGTGGGGGGGTAGGTCCGCCCCACGAAGGACTGGTCGAGCGCCATTGGCCCGGCACCTCCTGGTCTCAAGCAGCGTGTCTGGTCTCAGCAGCCGGTGAAACGACGTGAGGCCGCCCCCCAGCTTGCGGGGGCGGCCTCACGTACGAGCCTGATTTATCGCGTTTCGCGGTGCGCGGTGTGCGCGTTGCAACGCGGGCAGTGCTTCTTCATCTCAAGGCGATCCGGGTTGTTACGCCGGTTCTTCTTGGTGATGTAGTTCCGCTCCTTGCACTCCACGCAGGCCAGCGTGATCTTCGGGCGGACGTCGGTGGCAGCCACGTGAGTGCTCCTAAGACGAACGGATGGACTATTTCAATGCAAGCAAGAGTAGCCGATCGAAGGACCGACCCCGCAATCGGCTACTGTCAGTAGCGGTGACCGGACTTGAACCGGTGACACAGCGATTATGAGCCGCTTGCTCTACCGACTGAGCTACACCGCTGTGATGCGATCGGAACCCGTCTTACGACGGGCGCCTTTCACACCAGAGCCCCAAAACGGAATCGAACCGTTGACCTTCTCCTTACCATGGAGACGCTCTGCCGACTGAGCTATTGGGGCGAGCGATGAAGACATTACACGGTCCGCCGCCGTTCGCCCAAATCCGTATCCAGGGGCCCACCGCGCTCCCCCGCCCGGGCTGTTCCGGGCCCTCCGGAGCGCCCGCGAAGTCCCCTGCGGCCCGGGCACGCGCGCGTGTGGAGGGCACCCGTCGCGGCAGGTGACGGACGTCCCGCCCCGGCCGGGCCACGCCGGTACGACTATTGCGCTCCTCCGCGCCCCACAGGGTTCGCCACCCTAGGCTCGACTCACTCTGCGTGATCTTGGGTCCGCGCACGTCCCGGCCCCCCTCACGCGGCCCTGCCCCGAGCCCCCGGCCCGAACCCTGGAGTCCGATGCCCGACAGCCAGCCGCAGCCGCCCCCGTGGCCGTCGAACCAGTCGGGGTCCTCCGGGCAGCCCGACCAGGCCGTGGTGCTGCTGTGCGGGGCGCGGCTCACCGACGGCCGGACCGTGGACGTACGGCTGGGCGGCGGGCGTATCGAGGCCGTCGGCACGGCCGGCAGCCTGACGCCGGGCCCGCCCAGACCGGGCACCTCCCGCGTCGACCTCAGTGGCTACCTGCTCCTGCCGGCCCCGGCCGAGCCGCACGCACACGGGGACACGGCGCTGTCCGCCGAGCATCCCGGACCGGTCTCCTACGCCCCCGACGACGTCCAGCGCCGGGCCACGGAGGCGGCCCTGCTCCAGCTCGGCCACGGCGCGACGGCGGCACGCGCGCACGTGCGCGTGGGCGACGTCCAGGGCCTCGGCGCGCTCGGCGCCGTACTGCAGGCCCGGCGCTCGCTGCGGGGCCTCGCGGAGCTGACCACGGTGGCGATGCCGCGCCTGCTGACCGGGGTGGCGGGTGCCGAAGGGCTCGCGATGCTCCGGGACGCGGTGAAGATGGGCGCGTCGGTGGTGGGCGGCTGCCCGGACACGGACCCGGATCCCACGGGTTACGTGGAGGCCCTCCTGGAGGTGGCGTCCGAGCACGGCTGCCCGGTGGACCTGCACACGGACGCCACCGACCCGGCCCGGCTCTCCCGGCTCGCGGCCATGGCGGGCGGTCTGCGCCCCGGCGTGACGGTCGGCCCGTGCGCCGGGCTCGCGCGCCTGCCGGCCGAGGCGGCCTCCCGGCTCGCGGAGCAGCTCGCGGCGGCCGGGGTCACGGTGGTGTGCCTCCCCCAGGGCGGCTGCGGCACGGCCGACCGCCGGGGCGCGGCGCCGGTACGGCTGCTGCGCGCGGCCGGGGTCAGGGTGGCGGCGGGCAGCGGCGCCCTCCGCGACGTCGCCAACCCCGTGGGCCGGGGCGACCCCCTGGAGGCCGCCTATCTCCTCGCCTCCGCGCACGGCCTGCGCCCCGAGGACGCCTACGAGGCCGTCAGCACCGCTGCGCGGGAGGCACTGGGACTGCCCGAGGTACGCGTCGAGGCCGGTTTCCCCGCCGAGCTGCTGGCCGTGCGCGGCGATCACCTGTCCGGTGCCCTCTCCCTCGCCTACAGCCGGATCGTGGTGCACCGCGGCCGGGTGGTGGCCCGCACCAGCGCGGTCCGCGAGTACTGCAACTCGGCGGTGGCGGCCGAGCTGGGGCTGCCCCGGCAGGGCCGGGGGGAGCTGTCGTGAGGAAACCCGCTGCCCCGAGGGGGCCCGGAGCGCGCCCGGAGTGACGGGCCGGCGCTCCCAACCCATGCGGCGCACGCGCCCCTTCGGGCGTACGGTCGGAATCATGCGCATTGTCATCGCTGGTGGTCATGGTCAGATCGCGCTGCGGCTGGAGCGGGTGCTCGCCGCGCGCGGGGACGAGGTCGCGGGGATCATCCGCAAGGCGGAGCAGGGCGACGACCTGCGGGCGGCGGGCGCCGAACCGGTCCTGCTCGACCTGGAGTCCGCCTCGGTGGAGGAGGTCGCGGCACATCTCCAGGGCGCGGACGCGGCGGTCTTCGCCGCGGGCGCGGGCCCGGGCAGCGGCACGGGCCGCAAGGACACGGTGGACAGGGGCGCGGCGGTGCTGTTCGCGGACGCGGCCGTACGCGCGCGCGTGCGCCGCTTCGTGGTGGTCTCCTCGATGGGCGCGGACCCCGCGCACCAGGGCGACGACGTCTTCGACGTGTACCTGCGCGCCAAGGGGGAGGCCGACGCGTACGTCACCCGGCAGGAGGCCCTGGACTGGACGATCCTGCGCCCCGGCGCGCTGACCGACGAGCCGGGCACCGGCCTGGTCCGGCTGGAGGCGCACACCGGCCGCGGTCCGGTCCCGCGGGACGACGTGGCGGCCGTGCTGGCGGAGCTGGTGGACACCTCGGCGACGGCCGGTCTGACGCTGGAGCTGATCGGCGGCTCGACGCCGGTGTCGGTGGCCGTGAAGTCGGTCGCGGGCAACTGAGCGCGCCGGCCAGCCGTTTGACCGGCCGGAGGGACAACGGCCGTTCACCTGTCAGAAGAGAGGCAGCTGCCCGGGGAAGTCCGGCACGGCGTACCCGTCCAACGCCGGCTGGACGGATCCGAGTTGTGCCTGCCGCCGGGACCCGGCGCAGGAGAGGAGTTCCCCGTTCGCCCGTGCCCCGGGCGGATCGTGCCGCGCGAAGCGACCCGCGACGACGGCGATCTCGCGGCGGCACACGGGACAGGTTCTGCGACGGGATGACATGCGGCCAGTGTGCCCGCTGTCCCACCGGCACGGCAGGAGCGGGTACGGCGCTCCCCCGCCCGGCGGCTGCCGCCAAACCCGGAGAGCGTCGCGCCGGCCGGGCGTTCCAGCGGCCGGTGCCGGACGATGTCCCGCCCGGGCCGGCCTGCACCGCCGAGCAGCCGGCCGGCGAGGCGGCACCACCGGACCAAGGGGCGGCCGGGCCGGGCAGGCCGGCCGGGGGGCCGCGCCGGGCGGGGGCCGGGCGGGCGGCCGCGCCGGAGGGCCGTCAGCCGAGCTCCTCGGCCAGTCCGACGACGATGCCCTCGGGGCCACGGACGTAACAGAGCCGGTAGACGTCCTCGTACCGCACGATCTCGCCGACGAGTTCGGCGCCGTGCGCCCGGAGCCGGGCGACGACGTCATCGATGTCGTCGACGGCGAACATGACGCGGCGCAGGCCCAGCGTGTTCGCCGGCGCGTCCTCCGGCTCGCCTCTGACGGCCCGCGGCCGGTGGAACTTCGCCAGCTCGATCCGCCCGTGCCCGTCCGGGATCCGCAGCATGGCGATGTCCTGCCGGACGTCGTCGAGCCCGATGACCCGTTCCGCCCCGCGCCATTCGAGCGGCCCTCTGCCCTCCAGTTCCATGCCGAGTTCGACGAAGAACGAGATGACGGCGTCAAGGTCGTCGACGACGATGAGGACGTTGTCCATCCGCCGGATCGTCACACCGGGCCTCCTTCGCTTCTCGCGGCAGGTGGCCGCGCCTGTCCCTGGACCGGAGCCGGCCGGCCCCTGGCCGTCCCATCGGGCCTCCCGCGACCGGCACGAGACGTTCCCGACGTGCAGACGACGGGGCGGGGCGGAACTCATCGGCCCTGCGGGCGGAATAGGCGACCGTGCCGCCGGGGGAAACGAAGAAACCCCCTCCGATCCGCCCTGTGGGCTGTTCGGAGGGGGTTTTCCCCAGTGTGGCGGCGCCAGGATTCGAACCTGGGAAGGCTGAGCCGGCAGATTTACAGTCTGCTCCCTTTGGCCGCTCGGGCACACCGCCGGGGTCGCTGCCCTTCGAACCGCTTTTCGGCGGTGCTCCGTGGCAACGACGTAAACAATACCCGATGCGTGGGGGTGCTTCGCCACCCGATTGATCTCCACCTCACGGGTCTCGGGGTGGCTAGGCTGGTGCGGATGCGGCCCGGCGCCACGCCGGGTTCGGCGGCCGCCGCCGCGCACCCGACACGCACCCCGATACAAGGAGCCACAGGACATGGCCGACTCCAGTTTCGACATCGTCTCGAAGGTCGAGCGGCAGGAGGTCGACAACGCCCTCAACCAGGCCGCCAAGGAGATCTCGCAGCGCTACGACTTCAAGGGCGTGGGTGCCTCGATCTCGTGGTCCGGCGACAAGATCCTCATGGAGGCGAACTCCGAGGACCGGGTGAACGCCGTCCTCGACGTCTTCCAGTCCAAGCTGATCAAGCGCGGCATCTCGCTGAAGGCGCTGGACGCGGGCGAGCCCCAGCTCTCCGGCAAGGAGTACAAGATCTTCGCGACGATCGAGGAGGGCATCTCCCAGGAGAACGCGAAGAAGGTCGCCAAGATCATCCGGGACGAGGGCCCGAAGGGCGTGAAGGCCCAGGTCCAGGGCGAGGAGCTGCGGGTCACCTCCAAGAGCCGCGACGACCTCCAGACCGTGATCGCCCTGCTGAAGGGCAAGGACTTCGACTTCGCGCTGCAGTTCGTCAACTACCGGTAGGACGGCGCGGTCCGGCACCGCAGGAGACCCCGGCGGGCCGTCTCCGGGTCATGGGCAGGAAGGGTGGGCACCGGCCGGTGCCCACCCTTCGTCCGCTCCTCGGCGCGTCCCGCCGCCCGTGCCTCAGTCGCGCGAGTTGCCGAACAGGAGGCGGTAGACGATCAGCAGGACCAGCGAGCCGCCGATCGCGGCGGCCCAGGTCGCGCCGTCGTAGAAGTGCTTGCTGATCGGATGGTCCAGCCAGCGGGACGATATGTAGCCGCCGATGAACGCGCCCGCGATGCCGATGAGGGTCGTGCCGATGAAGCCGCCCGGGTCGCGGCCAGGCAGCAGGACCTTGGCGATGGCTCCGGCCAGAAGCCCCAGGATGATCCAACCGATGATGCTCATGCCGTGAACCTGCCCTTCCGCGCTGTGTCCGCACTGGCCGGTTCCTGAGAATCCGGTGAGGACCGGTTGTCGGTCGCGCGCCTGTTCGTGCCGTGTCGTGGAGGAGGACGTCTCGAGTCCACCTGCCGGTTGCGCCGGTCAGTAGGGTGCGGCGCATGACAGCTTCCGGTCCCGCGCTGCGACGCACCCTGGGCGTGCGGGACGCCGTGGTCGTCGGCCTCGGCTCGATGCTCGGGGCCGGCGTGTTCTCCGCGCTGGGCCCGGCCGCCCGTGCCGCCGGGCGGGGGCTGCTGCCGGGACTGGCCGTCGCGGCCGTCGTGGCCTACTGCAACGCCATGTCCTCGGCCCGGCTGGCCGCCCGCTATCCGGCTTCGGGCGGGACGTACGTGTACGGCAGGGAGCGGCTGGGCGGGTTCTGGGGGTATCTGGCCGGCTGGGCGTTCGTGGTCGGCAAGACGGCCTCCTGCGCGGCCATGGCGCTCACCGTGGGGGCGTACGTGTGGCCGGGGCAGGCGCACGCGGTGGCGGTGGCGGCCGTGGTGGCCCTGACCGCCGTGAACTACGGCGGCGTCCAGAAGTCGGCGTGGGTGACGCGGGTGATCGTGGCCGTGGTGCTGGCCGTCCTCGCCGCGGTGGTGGTCGCGTGCTTCGCCTCCGGGCGCATGGACGCCGGGCGGCTCGGAGCCGGGCCGGCGACGGGGGCGGGCGGTGTGCTCCAGGCGGCCGGCCTGCTGTTCTTCGCCTTCGCCGGGTACGCGCGGATCGCCACGCTCGGCGAGGAGGTGCGGGATCCGGCGCGCACCATTCCGCGCGCAGTTCCGCTGGCTCTGGGGATCACCCTGGTGGTGTACGCGGCGGTCGCGGTGGCCGTCCTCGGCGTCCTCGGCGCCGGGCCCCTCGGGCACGCGGCGGCGCCGCTGGCCGAGGCGGTGCGCGCGGCCGGGGTGCCGGGGCTCGTGCCGGTGGTCCGGGTGGGGGCCGCGGTGGCCGCGCTGGGGTCGCTGCTCGCGCTCATCCTCGGGGTGTCACGGACGACGCTGGCCATGGCCCGCGACGGTCATCTGCCCCGGGTGCTGGCCGCCGTGCATCCGCGGTTCCGGGTGCCGCACCGGGCCGAGCTGGCCGTGGGCGCGGTGGTCGCCGTACTGGCCGCCACGGTGGACGTGCGCGGCGCGATCGGCTTCTCCTCGTTCGGCGTCCTGGCCTACTACGCCGTGGCCAACGCCTCGGCCTGGACGCTGGGCCCGGCCCTCCGCGCCCGGGTGGTGCCGGCGCTGGGACTGCTGGGCTGCGCCACGCTGGCGTTCGCCCTCCCCGCGGTCTCGGTCGCCGTGGGGGCGGGCGTGCTCGTCCTCGGGGTGGTGGCCTACGGCGTACGGCGGTGGTGGGCGGGGCGCGGTGCGGGCGGAGGTCGCCCGGAGCCCCGGCGAGGGGCGTGAGCCGGGCAGCCGGCCTCCCGTGGCGACCGGCGCGTCTGACGGGTGCTCAGTGGCGTCGAGGGGGCCTCAGCGGGCGGCGAACGGCTGGTCCGTGGGCACGATCTCGCGGCCCAGCGGGAACAGCGACACGGGGATCAGCTTGAAGTTCGCGACGCCGAACGGGATGCCGATGATCGTCAGGCACAGGGCGATGCCGGTGGTGATGTGGGCCAGCGTCAGCCACCAGCCGGCCAGCAGCAGCCACAGGACGTTGCCGACGCACGAGGGTGCTCCCGCGTCGTGCCGCTCGACCGTGGTGTACCCGAAGGGCCACAGCGCGTAGACGCCGATGCGGAAGGCGGCGATCCCGAAGGGGATGCCGATGATCGTGACGCAGAGCAGGACGCCCGCGAGCAGGTATCCGAGGAACAGCCAGAAGCCGCTCAGAATGAGCCAGATGACGTTGAGGATGATCTTCACTGTGGACGCCCTGCCATCTTCTCTAGCCGGGAGATGCGGTCCGCCATGGGCGGGTGCGTGGAGAACATCCTGGCCAGCCCCTGGCCCGGGCGGAAGGGGTTCGCGATCATCATGTGGCTCGCGGTCTCGATCCGGGGTTCAGGGGGCAGCGGGAGCTGCTGGGTGCCGAGCTCCAGCTTGCGCAGGGCACTGGCCAGGGCCAGCGGGTCGCCGGTGAGCTGGGCGCCCGAGGCGTCCGCCTCGTACTCCCTGGACCGGCTGATGGCCAACTGGATGAGGGAGGCGGCGAGCGGGCCCAGGATCATGATCAGCAGCATGCCGAGCAGGCCGGGACCCTCGTCGTCGTCGGAGCGGCCGATGGGGATCAGCCAGGCGAAGTTGACCAGGAACATGATCACCGAGGCGAGGGCGCCGGCGACCGACGAGATGAGGATGTCGCGGTTGTAGACATGGCTCAGCTCGTGGCCGATGACGCCGCGCAGTTCGCGCTCGTCGAGCAGGCGCAGGATGCCCTCCGTGCAGCACACCGCCGCGTTGCGCGGGTTGCGGCCGGTCGCGAAGGCGTTGGGCGCCTCCGTCGGTGAGATGTACAGGCGGGGCATGGGCTGCCGGGCCTGCGTGGACAGGTCGCGGACCATCCGGTACAGCGCGGGGGCCTCGAACTCGCTGACCGGGCGGGCCCGCATCGCGCGGAGCGCCAGCTTGTCGCTGTTCCAGTACGCGTACGCGTTCGTGCCCAGCGCGATCAGGACCGCCACGATCAGTCCCGTACGGCCGAAGAAGCTGCCGATGACGATGATGAGCGCGGACAGCCCCCCGAGGAGTACTGCGGTCCTCAGCCCGTTGTGCCGGCGGTGCACGGTACGCCCTCCAAGTCGTGCTTCAGGGGAACGCTTTGGTCCAGTGGACCCTCCCGCTCTGGTCAACGCCAGGCGGCCGCCGCGAGTTCCCTGGTGCGGGCGGCGGCACGCGTCGGCCGTACGGGTGACGTGCGCTTACGGCCTTCCGCGCGCGTGACGCGACGGGTGCCCCACGCGCGCGCGAAGAGTCCTCAGAACAGCCCGGTGGCGGCGAAGCGCAGGACCAGCTGGGGCGCGCCGGAGAGCACCACGCCGAGGACGCCGGTGAGGGCGAGGGCGGCGGTGAGGGGGGCCGGGAGGCGGTGCCGGGCGGGTGTGCCCTCGGGGGCGCGGAACAGCAGCGCCGTCCACTGCAGGTAGTAGAAGAGGGCGATCGCCACGTTGACGGCCATGACGACGGCGAGCCAGCCAAGGCCGGCGTCGACGGCCGCGGAGAACACGGTGACCTTGGCGAACAGGCCGATGACGCCCGGCGGCAGCCCGGCGAGGCACAGCAGGAAGAACGCCAGCAGCAGGGCGGTGACCGGGTTGGTGGCGTACAGGCCGCGGTAGTCGCTGAGCCGGTTGAGGGACTTCGCGCGTCCCACCAGGGCGGCCACCGTGAACGCGCCGAGGTTCACGGCGGCGTACATGAGGGCGTAGGCGACGGTGGAGCCGATCGCCTTCCGCGGGTCCTCGGCGTACCCGGCGGCGGCGATCGGTACGAGGAGGTAGCCGGCCTGGCCGACTGAGGACCAGGCGAGCAGCCGTACCGCGCTGTACGCCCGCGTGGCCTGCTGGCGCAGGGCGCCGACGTTGCCGACGGTCATGGTGAGGGCGGCGAGCGCGGCGAGCGCGGGCCCCCAGACGTCGGCGTACGACGGGAAGGCGACGACGGTGACGAGGATCAGCCCGGAGAAGCCGACGGCCTTGCCGACGACCGAGAGGTAGGCGGCGATGGGCAGCGGCGCGCCCACGTAGGTGTCGGGCACCCAGAAGTGGAAGGGGACGGCGGCGGTCTTGAAGGCGAAGCCGACCAGGGTGAGGACGACGCCGGTCTGGGCGAGGGTGTGCAGCTGCCCGTCGACGTGCTGGATGCGCTGGGCCACCTGGGTGAGGTAGAGGGTGCCGGTGGTGGCGTAGACGAAGCTGATGCCCAGCAGGCTGACCGCGGTGGCGGTGACCGAGGACAGGAAGAACTTCAGGGCCGCCTCGGAGGACCGTTTGTCGCCGTGCCGGATGCCGACGAGGGCGAAGGCCGGCAGGGAGGCGACCTCCAGGGCGACGACGAGGGTGGCCAGGTCGCGGGAGGCGGGCAGCAGGGCGGCACCGGCCGCCGAGGACAGCAGCAGGAACCAGAACTCCCCGGCCGGGATGCGCCGCCGCTCGTCGCCGAGGTTCGTCACCGACAGCAGGGCCGCCAGCAGGGCGCCGCCGAGGACGAGGAACTGGATGACGAGGGTGAAGTGGTCGGCGGTGTAGCTGCACGCGCGCGCGGGCGCGGGCAGGCAGAAGGTGCTGTGATCACCGTCCAGGAGCGGCAGCAGCATCAGTGCGGCCACGGCCAGGCCGGCCACGGAGATCCAGCCCAGGAGCGGCTTGCGCGCCTCGGGGAGGAAGAGGTCGGCGACGAGGACCGCGAGCGCCACGACCGCGGTGATGGTGGGCGGCGCGATCGCGAGCCAGTCGACGGACTGGACCAGCGACTGGGCCGCGGGCTGGGCCAGGGCGCTCATCGGGTGCCTCCTGCGAGGAGCTGCTGCACGGCCGGGTCGGTCAGGCCGAGCAGGGCCCGCGGCCACAGTCCGGCGAGGACGGTGAGGGTGACGAGCGGGGTCCAGGCCGCGAACTCGTAGCCGTGCACGTCGGCGAGGGTGGTTGGGGCCTGCTGCGGTACGGCGCCCATGCAGACCCGGCGGACCACGATCAGCATGTAGGCGGCCGTCAGCAGGGTGCCGAACGCGCCGATCGCCATGAAGGTGAGGAACGCGGGCCGGCTGAGGCCGGCGGCGGGGCTGAACGACCCGAACAGGGCCAGCATCTCGCCCCAGAAGCCGGCGAGGCCCGGCAGGCCGAGCGAGGCGACGGCGCCGAAGGCGAGCAGGCCGCCGAGGCGGGGGGCCTTGGCGTAGAGGGCCGCGCCCGTCTCCTCGGAGAGCGTGTCGAGGTCCGTGGTGCCGGTGCGGTCCTTCAGCGCGCCGACCAGGAAGAAGAGCAGGCCGGTGATGAGGCCGTGGGCGATGTTGGCGAACAGGGCGCCGTTGACGCCGGTCGGGGTCATGGTGGCGATGCCCAGCAGGACGAAGCCCATGTGGCCGACGGACGAGTAGGCGATGAGCCGCTTCAGGTCGCCCTTCGCGCCCTGCTTGGCCAGGGCCAGGCAGGCCAGGGACCCGTAGATGATCCCGACCACCGCGAGGGCGGCCAGGTACGGCGCGAAGGTGCGGAAGCCGTCCGGCGCGACCGGCAGCAGGATGCGGACGAACCCGTACGTGCCCATCTTCAGCAGGACGCCGGCCAGCAGCACCGAGCCGACGGTGGGGGCGGCGGTGTGGGCGTCGGGCAGCCAGCTGTGCAGCGGCCACATCGGCGTCTTGACCGCGAGCCCGATCCCGATCGCCAGAACGGCGATGACCTGCACGGATGTGGTCAGTGACCGGCCGTTGTCAGTGGCGAGTGCCAGCATGTCGAACGTGCCCGCCTTGATTCCGATCAGGAGCAGGCCGAGCAGCATGACCACGGAACCGAGCAGTGTGAACAGGATGAACTTCCACGCGGCCCGGGTACGGCCCTCGCCGCCCCAGCGGGCGATGAGGAAGTACATCGGGATGAGCACCGTCTCGAACGCGAGGAAGAACAGCAGCAGGTCGAGGACGGCGAAGGTCGCGAGGGTGCCGGTCTCGAGCAGGAGCAGCAGTGCGACGAACGCCTTCGGGGACGGGCCCGCCGGCGGCTTGAAGTACGAGTAGAGCGCGCAGAGGAAGGCCAGCAGCGCGGTCAGCACCAGGAGGGGGAGCGAGATGCCGTCGATGCCGAGGTGGATCCGCACGTCGAGTGCGGGGATCCAGCTGATGTCGGTCGTGGCCTGCATCTTCGACGGGTGGTCGTGGTCGAAGCCGAGCGCGAGGACGACGGCGGCGATGAGGATCACGCCGGTCACGGTGACACCGTGCCGCAGCACGGCCTGCCCGGGCGACTTCCCCTTCAGTCCGGGCGGGGCCGGGAGGAGGGCGGTGGCGGCGCCGAGGAGCGGGCCGGCGACGACGAACGCCAGAAGGAACTGCATCACGGACTCGTTGATATCGATCACGCCTGCTCACGCTCCCGTGGCGACGAGGAGGACGGCGACCGCCAGGACGACGGTGCCGGCGAGCAGCGCGCTCACATAGGTCTGCACATTGCCGGTCTGGGCCCGCCGTACGGCGGTCCCGAGCAGCCGGGGCACGGCGGCCGCGCCGCGTACGTAGGTGTCGACGACCTCGCGGTCGAGGAACCGGACGAGACTCGCGCCGGCCTGGACCGGGCGGACGAACAGCGCGGAGTACACGGCGTCCACGTGGAAGCCGGCGGCCGCGTGCCGGTGCAGCGGGCCGAGCAGCAGCCGTCCGGGGTCCGCCGGGTCGGGTGCCTGGGCGATGTCGCCGTAGGCGGGCTCGTGGCTGGCGATGGCCTCGGCCTCGACCAGTCCCGCGTCGCCCTCGGGGTGGGCGGCGACGGCGCCCAGCGGGACACGGGCGGCGAGCGCGGTGGTGCGCTGCCAGGCGCCGTAGGTGAGGAGTCCGCCGACCACGGCGAGGCCGGTGCCGAGGATGGAGGTGAGGAGGGTCGGCGTCAGGTCGCGGCCGTCGAGCCAGCCGGGCAGCGAGCGGTAGGCGAGCCCGCCGAAGGCCAGGGAGGGCACGGCGAGGGCCCACAGCACGACGGTCATCGTCAGTGGCTGACGGCCGTGGTCGGGGGCCTCGGCGCCCCGGCCGCGGAAGGCCAGCAGCCACAGCCGGGTGGCGTAGGCGGCGGTGAGCAGGGCGGTGACCAGTCCGGCGACGAGCACGAGCCAGCCTGCGGCGCCGGGCGCCTGAGCGGTGTGGCCGGTGGCCACGTGCTCGGCGGCGCCCAGCACGGACTCCTTGGAGAAGAAGCCGCTGAAGGGCGGGATCGCGGCGAGCGCGAGCAGGGCCACGGTCATCGTCCAGTAGGCGTCCGGCACGCGGTCGCGCAGGTGGCCCATGCGGGACATGGCGGCCAGCGAGTTGGTGCCGGCGGCGTGGATGATCACGCCGGCGGCGAGGAACAGCAGCGCCTTGAAGGCGCCGTGCGACAGGAGGTGGAAGACGGCGGCGCCGCGGTCGCCGACGGCGAGGGCACCGGTCATGTAGCCGAGCTGGCCGATCGTCGAGTAGGCGAGGACGCGCTTGATGTCGTCCTGGGCGAGGGCGGCGAGGCCGGAGCCGGTCATGGTGACGGCGGCCATGACGGCGAGGACCACCATCGCGGCCCGTGAGGCCTCGAAGAGCGGGAGGAGACGGGCGACGAAGTAGACACCGGCGGCGACCATCGTCGCGGCGTGGATCAGCGCGGAGACGGGCGTGGGACCCGCCATCGCGTCGGGGAGCCAGGTGTGCAGCGGGAACTGCGCCGACTTGCCGGCCACGCCCGCGAGCAGCAGCAGGGCGATGACCGTCGGGTGGCCGATGCTCCCGTTCGCCACGGCGCCGAGGACGCGGGGAATGTTGAACGATCCGGCGTCGGTGCCGAGGGCGAACAGGCCGATGAGGAACGGCACGTCGCCGAGCTTGGTGACCAGGAAGGCCTTCAGGGAGGCGGCGCGCGCCTCGGGGGTCTCCCAGTAGTGGCCGACCAGGAAGTAGGAGCAGATGCCCATGACCTCCCAGCCGACCAGCAGCACGATCAGGTCGCCGGAGTAGACGACCAGGAGCATCGCGGAGGTGAACAGGGAGACGAGGGCGGCGTAGGAGGGGTAGCGCGGGTCGTCGCGCAGATAGCCGGTCGAGTAGATCTGCACGCAGGTCGCGACGAAGGCGACCAGGACGGCGACGAGCGCGGCGAAGCCGTCGATGTCGAGGGCGAGGTCGATCGGGACCGAGCCGGTGGGCGTCAGCTCGGTTCGGGCCTCGATGGCCTGGCCGCCGCCCTGCCGTACGGCGACCAGCGCGGCCAGCGCGAGCGCGGCCAGGGCGGGCAGTACGGCGAGCGGGCGGACGAGACCGGGGGCGGTGCGGCCGAGCAGGAGTCCGGCGGCGGCGCCGAGGAACGGCAGGAGGGGGACGAGGACGGCGAGGGTGGTCGTGGTCACGCGGTGGCCTCAGCCTTCTCGGCCGCGGAGGCGTCGGTGCCGGGGCCGTCGGTGTCGTCGCCGTGGCCCTCGGCGGTGTCGCGGAGCCTGTCGATGTCGGAGGTGCCGCGGTTGCGGTACACGGCGAGCACGATCGCCAGTCCGATGCCGATCTCGGCGGCGGCGATGGCGATGGTGAACAGGGTCAGCGCCTGGCCGGAGTGCAGGGTCTCCGCGGCGGTCCGGCTCAGCCAGACGTCGAAGGCGACCAGGTTGAGGTTGACGGCGTTGAGCATCAGCTCGACGGACATCAGGACGAGGATCGCGTTGCGGCGGGCGAGGACGCCGTACAGGCCGGTGCAGAACAGGAGGGCGGAGAGTACGGCGGGATAGGCGAGGTGCATCAGCGGGCGCCTTCCTTCTCGCCGGGGGTGCCGGCCGCGGGGGCGGCGCCGGGGGGCGGTTCCGCCGCTGCCGCCTTGCGGGACAGGACGATCGCGCCGACCAGGGCCGCGAGGAGCAGGACGGACAGCGCCTCGAAGGGCAGGACCCAGTTCTGGAACAGGCTCTGGCCGGTGACGCGGGTGGTGCCGGCGGCCGGGCCGTCCAGGTCGATCCAGGTGGTGCGGAACGCGTCGGCGACCACCCACACCAGGGCCGCGGCGGCGGCGACCGCGACGGCCAGGGCGGCCCAGCGGTTGCCGGAGTCGGCGTCCGGTGAGCGGCCGATGGGGGCCCTGGTGAGCATCAGACCGAACAGGAGGAGGACGACGACGGAGCCGACGTAGATCAGGACCTGCACCCAGGCGATGAACTCGGCGGTGAGCAGGAGGTACTCGACGGCGAGGCCGCCGAGCGCGACCACCAGCCACAGGGCGGCGTGCACGAGCTGCCGGGTGGTGACGGTGACGAGCGCGGCGCCGAAGGTGACCAGGCCGACGAGGAGGAAGGCGATCTCCACGCCGGTCGGGGACAGGAAGCCGTGCTGGGCGGCGGCGAGGTTCACGACCGCTCCTCCCCCTGCTCGGCGGCCTGCTGGGCGGCGAGCTTCTCGGCGGTCTTGCGGGCCGCGGCGATCTCCTTCGGCTCCTCCGCGCCCGGGTCCAGGGCGGGCGGGGCCGGCACGGTCCACATCCACTCGCGGAGCTTGTCCCGCTCGTGGGTGAGGTCGCGGATGTCGGTCTCGGCGTACTCGAACTCCGGGGACCAGAAAAGCGCGTCGAATGGACAGACCTCGATGCAGATACCGCAGTACATGCACAGGGAGAAGTCGATGGCGAACCGGTCGAGGACGTTGCGGCTGCGCTCGCGCCCGCCGGGGGCGGCCGGCGGGACCGTCTCCTTGTGCGAGTCGATGTAGATGCACCAGTCCGGGCACTCGCGGGCGCACAGCATGCACACCGTGCAGTTCTCCTCGAACAGCCCGATGACACCGCGCGTGCGGGGCGGCAGCTCGGGGAGGGCGTCCGGGTACTGCTCGGTGACGGTCTTCCGCGTCATCGTGCGCAGGGTGACGGCCAGGCCCTTGGCCAGGCCGCTGCCGGGAATCGGAGCCATGGCTACTGGATCACCACCTTGACGACGCCGGTGAGGGCGATCTGGGCGAGGGAGAGGGGGACGAGGAGGGTCCAGGAGAGCTTCTGGAGCTGGTCCTCGCGCAGGCGCGGGTAGGTCACGCGGAGCCAGATGACGACGAAGGCGAGGATCGCGGTCTTCAGCAGGGTCCACAGCCAGCCGAGGCCGTCGGCACCCCACGGGCCGTGCCAGCCGCCCAGGAAGAGGACAGTGGTCAGACCGCACAGGACGACGATGCCGGCGTACTCGGCGAGCAGGAACAGCGCGAACCGCAGACCGGTGTACTCGGTGTACGCGCCGAAGATGATCTCCGAGTCGGCGACGGGCATGTCGAAGGGCGGACGCTGCAGTTCGGCGAGGCCGGCCACGAAGAACACGATCGCGCCGACGATCTGCCACGGCAGCCACCACCAGTGGAAGGCGTGCACGATGCCCGGGAGGGAGACCGTGCCGGCCGCCATGGTGACGGAGGCCGCCGCGAGCAGCATGGGCAACTCGTAGGCGAGGAGCTGGGCCGCCGTGCGCAGGCCGCCGAGCAGGGAGAACTTGTTGGCGCTCGCCCAGCCGGCCATCAGCGAGCCCAGCACGCCGACGCCCATCACCGCGAGCACGAAGAAGACCCCCGCGTCCAGCACCTGCCCGACGGCACCCTCGCCCGGTCCGATCGGGATGGCGAGCAGGACGAGCAGGTACGGCAGCAGGGCGACGGCCGGGGCGAGCTGGAAGACGCGGCGGTCGGCGCCGGCCGGGACCACGTCCTCCTTCTGCGCGAACTTCACACCGTCGGCGATGAGCTGGGCCCAGCCGTGGAAGCCGCCCGCGTACATCGGACCGAGGCGGCCCTGCATGTGGGCCATCACCTTGTGCTCGGTCTGGCCCACGATCAGGGGGAAGGTGAGGAAGACGACGAACACGACCAGGAGTCGCAGGACGACATCCAGCGCGTCGTTCACCGCGGGCCTCCTGTGGGGTCGTCGGGGGTGGGGGGTTCTTCGGGACTCTCGGGGTGCCGTGCCGGCTCGGCTTCGGGAGCGTCCTGGGGGCGCTGAGCCGGCCGCGCCTCCGGAACGTCCTGGGATTCCTGGGCTCGCTCGGCTTCCCGGGTCGGCTCGGTCTCCGCGGCCGACTCCTCCCGGGGCCGCTCGGCCTCCGGAGCCTGCTCAGCCTCGGGGGCCCGCTCGGCCTTCAGCGGCTGCTCGGCCTCCGGGGCCCGCTCGGCCTGGACAGCTCGCGTCTCTCGGGCTCGCTCCGCCTCCGGGCGCTGCCCGGTCTCCGCCGCCGCCTGAGCCGGCTCCGGTTCCCGGGCGGGCTCGGGCCGTTCGTCGAAGGCCGGGCGCGCGTGGTGCCACGGGGCGTCAGAGCTGCGCGGGGCCCCGCCCCGGCGGGCGGAGCCGCCCGGCTCCGCCGCTTCGGCCCGTTCGGTCGGTGCGGCCGGCTCCGTCGGTTCCGTCGGTTCCGCCGGTTCGATCGGTGCCGCGGGCCGCTGCGAGGCCGAGCCTCCCGAGGCGCTGCGCGCTCGGCGCGGCCGGGCCGGTGCCGGACCGGGCTCACGCGCCACCGCGGCCTCGGCGGCCGGTCCCTCCGGCGCCGTCCGCTCGGCGTCACCCTCGACGGCGGCCTGCTCGCGCACCGCCGCGTCCTCGGCCGGCGCCGCCGCCTGGCTCGCCGAGCCCTCGCTCGCACTCCTCGTCCGACGCGGCCGCGCCCCGGCGCCGGCGGTTCCCGCGGCACCACCGACTCCGGCGGGTCCAGCGGCCCCAGCAGCCCCAGCAGCCCCAGCAGCCCCAGCAGCCCCAGCAGGAGTCTCCCCGGCCTGGCTCGCGGAGCCCTCCGACGCCGTGCGGGCCCGGCGTACCGGGCGCTCACCGGCCGCGCGGGCCGGGCGCTCGCCCGCCGCGCGCCCCGCGCCCCGGGCCGGGCGGGCCGGGGCGGGAGGGAGCTGGCCCTTCAGCGGGCCCCACTCGTTCGGGTCGGGGACGCCCGGCGGCAGCATCTGGCGGCGCTTGGGGCCACCGTGGTCGGACTCCCCGGGCTCCTTCGCGCCCGGCCAGGCCTTGGCCACGCGGGCGGCGAGGACGAAGTCCTTGCGCAGCGGGTGTCCCTCGAAGGTCTCCGGGAGGAGCAGGTGCTCCAGGCCCGGGTGGCCCTCGAAGACGACCCCGAACATCTCGTGCGTCTCGCGCTCGTGCCAGGCCGCGCCCGCGTACACGCCGACGGCGGACGGCAGCTCCGGCGCCTCGTGCGGCACGGTCGTGCGGACCAGGAGGCGGCGGACCGGGTGGAGGGCCACGACGTGCGCCGAGACGCGGAATCCCGTCCCCGGTTCGTCGACGGCGCTCAGCCAGTCGAAGTAGGTGCAGTGCAGGGTGGTGCGGGCCGTCTCCAGGGCGGTGAGCCACGAGGACGGCGGCACGTCGACCGTCAGGACCTCGTAGGACTCCTCGGCCGTGGCGTCGGGCCCGAAGAGGTCCCCGGCGGGTGCGGGCAGCCAGCCTGCCGTGCTCATCACGCGTCCCCTTCCCGGGCGGGCGCCGGGGGCTTCACCAGGTCGCTGCCGAGGGCGGCCGCGGACGGGCGGGCGGCCCCGTACCGGTCCCCGAGCGACTCGGCGGCGATCTTCTCCTGGAGCTTGAGGATGCCCTGGAGCAGCGCCTCGGGGCGCGGCGGGCAGCCCGGTACGTACACGTCGACCGGGATGATCTGGTCGACGCCCTTGGTGACGGAGTACGAGTCCCAGTAAGGGCCGCCGCAGTTGGAGCAGGCGCCGAAGGAGATGACGTACTTGGGCTCCGGCATCTGCTCGTAGAGGCGCTTCACTGCCGGCGCCATCTTGTCGGTGACCGTTCCCGAGACGACCATCAGGTCGGCCTGGCGGGGGCCCGGCGCGAAGGGGATGACCCCGAGGCGGATGAAGTCGTGGCGGGCCATCGACGCGGCGATGAACTCGATCGCGCAGCAGGCGAGACCGAAGTTGAACACCCACAGCGAATAGCGGCGGCCCCAGTTCAGGACCACCTTCATCGGCTCGGGGGCGAGCCGGGCGAGGGCGCCCAGCCGCTTGGGCTCCGGAAGCAGGACGGGCTCCGCGGCGGACGGGTTCTCCGTGGCGGACGGGTTCACGTCCATGCCAGCACCCCCTTCTTGTAGGCGTAGAGCAGACCCACGGCGAGGAAGCCGAGGAAGATGAACATCTCCACGAGGGTGGTCGCGCCGTAGCCGGGGGCGGCGAAGACCGTCGCCCACGGGAACAGGAAGATCGAGTCGACCGCGAAGATCACGTAGAGGAAGGCGTAGACGTAGTAGCGGACCTGGGTGTGGGCCCAGCCCTCGCCGACGGGGTCGACGCCGCATTCGTAGGTGAGCAGTTTCTCCGGGGTGGGCACCACCGGGCGCAGCAGCCGGCCGGCGCCGAACGCGACCGCGACGAAGAGCACGCCGATGAGCGCGAGCAGTCCCACGACCGAGTAGGACCGGAAGTAGCCGGCCGCGTCCGCCGCGGCGACCGTCGAGTCCCCCAACGTCTCCCGCACCGTCCGCCTCGCTCCCTGACCTCGTGACCTTGGTGAACCCGGTGCAGTGGATCCCTGTGCTGCGACCTGATTCGAGGATCTGTACGCACGGGAGTCTAGGCCCTGATAAAGACACGGTAAGCAGCCCGTCACGGCGTGAGACACCGGGGCCGGGCGGAGGGTGGGGTTTTCCCCAGGGAACGGGGGCGGTGGACCGCATGGCACAAGGTGCGCCGGGCACGGCAGGCTGGCCCGCATGACCGTTTCCGCCTCCGCCGCCGACCGGACCGACGGCTCCGGCCGCCCGCCCTCCGACCGTCTGCCGCCCGCCCGTACGGCCCTCGACGGGCGCACCTGGAAGGAGATCGCGCATCTCCTGCTGAACCTGCCGGTGGCGCTGTTCGGCTTCACGTACGTGTTCACGGTGGTGCTCGTCAGCGGGGTCCTCACCCTCACGGTGATCGGGCTGCCGCTGCTCGCGGTCTGCCTGCTGGGCGCCCGGCAGCTCGGCAAGCTGGAGCGGAGCCGGTCCCGGGCGCTGCTCGGGGTGCGGGTCGACGAGCCGTCACCGCTGCCGCTCGCCCGGGGCGGGGGGATGTTCCAGCGGCTGTGGCTGGCGCTGAAGGACCCGGTGGGCTGGCGGACGCTGCTCTACGACCTCATCCGGCTGCCCTGGGGCATCCTCACCTTCTGCACCGTGCTGACCTCGCTGTTCGTGCTGTGGCCGGTGCTGCCGTTCATCGCGCGGGGGCTGACCAACGTGGACCGGGCGATGGTGCGGGGGCTGCTGTCGCCGTCCGACGAGCTGGAGCGGCGGATCGCCGAGCTGGAGTCGGACCGGGGCGTCGTGGTCGACACGGCCGCCGCCGACCTGCGCCGGATCGAGCGGGACCTGCACGACGGGGCCCAGGCCCGGCTGGTCAACCTCGCCATGGGCCTGGGCCTGGCCAAGGAGAAGCTGCTGGAGGATCCCGACTCGGCCGCCGCGATGGTGGACGAGGCGCACGGCGAGGTGAAGCTCGCGCTCCAGGAGCTGCGCGACCTGGCCCGGGGCATCCACCCGGCGGTGCTGACCGACCGCGGCCTGGACGCGGCCCTGTCCGCCGTCGCCTCCCGCTGCACCGTCCCCGTGATGGTGACGGCGGACCTGCCGACCCGGCCCGCCGCGGCCATCGAGGGCATCGCCTACTTCACCGTCTCCGAGCTGCTGCAGAACATCAGCAAGCACAGCCGGGCACGCTCCGCCTCGGTCGACGTCTGGCGGGCCGAGGACCGGCTGCTCGTCCAGGTACGGGACGACGGGGCCGGCGGCGCCACGCTGGAGGGCGGCAGCGGCATGCGGGGCCTGGCGGAGCGGCTCGGCGCGGTGGACGGCCTGTTCGTGGTCGACTCCCCCGTCGGCGGCCCGACGGTGGTCACGGCGGAGCTGCCCTGGCGGGACCGCAGGGAGTAGCCGGGCCCCTCCGCGCCGTCCCACCAGCGCGGTCCCACCCCGCGCCGTCCCGACCCGCGCCGTCCCGGCCCGCGCCCACCGGGCCCCTCACCGCCCGCGCGGGGTGGGGAAAACCCCCGGGCGGAGACGCCGACGGCCTCCATGGTTCCCGGGGCCGCCGCCCGCCACGCTGGACACACGGTCGCAGCAGCGCCGCCAGGACGAGCAGAACGGACGACACCGATGGCCACGGAGTACGGACAGGGGTACGGGCGGGGACACGGTCACCCCACCGGATCCGGCTTCCCCGCCCACGACGGGGAGCGGCGCCACCGGCTGCCCGCCGTCCTGCGGGCGCCCGTCGAGGCGCGCAGCCTGCGCGAGTTCGGTTACGTACTGCTGAGCCTGCCCGTCGCGGTCGTGCTGTTCTGCTGGGCGGTCACCATGGTGTCGCTCGGCGCGGGCCTGCTCATCACCTTCCTCGGGGTCCCGGTGCTGGCGGCGGCCCTCGCCGGCTGCCGTGGCTTCGGCGTACTGGAGCGCACGCGCGCGCGTGCGCTGCTGCGCCTGGAGGTGGCCGATCCCGAACCGCTGCGGGTGGCCGGACCGGGGGCCTTCGCGTGGATGGGGGCGGTGCTCAAGAGCGGTGCGTCGTGGCGCCATCTGCTGTACGCGCTGCTGCAGTTCCCCTGGGCGGTGTTCTCGTTCGTCGTGGCGCTGGACTTCTGGACGATCGGCTGGGCGCTGCTGACGTATCCGCTGTGGTTCTGGGTCCTGCCGGTGTACGCGGGACAGGGCGGCATCCAGCTCTACGGCGACGCGCACCACAGCGTCTACCTCGACAACCCGTTCGAGATCACCGTGACGGCGCTGGTGGGTCTGGTGTTCACGCTGGCCACACCCTGGGTCGTGCGGGGGCTGGTGACCGTGGACGGGCTGCTGGTGCGCGGGCTGCTGGGGCCTTCGCGGCTGTCGGCGCGGGTCGTGGAGCTGGAGTCGGACCGGGGGGTCGTGGTCGACACGGCCGCCGCCGACCTGCGCCGTATCGAGCGGGACCTGCACGACGGGGCCCAGGCCCGGCTGGTCAACCTCGCCATGGACCTGGGGCTGGCCAAGGAGAAGCTGCGGGAGGACCCGCAGGAGGCGGCCCGCATGGTGGAGGACGCGCACGGCGAGGTGAAGACCGCCCTGCAGGAACTGCGCGACCTGGCCCGGGGCATCCACCCGGCGGTGCTGACCGACCGCGGCCTGGACGCGGCCCTGTCCGCCGTCGCCTCCCGCTGTACCGTCCCGGTGCGGGTGGAGGTCGACCTGCCGACCCGGCCCGCCGCGGCCATCGAGGGCATCGCCTACTTCACCGTCTCCGAGCTGCTGCAGAACATCAGCAAGCACAGCCGGGCACGCTCCGCCTCGGTCGACGTCTGGCGGGCCGAGGACCGGCTGCTCGTCCAGGTACGGGACGACGGGGCCGGCGGCGCCGACGCCGCCCGGGGCTCCGGTCTGGCCGGTCTGGCCGGGCGTCTGGACGCGGTGGACGGGGTCCTGGTCGTGGACTCACCGGCGGGCGGCCCCACCCGGGTGATCGCCGAGCTGCCCTGGCGCGGCTGAGCGGAGGCGCACAGGAGAGGACCGCGCGCGTTCCCGCCGGGCCGGACCCGGCGGGAACGCGCGCGCGGGGCTGTTTCCCCCGCTCCTGGGCGCGCCGCCGCGAATGCTGGAATGCTTGACCTTCGTACGGGACGCCGTCGGAAGGTCGGGCTGTGGGGGGCCGGGAGATCGTGGAGAACAGGGTGCGAGTGGTCATCGCCGAGGACTCGGTGCTGCTCAGGGAGGGCCTGACCCGGTTGCTGACCGACCGCGGGCATGACGTCGTGGCCGGCGTCGGGGACGCGGAGGCGCTGATCAAGACCATCGCCGACCTGGACGCGCAGGGTGAGCTGCCCGACGTGGTGGTGGCGGACGTGCGGATGCCGCCGACCCACACCGACGAGGGGGTGCGGGCGGCCGTACGGCTGCGCAGGACGCACCCGGGGCTCGGGGTGCTGGTGCTGTCGCAGTACGTGGAGGAGCGGTACGCCACCGAACTGCTGGCCGGTTCCAGCCGGGGCGTGGGCTACCTGCTCAAGGACCGGGTCGCCGAGGTGCGGGAGTTCGTCGACGCGGTGGTGCGGGTCGCCGGGGGCGGTACGGCGCTGGATCCGGAGGTGGTCGCGCAGTTGCTCGGACGCAGCCGCAAGCAGGACGTGCTGGCGGGGCTCACCCCGCGGGAGCGCGAGGTGCTGGGGCTGATGGCGGAGGGCCGGACGAACTCGGCGGTCGCCCGGCAGCTCGTGGTCAGTGACGGGGCCGTGGAGAAGCACGTCAGCAACATCTTCCTGAAGCTCGGACTGTCCCCGAGCGACGGCGACCACCGGCGTGTTCTGGCCGTTCTGACCTATCTGAACTCGTGACGGACCGGCACTCGTCAGCTGGGTGTCAGTCCGTCCGGCTTCTGTGGAACCGGCACCCGGGTGGATGAGGGCCGGAGGAGGGAATCGGAAAGGCGCACAGGCGCGGCGAGCCGGTTGACCGTAGCTTGGGCGGCGCGAGGAACCATGAGAATCCAGCGCGACGGGCCGTCTCGAAACGCCGTCCATCATGCGGATGGCCGCCGGAGGGCGACCCTGAGCGACGTAGGGTTGATTCTGGGATGGTCCGTGGGACGACCATTCCCGGACAGCCGCCTCGAAGGAGGTCCAGTTCAGTGACCAGCCAGGTCAGCAGCCCAGCGGAGCAGGCCGACGCGGCCGTCGTGGGAGAGCAGCGCAAACCGGGCGGAGCGAAGGACGTGCGGCGCCTGGACCGGGTGATCATCCGGTTCGCGGGGGACTCGGGTGACGGCATGCAGCTCACCGGTGACCGCTTCACCTCGGAGACCGCGTCCTTCGGCAACGACCTCTCCACCCTCCCGAACTTCCCCGCCGAGATCCGCGCCCCCGCGGGCACCCTGCCCGGTGTCTCCTCCTTCCAGCTCCACTTCGCCGACCACGACATCCTCACCCCGGGCGACGCGCCGAACGTGCTGGTCGCGATGAACCCGGCCGCCCTGAAGGCCAACATCGGCGACCTCCCGCGCGGCGCCGAGATCATCGTCAACACGGACGAGTTCACCAAGCGCGCGCTGCAGAAGGTCGGCTACGCCGCCGACCCGCTGGAGGACGGCTCGCTCGACGGCTACCACCTGCACCCGGTGCCGCTGACGACGCTCACGGTCGAGGCGCTCAAGGAGTTCGACCTCTCCCGCAAGGAGGCCGAGCGCAGCAAGAACATGTTCGCCCTGGGCCTGCTGTCCTGGATGTACCACCGGCCGACCGAGGGCACCGAGAAGTTCCTGAACAGCAAGTTCGCCAAGAAGCCGGACATCGCGGCCGCGAACGTCGCCGCCTTCCGGGCGGGCTGGAACTTCGGCGAGACGACCGAGGACTTCGCGGTCTCCTACGAGGTCGCGCCGGCCGCCAAGGCCTTCCCGGTCGGCACCTACCGCAACATCTCCGGGAACCTGGCCCTGGCCTACGGCCTGGTCGCCGCCTCCCAGCAGGCGGATCTGCCGCTGTTCCTCGGCTCGTACCCGATCACCCCGGCCTCCGACATCCTGCACGAGCTGAGCAAGCACAAGAACTTCGGTGTGCGGACGTTCCAGGCCGAGGACGAGATCGCGGGCATCGGCGCGGCGCTGGGCGCGGCCTTCGGCGGCTCGCTGGCGGTGACGACCACGTCCGGCCCCGGGGTCGCCCTCAAGAGCGAGACGATCGGCCTGGCGGTCTCGCTGGAGCTGCCGCTGCTGGTGGTCGACATCCAGCGCGGCGGCCCGTCGACCGGACTGCCGACCAAGACCGAGCAGGCGGACCTCCTGCAGGCGATGTACGGACGCAACGGCGAGGCACCGGTTCCGGTGGTCGCGCCGAGGACCCCCGCGGACTGCTTCGACGCGGCCCTGGAGGCGGCCCGGATCGCGCTCACCTACCGCACGCCGGTGATCCTGCTCTCCGACGGCTACCTCGCCAACGGCTCCGAGCCCTGGCGCATCCCGGACCTGGACGAGCTGCCCGACCTCCGGGTCCGGTTCGCCACCGGCCCGAACCACACCCTGGACGACGGCACCGAGGTGTTCTGGCCGTACAAGCGCGATCCGCAGACCCTCGCCCGGCCCTGGGCGATCCCGGGCACGCCGGGCCTGGAGCACCGCATCGGCGGCATCGAGAAGCAGGACGGCACGGGCAACATCTCCTACGACCCGGCCAACCACGACTTCATGGTCCGCACCCGCCAGGCCAAGATCGACGGCATCGACGTCCCGGACATCGAGGTCGACGATCCGGACGGGGCGCGCACCCTGGTCCTCGGCTGGGGTTCCACCTACGGGCCCATCACGGCGGCGGTACGGAGACTGCGCGGCGCCGGCGAGGCCGTCGCGCAGGCCCATCTGCGCCATCTCAACCCCTTCCCGTGCAACCTGGGCGAGGTGCTGGAGCGGTACGACAAGGTCGTGGTGCCCGAGATGAACCTCGGCCAGCTCGCCACGCTGATCCGGGCGAAGTACCTGGTGGACGCCCACTCGTACAACCAGGTCAACGGCATGCCGTTCAAGGCGGAACAGCTCGCCACCGCGCTGAAGGAGGCCATCGATGACTGACGCCACCAACGGGCTGCTGCAGTTGGTCCCCAAGGCCGAGGCGAAGCAGTCGATGAAGGACTTCAAGTCCGACCAGGAGGTGCGCTGGTGCCCGGGCTGCGGTGACTACGCGATCCTGGCGGCGGTCCAGGGCTTCATGCCCGAGCTGGGGCTGGCCAGGGAGAACATCGTCTTCGTCTCCGGCATCGGCTGCTCCTCCCGCTTCCCGTACTACATGAACACCTACGGGATGCACTCGATCCACGGCCGCGCCCCGGCGATCGCCACCGGCCTGGCCGCCTCCCGCCGCGACCTGAGCGTGTGGGTGGTCACCGGTGACGGCGACGCCCTCTCCATCGGCGGCAACCACCTCATCCACGCCCTGCGCCGCAACGTCAACCTGAAGATCCTGCTGTTCAACAACCGGATCTACGGCCTGACCAAGGGCCAGTACAGCCCGACCTCCGAGATCGGCAAGATCACCAAGTCGACGCCGATGGGTTCGCTCGACGCGCCCTTCAACCCGGTATCCCTGGCGATCGGCGCGGAGGCGTCCTTCGTCGCCCGGACCATCGACTCCGACCGCAAGCACCTCACCGAGGTGCTGCGCGCGGCCGCCGACCACCCGGGCACGGCGCTGATCGAGATCTACCAGAACTGCAACATCTTCAACGACGGCGCCTTCGACGCCCTGAAGGACCGGCAGCGGGCCGAGGAGGCGCTGATCCGCCTCGAGCACGGGCAGCAGATCCGCTTCGGGGCCGACGGGTCGCGCGGTGTCGTGCGCGACCGGAACACCGGCGATCTGAGGGTGGTCACGGTGACCGCCGAGAACGAGGCGGAGATCCTGGTGCACGACGCGCACTCCGCGTCCCCCACCACGGCCTTCGCCCTCTCCCGGCTCGCCGACCCGGACACCCTGCACCACACCCCGATCGGTGTGTTCCGCTCGGTCGAGCGGCCGGTCTACGACAACGAGATGGCCGACCAGCTCGACACGGCGATCGAGCAGCACGGCAAGGGCGACCTGGGCGCGCTGCTCGCCGGCGGGGACACCTGGACGGTCGTCGGCTGACGGGCGGCCCGCTCACCGACTAGGAGGCCCGGGACCTGAGTTCCCGGGCCTCGTCGTATGCCAGCCGGGCCCGCTCCACCTCGTCCATGCGCTCGTGCGTCCACCGGGCGAGGGAGCGCACCTGCCGCGCCGCCTCCTGTCCGAGTCCGGTGAGCGAGTAGTCGACGCGGGGCGGGATCACCGGCTTGGCGTCCCGGTGGACCAGTCCGTCGCGCTCCAGGGTCTGCAGCGTCTGGGTCAGCATCTTCTCGCTGACGCCCCGGCCGCCGTACCGGTCGATCGCCCGGCGCAGCTCGCTGAAGCGGTACGGCCGCTCCAGCAGCTCGATCAGCACGAGGACACCCCAGCGGCTGGTGAGGTGCTCCAGGACGAGGCGGTACGGGCACTGGGCCTCGGCCTCCGCGGTGGTCACCCTGTCACTTACTGCCATGCCAGTACCTTACTTCAAAGTGGGTACTTTCGCTTGGTTAGCGCCTCTCCTAGGGTTAGTGACAGACATACGGAGTCACCGACGGACGCACCCACAAGGAGACCGCGCATCATGAGCATCGTCGTCACCGGAGCCACCGGACACCTCGGCCGCCACGTCGTGGAGCAGCTGCTGGAGAAGGTCCCGGCCGGAGAGATCACCGCCGTCGTGCGGGACGAGGCGAAGGCCGCCGGCCTCGCCGCCCGCGGGGTCCGGCTCGCCGTGGCCGACTACAACGCCCCCGAGACCTTCGACGGCCTGTTCCGGGCCGGCGACAGGGTCCTGCTGATCTCCGGCAACGAGTTCGACAAGGGCCGGGTCCGGCAGCACCAGGTCGTCATCGACGCCGCCGGGGCCGCCGGCGTCGCCCTGCTGGCGTACACCAGCGCCCCGGGCAGCCTCACGGCCGCACTCGCCGACGACCACCGCGCCACCGAGGCGGCGCTGCTCGCCTCCGGCCTGCCCTACAGCCTGCTGCGCAACGGCTGGTACCACGAGAACTACACCGAGAACCTCGCCCCGGTGCTGGAGCACGGCGCGGTCATTCAGGCCGCCGGCGACGGCCGGGTCTCCTCGGCCTCCCGCGCCGACTACGCGGCCGCGGCGGTCGCGGTGCTGACCGGCGAGGGCCACGAGAACGCGACGTACGAGCTGGGCGGCGACGAGGCGTGGGGCTTCGCCGAGTACGCGGCCGAACTGAGCCGGCAGACCGGCCGGGAGATCGGCTACACCCCGGTACCGGTCGAGACGCTCGAGTCCATCCTGGCGGGCGCCGGGCTGCCCGGGCCGCTGGCCGCGGTACTGGCCGGCGTGGACGCCTCGATCGAGAAGGGCGAACTGGTCGTCTCCACCGGCGACCTCTCCCGCCTGACGGGCCGTCCGACCACCCCGCTCGCCGAAGCCGTCGCCGCCGCGCTCAAGGGCTGACCACGCCGTTCCGGAGCCCCCGCACGACCAGCGGCCCCGCCTGTCATGACCGTATGGCGATACGGGCATGACAGACGGGGCCGCGCGGCGCTACCTTCTTCCTCGCACACGTGGCTGAGGCGAGAAGGAGGGGCCCATGGCCGGGACGTCCAGAGGAGAGCACCGGACAGGCCTGGTGAACGGTTTCGCCGCGTACGGGATGTGGGGCCTGGTCCCACTGTTCTGGCCGCTGCTGAAGCCCGCCGGAGCCATGGAGATCCTGGCCCACCGCATGGTGTGGTCCCTGGTCTTCGTCGCCGTCGCCCTGCTCGTCGTACGCCGCTGGGCCTGGGCCGGGGAACTGCTGCGGCAGCCGCGGCGGCTGGCGCTCGTCGTGGTGGCCGCCGCCGTCATCACCGTCAACTGGGGCGTCTACATATGGGCCGTGAACTCCGGCCATGTGGTCGAGGCGTCCCTCGGGTACTTCATCAACCCTCTGGTGACCATCGCGATGGGCGTGCTGCTCCTCAAGGAGCGGCTGCGGCCCGCGCAGTGGGCCGCGGTCGGGGTCGGCTTCGCCGCCGTCGTCGTGCTGACCGTCGGCTACGGCCGCCCGCCGTGGATCTCGCTCTGCCTGGCGTTCTCGTTCGCCACCTACGGGCTGGTGAAGAAGAAGGTCGCCCTCGGCGGTGTCGAGTCGCTGGCCGCCGAGACCGCGGTCCAGTTCGTGCCCGCGCTCGGCTATCTGGTCTGGCTCGGCGCACACGGCGGAGCCACCTTCGCCACCGGCGGCACCGGGCACTCCCTGCTGCTCGCCTCGACCGGCCTCGTCACGGCCCTGCCGCTGGTCTGCTTCGGCGCGGCGGCCATCCGGGTGCCCCTGTCCACGCTGGGACTGCTGCAGTACCTGGCACCGGTCTTCCAGTTCCTGCTCGGCATCCTCTACTTCCACGAGGCGATGCCGGCGGAGCGCTGGGCCGGATTCGCCCTGGTGTGGCTGGCGCTGGGTCTGCTGACCTGGGACGCCGTGCACGCCGTCCGCAGGCCCCGGGTGGTCGCCGTGTCGCCGCTCGTGGAGTCCGCCGAGCCCGCCCGGGAGGACGTCCGCCGGGTCGGCTGACGCCAATGGCCGGTGCGGGTCCGTGCGGGCGGCTATAAGTGGTGAACATGTCCACAGACACGCCCGCATCAGACACGTCCGCGTCCGCTCCGGCCCCGCTGCGCTGGAAGCTCGTCATCGACGCGGCGGACCCGCACACCCAGGCGGACTTCTGGGCCGCCGCGCTGCACTACACGGCCGAGGACAACAGCGCGCTCGTCGAACGGCTGCTGTCCCTCGGCGCGCTGCCGGGCGAGGCCACCGTCGAGTACCACGGCCGGCCCGCCTTCCGGGACCTGATCGCCGTACGGCACCCCGAGGACCCCTGCGACCCCGACACCGGCATCGGGCTGGGCCGGCGGCTGCTCTTCCAGCGCGTCCCGGAGGCGAAGACGGTCAAGAACCGGCTGCACATCGACGTGCACGCCGGCGCCGGGCGCCGCGCGGACGAGGTGGCGCGGCTGGAGGCGCTGGGCGCACGGGTGCTGCGCGAGGTGAAGGACCCCGCCGGCGAGTGGGTGCTGATGGCCGACCCCGAGGACAACGAGTTCTGCGTCGCGTAGTCGGCCGCGCCGCCCGGGGCCGCGCCGGCCGTCTACGCCCGCGCGGCGCCGGCCGCGCGGGCGGTCAGGCGGACCATGCGCGAGCGTGCCGACTCCAGGGGTTCCGGGTCGCCGGCCGCGGGCCCGGGCTCCGTCGTGAGGTCCGTCCACAGGCCGAGGAGGTCGCGGCCCAGCCGCAGCCCCTCCTCCGGGTCGCGCACCGCGCGCCAGGCGGTGGCGGCGCTGCGCACATTGCCGTAGGCAGCCTCCGCGTCGCACGCCTGCCGGCGCAGCCGGGCGAGGTCCAGGGACAGGTGGAAGGAGCGCACCGGGTCGCCCGCCAGATAGGCGATGTAGGCGGTCAGCTCGCCCAGGTGCAGCACCTCGGGGTGGCGGGGGCCCAGGACCGCGCAGGCCTCGGCGACCGTGCGGCCGGCGAGCTCCGCCGCCGCCTCGATACGGCCGTCCCGGACGGCCTCGTTGATCCGCGTCATCGGCTCGGTGAGCAGCTCGGCGCCCTCCGCGGTCTCGGTCACGGGCGTGTCGCCGAGCACCTCCTCCGCCACCGCGTCGAAACCGCGGGCGGGGGTGGGGGTCGCGGACGAGGCCGGGGCGGGCTCGGGGTCGCACAGGGGCGCGTCCGGGACGGACACGGGTACCGGGGGGATCTCCCGGGCGGGCCGTGAGGCCACCGGCTCGGGGTGCGGTGCGGGGATGACGGGGGATTCGCCGGGCCGCCCCGCGGGTACCGGGGCGGCCGGCTCGGGGAGCGGCGCGGGCGCGGGGGGCATGGTCCGGGGTCCGTACGCGGGCACGGGGGCCGGCGTCCGGGTTCCGGTGGCGGTCCGCGCGCCGGGCACGGCGGCCATGACCGGCGGCGGCCCGAACCGCCCCTGCGGAGCCCGTCCCGGACCGGAGCCCGCCGTGACCGGAGAGGGGATCGCCGCACCCGGTCCGTCCGACCCGCTCTCCGGAGCGACCCGCACCGGGTCCCCCGCCACCCGGCTGGAGCCGTCCGCCGAGACCTCCAGGGGGACCACGCAGCCGGCGCGGTCGTCGTGGATCGTGGCACGTATCGGGGTGCCCAGGCTGATGGCGAGGCGCTGGAGGTGGTTGAGCACGGCCTGCTGGATCTCCTGACCCGGTTCCGCGACGACCGCCGTCCCGCCCACCGAGGCACTGCCCGTGCCGGACACCCGGACGGCCACCGCCGCGGGGTGTGCCGCGGGCTGCTGTGCCCGCTTCTTCTCGAAGCTGAGTCGAGACATCGGTTTCCTCACTCCCCCGGCGCCACGATCCGGTCCGTACGCGTCCTGCCGACCAGTGTGTCCGTTCAGCCCGGCTCCCGCGTCACCGAGACGTCACAGCCTCGCACCAGCCGCAGTCCGGAGCCCTGGAACCGGCCCTTGAAAGAGAGTGCTTGCGTGTGCATAAAATGCACACGCCCTTATTCGCGGTGCGACATCAACCACTACGGGGGACCCATGAGCCGCCGCTTCCTCTTCGTCCTGGGCAGTGCCCGGCCCGACGGCAACACCGAGCTGCTGGCCCGCGCGGCCGCCGAACAGCTCCCCGCCGGCGTCGAACAGCACTGGATCCGCCTCGTCGACCACCCGCTGCCCGACTTCACGGACCTGCGGCACGACACCGACCACGTACGCCCGGCCGCCGGCACCACGGCCGGTCTGCTGCTGGACGCCACCCTCGCGGCCACGGACCTGGTGATCGCGTCCCCGCTGTACTGGTACTCGGTCTCCGGCCACACCAAGCGGTACCTGGACCACTGGTCGGCCTGGCTGCGCACCCCGGGCATCGACTTCAAGGCGACGATGGCCGGGCGCACCCTGTGGGGCGTCTCGGCCCGGGCGGACCGGGAGCCGTCGGTCGCCGACCCGCTCGTCGGCACGCTCAACAACTCGGCCGCCTACCTGGGGATGCGCTTCGGCGGTGTGCTGCTCGGCAACGGCAGCGCGCCTGGTGACGTGGCCGCGGACACCGAGGCCCTCACCCGCGCGAAGACGTTCTTCAGCCGGGAGGCGCCCCTCGCCCGCTTCCCGTACCAGGAGGCCTGAGCCGGTCCTAGACGCTGATGTCCTTCGTCGTGAACCGCGCCCAGGCCGCCGAGCCGAACACGGCGGCGTACAGCGCCTGGAGACCGAGGTTCTTCACCAGGTCGTCCCAGTAGACGGGGTCGCGCATGAGATCGGCGAAGGACAGCCAGTAGTGGGAGAAGAAGTACGGCCGCAGCGCGTGCAACTGCGGTATCTGGTCCAGGATCTGAACGGTGATGAGCAGGCCCACGGTGGTCGCCATCGCCGCGATGCCGCTGTTGGTCAGGGTGGACACGAACAGCCCGAGGGCCGCGATGCCGACCAGTGAGGCGGCGACCGCCAGCGCGATCAGCAGCGCCCGGCCGAGGCCCTCGGTGAAGGTGATGCTCGTGCCGGAGATGGTCGTCAGGTCGCCGAGCGGGAACAGCAACGCGCCGACGGCCAGCGCGGACACGGCCACCACCAGGGTGGCCAGCAGGCAGAAGGCCATGACCGTCGCGTACTTGGTGAGCAGCAGGCGGGTACGGCCGGCCGGAGCGACCAGCAGATAGCGCAGGGTGCCCGCGCCGGCCTCACCGGCGATCGAGTCGCCCGCGACGACGCCGACCGCCATCGGCAGGAAGAACGGCAGGGTCGCGGCCAGCGCCGTGAACACCAGGAACAGGCCGTTGTTGGTGATCTGGGCCATGAACGCCGGGCCCTCGCCTCCGCCGCCGTCCGCCCCCGGACCGCCCCGCGTCTCGATCCGTACCGCGATGCCGACCAGCACCGGCACCGCCGCCAGCACCGCGAGCAGCGCGAGCGTGCGCCAGCGGCGCAGCGTGGTGACCAGCTCGCTGCGCAGCAGTCCGAAGGTCCACAGCGGACGCGTCCGGCGCCCGGCCGGCGCCCCGATCACCTCAGCCCGCGACATCGAAGCCCTCCCCGGTCAGTGCCACGAACGCGTCCTCCAGCGATGCCCGTTCGAGGGTGAAGCCGCGTACCCGGACGCCCGCCGCGACCAGGGCCGCGTTCACGTCCGCGAGGTCCCGCCGGGGCGGCTCGCCGGTCACCCGGTCGCCGTCGGCGACGACGTCCGTGACGCCCTGCTCCTTCAGCACCCGGGCCGCCTCGGCGGGATCCGGCGTGTTCACCGCCAGCCGGCCGCGCGCCCCGGCGGCCAGGTCGGCGACCGCGCCCTGGGTGATCAGGCGGCCCCGCGCCATCACCGCCGCGTGCGTGCACACCTGCTCGATCTCGTCGAGGAGGTGGGAGGACAGGAACACGGTCGTGCCGTCGGCCGCCAGTTCCTTCACCAGGGCGCGGATCTCCCGCATGCCCTGCGGGTCGAGCCCGTTGGTGGGCTCGTCCAGCACGAGCAGTCCGCGCGGCTGGAGCAGCGCGGCCGCCAGGCCCAGGCGCTGCTTCATGCCGAGCGAGTACGCCCTCGCCTTCTTGCCCGCCGCGGCCGTCAGGCCCACCCGGTCCAGGGCGGCCGCGACGCGGGCCCGCCGGGTGCGCGGATCGGCCGTCGGGTCGGCGGCGTCGTAGCGCAGCAGGTTGTCCCGGCCGGAGAGGAAGCCGTACAGGGCCGGGCCCTCGATCAGCGCGCCGACCCGGGGCAGGACGGTGCGCGCGGACCGGGGCATGGGCCGGCCCAGCACGCGCGCCGTGCCCGAGGTCGGTTCGATCAGGCCCATCAGCATGCGGATGGTGGTGGTCTTGCCGGAGCCGTTCGGGCCGAGGAAGCCGAAGACGCTGCCCGCCGGGACGGTCAGGTCGAGACCGTCGGCGGCGAGCTGTCCGCCGCGGTAGCGCTTGGTGAGGCCGCGCGTGGCGATGACGTGCTCCGGCGCGTCCCCCGGCTCACGCCCCGCGGCGGACGGTTCGTCCATCGGCTTCCCCTCGGTCGCCCGTGCCCGCTCCTGACCGCCCGTCTCCGGGCGGGATCACTTCCCGGCGTTCGCCACCCTCACCAGCGCGTCCTTGGTCACCGCGCCGGCGTACACCTTGCCGTCGTCGGTGATCAGGGCGTTGACCAGGCGGGTGGAGAACACCGTGCCCTTGCCGAACTTGCCGGAGACCTGGTCGCCGAGCGAGCCGAGGAAGCCGCCGAGCGGACCGTCCTGGCCGCCGGACGGCACGCCGCCCTCGGCGCCGGTGTCGAAGGTGGCGACCGAGGTCCAGCCCTTGCCGAGCACGGTGGCGCCGTTCAGGCCCTTGGCGAGGTCCTCACCGCCCTTGGGAGCGTGCTCCGGCGCCCTTCCCCTGCCGCCTTCCTTCTCCTCGGTGACCTTCGCACCCTTGGGCGGGGTGAAGTCGAAGGTGGCGGCGGCCGGCTTGGCGAAGGAGACCTGGGTGAAGCCCGCGTCGAGGACGGCGGCGCCGCCGCTCCGCGGGGTGAGCGTGAACTTCAGCGGCATGCCCGTCTTCGCGTCCACGGCGATGGTGACGGCGCCGACCGTGGTGCCGGACTGCCTGGGCTTGATCAGCAGCCTGTAGGCGTCGCGTCCGGCGACCTGCGCGGTGCCGTCGACGGTCACGGACGTGGTGTCGTCGACCGCCTTCAGGGCCTCGTCGGCGAAGCCCTTCGGCGTGGCCGGCGGCTGCTCCGCCCGGTGCTGACCGCCGGCGGCGGCGGAGTGGTGGACCTCGTTGCTCTTGCTGTCGTAGCCCCAGACGTCCTTGCCGTCGTGGATCAGGCTGTACTCGGAGCCGCTCTCCAGCAGCGACAGCTTCTGCCGGTCCGGGCCGTCGGTGGCCACGCGCAGCGTGTGCGTGCCGGAGGCCAGTTCGGTGAGCTTGGACCGCGGGTCCGCGGAGGAGCCGTCACCGGGGGCCGCCCCGGACATCAGGCCGCTCTCCAGGCCGCCGAGGTCCGGCAGGCCGAGGTCGGTGC
Organism: Streptomyces sp. NPDC002386; assembly: GCF_053593175.1. Lineage (NCBI taxonomy): Bacteria > Bacillati > Actinomycetota > Actinomycetes > Kitasatosporales > Streptomycetaceae > Streptomyces > Streptomyces sp. NPDC002386. The sequence continues at coordinate 81,969 of NZ_JBSFBX010000015.1, forward strand.
TGACCTTCACCGTGCCGGACAGCTGCTGCACGTCCGACTTCGCGATCCTGTCGATGAGCTGCTGTGCGGTGATCTTCGGCAGATCGGGGTCACCGGAGTCGGCGAGCGCCGGGACCAGCCCGATCGTGGCCGCCGCGACCCCCACCACCGCGACCGGGACCACGTACCGGGCGGCCTTGCGGCGTCCGGTGGGCAGGTCCTCGTCCCGTGCGGCGCCCGTTGCGTCGTCGGATTCGTACGGTGCCATCTGTGCCTTACCTCCGTCGTCGGCGGCGGCTGTCCCCACACTGGTCCACCTGAGCCGCCATTCTCACCCGAATCGGTGAGGAGTGGTGATTTCCGTGGTTTCCATATGACCAAATCGGCCGTGAGGAAGCGTCAGACCGTGGCACCAAGTGCGTGTACGCCTGCGGTATGACACCCGAGGGCGGGGCCTCCCCCGACCCGTAGGGGTCGCGCGGGAGACACCGCCCTCGGCCGGGACCCAGGGCTCAGCCGGCCCGGTGCACCACCGCGTCGCACAGTTCGAGCAGCGCCGCCTTGGAGTCGCATTCCGGCAGCGGGGCCAGCGCGGCGCGCGCCTCCTCGGCGTAGCGCACGGTGTCGCGGCGGGCCTGCTCCAGCGCGGGGTGCGCGCGGAGCGCGGTCAGCGCCTCCTCGAGCCGGGCGTCGTCGCCGAGGTCGGAGTCGAGCAGCTCGCACAGTGCGGTGTCCTCGGGCAGCCCCAGACGGGCCGCGCGCTCGCGCAGCCGGAGCACGGGCAGGGTCGGGATGCCCTCGCGCAGGTCGGTCCCCGGGGTCTTGCCGGACTCGTGCGAGTCGGAGGCGATGTCCAGGACGTCGTCCGCGAGCTGGAAGGCGACCCCGAGCCGTTCGCCGTACTGAGTGAGCACGTCGACGACCGTCTCGTCGGCGCCGGACATCATGGCGCCGAACCGGCAGGACACCGCCACCAGGGAGCCGGTCTTGCCGCCCAGCACGTCCAGGTAGTGCTCGACCGGGTCACGGCCGTCCGAGGGGCCCGCGGTCTCCAGGATCTGCCCGGTGACCAGCCGCTCGAACGCGAGGGCCTGGACCCGGACCGCCTCGGGGCCGAGGTCGGCGAGGATCTGGGAGGCGCGGGCGAAGAGGAAGTCGCCGGTGAGGACCGCGACGGAGTTGCCCCAGCGCGTGTTGGCGCTGTCCACCCCGCGCCGCACGGACGCCTCGTCCATGACGTCGTCGTGGTACAGCGTGGCCAGGTGGGTCAGCTCCACGACCACGGCCGACGGCACGACACCGGGCGCGTACGGGTCCCCGAACTGTGCCGCGAGCATCACGAGGAGCGGCCGGAAGCGCTTCCCGCCGGCCCGTACGAGGTGCTGCGCGGCCTCCGTGATGAACGGGACCTCACTCTTGGTGGCTTCGAGCAAGCCTTCCTCGACAGCCGTCAATCCGGCCTGGACATCGGCTTCCAGAGCCTGGTCCCGCACGCTCAGCCCGAACGGCCCGACGACGGTCACGAGGGGTCTCCTGTCTGCTGGTGTCTGCTGGCGATTACACGGTTTGTCGATAGGTCGCTGCCCTCACTCAAGTCAGCGTATCCGGTCCTGTTTCGATCACCGAGGGCGCCCACCGGTCCGGCACGGACGGCATCGGACCATGATCGGCGCACTGCCGACCACCCGATAATACGGACATTAGGCGCCTTAATGCTCCTTTTGTGGCGCGCTGGAAATCGGCCACACGGCACCCGCGGGGCAGCCGGCCCTCGATTCGCTCTCACTGCCAAATCCCCCATGTCTGATTTGGAATACTTTGCTATTTCGTGAATTGGGTCACGCGCCCCGATCGGGCCCCCGGGCCCGGCCACCACGCGCTTCCCCTTGCCCCGTCGACCAGTTGAGCATTGGCAGTCGCAAAGGATCAAGCACTCAAAACGGAACAGAACAAGGTCAACTTGGTCTTTACGTGAATCCGACACTTGTTCCGGACATGTGCTCTCGCATACGTTCCCGGCCAGTCGAGCGGAACGCCGAATCCTGCCGCCGCCCGGCATCACCCATCCACGAACGCATTCGTACGGCAGGAGCGGGGGACCCAGGTAAGTTCGCCGGACCGGACGACGCGTGTCGTCACCGGAACGGCAAGGGGTGAAGTCGTGCCGCCTCGGGGGCGGCACGGCCGGGCACCTCCCCGCCCGAACCCGACAGCTCACCTCGCAGGCGACGGAGAGGAACCTCGCCATGCCTGCAGCCGCTCAGCCCCGCCGCGTCCGCACCAGCCGCCTCCGCAAGCTCGCCGTCCTCGGCACCGGCGCCGCCGTGCTCGTCCTCCCGGTCGTCGGCGCGACCAGCGCCTCCGCGGCGGACTCCGCCGGTTCGGCCGGAACCACCCTCGCCGGGTACCCGAACAACCTCGACGGCTGGATCCGCGAGTCCCTCGCGATCATGGCGGAGAAGCACATCCCGGGCACCTACAACGGCATCCACCGCAACATCATCCGTGAGTCCTCGGGCAATCCGCGCGCCATCAACCTGTGGGACTCCAACGCCGCCAAGGGCATCCCGTCCAAGGGCCTGCTCCAGGTGATCGACCCGACCTTCAACGCCTACCACGTGGCCGGAACGGCGTTCGACCCCTACGACCCGGTCGCGAACATCACCGCCGCCTGCAACTACGCGGCCGCCCGCTACGGCTCGATCGACAACGTCAACGGCGCCTACTGACCGGCACCCGCGGCGGGGCGCCACCTGACCGGCGCCCCCGCCGCGGGCCGCTGCCCCTGTCCCGGTCATCCTGCCGGGAACAGTCCTTCGAGGACGACGGCGACGCCGTCGTCCTCGTTCGACGTCGTGACCTCGTCCGCGACCGCCTTGAGTTCGGGGTGGGCGTTGGCCATGGCCACCCCGCGGCCCGCCCAGTCGAACATGGGGATGTCGTTGGGCATGTCGCCGAAGGCCAGGGCCTGTTCGGGGGCGATCCCCAGATGACCGGCGGCCAGCGCGAGTCCGGTCGCCTTCGTGACGCCGCACGGCTGGAGTTCCACCGTGCCGGGACCCGACATGGTGACCGTGGCCAGCGAGCCCACCGCCGCGCGCGCCGTCGCCGCCAACTCGTCGTCCGACAGCGTGTGATGGCGCAGCAGGACCTTGCTGATGGGCTCGCACCACAGGTCGTCGCGCCGGTCGACCCGCACGGCGGGCAGGGTCGGGTGGGGCATCAGATACCCGGGCTCGATCAGCGTGAGCCCGTCCACGCCGTCCTGGTCGACGGCCGCGAAGACCTGCCCCACCTCGGCCTCGATCTTGCCGAGCGCGGTCTCGGCCAGTTCGCGGTCCAGCCGGACCGACCACAGCAGGCGGCCGGTGCCCGCGTCGTAGACCTGCGCGCCCTGCCCGCACACCGCGAGCCCCGTGCAGCCGAGGGCGTCCAGGAGCGGCCGCACCCGGGGAGCCGGCCGGCCCGTCACCACCAGGTGCCGGGCGCCGGCCCGGGCCACCCGCTCCAGCGCGGCCAGCGACCGGTCGGAGACGGTGTCGTCGCCGCGCAGCAGCGTCCCGTCCAGGTCGGTGGCGATCAGTGCGTATGCGGGGGGTGCGGCCATGATCAGAGAATACGGACCGCGCGACCCGCCGACTCACCCGGTTCGCGCCGGACTTGGGAGGCTCCCGCGGGGGCGTCACGCCGGGCCCCGGAGCCCCTCCCCGGCCGGCCGCCGGGGCGGACAACCCTTGCGGCACTGCCCAAGACACCTGTCCCGGCCGTAACGTGTGGCGCGATCACATGGAACGCATCGCCATGCATGGCCCGGATGAGAGTGAGGCAGCACCCCATGCCCCCCTTCGACGTCCCCGAGGGCGACCCCTTCGGCCCGCACAACCTTCCCTACGGTGTGTTCTCACCCTCCGGCAGCACGGAGCGCAGGGTCGGGGTCCGGCTCGGTGACCACGTCCTCGACGCGGGGGCGGCGGCCGCCGCCCTCGGCTCGCCGTACGTGTCCCTGCTCGCGCAGGCCACCCTCAACCCGCTGCTGGCCGCCGGCCGCACGGCCTGGTCGGACGTGCGGCGCGCGCTGACGGCGTGGGTGACGGTCCCCTCGCACCGGTCGACCATCGAGCCGCTGTTCCACCCGCTGTCGTCGGTGACCCTCCACCTGCCCTTCGAGGTCGCGGACTACGTCGACTTCTACGCGTCGGAGAACCACGCCCGGAACGTCGGCCGGATCTTCCGCCCGGACGCGGAGGACTCCCTGACCCCCAACTGGAAGCACCTGCCGATCGGTTACCACGGCCGCTCCGGCACGGTGGTCGTCTCCGGCACGGATGTCGTCCGGCCGTCGGGGCAGCGCAAGGGTCCCGGCGAACCGGCACCGGTCTTCGGGCCCTCGGTCCGGCTGGACATCGAGGCCGAGGTCGGCTTCGTGGTGGGTGTGCCGTCCGAGCAGGGCACGCCCGTCGCGCTCGGCGACTTCCAGGAGCACGTCTTCGGTCTGTGCCTGCTCAACGACTGGTCGGCGCGTGACATCCAGGCCTGGGAGTACGTGCCTCTCGGCCCCTTCCTCGGCAAGTCCTTCGCCACCTCGGTGTCGGCGTGGATCACGCCGCTGGAGGCCCTGGAGAACGCGCGCGTGGCGCCCCCCGAGCGCACGCACCCCCTGCTGCCCTACCTGGACGACGCCGCTCCCGGCATCGAACCCGGCGGCTACGACCTGCGGATCTCGGTCGCGATCAACGGGCACACGGTGTCCGAGCCGCCGTTCTCCACCATGTACTGGACCGCCGCCCAGCAGCTCGCCCACATGACGGTGAACGGCGCTTCGCTGCGCACCGGCGACCTGTACGGCTCGGGCACGGTGAGCGGCCCGGCGGAGGGCCAGCGCGGCTCGCTGCTCGAGCTGACCTGGAACGGCCGCGACCCGCTCGAACTCCCGGACGGCAAGCGTGCCTTCCTGGAGGACGGGGACGTGGTGACGCTGTCGGCCTGGGCGCCGGGACCGGACGGCGGCCGGGTCGGGCTGGGAGAGGTCAGCGGGCGGATCGTGTCGGGCTGAACCGCCGCCCGCGGGTGGCGGTGCCGGCGGGCGCCCGGAGAGGCGGGGCGAAACCCACCTCGCCGACGCGATCCGCGCCGCAGGCCTGACTCGCGCCCCGTGTCCCCGTCATACTGGCGGGGACACGGCATCACCCGACGTGCCTCCGGCACGTCCCCGGCACCACCCGACACCCGCACCTCTCCGACCACGAACCGGAGCCCCGGCATGACGGTCTGCCTGCTCCTGCTGAGCGTCGTCGCCCTGACGGCCGCCGTACCGGCACCGCGCGCGCTGACCCGGGCCGAATGGACCGAACGGGAGCCCGTGGTCGCCCTGTGGGTGTGGCAGTGCCTGGTCGCCACGGTCCTGCTGTGCTGCCTGACCGCGCTGGTGCTGGGCGCGGCGGCCGTCTTCCACACCGTCCGCGACCATGTGTTCGCCCCGGCGCCGCCCACCGTCACCGCCGCGTACGACCTGTCCACCGCACCGGTCTGGGCCGTGGCCCTCACCCTGCTGCTGGCCTGCGGGGCCGCCTGGACGACGGCGATGCTCGCCCGGGAACTCGCCGAGGTCCGCAGGAGCCGCGGCCAGGCCCGGGCGCACCTGCGGGAACGCGCGCCCGATCTGCCCGCGGGACTGCCGGCGGCGCGCGGCCCGATGCTGGTGCTGGAGGACGAGTACCCGGACGCCTGGTGGATGCCCGGGCACCCGCCCCAGCTCGTCGTCACCACCGGGGCGCTGCGCCGCCTCACCGGGCGCCAGCTGGACGCCGTCCTGACCCATGAGCGCGGTCACGCCCGCGCCCACCACGACTGGCTGCTCCACCTGTCCACCGCGCTGGCCACCGGATTCCCGGGCGTCCCGCTCTTCGCCCACTTCTGCGACCAGACGCACCGCCTGGTCGAACTGGCCGCCGACGACACCGCCTCCCGGCGCTGCGGCCACCTCACCACCGCCCTCGCCCTGATCGAGCTCAACCAGCACCGCGGCGTCCTGTCCTGCGCCTCCAGCCACCGGCTCCTCGGCGAGCGCGTGGACCGCCTCCTGGAGCCCCCGCCGCGGCTGCTCCGCCGGCACCGGGCGCTGACCACCACGGTGGCCGCGCTGGTGCCGTTGCTGCCGCTGCTGATCACCTTCGCCCCGGGGCTGACGGCGCTGGCCTGACGGCCCCGACGGCGCCCGCCGCTACATCCAGTCGTCGGGTTCCGGCTCCTGCGCGTGCTCGGCCCAGTCGTCCTCCGGGGCCTCGCCGGCAGCGGGCGGGACATCGGCCGCCGCGGGAGCGGCGCCCCCCGTCGTGGCACCGGCCGGGCCGGACACGGACAGGGAGTTCAGCACCTCCAGCACGCCCTCCCCGTAGGTCGCCAGCTTCTTCTCGCCGACGCCGCCCACGGTGCCCAGCTCCCGCACCGAACCGGGCCGCCGGATGACGATCTCCCGCAGCGTGGCGTCGTGGAAGATGACGTACGCCGGGACGCCCTGCTCCCTGGCCTGTTCGGCGCGCCAGGCGCGCAGGGCCTCGAAGGCGGGGACGAGTTCGCCCGGCAGCTCGGCCGCGGCGGCCTTGGCCTTGCGCTCGCCCCGGGAGGAGCCCGCGCGCGAGGTGGCCGGCTTCTTCGGCTCCTTGCGCAGCGGCACGTCCCGCTCGCGGCGCAGCACGGATCCGCTCGTCTCGGTGAGCACCAGCGTGCCGTACTCCCCCTCCACCGCGAGCAGTCCCTGGGCGAGCAACTGCCGGATGACACCACGCCATTCGCCGTCGGTGAGCTCCTCGCCGATGCCGAACACGGAGAGCTGGTCGTGGTCGAACTGGATGACCTTGGCGCTCCTCTTGCCGAGCAGGATGTCCACGATCTGCACGGCGCCGAACTTCTGCCCGCGCTCCCGCTGCAGCCGCACCACCGTGGAGAGCACCTTCTGCGCGGCGACCGTGCCGTCCCAGGTCTCCGGCGGGGTGAGGCAGGTGTCGCAGTTGCCGCATCCCGCGGCGGAGGGCTCCTGCCCGAAATAGGCCAGGAGCTGGCCGCGCCTGCACTGGGCGGTCTCGCACAGGGCGAGCATCGCGTCGAGGTGGGCGGCGGCCCGGCGGCGGAAGGCCTCGTCGCCCTCGCCGGACTGGATCAGCTTGCGCTGCTGGATGACGTCGTTGAGGCCGTAGGCCATCCAGGCGGTGGAGGGCAGCCCGTCACGGCCCGCGCGGCCCGTCTCCTGGTAGTAGCCCTCGACGGACTTGGGCAGGTCGAGGTGGGCGACGAAGCGCACGTCCGGCTTGTCGATGCCCATGCCGAAGGCGATGGTCGCGACCACGACCAGGCCCTCCTCGCGCAGGAAGCGGGACTGGTGGGCCGCGCGCGTGCCCGCGTCCAGGCCCGCGTGGTACGGGACCGCCTCGATGCCGTTGGCGCTCAGGAACTCCGCGGTGCGCTCCACCGAGTTGCGGGAGAGGCAGTAGACGATGCCGGCGTCGCCCGGGTGCTCCTCCCGCAGGAAGGCGAGGAGCTGCTTCTTGGGATCGGCCTTGGGCACGATCCGGTACTGGATGTTGGGCCGGTCGAAACTCGCCACGAAGTGGCGGGCCGTCGGCATGCCCAGCCGCTGGGTGATCTCCTCGTGGGTGGCGTGCGTGGCCGTGGCCGTGAGGGCGATCCGCGGAACGTCCGGCCAGCGCTCACCGAGCAGCGAGAGGGCCAGGTAGTCGGGGCGGAAGTCGTGGCCCCACTGGGAGACGCAGTGCGCCTCGTCGATCGCGAAGACCGAGATCTTGCCCCGGGAGAGCAGGTCGAGCGTGGCCGCCACGCGCAGCCGCTCCGGGGCCAGGTACAGCAGGTCCAGCTCACCGGCGAGGAACTCGGCCTCGACCGTGCGCCGCTCGTCGAAGTCCTGGGTGGAGTTGATGAAGCCCGCTCGCACGCCGAGCGCGCGCAGGGCGTCCACCTGGTCCTGCATCAGCGCGATCAGCGGCGAGACCACCACGCCCGTACCCGGTCTGACCAGGGACGGGATCTGGTAGCACAGCGACTTCCCGCCGCCGGTCGGCATGAGCACGACGGCGTCGCCGCCCGCCACCACATGCTCGATGACCGCTGCCTGCTCGCCCCGGAAGGCCTCGTACCCGAAGACCCGGTGCAGTGTGGCCAGCGCCTCGCTGTCGGCCGTGCCCGGCCCCTCGGTCATGTGTGGCATCTCCCTGATCCCGCCCGTCGCGCCCATCGCCCGGTCCCCGTGTCCTGTCCCCCGTGCGTCGTCCTTCGACCACTGCGTCCACGATAGGCGCCCGCACCGACAGCCCCGGAGTTTTCCACAGGCGGGCCCTCCGGCACCCCGGCGCCGCCGCACGCGCCGGGGCCCGGTCCTCCGCGGGAGGACCGGGCCCCGGACGGCGGCCGTGGCGTACGTCAGCGCACGAACACGCTCGCCTGGTTCGCCAGGTCCAGGAAGTACTGCGGCGCCACACCGAGCACCAGCGTGACCGCCACGCCCACGCCGATCGCCGCCATGGTCAGCGGCGAGGGCACGGCCACGGTCGGCCCCTCGGGCCTGGGCTCGCTGAAGAACATCAGCACGATCACCCGGATGTAGAAGAACGCGGCGATCGCCGAGGAGATCACACCGATCACGACCAGCGGGGCCGCGCCACCGTCCGCCGCCGCCTTGAAGACGGCGAACTTACCCGCGAAGCCGGAGGTCAGCGGGATGCCCGCGAAGGCCAGCAGGAACACCGCGAACACGGCCGCCACCAGCGGGGAGCGGCGGCCGAGCCCGGCCCACTTGGACAGGTGGGTGGCCTCGCCGCCGGCGTCGCGCACCAGGGTCACCACCGCGAAGGCGCCGATCGTCACGAACGAGTACCCGGCCAGGTAGAACAGGACGGACGACACGCCGTCCTTCGAGGTCGCGATGACACCGGCGAGGATGAATCCGGCGTGCGCGATGGACGAGTACGCCAGCAGCCGCTTGATGTCGGTCTGCGTGATCGCGACGATCGCGCCGCCCAGCATGGTGATGACGGCCACCGCCCACATCACCGGCCTCCAGTCCCAGCGCAGGCCGGGCAGGACGACGTACAGCAGGCGCAGCAGCGCGCCGAACGCCGCGACCTTGGTGGCCGCCGCCATGAATCCGGTCACCGGGGTGGGTGCGCCCTGGTAGACGTCGGGCGTCCACATGTGGAACGGGACGGCGCCCACCTTGAACAGCAGACCCATCACGATCATGGCGACGCCGATCAGCAGCAGCGCGTCGTTGCCCATGGTGCCGGCCAGCGCCGGGTCGACGTCGGTGACCGTGCCTTCGACGACCTGCGCGATGCGGCCGTACGACAGCGAGCCCGCGTAGCCGTAGAGCATGGCGATGCCGAACAGGGTGAACGCGGAGGCGAACGCGCCGAGCAGGAAGTACTTGAGCGCCGCCTCCTGCGACATCAGCCGCTTGCGGCGGGCCAGCGCGCACAGCAGGTACAGCGGGAGGGAGAAGACCTCCAGCGCCACGAAGAGCGTCAGCAGGTCGTTGGCCGAGGGGAAGACCAGCATGCCCGCGATCGCGAAGAGCAGCAGCGGGAAGACCTCGGTGGTGGTGAACCCGGCCCGCACCGCGGCCTTCTCGCTGTCGCTGCCGGGCACGGACGCGGCCTGCGCGGCGAAGGAGTCGACCCGGTTGCCGTGCGCCTCCGGGTCCAGTCGCCGTTCGGCGAAGGTGAACAGGCCGACCAGGCCGGCCAGCAGGATCGTGCCCTGCAGGAACAGGGACGGCCCGTCGACCGCGATCGCCCCCATCGCCGCGATGTGCGCCTTGGTGGTGCCGTAGCCGTTCGACGCGAGCGCGACGACGGCGGCGAACGCGGCGCACAGCGCCACGACGGACACGAACACCTGGGCGTAGTAGCGGGACCTGCGCGGGACGAACGCCTCGACGAGCACCCCGACCAGTGCCGCGCCGACCACGATCAGGGTCGGCGACAGCTGTCCGTATTCGATCTTCGGCGTGCCGATCTTCGAGATCGGGTCGGCCGCGGTTGTCCACAGGCTGTGGACGGCTGTTGCGCTCACTTGGCCGCCTCCACCTCGGGCTTGGGGTCGGTCTTGTGTACGTCGGACATGGTCTGTTTGACCGCCGGGTTGACGATGTCCGTGACGGGCTTCGGGTAGACCCCGAGGAAGATCAGCAGCACGATCAGCGGGGCGACGACCAGCAGTTCACGCGCGCGGAGGTCGGGCATAGCCGACACCTCCGGCTTCACCGGGCCCGTCATCGTCCGCTGGTACAGGACGAGGGTGTAGAGCGCGGCGAGGACGATGCCGAAGGTGGCGATGACGCCGATCACCGGGTAGCGCGTGAAGGTTCCGACCAGGACCAGGAACTCGCTCACGAACGGGGCGAGTCCGGGCAGGGACAGGGTGGCGAGACCGCCGATCAGGAAGGTGCCGGCGAGCACCGGGGCGACCTTCTGCACACCCCCGTAGTCCGCGATGAGCCGAGAGCCGCGCCGGGAGATCAGGAATCCGGCGACCAGCATCAGCGCGGCCGTGGAGATGCCGTGGTTGACCATGTAGAGCGTGGCGCCGGACTGGCCCTGGCTGGTCATCGCGAAGATGCCCATGACGATGAAGCCGAAGTGCGAGATCGACGCGTAGGCCACCAGGCGCTTGATGTCCCGCTGGCCGACGGCGAGCAGCGCGCCGTAGACGATGCTGATGAGCGCCAGTACGAGGATGACGGGCGTCGCCCACTTGCTGGCCTCCGGGAAGAGCTGGAGGCAGAAGCGGAGCATCGCGAAGGTGCCCACCTTGTCGACGACCGCCGTGATGAGCACGGCGACCGGGGCGGTGGACTCCTGCATGGCGTTGGGCAGCCAGGTGTGCAGCGGCCACAGCGGCGCCTTCACCGCGAAGGCGAAGAAGAAGCCGAGGAACAGCCAGCGTTCGGTGCTGGTCGCCATGTGCAGCGAGCCGTTCGCCCGGGCCTGGACGATCTCCTGGAGGCTGAAGTTCCCGGCGACCACGTAGAGGCCGATCACCGCGGCCAGCATGATCAGGCCGCCGACCAGGTTGTAGAGGAGGAACTTCACGGCCGCGTACGACCGCTGGGTGGAGGCCGCCTCCTCACCGTGCTCGTGGGCACGGTCCCCGAAGCCGCCGATGAGGAAGTACATCGGGATGAGCATGGCTTCGAAGAAGATGTAGAAGAGGAAGACGTCGGTGGCCTCGAAGGAGATGACCACCATCGCCTCGACGGCGAGGATCAGCGCGAAGAAGCCCTGTGTGGGCCGCCAGCGGCGGCTTCCGGTCTCCAGCGGATCGGCGTCGTGCCAGCCGGCCAGGATGATGAACGGGATCAGCAGCGCGGTCAGGGCGAGCAGCGCCACCGCGATGCCGTCCACGCCCAGCTCGTACCTGACCCCGAAGTCCGCGATCCAGGCGTGGGACTCGGTGAGCTGGTAGCGGTCGCCGCCCGGGTCGAACCGGACCAGGACGGTGATCGCCAGGGCGAGTGTGGCGAGCGAGACGACCAGCGCCAGCCATTTCGCGGCGTCGCGCTTCGCGGCCGGTACGGCGGCCGTGGCGACCGCCCCGAGGGCCGGGAGCGCCGCCGTCGCTGTCAGCAGAGGAAAGGACATCGGTATCAGACCGCCCTCATCAGCAGGGTCGCGGCGACCAGGAGTGCCGCGCCGCCGAACATCGAGACCGCGTAGGAGCGGACGAAGCCGTTCTGGACCCGGCGCAGCCGTCCGGACAGGCCGCCGAAGCCGGCCGCCGTGCCGTTGACCACGCCGTCGACCAGGGTGTGGTCGACGTACACCAGGGAGCGCGTGAGGTGTTCGCCGCCGCGCACCAGGACGACATGGTTGAAGTCGTCCTGCAGCAGGTCGCGCCGGGCGGCCCGGGTGAGCAGCGAACCACGCGGGGCGACCGCCGGGACGGGCTTGCGGCCGTACTGCGCCCAGGCGATGCCGACGCCGACGACCAGGCAGACCAGGGTCGCCCCGGTGACCGTCATGGCACTGATCGGCGAGTCGCCCTCGCTGTGGCCGGTGACCGGCTCCAGCCAGTTGAGGAAGCGGTCACCGAGGTGGAAGAAGAAGCCGCCGAAGACGGAGCCGACAGCCAGCACGATCATGGGGATCGTCATGATCTTCGGGGACTCGTGCGGGTGCGGCTCGTGGCCCTCCGCGTCCGGCTGCCAGCGCTTCTCCCCGAAGAACGTCATGAGCATCACGCGCGTCATGTAGAAGGCGGTGATGGCCGCGCCGAGCAGGGCCACGCCGCCGAGGATCCAGCCCTGGGTGCCGCCCTTGGCGAAGGCCGCCTCGATGATGGCGTCCTTGGAGTAGAAGCCGGACAGGAACGGGAAGCCGATGATCGCGAGGTAGCCGAGGCCGAAGGTGGCGAAGGTGACCGGCATGTACGTGCGCAGGCCGCCGTACCTGCGCATGTCGACCTCGTCGTTCATGCCGTGCATGACCGAACCGGCGCCCAGGAACAGCCCGGCCTTGAAGAAGCCGTGGGTGACCAGGTGCATGATCGCGAAGACGTAGCCGATGGGGCCGAGGCCGGCCGCCAGCACCATGTAGCCGATCTGCGACATGGTCGAACCGGCCAGCGCCTTCTTGATGTCGTCCTTGGCGCAACCGACGATCGCACCGAAGAGGAGCGTGACGGCGCCGACCACGGTGACGGCGAGCTGGGCGTCGGGCGCCGCGTTGAAGATGGCGCCGGAGCGGACGATCAGGTAGACGCCCGCCGTCACCATCGTCGCGGCGTGGATGAGGGCCGAGACCGGGGTCGGGCCCTCCATGGCGTCCCCGAGCCAGGACTGCAGCGGGACCTGGGCCGACTTGCCGCACGCGGCGAGCAGCAGCATCAGGCCGATCGCGGTGAGCCGGCCCTCGGAGGTGTCGCCGGTGTGGCTGAGGACCGGGCCGAAGGCGAAGCTGCCGAAGGTGGTGAACATCAGCATGATCGCGATCGACAGGCCCATGTCGCCGACCCGGTTGACCAGGAAGGCCTTCTTCGCGGCCGTCGCGGCGCTGGGCTTGTGCTGCCAGAAGCCGATGAGCAGGTACGAGGCGAGGCCGACGCCCTCCCAGCCGACGTACAGCAGCAGGTAGTTGTCGGCGAGGACCAGTACCAGCATCGCCGCGAGGAACAGGTTCAGGTAGCCGAAGAAGCGGCGGCGCCGCTCGTCGTGCTCCATGTACCCGACCGAGTAGAGGTGGATCAGCGAGCCGACGCCCGTGATCAGCAGCACGAACGTCATCGACAGCTGGTCCAGGCGGAAGGTGACGTCCGCCTGGAAGCCGCCGACCGGGATCCACGTCCACAGGTGCTGGGTCAGGGTGCGGTTCTCGGCGTCCCTGCCGAGCAGGCCGGCGAAGAGGACCACGCCGAGCACGAAGGAGGTGGCCGACAGGAGCGTGCCGATCCAGTGGCCCACGGCGTCCAGCCGCCGGCCGCCGACCAGGAGGACGGCCGCTCCGAGCAGGGGCGCCGCGATGAGCAGCGCGATCAGGTTGTCCACGATTCTTCCGACCCCTTACAGCTTCATCAGGCTGGCGTCGTCGACCGAGGCCGAGTGGCGGGTACGGAACAGCGACACGATGATCGCGAGGCCCACCACGACCTCCGCGGCGGCGACGACCATCGTGAAGAAGGCGATGATCTGGCCGTCGAGGTTGCCGTGCATCCGGGAGAAGACGACGAACGCGAGGTTGCAGGCGTTGAGCATCAGCTCCACGCACATGAACACGACGATCGCGTTGCGCCGGATCAGCACCCCGGTCGCGCCGACGGTGAACAGCAGGGCCGCGAGGTAGAGGTAGTTGACGGGGTTCACTTCGACGCCTCCTCGGGCCGCTTGAACGTCGCCGGCTCGATCCCGGTCCGCTCCAGACGCTCGGCGGCGCGCTGCTCCAGGGCCCGGAGGTCGTTGAGCGCCTCCGCCGACACGTCCCGGATCTGACCGCGTTCGCGCAGCGTCTTGCTGACGGTCAGCTCGGAGGGGGTGCCGTCGGGCAGCAGGCCCGCGACGTCCACGGCGTTGTGCCGGGCGTAGACGCCCGGGGCGGGCAGCGGCGGGATGTGCCGGCCTTCCCGGATGCGCTGCTCGGCCATCTCGCGCTGGGTCCTGGCGCGCTCGGTGCGCTCGCGGTGGGTGAGCACCATCGCGCCGACGGCGGCCGTGATCAGCAGTGCGCCGGTGATCTCGAAGGCGAAGACGTACTTGGTGAAGATGAGGGCCGCGAGACCCTCCACGTTGCCGTTGGCGTTCGCCCGGCCGGTGCCGTTGAACTCCGTCAGGGAGGCGTTGCCGATGCCGGCGATCAGCAGGACGCCGAAGCCGGCCCCGCAGAGCAGGGCCAGCCAGCGCTGGCCCTTGATGGTCTCCTTCAGCGAGTCCGCGGCCGTGACGCCGACGAGCATCACCACGAAGAGGAACAGCATCATGATCGCGCCGGTGTAGACGACGATCTGCACGATGCCCAGGAAGTAGGCGCCGTTGGCGAGGTAGAACACCGCCAGGACGATCATGGTTCCGGCGAGGCAGAGGGCGCTGTGCACGGCCTTCCTCATGAAGACGGTGCACAGGGCGCCGATCACCGCGACCGTGCCGAGGACCCAGAACTGGAAGGCCTCACCGGTGGAGGTGGTGTAGGCGGCAAGCTGCAGTGCGCTCATCGGCCGATCACCTTCTCCGACGCCGGTTCGGTCTCGCCGGAGGTGCTGTCGCCCTCCTGCACCACCTCGCCCTTGGAGACGGCGGCCTGCCGCACCGTGCCCGGCGCGGCCTCCGTCACCAGGCCCCGGTAGTAGTCCTGCTCGTCCGTCCCCGGGAAGATCGCGTGCGGCGTGTCGACCATGCCCTCCTCGAGACCGGCGAGCAGCTGCTCCTTGGTGTAGATGAGGTTGGCGCGGCTGGAGTCGGCCAGTTCGAACTCGTTCGTCATCGTCAGCGCGCGCGTGGGGCACGCCTCGATGCACAGCCCGCACAGGATGCAGCGGGCGTAGTTGATCTGGTAGACGCGGCCGTACCGCTCACCCGGCGAGTAGCGCTCCTCGTCGGTGTTGTCGGCGCCCTCCACGTAGATGGCGTCGGCGGGGCAGGCCCAGGCGCACAGCTCGCAGCCGACGCACTTCTCCAGGCCGTCCGGATGGCGGTTGAGCTGGTGCCGTCCGTGGAACCGCGGAGCCGTGGTCTTCTGCTGCTCGGGGTACTGCTCGGTGAGCCGCTTCTTGAACATGGCCTTGAAGGTCACGCCGAAGCCGGCCACGGGGTTCTGGAAGCCGGGCTTGATCTGTCCGGACTCCGTTGGCTCCTCAGCCATCGGACGCCTCCTTTCCATCCGTAGATCCGTCACTGACAGTGTCCGGTCCACCACTGACAATCAGCTCCCGCTCCCGGCGCGAGCGGCGCCTGGGCGCCGGCGGCAGTTCCTGTCCGGGCAGCGGAGGCACGGGGAATCCGCCCGCCATCGGGTCGAATCCGGGCTGCGGGCCGGCGGCCTGCTCGTCCGTCCTCGCCTTCGCGCGGAACATGTCGGCGACGAAGGAGAGCAGCAGCAGGGCGAGGACACCGCCGCCGACGTAGAGCGCGATGTCGGCGAAGTCGTAGTTCTCGTTGCGCAGCGCCCGCACGGTCGCGACGAGCATCAGCCAGGTCACCGAGACCGGGATGAGGACCTTCCAGCCGAGCTTCATGAGCTGGTCGTACCGGACCCGGGGGAGCGTGCCGCGCAGCCAGATGAAGAAGAACAGCAGCAACTGGACCTTGATGACGAACCAGAGCAGCGGCCACCAGCCGTGGTTCGCGCCCTCCCAGAAGCCGCTGACCGGCCAGGGGGCGCGCCAGCCGCCGAGGAACAGGGTGGTCGAGACGGCCGACACCGTCACCATGTTCACGTACTCGGCGAGCATGAACATCGCGAACTTGATGGACGAGTACTCGGTGTTGAAGCCGCCGACCAGGTCGCCCTCCGACTCCGGCATGTCGAAGGGGGCGCGGTTGGTCTCGCCGACCATCGTGACGACGTAGAGGATGAAGGAGACCGGCAGCAGCAGGATGTACCAGCGGTCGTGCTGCTGCTCGACGATGGTCGACGTCGACATCGACCCCGAGTAGAGGAACACGGAGGCGAACGCCGCGCCCATGGCGATCTCGTAGGAGATCATCTGGGCGCAGGAGCGCAGACCGCCGAGCAGCGGGTAGGTGGATCCGGAGCTCCAGCCCGCCAGCACGATGCCGTAGATGCCGACCGAGGCGACCGCGAGGATGTAGAGCATCGCGATCGGCAGGTCGGTGAGCTGCATCGTGGTCCGCGTGCCGAAGATCGAGATCTCGTTGTCGGCGGGACCGAAGGGGATCACCGCGATCGCCATGAAGGCCGGGATGGCCGCGACGATCGGTGCGAGGACGTAGACCACCTTGTCCGCGCGTTTGACGACGAGGTCTTCCTTGAGCATCAGCTTGATGCCGTCGGCGAGCGACTGGAGCATGCCCCAGGGGCCGTGCCGGTTCGGGCCGATGCGAAGCTGCATCCAGGCGACGACCTTGCGCTCCCAGACGATGGAGAACAGCACGGTCACCATCAGGAACGCGAAGCAGAAGACGGCCTTGACGACGACCAGCCACCAGGGGTCCCGGCCGAACATCGAGAGGTCTTCAGCCGCGAGGTACGGGCTCATGCCTCCACCTCCTTGGGGGCCTGTTCGGCGCGTGCCGCCGGGCCGATACGGACGAGGGAGCCGGGCTGCGCACCGGTGTCGGAGGCGACGCCCGCGCCGGCGGAGTTCAGCGGCAGCCACACGACCCGGTCGGGCATCTCGGTGACCTGGAGCGGAAGTTCGACGGTGCCGGAGGAGCCGGTGACGGCCAGGAGGCCGCCGTCCTCGACGCCCGCCTCGGCGGCCGT
The DNA here is from genome assembly GCF_053593175.1 of Streptomyces sp. NPDC002386. Lineage (NCBI taxonomy): Bacteria > Bacillati > Actinomycetota > Actinomycetes > Kitasatosporales > Streptomycetaceae > Streptomyces > Streptomyces sp. NPDC002386. The sequence goes on from NZ_JBSFBX010000015.1 coordinate 98,885, forward strand.
CGCCGCCGACACGCGCGCGCGTGCGGCGTGCCGGGTTCCGGCGAGGGCCTCGTCGCCCTCCTGCAGGACGCCCTGGTCGAGCAGCAGCCGGTGCCCGGCGAGTACGGCCTCGCCGACGGCCGGCCGGGGCAGGACGCCCCCGGTCTCCAGGGGGTCGGTGGCCCGCGGGCCGTCCCAGGGGCCGAGCCGGTCGATCTCCGCGCGCGCGGTCCGCAGGTCCGGCAGGCCCAGGTGCACGTCCATGGCGTCGGCCAGCATCTGCAGTACCCGCCCGTCGGTGGGGGCGAGCCGGCGGGTCATCTGGTCGGGCTTGAGCGCGGCTTCGAAGAAGCGCACCCTGCCCTCCCAGTTCAGGAAGGCGCCCGCCTTCTCGGCGACCGCCGCGACCGGCAGGACCACGTCGGCGTGGCCGGTGACCTCGCTGGGCCGCAGTTCCAGTGACACCAGGAAGCCGACGCCTTCGAGCGCCTCACGCGCGCGTGCCGGGTCGGGCAGGTCGTCGACCTCCACGCCGGCGACCACGAGCGCGGCCAGTTCGCCGGTGGCGGCAGCCTCGATCATCTGGTGGGTGTCCCGGCCGTGACCGGCGGGGAGTTCGGCCAGCCCCCAGACTGCGGCGACCTCCTCCCGGGCGCGCGGGTCGGTCGCCGGGCGGCCGCCCGGCAGCAGCGACGGCAGCGCGCCGGCCTCGATCGCGCCGCGTTCGCCCGCCCGCCGCGGGATCCAGACCAACTGGGCGCCGGTGGCGGCGGCGGCGCGCACGGCGGCGGTGAGACCGCCCGCGACCGAGGCGAGCCGCTCCCCCACGACGATCACCGCGCCGTCGGCGCGCAGGGCCTCGGCGGCCTTCGCGCCGGGCTCCTCGAGGCCCACGCCGCTCGCGAGGGCGTCCAGCCACTCGGTCTCGGTGCCGGGCGCGGCCGGCAGCAGCGTGCCGCCCGCCTTCTGCAGGCCGCGCGTCGCGTGCGTGGCGAGGGAGAACACCTGCTGCTTGTGCTTGCGCCAGGCCTTGCGCAGCCGCAGGAAGACGCCGGGCGCCTCCTCCTCCGACTCGAACCCGGCGAGCAGGACGGCGGGTGCCTTCTCCAGCGTGGTGTAGGTGACGCCGGTGCCGTCGAGGTCACGGCCGCGGCCCGCCACCCGGGCCGCGAGGAAGTCGGCCTCCTCGCCGCTGTGCACGCGCGCGCGGAAGTCGATGTCGTTCGTGCCGAGCGCCACGCGCGCGAACTTGCTGTACGCGTAGGCGTCCTCGACCGTCAGCCGCCCGCCGGTGAGGACACCGGCCCGGGAACGGGCGACGCTCAGTCCGCGCGCGGCCGCTTCCAGGGCCTCCGGCCAGGAGACGGGCTCCAGAACGCCCTCGGCGTTGCGCACCAGCGGGACGTCGAGGCGGTCCCTGGTCTGGGCGTACCGGAACGCGAAGCGGCCCTTGTCGCAGATCCACTCCTCGTTGACCTCGGGGTCGTCGGCGGCGAGCCGCCGCATGACCTTGCCGCGCCGGTGGTCGGTGCGCGTCGCGCAGCCGCCCGAGCAGTGTTCGCACACCGACGGCGAGGAGATGAGGTCGAAGGGCCGGGAGCGGAAGCGGTAGGCCGCCGAGGTGAGCGCGCCCACCGGGCAGATCTGGATGGTGTTGCCGGAGAAGTACGACTCGAACGGGTCGCCCTCACCGGTGCCGACCTGCTGCAGCGCGCCCCGTTCGATCAGCTCGATCATCGGGTCGCCCGCCACCTGGTTGGAGAAGCGGGTGCAGCGGGCGCACAGCACGCACCGCTCGCGGTCGAGGAGCACCTGCGTGGAGATCGGCACGGGCTTCTCGTAGGTCCGCTTGCGGCCCTCGAAGCGGGACTCCGCGTTGCCGTGCGACATGGCCTGGTTCTGCAGCGGGCACTCGCCGCCCTTGTCGCAGACCGGGCAGTCCAGCGGGTGGTTGATGAGCAGCAGCTCCATCACACCGTGCTGGGCCTTCTCGGCGACCGGCGAGGTGAGCTGGGTCTTCACCACCATGCCGTCGGTGCACGTGATGGTGCAGGACGCCATGGGCTTGCGCTGGCCCTCGACCTCGACGATGCACTGGCGGCAGGCACCGGCCGGATCCAGCAGGGGGTGGTCGCAGAACCGCGGGATCTCGATGCCGAGCTGCTCGGCGGCCCGGATGACCAGGGTGCCCTTGGGCACGCTGATCTCGACGCCGTCGATCGTCAGCGTGACGAGGTCCTCCGGCGGGACCGCCGCCTCTCCCCCTCCGGAGGGAGCACTGGTGGTCACGGTCATGCGTTCACCTCCGGGCGGTCCGCCCAGGCCGTCGACTTGGCCGGGTCGAAGGGGCAGCCCCGGCCCGTGATGTGCTGCTCGTACTCCTCGCGGAAGTACTTCAGCGAGGAGAAGATCGGGGATGCGGCGCCGTCACCGAGGGCGCAGAAGGACTTGCCGTTGATGTTGTCGGCGATGTCGGCGAGCTTGTCGAGGTCGGACATCGCGCCCTTGCCGGCCTCGATGTCCCGCAGCAACTGCACCAGCCAGTACGTTCCTTCACGGCAGGGTGTGCACTTGCCGCAGGACTCGTGGGCGTAGAACTCGGTCCAGCGGGTCACCGCCCGCACCACGCAGGTCGTCTCGTCGAAGCACTGCAGGGCCTTGGTGCCGAGCATGGAACCCGCGGCGCCGACCCCTTCGTAGTCGAGGGGGACGTCGAGGTGCTCGTCGGTGAACATCGGGGTCGAGGAGCCGCCCGGGGTCCAGAACTTGAGGCGGTGGCCGGGCCGCATCCCGCCGCTCATGTCGAGGAGCTGGCGCAGTGTGACGCCGAGCGGCGCCTCGAACTGGCCGGGGCTCGCGACGTGGCCGCTGAGCGAGTAGAGCGTGAAGCCCGGGGACTTCTCGCTGCCCATCGACCTGAACCAGTCTTTCCCGTTTTTCAGGATGGCGGGAACCGACGCGATCGACTCGACGTTGTTCACAACAGTCGGGCAGGCGTAGAGCCCTTCGACGGCCGGGAAAGGGGGACGGAGCCGCGGTTGACCACGGCGGCCTTCGAGCGAGTCGAGCAGTGCGGTCTCCTCACCGCAGATGTACGCGCCGGCGCCGGCGTGCACGGTGAGGTCGAGGTCGAGTCCGCTGCCCAGGATGTTCTCGCCGAGGTAGCCCGCCGCGTAGGCCTCGCGCACGGCCTCGTGCAGCCGCCGCAGAACGGGGACGACCTCACCACGCAGGTAGATGAAGGCATGCGAAGACCGGATGGCGTAGCACGCGATCACGATGCCCTCGATGAGGCTGTGCGGGTTCGCGAAGAGGAGCGGGATGTCCTTGCAGGTTCCCGGTTCCGACTCGTCGGCGTTGACAACCAGATAGTGCGGTTTTCCATCACCCTGGGGAATGAACTGCCATTTCATTCCGGTCGGGAATCCCGCGCCGCCGCGCCCGCGCAGACCGGAGTCCTTGACGTACGCGATCAGGTCGTCCGGCGACATGGCGAGCGCCTTGCGGAGCCCCTCGTACCCCTCGTGCCTGCGGTAGACGTCCATGGACCAGGACCGGTCCTCGTCCCAGAAGGCCGACAGCACGGGTGCGAGCAGCTTCTCGGGGCTCGTGTCCTTGAGTTCGGGTGCCACGGTCATCACTCCCCCTCCTCGGCGGCGGGCCCTGCCGGGTGGGCCGGGTCGGAGGCCGATGTCTGCTGCGGCGCGTCATGAGAACTGAGGTGCTCGGCCGTCGACGGCCGGTGCGCCCCGTCCTGCGGTTCGTCGTGCGGACCGCCGTCGCGCGGATGGACCACGCGCGCGGGTGCGGCCTCTCCCCTTGCCAGGCGGAGGCCCACCAGCGAAGCGGGTCCCGCACTGCCGCCCTCCTCGACGGCCCCGGGCCGCTCGTCGGGGAAGCCGGCCAGAATCCGCGCGGTCTCCTTGAAGGTGCACAGGCGCGCCCCGCGCGTGGGCTGTACGGGCCGTCCCTCGCGCAGGTCGTCGACCAGGCGCTTGGCGCTGCCGGGGGTCTGGTTGTCGAAGAACTCCCAGTTGACCATCACCACCGGTGCGAAGTCGCAGGCCGCGTTGCACTCGATGTGCTCCAGGGTGACCTTGCCGTCGTCGGTGGTCTCGCCGTTGCCGACGCCCAGGTGCTCCTGGAGGGTCTCGAAGATCGCGTCGCCGCCCATCACCGCGCACAGGGTGTTGGTGCAGACGCCCACCTGGTAGTCGCCGGAGGGCTTGCGCCGGTACATCGTGTAGAAGGTGGCGACGGCGGTGACCTCGGCCGTGGTGAGGTCCAGCATGTCCGCGCAGAACTGCATGCCGGTGCGGGTGACGTGGCCCTCCTCCGACTGCACGAGGTGGAGCAGCGGCAGCAGGGCCGAGCGGGAGTCGGGGTAGCGCGCGATCACCTCGCGCGCGTCCGTCTCCAGCCGGGCCCGGACGTCGTCCGGGTACGCGGGGGCGGGCAGTTGGGGCATGCCCAGGCTGACGCCCCGCTCCGAAGAACTGGTGGTCACCGGTCGACGCCTCCCATCACGGGGTCGATGGACGCGACGGCGACGATGACGTCGGCGACCTGGCCGCCTTCGCACATCGCCGCCATGGCCTGCAGGTTGGTGAAGGACGGGTCGCGGAAGTGGACCCGGAAGGGGCGGGTGCCGCCGTCGGAGACGGCGTGGACCCCGAGTTCGCCCTTGGGGGACTCGACGGCCGCGTACGCCTGTCCCGGCGGTACGCGGAAGCCCTCGGTGACCAGCTTGAAGTGGTGGATCAGGGCCTCCATGGAAGTGCCCATGATCTTCTTGATGTGGTCGAGGGAGTTGCCGAGCCCGTCCGGTCCCAGGGCGAGCTGGGCGGGCCAGGCGATCTTCTTGTCGGCGACCATGACCGGGCCGGGCTGGAGCCGGTCCAGGCACTGCTCGACGATGCCGAGCGACTGGCGCATCTCCTCCAGGCGGATCAGGAAGCGCCCGTAGGAGTCGCAGGAGTCGGCGGTCGGGACGTCGAAGTCGTACGTCTCGTAGCCGCAGTAGGGCTGTGTCTTGCGCAGGTCGTGCGGCAGACCGGTGGAGCGCAGGATCGGGCCGGTGGCGCCGAGGGCCATGCAGCCGGCCAGGTCGAGGTAGCCGACGTTCTGCATACGGGCCTTGAAGATGGGGTTCCCGGTGGCGAGCTTGTCGTACTCCGGGAGGTTCTTCTTCATCTTCTTCACGAACTCGCGGATCTGGTCCACCGCGCCGGGCGGCAGGTCCTGGGCGAGTCCGCCGGGGCGGATGTACGCGTGGTTCATCCGCAGGCCCGTGATGAGCTCGTAGATGTCGAGAATCATTTCACGATCACGGAATCCGTAGATCATGATCGTGGTGGCGCCCAGCTCCATGCCGCCGGTGGCGATGCACACCAGGTGGGAGGAGAGCCGGTTCAGCTCCATCAGGAGGACCCGGATGATCTTGGCGCGCTCGGTGATCTCGTCCTCGATGCCGAGGAGCTTCTCGACGGCGAGACAGTAGGCGGTCTCGTTGAAGAAGGACGTCAGGTAGTCCATGCGCGTCACGAACGTGGTGCCCTGCGTCCAGGTCCGGTACTCGAGGTTCTTCTCGATGCCGGTGTGGAGGTAGCCGATGCCGCAGCGGGCCTCGGTGACCGTCTCGCCCTCGATCTCGAGGATCAGACGAAGCACTCCATGGGTGGACGGGTGCTGGGGACCCATGTTGACGACGATGCGCTCGTCGTCGGCGCGGGCCGCGGACTGGACGACCTCGTCCCAGTCGCCACCGGTGACCGTGTAGACGGTGCCCTCGGTGGTCTCGCGGGCGGATGCTGACTGCGTGCTCACGAGTACGACCTCCGCTGGTCCGGAGCCGGGATCTGGGCGCCCTTGTACTCGACGGCGATGCCGCCGAGGGGGTAGTCCTTGCGCTGCGGGTGGCCCTGCCAGTCGTCCGGCATCATGATCCGGGTCAGGGCCGGGTGACCGTCGAAGACGATCCCGAAGAAGTCCCAGGTCTCGCGCTCGTGCCAGTCGTTGGTCGGGTACACGGAGACCAGGGAGGGGATGCGCGGCTCGCTGTCGGGGGCGCTCACCTCGAGGCGGATCAGCCGGTTGTGGGTGATCGAGCGCAGGTGGTAGACGGCGTGCAGCTCCCGGCCCTTGTCGTGCGGGTAGTGGACGCCGCTGACGCCGGTGCACAGCTCGAAGCGCAGGGCGGGGTCGTCGCGCAGCGTGCGGGCGACGCGGACCAGGTGCTCGCGTTCGATGTGGAAGGTCAGTTCCCCGCGGTCGACGACCGTCTTCTCGATGGCGTTCTCCGGCAGGAGGCCCTGCTCCTCCAGGGCACCCTCCAGCTCGTCGGCCACCTCGTCGAACCAGCCGCCGTAGGGCCGGTTCGCCGGTCCCGGGAGGCGGACCGAGCGGACCAAGCCGCCGTAGCCGGAGGTGTCGCCGCCGTTGTCGGCGCCGAACATCCCGCGCTGGACGCGGATCTCCTCGCCGCCCTGGCCGCGCTGGCCGGGGAGGTTGGAGGCGGAGAGGTCCTTCTCGGGGTTCACCCCGTTCGAGGACCCGTTGACGCCGTTGGTGCCGTTCGCGTCGCTCACCGCAGCAGCCCCTTCATCTCGATCGTGGGCAGGGCCTTGAGCGCCGCCTCCTCCGCCTCGCGGGCCGCTTCCTCGGCGTTCACGCCGAGCTTGGAGGACTGGATCTTCTGGTGGAGCTTGAGGATCGCGTCCATCAGCATCTCGGGCCGCGGCGGGCAGCCGGGGAGGTAGATGTCGACCGGGACGATGTGGTCGACGCCCTGGACGATCGCGTAGTTGTTGAACATGCCGCCCGAGGAGGCGCAGACGCCCATGGAGATCACCCACTTGGGATTGGGCATCTGGTCGTAGACCTGCCTCAGGACCGGCGCCATCTTCTGGCTGACCCGGCCGGCGACGATCATCAGGTCCGCCTGGCGCGGCGAGCCGCGGAAGACCTCCATGCCGAAGCGCGCGAGGTCGTAGCGCCCGGCGCCGGTGGTCATCATCTCGATGGCGCAGCAGGCGAGGCCGAAGGTGGCCGGGAAGACGGACGCCTTGCGCACCCAGCCCGCGGCCTGCTCCACGGTGGTCAGCAGGAAGCCGCTCGGCAGCTTTTCTTCGAGTCCCATGTCGTTAAAGGCCCCTCAGTCCCATTCCAGGCCGCCGCGCCGCCATACGTACGCGTACGCGACGAAGACGGTGAGCACGAAGAGCAGCATCTCCACGAGCCCGAAGATCCCCAGGGCGTCGAAGGTGACGGCCCAGGGGTAGAGGAAGACGATCTCGATGTCGAAGACGATGAAGAGCATCGCCGTCAGGTAGTACTTGATGGGGAAGCGCCCGCCGCCGGCCGGCGTGGGGGTCGGCTCGATACCGCACTCGTAGGCCTCGAGCTTGGCGCGGTTGTACCGCTTCGGACCGATCAGCGTGGCCATGACCACGGAGAAGATCGCAAAGCCTGCCCCGAGGGCTCCCAGTACGAGGATGGGCGCATACGCGTTCACCGCTCCTCGCTCCTCTCAGTCGGCACTGACTGCTGGCGGTTGCACTGGGCTCACGTCCGCCCCACCGGTCCCTCGAACCACGCTCTTCCCGGGCGAAGATCGAGAACATGTGAAGCAGGTCACAAGCCCAACTGCCTCGCATCCTATGCCTGCCGCTCTGTGATCTGCGACACGGGGTATTACACAACCTTTGTGATCTCCACCACCTGACGAAGGATCATGAAGTCGGATGATGGGTGATCTTCGTACGCGAAGCGTCCAGCTGATCACCAGAAGTGACATTTTCGCTCGTCGTCGCAGGTGAAAGGGGGCGTCTCCATATCAAGAGAGTTCCGCTGCATGCAAATTGGCTCTGGACGCGGTGCCCTGATAGAGGAACGCGTTCACACGTCAGGGGGAGGTGCGGGGCGAGGTGTGGACGCGGCGCGAGCGCGTGCACGCGTTCACGAAGTCCCCTTCTCCTCTCGTCCACCTCCCGCCCGCGCGGGACGTCGCCCTTCCGGTAACCGTTCCGTGACCTCCGCCACATTGATGAGAGGTGTCTGAGAACGGGGCTTGGCCAACGACCCGAACGAGTGGTAGGCGCAGGGCAATTCGGACGTAATGATCAAAGACCGTGATCAAGGGCTTGATCACGGGCGTCCGCAATGTCCGTTACGGCGTCAATAAAGAGTGACGCGCAGGGCTTTTGAGGCCTCCGTTGAGCAACTGTGGCGCACCACACGTTTCTTGAAGATATGAAGGAGCCCCTGGTACCGGTTGTTCCCATGTCCCACACCGCTCACATACGCAGCCACCGGAAGCCCCGCCGCAGCGCGTCGACCCTCGCGATGCGGGCCGGAGTTGCCGGTGGCGTCCTCAGCACCCTGGCAGTAGCCGGGGCGTCCGGATCGGCGAACGCTGCCGAGCCGGTGACGCAGACCCTCGAACTGCCCACGCTGACGGCCGACCTGGCCGCTCAGGTCGCCCAGTCCGCGGACGCCACTCAGCAGGCCGCGGCCAACTACGAACTGCAGGCCGAGCGCGACGCGGCCGCCGCGAACGCCGCGAAGCAGGCCAAGTCGGACCTCGCGGAGGCCAAGCAGAAGGCCGCGGAGGCCAAGAAGAAGGCCCAGGAGGACGCTCGCAAGGCCGCCGCCGCGCGCGCCGCCCGCAGCGCCGAGCGCACGACGCTCTCCACCACGGCGAGCACCGGCGCGTCCACGAGCACGAGCACGTCCACCGCCACCGGTTCGGCGGCGGCCATCGTCTCCTTCGTGAAGGCCCAGGTCGGCAAGGCCTACGTCTCCGGCGCCACCGGCCCGTCCGCGTACGACTGCTCCGGCCTGGTGCAGACGGCGTTCAAGCAGGTCGGCATCAGCCTGCCGCGGGTCTCCCAGGACCAGTCGACGGCCGGCACCCAGGTGTCGCTAAGCAACCTGCAGCCCGGCGACATCCTCTACTGGGGCAGCGCGGGCAGCGCGTACCACGTGGCGGTGTACGTCGGCGACGGTATGTTCGTCGGCGCCCAGAACCCCTCCAGCGGCGTCCAGGAGAAGCCGCTGTCGTACGACCCGCCGACCGGCGCGGTCCGGGTGCTCTGAGCACACCGCACCACGATCAGCACAAGGAAGGGCCGCGGCCGCTCGGGGGCCGCGGTCCTTTCCGTTCCCGCCCTGCCGATTGAGGCCAATACGGCCTGGATCAGGCTGATTAGGGACGAGCGACGCAAGTCCGGACGGTTCCCGGCAGGTGGGGCGTTCCGGATGAGCCACGGACCCGCCGGCCACCGCCACGCGGTCGCGTCACGCCGTCCGCGACCACGCCCGGTCCGCCGTCGCGCGGCTCCGGGTGCCCTCGTACGGCCCGCGCGGCCGTCCACCCGTCCCCGGCCCGCTCCCTTCGGCCCAGGGCCGCTCCGCCCCTCTCGGCGGCGCGGTGAGCCCCCGGCGGGCCCGGCGGTCCTCTCACGCCGCGACGGCGACCGGCCCGGCCTCCTCTCGCCGGGCGGGAGGGCGTACGACGGCGGGCGGCGGCCCGGCCGGACGAGGTGTACGTCCGCCGGGCCGCCGCCCGCTCCGCCCTCCGCGCCCGGCCACGTGCCGGGCGCGGTCCCTCACGCCTTCGGCGCGACCCTGCTCAGGCCGTTGATGATGCGGTCCATCGCGTCGCCGCCGGTGGGGTCGGTGAGGTTCGCGAGGAGCTTCAGGGTGAACTTCATCAGCACGGGGTGGGTCAGACCCCGCTGGGCCGCGATCTGCATGACCTTCGGGTTGCCGATGAGCTTCACGAAGGCGCGGCCCAGGCTGTAGTAGCCGCCGTAGGTGTCCTTGAGGACGCGCGGGTAGCGCTGCAGGGCGATCTCGCGCTGGGCGGGCGTCGCGCGCGCGTGGGCCTGCACGACGACGTCCGCGGCGATCTGGCCGGACTCCATGGCGTAGGCGATGCCCTCGCCGTTGAAGGGGTTCACCAGGCCGCCCGCGTCGCCGACGAGCAGCAGCCCCTTGGTGTAGTGCGGCTGGCGGTTGAAGGCCATGGGCAGGGCGGCGCCGCGGATCGGGCCGGTCATGTTCTCCGGGGTGTAGCCCCAGTCCTCGGGCATGGAGGCGCACCAGGCCTTGAGGATCTCGCGCCAGTCCAGCTCCTTGAAGGCGGCCGAGGTGTTCAGCACGCCGAGGCCGACGTTGGAGGTGCCGTCGCCCATGCCGAAGATCCAGCCGTAGCCGGGCAGCAGGCGCTCCTGGGAGCCCCGCCGGTCCCACAGCTCCAGCCAGGACTCCAGGTAGTCGTCGTCGTGGCGGGGAGAGGTGAAGTAGGTGCGCACCGCGACGCCCATGGGGCGGTCCTCGCGGCGGTGCAGGCCCATCGCGAGGGACAGGCGGGTGGAGTTGCCGTCGGCGGCGACGACGAGCGGCGCGTGGAAGGTGACCTCGCGCTTCTCCTCGCCGAGCTTGGCGGTCACACCGGTGATGCGGCCGGTGCGGTCGTCCACGACGGGGCCGGAGACGTTGCAGCGCTCGAAGAGGCGGGCGCCGGCCTTCTGGGCGTTGCGGGCGAGCTGCTCGTCGAAGTCGTCACGCTTGCGGACGAGGCCGTAGTCCGGGAACGACGCGAGGTCGGGCCAGTCGAGCTGGAGACGGCTGCCGCCGCCGATGATGCGCAGGCCCTTGTTGCGCAGCCAGCCGGCCTCCTCGGAGACGTCGATGCCCATCGCCACGAGCTGCTTGACCGCGCGCGGGGTGAGGCCGTCGCCGCAGACCTTCTCGCGGGGGAACTCGGTCTTCTCCAGCAGGAGGACGTCGAGTCCGGCCTTGGCGAGGTGGTAGGCGGTGGTGGAGCCGGCCGGCCCCGCGCCGACGACGATCACATCGGCGGTGTTCTCGGAGAGGGGCTCAGTCACGACTGTCACGGCGGGATCTCCCCAAGTTCGGAATCTGCGTGCCGACCGGCACTGGACATGGGCAGTCTATTCAGCAGTACTGATCACCCGGCTGAAGGGCTGCCCCGTGAACCGAGCTCTCCCCGCTGTACGGCTGCGTGTGCCCACCGACGAGGACGCGTTCTCCTGGCACCGGGTCTTCGACGACCCGGAGGTCATGGAGTTCCACGGGGGCCGGTCCGCCGAGGTGTCGGTGTACGAGGAGCTGACCGCGCGCCAGCGCCGGCACGACGCGGAGCGGGGGTTCTGCCTGTGGTCGGTGCTGGACGACGAGGGCGGCATGGTCGGCTTCACCGGGGCCCAGCCGTGGCCGCACGCCTGGGGGCCCGCGGGCGAGATCGAGATCGGCTGGCGGCTGGGCCGGGCGCACTGGGGGCGGGGGTACGCCACCGCCGCCGCCGGGGAGACGCTGGACCGGCTGCGGGCGGCCGGGGTGGCCCGGGTGGTGGCGATGGTCGACGCGCGCAACGAGCGCTCCATCGCGGTCACCCGGCGCCTGGGCATGCGGCTCGCGGAGACGTTCACGACGCCGGCCTCGGCACGGCAGGGGCACTGCTACCGGCTCGATCTGTGACCGAGAGTAACCAACTGTCACAGTAAGCCACATGTCGCTTCCGGGTGACCCGCGCCCGCGTTACTCTTCCAGTACCGCTGGGGGTGACATCTGTGCTTATAACACCCAAAACACCCGAAGCGCGCGTTCCCCGTCTGGTCGGACTCATGGCCATGGACGCGCGCGAGACGGCCCTCGCCCGAGGACTCTTCCTCAACGCGCCGGACCGCCCGGACTTCGCGCACACGGTGGTCGAGTACGTCGTACGCCAGTATCCGCAGCCCGGTGCCGAGGTGCCCCCGGACTCCGTGGTGTACGTGTGGTTCGACTTCGGTGACGGCGAGGGCGGCGGGGGCGTGCGCGAGCCACGCATCCCGCGGCCGCCCTCGGGTGGAATGCGGCGCGAACTGGGCGAGGCCGGCGACGCCTTCGAGATGATCCGCAGGTGAGCGCCGGTCACCCGCCGGCGGGACTCAGCTCTCCTTGAAGCCCCGGTGCAGCGCGACCACACCGCCGGTGAGGTTGCGCCACGCCACCTTCGACCAGCCGGCCTTGCGCAGCCGCTCGGCGAGGCCGGGCTGGTCGGGCCAGGCCCGGATGGACTCGGCGAGGTAGACGTAGGCGTCCGGGTTGGAGGACACCGAACGGGCGACCGGCGGCAGCGCGCGCATCAGGTACTCGGTGTAGACGGTCCGGAAGGGCGCCCAGGTGGGGTGCGAGAACTCGCAGATCACCACGCGTCCGCCGGGCCGGGTCACCCGGTACATCTCGCGCAGCGCCGCGTCCGTGTCCTGCACGTTGCGCAGCCCGAAGGAGATCGTCACGGCGTCGAAGGTGTCGTCCTTGAACGGCAGCCTGGTCGCGTCGCCCGCCGTGAACGGCAGCCAGGTGTGCTTCCTCTTGCCGACCTGGAGCATCCCGAGGGAGAAGTCGCACGGGACGACGTAGGCGCCGGTGCGCGCGAAGGGCAGCGAGGAGGTCGCCGTGCCGGCCGCGAGGTCGAGGACCTTCTGCGCGGGACGCGCGTCGACCGCCTTCGCCACCTCCTTGCGCCAGCGCCGGTCCTGGCCGAGCGACAGCACGTCGTTCGTCAGGTCGTACCGTTCCGCCACGTCGTCGAACATCGAGGCGACTTCGTGCGGCTGCTTGTTCAGGGAGGCGCGGGTCACCCGCCCATTGTTGCAGCACGCCCTCCCGGGATCAGTTGCGGCTTACCGCTCGAAGGCGGGCACCTCCCAGAGGCGGTCGACCAGCGTGCCGATCCGGCGCAGCACCTCGGACCGGCGGCCGGTGGAATCCACGAACACGGGTCCCGCGGCGGACCCGTTGCCCTGTTTGCGGCGGCGACCACGCCCGGTGGCGCAACTTTCGACGGCGGGTTCGGAATGCATTCCCCGGATATCAGGGAGGCTTTATATGGCCCTTTCTCGGGAATTCTTGTGAGCCACCCGTGAGACCGTGCCCAACCTGTCGGTTCCCTGTGAACACCGATGGGACCAATAGCGACCCAACAGACAAATGGCATCCATCGAACGGGCAATCCGCACATAAGGAACCACGACACCGGGCGGGAACGTATGAGAGATTTCCCTTCGGAAACAGGAATCCGTTTCCGGCCTGAGACAGAGATACCGGGATCACGAGAGCGGGTGCGTATGCGATGAGGCGTTTCCGGAAGCGCATGACTGGATTCACCTGTCTGTTCGCACTCGTCGCCACGGGCTGCTCCGGGCACTCCGGGAGCACGTCGGACACCGCGGCACACGCCCCCGCGTACGCCCCCTACGTCAGCGCCACGGCGAGCTCCGTCACCGACTCCGCCGGTTCCCCGGCGACGTACAACCTCGCCTTCGTGATCTCCGGTGACGACGACTGCGTCCCGGAGTGGAACGGCACCGAGGCCGTCGGTGCCGCCCCGGTGAAGTCGCGGATCGCGGCGCTGAAGCGGGGCGGAGCCACGGTCCGGGTGTCCTTCGGCGGGGCGTCCGGAAAGGAACTGGCCGCCACCTGCGACAGCGCCGCCTCCCTGGCCGTCGCCTACGCGAAGGCGCTGGACGCGGCCGGCAGCACCCTGGCCGACTTCGACATCGAGGGCGCCGAGCCGGGCGACTCCGCCTCGGTCGACCTGCGTTCACGGGCGATGGCCCGGCTGCAGCGGGAACGGCCGGACCTGGAGGTCTCGTTCACCCTCCCGGTGATGCCCTCGGGACTGGACGCGGACAGCCTCGCGCTGCTGGAGTCCGCGAACAACCACGACGTCCAGGTCTCCACCGTCAACCTCATGACGATGAACTACGGCGAGTCGTACGCGGGCGACATGGGCGACTACGCCCTCACCTCGGCCAGGGCCGCGCACACCCAGCTGAGGAAGGTGTTCGGGCTGTCCGACGCGGGCGCCTGGCGGGGTATGGCGCTCACCTCGATGATCGGCGTCAACGACGTGGCCGGGGAGACCTTCACGCTCTCCGACGCGGACCAGGTACGGGCGTTCGCCGAGGAGAAGGAGATCGCCTGGGTCTCGATGTGGTCCACCTTCCGCGACCGGCGATGCGCGAAAGGTTCCGCCACGGACGACGCGGCGACCGACTGCAGCGGGGTGAACCAGCGCCCGGGGGCGTTCGGGCAGCGGTTCTCCGGTTGAGTCCGGTCAGCGGCCGCGGTACACCAGCCGCCCGCCGATCACGGTCGCCACACAGGTCCCGGCGCCGCGCCGGACCAGATCGGCGCGGTCCGCGACGTCGAACACGGCGAACCGGGCGGGCCCGCCCGCCACCGGCCCGGGCAGCAGGATCAGCGGAGTGGGGGACAGCGCCGCCGGGCCCGGGAGGCGGTCCGGGCGCTGTCCGACGGCGAGCCCGGCCCTGCGCACCGCGTCGGCCGCGGCCCGCGACCGCAGCTCCCCGGCCACCGCCACCGTGCCGTGCGCCAGCATGCGCTGCACCCCGCGCCGCGCGCTGGCGCCGAGGCGCGCGGGGTCGGCGCGGAGGATCTCCCGGGCGCGCGCTCCGACGACGGGCTCGGTGCCGAGCACATCGGCCTCGCGCGGGTCGGGGTGGTAGGTGGCCTCCAGCAGCTCCGGGCCGTACGGGTTCAGCAGGCCCGGGGTGAGGATGCCGGGCCAGCGCCGGACCCTCGCCCGGGGTTCGGCGGCGGCCAGTTCCTCGTACGGGCCGACGGCGGCGATGGACGCCCCGTCGACCAGGACGGCGGCCTGCGGGGACCGCTCGGCGACGTGAAGTGTCAGCACGGCGCCGTCAGTTGGACGCCAGCAGCTTCAGCTCCGGGTGCGCCGTGCCGCCGTCGATCGCCGTGGAGGAGATGTGGGAGACCACGCGGTCGTCGACCGGGTCGTTCGCCGGGTCGTCGTGCACGACGAGGTGCTCGTACGTCGTGGCGCGCTGGGCCGGGACGCGGCCCGCCTTGCGGATGAGGTCGATGATCTCGAGCCGGTTGGAGCGGTGCTTGGCGCCGGCCGAGGAGACCACGTTCTCCTCCAGCATGATCGAGCCGAGGTCGTCCGCGCCGTAGTGCAGGGAGAGCTGGCCGACCTCCTTGCCGGTGGTCAGCCACGAGCCCTGGATGTGCTGGACGTTGTCCAGGAAGAGGCGGGCGATGGCGATCATCCGCAGGTACTCGAAGAGCGTGGCCTGGGTGCGGCCCTTCAGGTGGTTGTTCTCGGGCTGGTAGGTGTACGGGATGAAGGCCCGGAAGCCGCCCGTGCGGTCCTGCACGTCACGGATCATGCGCAGGTGCTCGATGCGCTCGGCGTTGGTCTCGCCCGTGCCCATCAGCATGGTGGACGTCGACTCCACGCCCAGCCCGTGCGCGATCTCCATGATCTCCAGCCAGCGCTCGCCGCTCTCCTTCAGCGGGGCGATGGCCTTGCGCGGCCGCTCGGGCAGGAGTTCGGCGCCGGCGCCCGCGAAGGAGTCCAGGCCCGCCTCGTGGATCCGGGTGATGGCCTCTTCCACCGGGACACCGCTGATCCGGGCCATGTGCTCGACCTCGGAGGCGCCGAGGGAGTGGATCACGAGCTGGGGGAAGGCGTCCTTGATGGCCTTGAAGTGCTTCTCGTAGTACTCGACGCCGTAGTCCGGGTGGTGACCGCCCTGGAACATGATCTGGGTGCCGCCCAGCTCCACGGTCTCCGCGCAGCGGCGCAGGATGTCGTCGAGGTCGCGGGTCCAGCCCTTCCCGGTGTCCTTGGGGGCCGCGTAGAAGGCGCAGAACCTGCACGCCGTGACGCACACGTTCGTGTAGTTGATGTTGCGCTCGATGATGTACGTGGCGATGTGCTCGATGCCCGCGTACTTGCGGCGGCGTACGGCGTCGGCGGCGGCGCCCAGCGCGTGCAGCGGGGCGTCGCGGTAGAGGACGAGCGCCTCTTCGGCGGTGATCCGCCCACCGGCGGCGGCACGATCGAGGACGGACTGGAGGTCGGCCTTCTCGGACACCGGGGTCCCTTTCGTCAAGGGTTGTGGACGGACCGGACCAGCCTACGCCAGCCGTTCGGGCCGTCCGCTGTCAGGCCGCGTAGGCGCCGATCAGCAGCCCGGCGAAGGCGCCGGCGATGAGGAACGGCCCGAAGGGGATGGCCGTCCCGCGGCCCGCCCGCCGGGCGAGGACGAGCGCGCCGCCGTAGAGCGCGCCGAGCAGGAAACCGGCGAAGGTGCCGAGCAGCAGGGTCGGCCAGCCGTACCAGCCGAGCGCGGCGCCCATGCCGAGCGCGAGCTTCACGTCGCCGAAGCCCATGCCGGACGGGTTGACG
Source organism: Streptomyces sp. NPDC002386 (assembly GCF_053593175.1). Taxonomy (NCBI): domain Bacteria; kingdom Bacillati; phylum Actinomycetota; class Actinomycetes; order Kitasatosporales; family Streptomycetaceae; genus Streptomyces; species Streptomyces sp. NPDC002386. The sequence continues at coordinate 115,116 of NZ_JBSFBX010000015.1, forward strand.
AGGAACAGCACTAGGTAGCCGCCGCCGAGCGCGAGCGCGCCGTACAGCGCGGTGAGCCAGTCACCGGCGTGCTCCGGCAGCAGGGCGACGAGGGCGAGCAGGCCGAGCCCGGCGGCCGCGAGCGGCAGGGTCAGCGGGTCGGGCAGCCGACGCACCCGTACGTCGACGGCGGCCAGCAGTACCCACACCGGCGCGAGCAGCAGCCAGACGCCCAGCTCCGGCCGGGTACCGGTGGCGACGGCGAGGGCGGCGCAGGCGAGGGCGGTGGCCGCGGCGAGAAGCGCGGCGGACGGCGGGTACGGTGCCCGCGCCGCCCCTCGGGCGCACTGCCCGCACCGCGCCCGCCCGAGCCAGCCGCGGATCGGGTGCCCCCGCCCGCAGCGCTCCCGCCACGGCTCGCCGGCCGGGACCGCGAAGCGGTAGGCGGCCCTGGGCAGCAGTGTCCCGGCCGCCGCGCCCCACAGCGCGGCGGCGACGGCCAGCACCTCCGTGCTCGTCCCCGCGGCACCCATCCGCTCTCCCCTTCCGCGCCTGGTCCGGTCCGTCTCAGCCGGCCTTCGACATCCGGGCCACCGGATCGCCCTCGGCCGCGCTCTTTGCGGTGTAACGAAGGTCGTCGCCGACCGGCGTCAGCTCCACCGGGTGCGGCGCCGGGTCGCAGCCGGCGTGGTTGGACTTCGCGCCGACCGAGGTGGCCACGATCCGGGACGGCGTCACCTGCTTCAGGGTGAGGACGTCGACGCAGACTCCGCCGAGCTGGTCGGTCTGCCGCAGCCGGCCCAACTCCTCGCCGACGGCCACCTGGTGCACGGTCAGGCGGAAGGTGCCCATGGGCAGACTGCCGCCGAGTCCGCTGGCCGGGCCCTCCCAGGTGCCCAGGTAGCGGGCCGGGATCGCGCCCGGGGAGCCACCGCTCGCGTCGGGTGCCCCGGTGGCCGCCGCGCCGGCCGAGCGGGAGGCCCGCGGTGCGCCGCCCGCCGTGTCGTGCCCGCCCCCGGCCCATGGCTGGAGCAACGCTCCCAGGCCCACCGCCGCCGCGGCCGTCGCACCCGCCACGGCCAACGCGACGGTGCAGCTCACCCGGCGTCCGCGCCCCTTCTCGCCCGGCGTCGACGTCGCCGCCACGCTCACCGTGACCCGGCCGGGGGCCGGCCGCTCGTCCCGCGGCCCGGACCCGGCGGACGGCTCCGGGTCCCCGGCGTCCGGCCGTGCGGCGGGAACGTCCGGGGCACCGGACGGCAGGGGCGGAGTCATCGACGGGGCCGGCCCGAACACGCCCGCGACCGGGACCGGACGGCCGCCGGACCGCGGCTGTCCGGGCCGCTCGGCCGGGCCCGTGCCGTCCGTGGGCCGCGCGCCCGAAGTGCCGTCCACCGAGGGGCTGCTGAAGCCCACCGGCCCGGACGGGGCGGTCTCGGCCGTCTCCAGGTTGAGCAGGCTCACGGCGCTCCGGCTGACCTGCTCCACCAGCGCGCCGGGCAGCCAGCCGCCGGCCACCAGGCGGGCCGTGCCCTCGGGGGCGAGACGGCGGGCCAGTGCCGCGGGGGCCGGGCGGGCCGCCGGGTCCTTCGCCAGACAGGCGGCCGCCGCCTCGCGCAACTCGCCCGTCAGCCCGCCGAGTTCCGGTTCCTCGTGGACGACCTTGTACAGCAGGGCGGCCGAGGAGTCGCCCGGGAACGGGGGCTCACCGGTCGCCGCGTAGGCCAGCACCGCGCCGAGGGAGAAGACGTCGGCCGCCCCGGAGACGCCCTTGCCGAGGATCTGCTCGGGGGACATGTAGCCGGGCGAGCCGACGGAGACGCCGGTCGAGGTGAGGGACGCGGTGCCGTCCGTGGCACGGGCGATGCCGAAGTCGATGAGCAGCGGGCCGTCCAGGGTGAGCAGCACGTTGGACGGCTTCACGTCCCGGTGCACCAGGCCCAGTTCGTGCACGGCGGCGAGCGCCTCGGCGAGGCCCGCGCCCAGGGCCCGTACGGTCCGCGCGGGCAGCGGTCCGCCGTCCGTGACGGCCGCGGCGAGCGACGGGCCCGCCGCGTAGGCGGTGGCGACCCAGGGCACGGCGGCCTCCGGGTCCGCGTCCAGGACGGGTGCGGTCCAGGCGCCGCCGACCCGGCGGGCGGCATCGACCTCACGCCGGAAGCGGGCCCGGAACTCCTCGTCCAGCGCGAAGTGCGGATGCACGATCTTCACCGCGACCGTACGGCCGCCCGCGCTGCGCCCCAGATAGACCCGGCCCATGCCGCCGGAGCCGAGCCGGCCGAGCAGCCGGTAGGGCCCGACGGCGGCCGGTTCGTCGGCTCCGAGCGGCTGCATGGCGTGCACCTCTCCCCCGTAACGCCTCTCCCCCGGGCGCCTCACTGCCCGCAGCGTAGTGCCGTGGCGATTACGGCTGAAGCAGATCCACCTTCACGTCCGCCGGGAAACCGGTCGTCGGGCCGACCCGGCGGGCGAACTCGGTGACCGCCTTCAGCTGCGGTCCGCCGAAGCTGAAGTCGAGGGTGGTGAAGTACTGCTCCAGGGTGGCCTCGTCGAAGGACTCCCAACGGGCGGCCTGCTCGGCGACCTTGCCGACCTCCTCCAGCGAGAGGTTGCGGGAGGCGAGGAAGGCCTCGTGGACCTTGCGGGTGATGAGCGGCTCGCGCTCGGCGTAGTCGCGGCGCGCCGCCCAGACCGCGAAGACGAACGGCAACCCGGTCCACTCCTTCCACAGCGCGCCCAGGTCGTGCACCTGAAGGCCGAAGCGGGGGCCGTCGATCAGGTTGGCGCGCAGGGCGGCGTCCCCGATCAGGACGGCGGCGTCCGCCTCCTGCATCATCAGGCTGAGGTCGGGCGGGCAGGTGTAGTAGTCCGGCTGGACGCCGAAGCGTTCCGCCAGCAGCAGCTGGGCCAGCCTGACCGACGTCCGCGAGGTCGAACCGAGGGCGACGCGGGCGCCGTCCAGCCGGTCGAGCGGGACCTGCGAGACGATCACACAGGACATCACCGGGCCGTCGCAGCCGACGGCGATGTCCGGGAAGGCCACGAGGTCGTCCGCGTTGCGCAGGAACTCCACGAGGGTGACCGGCCCGATGTCGAGGTCGCCGCGCACGATCTGCTCGCTGAGCTTTTCCGGGGTGTCCTTCGTCAGCTCGAAATCGAGGAGCGTGCCGGTTCTCGCGAGCCCCCAGTAGAGGGGCAGGCAGTTCAGGAACTGGATGTGGCCGACGCGCGGCCGGGTGCGAGAATTGTCCACATCGCGAGACTAGACCCCTTGCGGTACGGTGCTGAGACCGGCCCCACCGTCAACCCACCCGAGTGGGCGTTCAAACATTCGGGTGAAGTGATCTTGGCCTCTATTGCTTCCGGCTGCCCGCGTGCTAGGCTCGCCGCAAGTTGCAGTTTGGTTTCCCTTGCAGTACAGAGCCTGCGGAGCATGTGACCGCGGGCTCTCGTCGTTTTCAGACGAATGCAGTTGTGCAGCACCGTTTCGCACGTGCAGGTTCTGGAGCAGGGCAACCCTTTTGGGCCCAAGGAGGGCTTATGGCTACCGGAACCGTTAAGTGGTTCAACGCCGAAAAGGGCTTTGGCTTCATCGCCCAGGAGGGCGGCGGCCCCGACGTCTTCGTTCACTACTCCGCGATCAACGCCCAGGGCTTCCGCTCGCTCGAGGAGAACCAGCAGGTCTCCTTCGACGTGACGCAGGGCCCGAAGGGTCCGCAGGCGGAGAACGTCACCCCCGTCTGATCACTGCCTGATCGCAGAACCTGAGTGCAGTACCCAAGGAGCCCCACGCCGCAAGGCGACGGGGCTCCTGCCTTTTTCCGGGCCGGCGCTTTCGTGAATTCCCGGCGAATTCCAGGTAATCCCGCCCTGTAGACGCGGGCGGCGCCGGAACCTTCCACGACACCCTCGTGCTCGGGCTCGGCCTCTCCAGGTCCATGCTCGCGATCGCCCGCCGCGAGAACCCGGGACCGCGCCTCGAACGCGGCTGCCGTTCCCCGACGGTTCCCTAGGCCGGCGTCTTGGCCCACCACTCGACCACCACACCCCGGCGACCGGCTTCTGCTCGCCTTCGATGCGGGGAGCGGCCGCTCCGGCCGGACCGTCCCCGGGGTCATCCGGTGACGCCCGACCTCCGCCGTCGCCGCCCCGGGCACACGGCGCGGCCGTTCCGGGAAGCGGTGTTGGCCCTCGACGGGCGCGCGGTGCGCGAAACCGAGGAGCACCTCGGCACACCGGTATCGCAGGCCCTTCTCCTCACCCGGAAGTCCGCCCAGGTCACAACGCATGTTCGAGGGTGACCCGGAGGCCCTGGGAGCGGTTGAAACCGGGAGTACCGGGAGCGCGACCTGTGCCGGTAACCGGTGGGGACGGCATGGGGATCGGCTCCCCCGAGCATCGGTTGCGTCGCCAGGGAGAGACCGGCGAACGGATCACGATCCGTCTACCCAGGGGGAGTCACTACATGCACACCATCGCACTTCGTACGAAGACGGTTCTGGCCGCGCTCGCCGGCGCCGGTGTCCTCGCACTCGGTACCGCCGCGGCCGTTCCGGCGACCGGTGTGCAGGACGCCCTGGCGCACGTCACCGCCGGCTTCACGGGCCACCAGGCGGACGCCCCGGCCCTGGCCAACGGACACGGCCCGGGCTTCACCCAGGGCTGACCCACCGCGCCCCCTCGGCGCACACCCCAGCGACCAACGGCACCGGCCGGGCCCCACCCCGCCGGTGCCGTTTCGCGTGAAGGGCGGCCGTGTGGCCGCCGGACGGCAGCCGGCCGTGGGACCACGGCCAGGGCCTGTCCGACCACTCCCGTCGTCCGCCCGGAGGGCGGGCCGCGCGGCAGGCGCGAACGGTCGGACAGGCCCTGGATCGGGGAGGTGCCCCCTAGAGCCGGCGGCCCTCCCGGGACACGCCCATCGCGTCGAACAGCTCCTCCGCCGCCCTCCGGTGGGTGTCGGCCGTCGGGTCGTCGCCCAGCTCGTGGGCGGCCTCCGCGAGGCCGAGCAGGGCCCGGGCCATCTCGATGCGGTAGCCGAGGCGGGACGCCAGTTCGTAGGCGTGGCGGTGCAGCTCCATCGCCCGCTCGGGCGCGCCGCGCCGCAGGTGGACCAGCGCGACAACGTTGACCACGGACGCCTGGCGCAGCGCCGTTCCCTCGGCGGAGACCAGCTCCAGGGCCCGCTCGGCGTGCTCGGCGGCCGAGCGCACCTCGCCGAGCCGCTGGCAGACCTGCGCCCAGTGGGCGAGGACGACGGCCACGTTGGCGGGCTTGCGGGACTCGTCGCACAGTTCGAGGGCCTGGGCGAGACAGGCGCGGGCCCGCTCGTCCTCGTCGGTGCCGAGGTGGGCCAGGGCCAGCCAGGTGAGCGAGGCGATCTCGTTGCTGCGGTCGCCGAGGCTGCGGTTCAGCTCGGTGGCCCGGGCCGCGTACCGGGCGCCCTCGGCGTAGTGGCCCGACCAGGTCTCCACCGTGCTGAGGTTGTCCAGGGCCTGCGCCTCCATCCGGGCCGAGCCCAGCTCCTGGTGCAGGGCGATGCCCTGCACCAGGTAGGTACGGGCCTCGTCGAAGTTGCCGAGCGCCCCGTGCAGCAGGCCGAGGACGTCGATGCACATCGCCTCGCCCCGGCGGTCGTCGGCGGAGGCCAGCTCCAGGGCCTCCTGGGCCGTGGTGATGCCGTCCTGGAAGTCGCCGAGCCACCAGTGGCCCACGGCCAGGTTGCCCAGGCTGATGCTGAGCAGCGCCGGGTCGTCGAGCTGCCGGCAGGCGCCGACGCCGATGCGGCCGACCACCCGGAACTCCTCGTAGTCACCGCGCAGGTCGAGGTAGAAGAGCAGATTGCGGGCGAGCAGCGCGGCGTACCGGTGCAGCCCCCGGGTGCCCGCCTGGGTGGCGACCGCGAGCAGTGCGTCGTACTCGCGGTCGAACCAGCGCAGCGCCCCCTCGTCGCCGTCCAGCCGGGGCAGCTCGGGGCCGCCGGACGCGGGCGGGTCGCCGTAGCGGCTTCGGCCGGGGAAGAGCGTCTCGCAGGCCACGTCGGTGGCGAGGGTGTAGTACGAAACCAACCGCTCGACGGCGGCCTCCTCGTCGTCCTCGGCCTCGCGCACGCTCATCGCGTAGGTGCGCACCAGGTCGTGGAAGCCGTACAGCCCCGCTTCGTGCTGCTCCAGCAGATGCGCGTCGAGGAGCAGTTCGAGGGCGTCCTCGGCGTCGTGGACGCCGGCGCCGAGCAGCGCGGCGGCGGAGTGGACGTCGATGGTGCTGCCCGGATGCAGCCCGAGCAGCCGGAAGGCGACGCGCTGGTCCTGCTCCATGGCCTGGTACGACAGCCGTAGCGTGGCCTCGACGCTGCGCTCCCCCGCGCTCAGTTCGCGCAGCCGCCGGGTCTCGTCGGCGAGCCGGTCGACCAGGTACCGGACGGTCCAGCGGGGCCGGTTGCGCAGCCGGGCGGTGGTGATGCGCAGGGCGAGGGGCAGGCCGCCGCACAGGTCGGCCAGCAGGGCGACGGCGTCGGGTTCGGCGGCGGTGCGCTCGTCGCCGAGCATCCGGTTGAGCAGCGTGGTGCTGTCGTCGGCGGAGAGCTGACCGAGGGAGAGCCACTCGGCGGCGTCGAGGTCGAGCATGCGCACCCGGCCGGTGAGGATCGCCAGGCTGTCCTCGGAGGCGGGCAGCAGTGGCCGGATCTGTGCGGCGTCGGCGGCGTTGTCCAGCAGGAGCAGCAGCTTCCGCTGCGCGGAAACGCTTCGCCAGAGGGCGGTGCGTCTCTCCAGGTCGTCAGGAATGCGGTCGTCCGGTACGCCGAGGGTACGCAGCAGCGAGTGCAGTACGGTGCCCGGCTCCTGGGCCTTCTCACCGGGGCTGAATCCGCGCAGGTCGATGAAGAGCTGGCCGTCGGGGTAGTCCGCGGCGAGCTGGTGGGCGGCGTGCACCGCGAGCGCGGTCTTGCCGCTGCCGCCCATGCCGTCCACGCCGACGATCCGGGTGCGTTCGGCGGCCGAGGCCCGGCCCACCTTCAGCAGCCGGGCCAGCTCCTCGTCCCGGCCGGTGAAGTCCGGCAGGTCGTACGGCAGGGTGCAGGGCGCCGGCTCGGACCCGGACGGCTGGGCGGGCGGGGCCGGTACCAGCAGGGCGGCGCGGTCGGCCACCGACTGGGGCACCCGGGGGGCCACCTCGGGGCTGTCGCGCAGGATGGCCTCGTACAGCCGGGTCAGCTCGGCGCCCGGGTCGATGCCCAGTTCCTCCACGAGGAGTTCGCGCATCCGGCCGAACTCCTCCAGCGCCTCCGCCTGCCGGCCGGCCCGGTACAGGGCGAGCATCAGCCGTCCCCGCAGGGTCTCCCGGAGCGGGTGCGCGGTGACCAGCTCGCGCAGCGGTCCGACCAGGTCACCGGACTCGCCGAGTTCGAGCTGCAGCTCGAAGTACTGCTCGGCGACCGCCATGTGCCGTTCCTCGAGGGCGGCGGAGGCCGCGGAGATCACGGGGCCGCCCGCGCCCGCCATGACCGGGCCGCGCCACAGGTCCAGGCAGGCCCGCAGATGACCGACCGCCTCGGCGGGCCGCCCGGCGGCCACCGCCTGCCGCGCCTCCCGGGCGAGCCGGCCGAACTCGTGCAGGTCGAGCTGCTCCTCCTGGAGCACGGCCCGGTATCCGGCGCCGTCGGTGACGATCAGGGAGGAGCCGCCGGGGATGCGGGTGCGCAGCGCGGCGACGGCCTTGCGGATCTGGTGGCCGGCGGTCTGCGGCGGCTCGTCCTCCCAGGCGGCGGTCACCAGCCGGGGCATCGGCACCATGCGCCCCGGTTCCAGTAACAGGGTGACCAGCACCCGTTCCTGGGTGGGGCTGCCGAGTCTCAGCCGCCGGTCGCCGTGCCACCCTTCCAGCGAACCGAGGATGTTGAAGCGCACGACAGGCAGACCGGATGCCGCCGACTCCACGTAACCCGTCCCCCCGCCCCGTCGTACCGCTCAGCCCCCCGCATGTCCGGGACGATTCTAGGTTGCACCCCGGACCTGTCACGTCGGAAGACGACTTCACGTTACAAGGGTTATCCCTTTGTCCGCGCCCAAAGCCAGACCATCTTCAGGCGAGCTGCGGGAGAACGGACCGCGTATCCCCGGCCAACGCCGGGTCGTGGCACAGGATGGCGCTCTCCACCTGGCGCAGCGCGGGCGACGGCTGGATGCCGAGTTCGACGTCGAGGTGGCGGCGCATACGGCGGAAGACGTCGAGGGCGTCGGCCTGCCGGCCCGAGCAGTACAGGGCGATCATGAGCTGCTCGCAGAACCGCTCCCGCAGCGGGTGGTTGGCGTGCGCCTCGGTCAGCTCGGCGAGGACCGCCGCGTGCCGGCCGAGCCGCAGCTCCGCGTCGAAGCGCAGTTCCATGGCGCGCATCCGGTACTCGTCGTAGCGGGCGCCCGCGAGCTGGCACAGCGTTCCGCAGGCGAACCCGCCGAAGACCGGGCCGCGCCACAGCGCGAGCGCGTCGCCGAGCAGCCGGGCGATGTACGCCGGGTCGCCCCCGCGGGACGACTCGGCGTGCCGTACGGCCCGGACGAACTCGGCCGCGTCCAGCTCACCGTCCCCCACGACGAGCCGGTAACCCGAGGGGTGGATGGTCACCCTGGAACCCGCGCGGCCCGGCTCCAGGCCACGCAGTTTGCGGCGCAGCCTGCTGATGTGCGCCTGCAGGGCGTTGGCCTGGTTGTCGGGTACCGCGTCTCCCCACATCTCCTCGACCAGGCTCTCTCCGGAAACCGGCTGGCCCTCGCTGATCAGCAGACTCTGCACCAGGGTGCGCTGCAGGTCGCCGGAGATCTCCGCGGGGCCGGACACGGTACGGATCTGCAGGGCCCCGAGGATCGAGAACTTCAGCATCCTGACTCCGCCTCCCGTTGATGTCGCTGGCGTCGTCGTCCTTCTTCCGGCGACGTATCAACAGTGCGGGGCGCGGCTACCGGATCGTTACCGGTCCGTTCCCGGCCGGGTGTCGTCTCCGACGACCAGCGCCCTCAGGGAGGCCACCCGCCGGGCCGCCACGTCCGGCGAGTCGGCGCCGACGACGAGGTGACCGGGGTGCGGCGCCTCGGGCGGTGAGACGTAGCGGACGTGCGGCAGTCCGCCCACCTCCGTCTCCGCCAACCGCCACGGCGGGCTGATCAGGGCGGCGGCGGCGAAGCGGTTGGGTCGCACCGCGTCGACCAGTCGCCCGGCCAGTACCTCCACCGCCCCGGCCGCCAGGTCCAGACCGCCGGCCGCCTTGACCAGTTCCGGCACCGGGTCGTCGGCGAGGCCCGCCCGGCAGCCGGTGATCACCGGGCCGCGCGGTGTGAGGGCGACGCCGGAGTGGGCCGGACCGTACTGGTACCCGGTCAGGTCCAGCAGCGCGGTCACCACCGCGCGCACCTCGGCGGCGGTGTCGGCCGTCAGCGGTGCGGGGTGGAGCAGGCCGTAGGGCGTGCGGGCGACGATCGCGACGGCCTGGTGCATGCCGTGCACGCTCAGCGTCTCCACGGTCAGCCGCAGGTCGCCGGGGGCCACCTCGGTGCCGCCGGGCGAGAGCCGGTTGTCGCGGACCAGGCGCTGCACGGCGGACGGGTCCGACAGCATGACGAGGGCGCGGGCCGGGTTGACGCAGAGCCCGGCCGCGGCGGCCTCGGCGAGGGGTGCGCGCAGCGCCGCCTCGTCCGTGGCGTCGGCCCGTATGGAGCGCACTTGGACTCCCGCGCGCGCGGCCTGGCGGACGAGGCGCTGGTCCGGGTTCAGCAGGAAGATCCGGCGGACGTCGTTGTGTTCTTTCATGCCTCTGCTCGGGGGACGGAGTAGGCGGGGGTGGAAAGGCAGGCTACGAGCGGCCGATACCGATCCGGTCCCGGCCGGTTCCCGAGGTGGTGCGAGTGCCCGGAACGTCTCCTCCTGAGGGGGCTGACGAAGCGTGGGCACCACGGACCCCCCTTGTACGCTACCCGTTCCCGGGCACTTGCCGGGGGCGGTTTCACGGCAAGGACAGAGCAGCCGGTTAGCGCCTCTGTCCGGCTGTTTCTCCGCTTCGCGCCCCGCACGCGTCAGCGTTCGTAAAGTCCTTCGACCTCCCGGGCGAAGTCCTGCATGATCCGCTCCCTGCGCAGCTTCATCGAGGGGGTCAGATGGCCCGCCTCCTCGGTGAAGTCCACGGGCAGGACGGCGAACCGGCGGATCGACTCGGGGCGGGAGACCAGCTTGTTGGCCTCGTCCAGGGCCCGCTGCAGGACGGCTTCCAGCTCGGCGTCGCCGACCAGGAGCTCCGGCGGCACCGGATGCCTGCCGTTCATCTGGCGCCAGTGGATGATGCCGTCGGGGTCGAGGGTGATGAGTGCGGCGACGTACGGCCGGCCGTCGCCGACCAGCATGACCTGCGAGATCAGCGGGTGCTGGCGCAGCCAGTTCTCCAGCGGCGCCGGGGCCACCGACTTGCCGCCGGCCGTGATCAGCAGTTCCTTCTTGCGGCCGGTGATGGTCAGGTAGCCCTCGTCGTCCAGCTCGCCGATGTCGCCGGTGGGCAGCCAGCCGTCCCGGGTGGCGGGGACGACTCCGCCGGCCTGCGGGTCCCAGTAGCCGCGCAGCACGTGGTCGCCGGCGAGCAGGATCTCCCCGTCCGCGGCGATCCGTACCCGGGTGCCGGGCAGCGGCCAGCCGACCGTGCCCAGCCGGGGCTTGAGCGGCGGGGTGACCGTGGAGGCGCCGGCGGTCTCCGTCAGGCCGTACCCCTCGAAGACCTCGATCCCGGCGCCGGCGTAGAAGGCGGCCAGGCGCCGGCCGAGCGGTGAACCGCCGCAGATGACGTACCTGACCCTGCCGCCCATGGCGTTGCGGATGCGCCGGTAGACGAGGGGGTCGTAGAAGGAACGGGTCGTGCGCAGGGCCCGGTTGGGGCCTCCGCCGGTGCCGGTCTGCCGGGCCTCGAGCGCCTCGCCGTACCGCACGGCCACCGTGGTCGCCCGGTCGAAGGCGCCCGCCCGGCCGCCCTCCTCCGCCTTGGCCCGCGCGGAGTTGAAGATCTTCTCCAGCATGTACGGGATGGTCAGCAGGCAGGTCGGCCGGAAGGCGGCGAGGTCGGGCAGCAGGTCCTCGGGCCTCAGGCTCGGCGCGTGCCCGAGCCTGACCCGGGCGCGGACGCAGGCGATCGCCACCATCCGTCCGAAGACGTGGGACATCGGCAGGAACAGCAGGACCGACGCCTCCTCGGCCGATCCGGTCCGGAAGACCGGGTGGAGGAGCTGGATGGCGTTGTCGACCTCGGCGAAGAAGTTTCCGTGCGAGAGCGCGCAGCCCTTGGGGCGGCCGGTGGTGCCGGAGGTGTAGATCAGCGTGGCGAGGGTGTCGGGGCTCAGCATGCCCCGGCGTACGGCCACTTCGCCGTCCGGCATGTCGGCGCCCAGCTCCGCCAGCCGGTCCACGTGGCCCTGCTCGATCACCCACAGGTGCCCGAGGTCCGGCAGCCGCTCCAGTTCGGGGCCCATCGCGGCGGCCTGGGCGCCGGTCTCGGTGACCAGGGCGACCGCTCCGGAGTCGTGCAGGATCCAGCGGGTCTGGAAGACGGAGGACGTGGGGTAGACCGGGACCGTGACCAGGCCGGCCGCCCAGGCCCCGAAGTCGAGCAGCGTCCACTCGTACCTGGTCCGGGCCATCACGGCGATCCGGTCGCCCGGTGTCAGCCCCGACGCGATCAGGCCCTTGGCCACCGCCAGCACCTGCGCGGCGAACTGCGCCGCCGTCACGTCCGTCCAGCGGCCGTCGTCCGTCCTGCGGCTGAGCACGACGGCGCCGGGGTCGGCCTCGGCGTTCTCGAACGGCAGTTCCGCCAGCGAGCCGTGCCGCACCGGCGGCGCGAACGGCGGGACGTAGGCCTCCCGTACGGCACCGCCCATCCGCCGGGTCTCGGGTTCCACCAGGACCGGCAGGCCGTCGTAGTCGGTGGCCTGGACGGGGGCGCCGGAGGAGACCGGGGCGCTCGGGTACGGGGTGGACACGGGGCGGCTCCTCGGGCGTGCAGCGGAGAACTGCTTGCTGCCAGACGTACGTGCCTCGGGCGGCGAGGCGTTCACCGGTGGCGGTCCCGCAGTAAGGAGTTACCGGCGGTTAGGCAGGTGATCGTACGGGTCGGCTGTGGGGAGATTGTGCGAGTTCGGGAATGGTCCGGGAACGGGGGTGTGCAGCCTCGCGGATCATGTGAGAGACGTTCATGTTCCCTGGCTCACACCCGCCACCCCGGGCCTCCCCGGGCCCATCGGCCCCTGTCTCCAAGGGCGTTCCGGGATCGCGGTCACGCCCCGGCCGCCGGCCTCCGTTCCTCAGCCGTGCCATAGGCTTACCTCCGGTAACCTTACTCTAAAGTAAGCATTTCTGACCTGGTCCCAGGGGAGTTGGACATGGCCGACCGCTACCTGCGCTTCACCGGCACGGCACCGGGCCGCTTCCTCACCCGGCGCCTGGGCCTGCCCCAGCCGGCCGAGCTGCGCCGCTGGTCGGCCGAACACCTGCCGGCGGACGTCGCGGAGACCACCGCCTGGCTCGCCCATCCGGCCTCCGGTGCGGTCAACGGCCAGATCGTCCGCGTGTGCGGCCAGAGCCTGCTGGGAGCGTGAGATGACCGCCGTCACCCTGTCCTCCGCCCCCGCGCTGGCCCCGCTGCTGGCCCGCGGCGCGCTGCGCTCGCCCTTCAAGCGCCCGTCCCCGGGGGCGGAGTTCCCGCGCGACCGGCTGGTCCTGCCCGGCCTGCGCGTGGACCTGGCCCGGCTGGCCGCCTACGAGCGCGTCTGCGGCTTCGCCCCCGGCGCCGACGACGCGGACGCGCTGCCCGTCACCTATCCGCACGTCCTCGGCTTCCCGCTGGCCATGCGCCTGATGAGCGGACGGGACTTCCCGCTGCCGCTGCTCGGCCTGGTGCACACCTCGATCGGGATCGTCCGCCGCACCGGCCTGCCGGCCACCGGGGAGTACGAACTCGCCGTGCACGTCGCCGGTCTCGCCCCGCACCGGCGCGGCACCGAGGCCACGGTGGTCACCGAGCTGCGGGCCGGCGGGGACGCCGTGTGGGAGTCGCGGAGCACCTATCTGGCCCGGCACCGGACCGGCGCCGGGTCCGGTGCGGCACCGGGGCCCGACGAGGAGCGGCGGCCACCGCTGCCGGTGGTGGCCGAGTGGCGGCTCTCCGACGACCTCGGCCGCCGGTACGGCGCCGCCTCCGGGGACCGCAACCCCATTCATCTGCACCCGCTGACGGCACGCCTCTTCGGCTTCCCGCGTGCCATCGCGCACGGCATGTGGACGGTGGCCCGCTGCCTGGCCGCCCACGGCACGCCCGAGGCGGCCCGGGTCGAGGCCCGGTTCCGGGCACCGGTGCCGCTGCCGGGGACGGTGGTCTACGGCGCGGACGGCGGCGGCCGTTTCGAGCTGCGCGGGACCGGGGACCGGCCGCACCTGACCGGCGAGGTACGGGCACTGACGGCGTAGGGCCCGCCGTCCGGACCCCCGGGACCTCAGTCCTCGAAGCGCGGCGGGCTCCAGGGCCGGCCCTGCATCAGGTTGCCCAGGCCCGCCCAGGCGAAGTTCATCAGGGTGGCCGCCGCCTGCCGGGCCGTGGTGCCCGGGGTGGCGTTCGCCCAGGCGGCGAGGGCCTCGGCGGCGCCGACCAGGGCCTCGGCGAGCCCGGCGACCTCGCGCTCGGCGAGGTCGGGATCACGGTGGGCCTCACGGGCCGCGACGGCGATCAGCCGGGTCACGAACGCGACGATCTCCTCGCGCATCGCGGTGACCTCGGCGGCGAACTGCTCGCCGTGGGTACGGGCCTGGAGGTGCAGCACGGCCCAGCCGTCGGGATGCTCGGCGGTGTGCGCGAAGAACGCCCGGAGCCCGTCCCAGAGCCGGCGGTCCGCGGGCAGGTCGCCGCGCACGCCGGTGCGGACCGCGTCCGACAGGGCCCGGGCCTCCCGGCGGATGCACGCCGTGAAGAGGTCTTCCTTGGAGTTCAGGTAGAGGTACACCAACGGCTTGGACACGCCCGCCAGTTCGGCGATCTCGTCCATCGACGCGGCCATGTACCCGCGCCGGCCGAAGATCCGTACGGCGGCGTCGAGCATCTGCTGCTCCCGCACCGCACGCGGCATCCGCTTGGTCTTCACGGCACCCATGGGGAGAAGCGTAGTTGTACCGCCGGGCGGCCGGTCCCGGACCGACGGCCGGGACGTCAGGAGGCCTGGCTCCGCGCCCGGGTGGTGTCGTCCGACACGTCCTCCTGGCTGCGGCTGGAGTCCAGGTTGGCCTTCATCCGGTCCACCCGGTCCACGATCCGCACCGAGGCCCGCTCCCGCTCCCGGCGCAGCACCACCCAGCTGATCGGGGCCGACAGCACCAGCGCGAGCAGCAGCACCCACAGGAAGTTCGAGTCGCCGAAGCCACGCGGGAAGATGCCGGAGTAGACGGCTCCCCAGACGACCACGAGGCAGCCGGCGAAGATGCCGAGGCGCATCAGCGTGTAGCGGAGCATCTCAATCCACTCTTCCGTGTCGTACGGTCCGAAATCCCACGGGGGGCATCGTCCAGTGAAGCACGCCCGGCAGCCGATCTTCGCGGGGGGTCCGGGGCCTCAGACCAGGGGGAGCAGCATGGTGATGTCGTCGCGGTGGTCGCCGGGGGCGACCCGGATGGCGCCGGGCACCCGGCCGACCTCCTTGTAGCCGCAGGAGGCGTAGAAGCGCTCCAGGCCGTGGCCGCCCCGGCAGCCGAGCCGGATCGCGTCGATGCCGTCGAAGCCGCGGACCGCGTCCTCGGCGGCCGCCATCAGCTCGCGGCCGTACCCCTTGCCCTGGTGTCCGGGGTGGACCATCACGGTGTAGAGCCAGACCCAGTGCGTCTGCAGCCGGTGCGTGTTGAAGGAGACGAAGGCGGTGGCGGCCACCTCGCCCGCCTCGTCGTGCCCCACGAGCAGCCGCATGCCGCCGCCGGCCAGCGCCGCGAGCTGCTTCACCAGCGCCGGGCGTATGTCCTCCCGCGTCACCGGGGGCACGAACCCGACGGCCCCGCCCGCGTTGGTGACGTCCGTCCACAGCGCCAGGACGCCCTCGTGGAGGGCGGGGGTGATCGCCGGGTCGAGGGTGAAGGTAAGGGGCATGGGGCGAGTGTAGCCATTACCGAACACTCGCCCCCGCCCGGGGCCTCAGACCCGCATCGGCTGCGGGGACTCCCGGCGCAGCGGGTCGGGGCCGTCGTACTCGCGGATGATCTCGTAGCGGGTGTTGCGCTCCACCGGACGGAAACCCGCGTCCCGGATGAGGTCCAGCAGGTCCTCGCGGGTCAGCTTGTTCGGGGTGCCGTAGTTGTCGGCGTCGTGCGTGATCTTGTACTCGACCACCGAGCCGTCCATGTCGTCGGCACCGTGCTGGAGGGCGAGCTGGGCGGTCTGCACGCCATGCATCACCCAGAAGACCTTCACGTGCGGGACGTTGTCGAACAGCAGCCGGGAGACGGCGAACGTCTTCAGCGCCTCGGCGCCGGTCGCCATCTGCGTGCGCGCCTGGAGCCGGTTGCGGACCTTGCCGTCCTTCATGTCCACGAAGTCGTGCTGGTACCGCAGCGGGATGAAGACCTGGAACCCGCCCGTCTCGTCCTGCAGTTCACGCAGCCGCAGCACGTGGTCGACCCGGTGCCGGGGCTCCTCGATGTGCCCGTAGAGCATGGTGCTCGGGGTCTTCAGCCCCTTCTCGTGCGCCAGCCGGTGGATGCGGGACCAGTCCTCCCAGTGGGTGCGGTGGTCCACGATGTGCTGCCGGACCTCCCAGTCGAAGATCTCGGCGCCGCCGCCGGTGAGGGACTCCAGGCCGGCGTCGATCAGCTCGTCGAGGATCTCGGAGGCGCTCAGCCCGGAGATGGTCTCGAAGTGGTGGATCTCCGTCGCCGTGAAGGCCTTCAGCGACACGTCCGGCAGCGCGGCCTTCAGCTCGCGCAGCGAACGCGGGTAGTACCGCCACGGCAGGTTCGGGTGCAGGCCGTTGACGATGTGCAGCTCGGTGAGGTTCTCCGACTCCATCGCCTTGGCGAGCTTGACGGCCTCCTCGATGCGCATCGTGTACGCGTCCTTCTCTCCCGGCTTGCGCTGGAAGGAGCAGTAGGCGCAGGAGGCCGTGCACACGTTGGTCATGTTGAGGTGCCGGTTGACGTTGAAGTGCACCACGTCACCGTTCTTGCGGGTGCGTACCTCGTGCGCGAGTCCGCCCAGCCAGGCCAGGTCGTCCGACTCGTACAGCGCGATGCCGTCCTCGCGGGACAGCCGCTCACCGGAGCGGACCTTCTCCTCCAGCTCGCGCTTGAGCCCGACGTCCATGCCAACACCTTTCTCCGACAGCCCGACCAACGGTATCCCTAGACCTCTTCGGGCAGCTCCCCGACCCGGTTCTCCCACTTCGTGGACAGCACGACGGTGGTACGGGTCCGGGACACGCCCTTGGTGCCGCTCAGCCGCCGGATCGTCTTCTCCAGGCCGTCCACGTCCGTGGAGCGCACCTTGAGCATGAACGAGTCGTCGCCGGCGATGAACCAGCAGTCCTCGATCTCCGGCAGGTCCCGCAGCCGCTGCGCCACGTCCTCGTGGTCGGCGGCGTCGGACAGCGAGATGCCGATCAGCGCGATCACGCCGAGGCCGAGGGAGGCCGAGTCCACGGTGGCGCGGTACCCGGTGATGACACCGGCCGCCTCCAGCCGGTTGATGCGGTCGGTGACGCTGGGTCCCGACAGGCCGACGAGGCGCCCCAGCTCCGCGTAGGAAGCCCGGCCGTTCTCCCTCAGGGCCTGGATGAGCTGCCTGTCCACCGCGTCCATGCGATCGAAGCCTTCCGCTGAAGAGTTCCCGAAGTGATGAGAGGTACTGCGACTTGCCCCGCTAGCGGCCCGCTGCGCCGCCGCCCAGTTCGCCCTTCCAGCGCCGGTACAGGCCGTGCCCGACGCCCGCCGCGTCCAGCACCCGCCCGGCGACGAAGTCCACCAGGTCCTGGATGTGGGTGGCGCCCGCGTAGAAGGCGGGCGAGGCCGGCACCACGCTCGCGCCGGCGTCGTCCAGCGCGACCAGGTGCCGCAGGGTCTGGCCGTTCAGGGGGGTCTCCCGTACGGCCACGACGAGCGGCCGGCGCTCCTTCAGTGTGACGCTCGCGACGCGCTGCAGCAGGTCCTTGGAGAGCCCGAGGGAGACGCCTGCGACGCAGGCCGTGGACGCCGGGACGATGAGCATCCCGCGCGCCGGGTACGACCCGGAGGACGGTCCCGCCGCGAGGTCCCCCGCGCCCCAGTACCGCACCCCGCTGATGTCCACCTGGAACGTCCCGGGCTTGCCGTCGGCCCCCCTGGCCAGCCATTCCCGCAGGTCCTCCTGCCAGTGCGCGTCCCGGAACGAGATCCCCGTCTCGTCCAGCAGCGTCAGCCGCGAGGCCCGGCTGACCACCAGGTCGACCGCCTCGCCGGCGTCCAGCAGTGCCCGCAGCACGGCTGCCGCATACGGCGTACCGGAGGCTCCGGACACCCCCACGATCCAAGGCGCGCGCTGCGTTTCTCCTGCGTTCACACCTTGAGCGTACCGGCGGACCGAACCGTGTTCAGGACGGGTCGGCCCGACCGCGGCACCGTCCCCCGCTCAGACCGTCAGACCCCGCACCAGCAGGTCCAGCAGCGCGCACACGAACAGGGCGATACCGATGAATCCGTTGACGCTGAAGAACGCCCTGTTCACGCGGGACAGGTCGTGCGGGCGGACGATGGTGTGCTCGTAGCCGAAGGCACCCACGACCACGACCAGGCCCAGCCAGAAGAACGCGCCGGCATGGGTGGCGAGGGCGTACCAGACGAACAGCGCCGTGGTGAGGGTGTGGCAGACGCGGGCGCCCCAGACGGCCGCCGGGACACCGAAGCGGGCCGGGACCGACCTGACGCCGATCTCGCGGTCCGTCTCGACGTCCTGGCAGGCGTAGATCAGGTCGAAGCCGCCGATCCAGATGCCGACGGCGAGACCGAGGATCACCGCGTTCCAGGACCACTCCCCGGTGATCGCCAGCCAGCCGCCGACCGGGCCCATCGCCTGGGCCAGACCCAGGATGGCCTGCGGGAAGTCGGTGAACCGCTTGCCGTACGGATAGACCACCATCGGGATCACCGCGATGGGCGCCAGGGCCAGGCACAGCGGGTTCAGCAGGGCCGCGGCGCCCAGGAAGACCACGAGCGCGACCAGGGCGCCCGTCCAGGCGTGCCGCACCGACATCGCGCCGGTGACCAGCTCGCGCTGGGCCGTGCGCGGATTGCGGGCGTCGATCTCGCGGTCGATGATCCGGTTGACCGCCATCGCGAACGTGCGCAGGCCCACCATGCAGACCGTGACGAGCAGGAGCCGGACCCAGTGGACGTTCCGGTCGAGCTGGAACATCGCGGTGAGGGCGGCGATGTAGGCGAAGGGGAGCGCGAAGACCGAGTGCTCGATCATCACCAGGCGCAGGAACGCCTTGGTGCGTCCCGGCCGCGGTAGTGCCGCGGAGGCGCTGCTCACAGGCCGTACTCCTTCCAGCGACGGTCCACCAGGGCCGCCGTATCCGGGTCCGACAGGACCATCTCCGGCCATCCGCCGTCCCTCGTGTAGCCCTCCTCGGGCCACTTCCTCGTCGCGTCGATGCCCGCCTTGCCGCCCCAGAACTGCTGGTAGGAGGCATGGTCCAGGTGGTCGACGGGGCCTTCCACGACCGTGAGGTCGCGGGCGTAGTCCGTGTTGCCGAGGGCACGCCAGGCGACCTCGTGCAGATCGTGCACGTCGCAGTCGGAGTCCACGACCACGATCAGTTTGGTCAGGGACATCATGTGCGCCCCCCAGACCGCGTGCATCACCTTCTGCGCGTGCTTGGGGTACTTCTTGTCGATCGAGACGATCGCGCAGTTGTGGAAGCCGCCGGCCTCGGGCAGGTGGTAGTCCACGATGTCCGGGACGATGATCTTCAGCAGCGGCAGGAAGAAGCGCTCCGTGGCGCGGCCGAGGGGGCCGTCCTCGGTGGGCGGCCTGCCCACCACGATCGACTGCAGCAGCGGCCGCTTGCGCATCGTCACGCAGTCGATGGTCAGCGCCGGGAACGGCTCCTGCGGGGTGTAGAACCCGGTGTGGTCGCCGAAGGGGCCCTCCGGGAGCATCTCGCCGGGCTCCAGCCAGCCCTCCAGCACGACCTCGGCGTTGGCGGGGACCTGGAGCGGGACCGTCTTGCAGTCGACCATCTCGATCCGCTTGCCCGCGACGAACCCGGCGAACATGTACTCGTCGATGTCGCCGGGCAGCGGCGCCGTCGAGGCGTAGGTCACGGCGGGCGGGCAGCCGAAGGCGATGGCGACGGGCAGCCGTTCGCCGCGCCGGGCCGCCACCTGGTAGTGGTTCCGGCTGTCCTTGTGGATCTGCCAGTGCATCCCGATGGTGCGCTTGTCGTGCCGCTGCAGGCGGTACAGGCCGAGGTTGCGGATGCCGCTCTCGGGGTCCTTGGTGTGGGTCAGGCCCAGGTTGAAGAAGGACCCGCCGTCCTGCGGCCAGGTGAACAGCGCCGGGAGCCGGTCGAGGTCCACCTCGTCACCGTGCAGCACGACCTCCTGCACCGGCGCGTGGTCCGGCTTCACCTTCTTCGGCGGCACGTGCGCCATCGCGCCGAGCTTCCCGAACGCCTCGCGCACGCCCACGAACCCGTGCGGCAGCTCGGGCCGCAGCAGCCCGCCGATCTTCTCGGAGATCTCGCCGTACGACTTCAGGCCCAGCGACTTCAGCAGCCGCCGGTCGGTGCCGAAGACGTTCATCGCGAGGGGCATCGCCGAGCCCTTCACGTTCTCGAACAGCAGCGCGGGGCCGCCCGACTTCTGGACCCGGTCGACGATCTCCCCGACCTCCAGGTACGGGTCGACCTCGGCCTTGATGCGCTTGAGGTCTCCCTCGCGCTCCAGCGCCCTGAGCAGGGAGCGAAGATCGTCGTAAGCCATGCGCCCAAGTATCGCCGACGTACCCCTTTGTCCTGCGCGCGCCCCTGCCTGTGCCGGTCCGCGAGGCCGGTCCCCGTACCGGCACGGCCGTCACCCGGTAGCCTGGCCCGGTCACCGGGGCCGTCCCACACCTTCGGGAGATCGCACGTCATGCTCAGGTATCTGCCCGTCCTGCTGGTGCTGGCGCTGTGGATCTACGCCTTCGTCGACTGCCTGAACACCCCCGAGGACGAGGTGCGCCACCTGCCGAAGGGCGTGTGGCTGCTCGTCGTCCTGCTCTTCGGCTGGGTGCTGGTGGGCCCGGTGGCCTGGCTGATCACCGGCAGGGTCCGGCAGCCGGCCGCCGCGAACAGCGGCACGCCCGCCGAGCGGCAGCCGGGCTCGGGCTGGGTCGCCCCCGACGACAACCCCGAGTTCCTGAAGTCCCTCGAACGGGACGAACCCGGGAACGACTGATCCCGTGGAACTGAGGCTGCTCGTCACCTTCGAGAAGGTCGCCACCGTCCTGAGCTTCACCCGGGCCGCGGCCGAGCTGTCGTACGCGCAGTCCAGTGTGACCAGCCAGATCCGGGCCCTGGAGTCCTCGCTGGGTGCCGAGCTGTTCGACCGGCTCGGCGGGCGGATCCGGCTCACCGAGGCGGGTGAGCGGCTGCTGCCCTACGCCCGGCGGATGATCGAGCTGGCCGAGGAGGCGCGGGCCGCGGTCACCGGCGCCGAGGAGCCGGCCGGCACCCTCACCGTCGGCACCATGGAGTCCCTGACCTCCTACCGGCTGCCCCCGCTGCTGGAGTTCTTCCACCACCGCCACCCCGCGGTGCGGCTCGCGCTGCGCACCACCATCGGCGACGAGACCCGGCAGGCGCTGCGTCAGGGCACGTACGACGTCGGGTTCCTGATGGAGGCGGAGACCGAGCACCCGGGTCTGGACAGCGCGGTGCTGGCGGTGGAGCCGCTGGCACTGGTGGCGGCACCGGGGCATGAACTCGCCGGGAAACCCGTGGCGACCGCCGACCTCACCGGCCGGCCCCTGCTGGCCACCGAGCCGGGCTGCGCCTACCGGGACCTGTTCGAGCGGGAGTTGACGGCGCTGGGGCCGGCGGAGTTCATGGAGTTCGGCACGATCGAGGCCACCAAGCGCGCGGCGGCGGCCGGCCTCGGGACGGCACTGCTGCCCGAGGTCACGGTCGCCGCCGAACTCGCGGCGGGCACGCTCGTACGGCTGGCCTGGGAGCCGCCGTTCACGCTTCGCACGCAGCTGGCGTGGCGGTCCGGGAAGCGGCTTCCGGCGCACGCCCGGCTGTTCGTGGAGCAGGCGCGGAGGCTGGTTTCCGAGCAAGGGTGACCTTGAGGCTCGCGGTGACGATGAGCGGGACGCCGAGGGCCTGCACCGGCCCGATGTGGTGGCCGTACACCGCCCAGTCCATGACCATGGCGACGGCCGGGTAGACGAAGGCGAGCACGGCGATCTTGGCGGTGGGCAGCTTCGCGTAGGCGGCGTACATGAGGACGTACATCACGCCGGTGTGCAGCAGCCCGAGGCCGGCCAGCCAGCCCCACTCCCAGCCGGTGCCCCGCATGGCGCCGAAGTCGGCGAAGGGCAGCAGCAGGGGGATGCCGACCAGGACCTGGACGAGGGCGATCAGGTGCGGGCGCACACCGGTGATCCGCTTGGTGACCAGGGTGGACAGCCCGTACAGCAGGGCGGCGAGCAGGGCCTGGCCGATGCCGGTGAGATAGGCGCCGCCGCCGGTGAAGTCCGCGGGGGTCACCCCGGAGACGAGGATCAGGCCGGCGAAGGCGACGCCGATCCAGCCGACCCGGGCGGCGGTGAGCCGCTCGCGGAACAGCAGGGCGCCGAGCAGCACCACGTAGAACGGCTGTGTGTGGTAGACCACGGTGGCCACCGAGATGGACGTGTTCTCGTACGACTGGAACAGCAGCACCCAGTTGAAGACGATGAACACCCCGCCGAGGACCGCGAGGCCGAGGGTGCGCGGGGTGAAGCCGTGGTCGCGCAGCCAGCCGCGGGCCAGCACGTAGCCGCCGAGAGCCAGGGCGCCGAACAGGACGCGGAAGAAGACGACGTCGAAGGGCGGGGCACCGGACTCGACGACGAAGACGCCGAGGGTGCCGGACAGCATCATCGCGGTGGTCAGCTGGGCCGTGCCCGTGTGCTCTGAGGTCATGGCGCCGACGCTACGGACGGCCGCCGGGGCCGGTCCACGAGCCGCTGGGGCGTCCTGCCGATGGGGCCATCGGCACCGCCGATGCCCGCAGGCCGCCGGGGTGCGGGGGTCAGTCGCCCCGGAGGACGAGGCCGAGCAGTCCGGGGAAGCGGGCGTCGAACTCCGTCCGCCGCAGCCGGTTCACCCGCTTCGGCCCCTCGTCGCGCTGCTCCACGAGACCGGCGCCGCGCAGCACCGCGAAGTGGTGGCTGAGGGCCGCCTTGCCGACCGGCACGTCGAAGCTGCCGCAGCTCCGGGACCAGTCGGCGGACCCGGCCAGTTCCCGGACGAGGGTGAGGCGCACCGGGTCGGCCAGGGCGGCGAGCGCGGCGAGCACGGGCACCTCGTCGGGGTGGGTGTGCTCCGGGGCGGCCCGGTGACTGCTCGTGGCCATGCCGTCCTCCTCGGCGCGGCGCCGGCCGGCCCGCGCTCTCCCCTTGCCGAGTGTTCGATGAAAACCATACACTCACGAGTGTTCGCTTTTCATTGAACACTGAGTCGAACGGGGAGTCCCGCATGCGCGCGATCGAGTTCCAGCGGTACGGCGGTCCCGAGGTGCTGACGGCGGTGACGGCCGAGGCGCCCGAGCCAGGGCCCGGGCAGGTGAGCGTCGACGTGGCCTGGACGGGCGTCAACTTCGCCGACCTGAAGGCGCGTTCGGAGGGCTACCGGGTGCCGCGGCTGCCGTTCGTCCCCGGCCTCGAGGTGTCGGGCCGGATCCGGGCGCTCGGCGCGGGTGTCACGGGTCTGGCCGTCGGCCAGGAGGTGGCGGCGCTGACCGGGAGCGGGGCGTACGCGGAGGTGGTGGTGGCCGAGGCGGCGACCGTCTTCCCGCTCCCGGCCGGGGTGGACCTGCGCACGGCGGCGACCCTGCCGACCGTCCTGCCGACGGCCTACGCCCTGGTGCACTCCGTCGGCCGGCTCCAGCCCGGCGAGACGGTGCTCGTCCAGGGCGCGGCCGGCGGGGTGGGCACGGCGGTGGGCCAGTTGGCGCGGGCGGCGGGCGCCGGCGCGGTGTACGGGGTGGTGTCCTCGGCGGCGAAGGCGGCCCACGCCCGGAAGTACGGCTACGACGAGGTGTTCACCGGCGACTTCCGGCAGCGGGTGCGGGAGGCTACCGGCGGCCGGGGCGCCGACCTGGTGCTGGATCCGGTCGGCGGTGACACCCTGCGCGAGGGCCTGGCCTCCCTGGCGGCCTTCGGCCGCCTGGTCTCCTTCGGGAACGCGAGCTCGGCCCAGCCGTGGAGCGTGGGCCAGCCCGAGCTGTACCCGCTCGGCGTGTCCGTCGCCGGGTTCTCGATCCTGACCCTGGCGGGCACGGCCCCGGCCGAACTGCGCCGCCTGACCGAGCGGGCCTTCGCGAAGGTGGCCGACGGCACGGTGTCGCTCCCGGTGACGGCCGAGTTCGCGCTGGAGGAGGCGGCGGACGCGCACCGCCTGATGGGCACGCGCACGAGCACGGGCAAGCTGCTGCTGCGCGTGGGGGCGTAGCCGGCGGGGGCGCGGCCGGGCGCCGGACCGGGCGCCCGGCGACGTCAGGTGTACTGCCCGGGAAGCGGCTCCGACGCCTCCTGGCCGGGCGTCGGGGTCGGGGGCGGGGAACCCAGATTCTCGATCAGCCGTTCGAACCTGGTGCGCCAGGCCGTCTCCGACTCGCCCTCGCCCTGGTACTCGTGGGTGAAGCGCAGCACGCACCCGCCCTGCCGCTCACGCTCCAGGTGGAACCGCAGCCGGCCGCCCGCCACCGCGTACTCGGCGACCCGGTCCACGTCCCACGCGGTGACCCGGCCGGCACCCAGGTCCCGCAGGGCGACCTCGCCGTCGAGTCTGGGCTCGAGAACGTCGACGGCGGTGAACCAGCCCGCG
The DNA here is from genome assembly GCF_053593175.1 of Streptomyces sp. NPDC002386. NCBI lineage: Bacteria > Bacillati > Actinomycetota > Actinomycetes > Kitasatosporales > Streptomycetaceae > Streptomyces > Streptomyces sp. NPDC002386. The sequence continues at coordinate 139,199 of NZ_JBSFBX010000015.1, forward strand.
AGTCCCGCGGGCGTGGCCACCGCCGTCCAGACCTCTTCCATGGTCCTCGGGAGCCGCACCAGGAAGTGGAGTATGTGCGTGTTCCCGTGCGTCTGGCTGATGCCCTGTTCGATGGAACCGCTCATGGCACCAGTGTCACCGACCGGGCGGTCACACGCCCGCGTACGAGTGCTTGCCGGTGACGAAGATGTTGACGCCGTAATAGTTGAACAGCCAGCAGCCGAACGCGATCAGCGCCAGGTAGGCGGCCTTGCGGCCCTTCCAGCCGGCCGTGGCCCGGGCGTGCAGGTAGCAGGCGTAGGCGATCCAGGTGATGAAGGACCAGGTCTCCTTGGGGTCCCAGTTCCAGTAGCGGCCCCAGGCGTCGCCCGCCCAGATCGCGCCCGCGATGATCGTGAACGTCCACAGCGGGAAGACGGCCGCGTTGACGCGGTAGGCGAACTTGTCCAGCGAGGCCGAGGCGGGCAGCCGCTCCAGCACCGAGCGCGCGAAGCCGCCGGGCTTGCCGCCGGTCTCCAGCTTGTTCTCGTAGGAGTCCTTGAACAGGTACAGGATGGTGGCGACCGCGCCGACGTAGAACACCGCGCCGCAGAAGATCGCGGTGGAGACGTGGATGTACAGCCAGTACGAGTGCAGCGCCGGGACGAGCTGGTCGCTGGCGGTGTACAGCACGGTCACGGCCAGACCGAGGTCGAGCAGGACCGTGGTGACCAGGAACAGTCCGAGCCAGCGCACGTTCTTCCGCAGCGCCAGCAGCGTGAGGTACACGCCGACGGCGACCGTGGAGAAGGTGATGTTGAACTCGTACATGTTGCCCCACGGCGCCCGCTCCACGGATGCCGCGCGGGCGACGACGCCGGCGAGCTCCACGAGGAAGGCGAGCACGGTGAGCGAGATGGCGATCCGGCCGTACATGTCGCCCTGCTCGTCACCGCCGTGCGCGCCGGGGCCGTCCGGCACGTCCCGTGCGCCGGACGCCGAGCGCACGACGACCTTCGGCCGCTCCAGCACGGCGGTCCCGCCGGCGCTCTTCACGGTGACCGCGGGGGCGCCCGTCCTGCGCTCGGCGCCGGCGGTCAGCGCGGCGGCCGTACGGCCGACCTTGCTGCGGCTGCCGAACAGCCACTCGGCGATGTGGGCGAAGAAGGCCAGGGTGTAGACGGCCATGGACGAGTAGATCAGCGTGTTGCTGATGCTCGCCAGGTGTTCGTTGGTCGCGGCGGCGAGCTCGGTTGCGGCGGCGAGAGTCACTTCTCGGCCCCTTCGGCAGGTCCAGCGGGGGATGGGGTGGAGTCGTCGGGGCCGGGTGCCCCCGGCGCCTGGTCGTAGAGGGTCGCGGCGAGGTCACCCAGCTCCTCGGGCACCTTGGCGGACTCGCTGCGGCCGAGCCCGGCCATCTCGACCACGGTCACACCGTCGGCGCCGCGCACCGCACGCACCCACACGCGGCGGCGCTGGATGAACAGGGAGGCGGCCAGGCCGAAGATCGCGCCGAGCGCGCCGACGAGCGCCCAGCCGCCGCCCGGCTCCTGGACGATCTCGAAGCCGGCCCACTCCTTGATGTCCTTCTCGAGCGTGATCGAGCCGGCGCCGTCCGGGAGCTTCAGGGTCTGACCCGGCTTGAGGTTCCCCCTGAGCTGCTGCCCCTTGGTGTCCTTGAAGCCCTTCATGTGGGTCTTGTCGAGCTGGTACACGCTCTGCGGGATGCCCGAGTTGACGCCGAGGTCGCCGTGGTACGGCTCCAGGTTCAGGACGGGGTTCAGCAGCGCGGGGAACTGCGAGAGCACCGAGGCGCCACCGCCGTAGGTCGGCAGGAAGAAGGCCCGGACGCCGAGCTGGTCCTTCCCGCCCCGGGCGTCGCGGTAGCCGTCCATCACCTTGATCACGCCCTGTGAGGTGACGTTGCCGTCGAGCGGCAGCAGCGGCACGGCGTCCTGGTAGACGACCTTGCCCTTGCCGTCGCGGACGGTGATGACGGGCGCGTAGCCGTGGCTGACGAGGTAGACCTTGGCGTCGCCGATCTTCAGCGGCTCGTTGACCTTGATCTCGGTCGTCCGGTCCTTGCCGTCCGCGCCCTCGCTGTAGGTGACCTTCGCCTGGTACGTGCGCGGGGTGCCGCGGTTGGGGCCGGTCAGCTCGTAGGTGCCTGTGAAGTCCTTCAGGCCGAAGCTGAACGGCGACAGGTCGTCGGTGGTGAACATGCTGCCGGACTTGAAGTCGTCGTACATCGGCAGGGCGTTGGAGAAGCCGTCGCCCTCGACCATCAGCTTGGTGCCGTCCGACTTGTACATCTGGCCGGAGGCGAAGGCGACCAGCAGCACGATCAGCGCGATGTGGAAGATCAGGTTGCCCAGCTCGCGCACGTAGCCCTTCTCGGCGGCGACGGCGTCCCCGGCGACATGGGCCCGGAAGCGGCGCCCGCGCACGAGCGCGAGCGCGGCCTCGCGGACCTGCTCGGGCTCGGCCTCGGTGCGCCACGTGGTGTAGGCGGGCAGCCGGTCCAGACGCCTGGGCGCGCCCGGCGGACGGCCCCGCAGCTGGCCGACGAACTGCCAGGTGCGCGGGACGATGCAGCCGATGAGGGAGACGAACAGCAGGATGTAGATCGCGGAGAACCACACCGAGCTGTAGACGTGGAAGAGGCCGAGCCGGTCGTAGACCGGCGCGAGCGTGGTGTGGGCCGCGCGGAAGTCCTCGACCTTGGTGGCGTCGGCGCCGGTCTGCGGGATCAGCGAGCCGGGGATCGCGCCGAGCGAGAGCAGCAGGAGCAGGAGCAGCGCCACCCGCATGGAGGTGAGCTGCCGCCAGAACCAGCGGACCCAGCCGATCACGCCGAGGCCCGGCAGGCTGACGGTCTCCTCCTGCGGGGCGGTGGAGAGCTGGGAGCCGGCCGCTCCCAGCTCCTCCTGCTCGCGGCCCTTGTCGGTTTCGGTTGCGCTCATCGATCAGATCCCCACAGTGAAGCCGTCGGACCAGCTCTGCATCTCGTTCACCAGGTGGTCCCAGGCCCCGGTCAGCAGCAGCACACCGGTCACGATCATCATCGTGCCGCCGGCGCGCATCACCCAGACATAGTGGCGCTTGACCCAGCCGAAGGCACCGAGCGCCTTGCGGAAGGCGACCGCGGTGAGCACGAAGGGCACCCCGAGGCCCAGGCAGTAGGCGACGGTCAGCACCGCACCGCGGCCGGCGCTCGCCTGCTGGGACGACAGGGCCACGACGGAGGCGAGGGTGGGGCCGATGCAGGGCGTCCAGCCGATGCCGAACAGGGCGCCGAGCACGGGCGCGCCCACCAGGCCCGTGGCGGGCCGCCGGTGGAAGCGGAACTCACGCTGGGTCAGCCAGGGCATCAGTCCCATGAAGAACACGCCCAGCAGGATCATGAGCACGCCGAGCACCTTGGACAGCGTGCCCTTGTACTCCTGGAGCGTGGCTCCGAAGAAGCCGAACAGTGCCCCGCCGGAGACGAACACGGCCGTGAAGCCGAGCACGAACAACGCGGCGCCCGCCGCCATCCGGCCCCGCCGGGCCTCCTGCAGGTCGGCGCCGGTGACACCGGTCACGTAGGACAGGTAGCCGGGGACGAGCGGCAGCACGCACGGGGAGAAGAACGAGACGAGGCCGCCGAGCACCGCGACGGGCAGGGCCACCAGCAGGGCGCCGTTGAGGACGGTCCCGTTCCGGCTCGTCACCGCGGCGAGGGTCAGAAGGTCGCTCACGTCACTTCTCCGCCAGGACCGGCTTGAGCATCTTCAGCAGCGCGGTGTCGTCGAGCGCCTCCAGCGCCCGCGCGGCGACCTTCCCGTCCTTGTCGATGACGAGCGTGGAGGGGATGAGCTGCGGGTTGAGCGTGCCCTTCTCGAAGCGGAGCATCAGCTTGCCCGTCGGGTCGTACAGGCTCGGGTAGCCGATGCCGTGCTCCTGCTCGAAGGCGAGTGCGGGGGTGGTGCTGGTGTCGCGGGTGTTGATGCCGACGAACTGCACGCCCTTGCCCTCGTACGCCTTGGAGACCTTGGCGAAGTACTGGGCCTCCTCCCGGCACGGCCCGCACCAGGAGCCCCAGACGTTGACGACCACGACCTTGCCCCGGTAGTCGGCGATGTCGAGGCTCTTGCCGTCGATGGTCCTGCCGGACAGGTCGGGCGCGGCGGCCCGCTTGCCCCGGGAGGCGGTGTCGATGCCGTTGTTGCCGGTGACGAAGTTGGTGTTGCCGCCTCCGCCGGAGGTGCCGCCGTTGCCGCACGCGGACAGGGTCAGGGCCGACACGGCGGCCATGGCGCTGAGCAGGACGGCGCGGCTACGGGTACTCATGTGAAAAGTTTCGCATGCCTGTTCCGGGGAGCTCGCGCACCCCCCTGGCAGGCGGAAAACCGCATTTCAGGGACTATTTACACAGGACATTCAGGGCAATTCATCACGCCGTGCTGCCGGCGGCCGACTTGGCCTCCCGCAGGAACTCCTTCCAGCCCCCGGTGGGCCGCTGCCCCACCTCCAGGGTGCGCAGCCGGGCGAGCACCTCGGGCTTCTGCGCGTCCATCCAGTCCACGAACTGCCGGAACGAGACCAGCCGCACGTCCCCGCCCTTCTCCTTCTCGCGCGCGATGTGCGTGAAGGCCTGCTCGACGGCGTCCATGTAGATGCCGCCGTTCCACTGCTCGAAGTGGTTGCCGATGAAGAAGGGCGCCCGGTTCGTCTCGTACGCCCGCCGGAACCCCTGGATGTAGGCCTGGGCGGACTGGGTCCGCCAGGCCGGGTGGTGGTAGGCGGGCGCGTTGGTCGAGTTCACGGACTGGTTGGCCAGCATGTTGTAGTCCATGGACAGGACCTCGAAGGAACGTCCGGGGAAAGGTATCTGCTGGAGCGGCAGGTCCCAGATCCCCATCCGCTTCAGCGGCCACACCTGGCGGCCGCCCGGCGAGGAGGCGTCGTAGCGCCAGCCCAGCTCGCGGGCGGTGGGCAGCAGGTTGTTCTGGCCGAGCAGACAGGGTGTGCGGCCGCCGACCAGTTCCTTGTCGTAGTCGAACGGCAGCGACGGCAGGTCGGTCCAGCCGGTGTTGGTCCGCCACTCCTTCACGAAGGCCTTGGCCTGCCGTATCTCGCTGCGCCACTGCTGCGGGGTCCAGTTGCCGACCGAGCCGGAGCCGGCGCAGAAGTGCCCGTTGAAGTGGGTGCCGATCTCGTGCCCCTCGAGCCAGGCCCGGCGCACGTTGGCGAGGGTCGACCTGACGTGGGGGTCGCTGAGGTAGCCGATGTCCGAGGCCCCGCGCGGGTTGTTGGGGGGCTCGTAGAGCCGCTTCTTCGACTCGGGCAGCAGGTACAGCCCCGAGAGGAAGAAGGTCATGCTCGCGCCGTGCTGCTTCGCCAGGTCGAGGAAGCGCGGGAAGAGGCCGTTGCCGACCTCGCCGGCGCCGTCCCAGGAGAAGATCACGAACTGCGGAGGGGTCTGGCCGGGCTCCAGCGGCTCGGGCTTCGCGGGCTGGTGCGGCTGCCGGCCGGTGAACGAGGTGGAGCCGTCGCCGATGGGCCGGGCGGGATGCGCCCCGCCCTTGCCCGCCCCGCCCTTCCCGCCGTCCGCGTGACCGGAACCGGACGGGCGCCCGCTCTCGTCCGAGGACTTGAGGGTCCCGCAGCCGGTGAGCGAGGCGGCGGCCGCCGCGCCCGCGCCGAGGCCCAGCGCTCCCCTGCGGGAGAGCATCCGGTCGGTACGGGAGAAGGTGCGCATGGATATCCCCGATTCGTCGCGCCTGCTGGTGGTCACCCAGTCAGAGGGCGCGACGATCGGGGAGGTTCCGATACTTCTTTATGCTTTTCGTAACAGGCCAGGCAAAAGGGTGGATCAGGCTCCGAAGGCCTTGCCCTGAGCGGTCCCCTTGCCCTTCTGCGGCTTGGCACCGGCCCGGAGGTGGACCGGGACCAGGTCGACGGCGGGCTCGGAGTAGCCGACGGAGACGATCCGGTCGCCCTGGAAGGTGAAGGTCGTCAGCGACGCCAGCGTGCACTGCCGCTTGCGCGGGTCGTGCCACAGCCGCCGCTTCTCCACGTACGACCGCAGCGTCCAGATCGGGAGCTGGTGGCTGACCAGCACCGCCTCGTGCCCGCGGGCCCGGTCCTTGGCGCTGTGCAGCGCGCCCATCATGCGCACGACCTGGTCGACGTACGGCTCGCCCCAGGACGGCCGGAACGGGTTCACCAGGTGCTTCCAGTTGCCGGGCTTGCGCAGCGCGCCGTCCCCGACCCCGAAGGTCTTGCCCTGGAAGACGTTGTCGGCCTCGATGAGCCGCGCGTCGGAGGCCAGGTCGAGCCCGCGCGCCTTGGCGATCGGGGTGGCGGTCTCCTGCGCGCGCTCCAGCGGGGAGGCGCAGACGTGGGTGACGTCCCGGGTGGCGAGGTGCTCGGCGACCCGGTCGGCCATCTTCCGGCCCAGCTCGGACAGGTGGTAGCCGGGGAGCCGCCCGTAGAGGATGCCGTCCGGGTTCTCGACCTCGCCGTGCCGCATGACGTGGACGACGGTGATGTCCTTCTCGCTGCCGTTGCTGCTCATGCTGCCGTGGCCTCCGCGGCCGCTCGGGCCGCCGCCGGGAGGGCGTCGGCGATCTGCTGGATGGCCCGCTCGTCGTGAGCCGTGGACACGAACCAGGACTCGAAGGACGACGGCGGCAGGTAGACGCCGTTCGACAGCAGCGAGTGGAAGAAGGCGGTGAAGCGGAACGACTCCTGCCGCTTGGCGTCCTCGTAGTCCCGCACCTGACGGTCGGTGAAGAACACGGAGAACATGTTGGAGGCGGTCTGCAGCCGGTGCGCGACGCCCTCCTTGCTCAGCGCCTCCGTGACCAGCTTCTGGATCTGCGCGGAGACCGCGTCGACCGTCTCGTACGCCGCGTCGTCGAGCAGCCGGAGCTGGGCGAGCCCGGCGGCGGTGGCGACCGGGTTACCGGAGAGGGTGCCGGCCTGGTAGACGGGCCCGGCGGGCGCGAGGTGGGCCATGACGTCGGCCCGGCCGCCGAACGCGGCGGCGGGGAAGCCGCCGCCCATGACCTTCCCGAAGGTCATCAGGTCGGGCTTGACCCCGTCGACGCCGTACCACCCGGCGCGGCTGGTCCGGAACCCCGTCATCACCTCGTCGGAGATGTAGAGGGCGCCGTTCTTCCGGCACGCGTCCTTGAGCCCCTGGTTGAAGCCGGGGGCCGGCGGTACGACGCCCATGTTGCCCGGCGAGGCCTCGGTGATGACACAGGCGATCTCGCCCGGGTGCCGGTGGAAGGCCTCCTGCACGGCCTCCAGGTCGTTGTACGGCAGCACGATCGTGTCGCCGGCCTGGGCACCCGTGACGCCGGGCGTGTCGGGCAGCGCGAAGGTGGCGACGCCGGACCCGGCGGCGGCCAGCAGGGAGTCGACGTGGCCGTGGTAGCAGCCGGCGAACTTGATGACCTTGGACCGCCGGGTGAAGCCCCGGGCGAGCCGGATCGCCGACATGGTCGCCTCGGTGCCGCTGCTGACCAGCCGCACCTCCTCCACGGGCTCCACCCGCGCGACGATCTCCTCGGCGAGGGCGACCTCGCCCTCGCCCGGGGTGCCGAAGGACGTGCCGCGGGCGACGGCCTCCTGCACGGCGGCGATCACCTCGGGGTGCGAGTGGCCGAGGATCATCGGCCCCCAGGAGCACACCAGGTCGACGTACTCCCGGCCGTCGGCGTCGGTCAGGTACGGCCCCTTGCCGGAGACCATGAACCGGGGCGTGCCGCCCACGGCGCGGAAGGCGCGCACCGGGGAGTTCACGCCGCCCGGCGTGACGGCCGACGCACGGTCGAAGAGCGCCTGCGACGCGGGCGCTTCGTAGGGATAGGGCAGTTCGCTCATGGCGCTCATGACGTGCGGCTTCTCCGGCCTCTCGGACTCCGGTTCGGGTGGTGACCACCTCAGGGTAGGCCGCGGCCCGGGCATCGGGCCGCCGGCCTCGGGGTCACGGCCGCGCCATCTGCGAGACTGAGAGCTGATACACACAGCTCATACGGCACGTAGTGATCAGTGACCGGGTTGATCCCGCGGACTGGTGTTTCACCGCACGTTTCGGCGGGCGGCCGTGGGGGAGGTCACTGACACGATGATCGGGTTGCGCGGCGGGGGCCACGCGTCCTAGAAAAGCAGTCGGGTGGAGATATGCATCGCGGTGGCGGACTGGGCGAGGGGACTGACGACCTGGGTCCTCGGCGCGCCCGGCGGGGAAGGCACCGGCGCGAGGTGGAGGAAACGACCGAGGCACGTCAGGCCGACGCACGTCAGACACAGGATGTTCCGGGTGAGCCCGAGCGGAACGACCGGCGGATCGACCGGTCGCGGGCGGGAAGCAGAAATGGTGGCCGGGTGGGGGTGACGTACAAATACTTCGGCGCGCCGGACGGCGCGACGGCGGCCCGCGTCCCCATCTCGATGCGTCCCGAGGAACTCGGCGGCGACGAGCTGGGCATGAACGGCATGTTCACCAAGATCAAGCCGGAGACGATGGCCGCCATGGTGCTGACCGGCATCGAGGGCGTCCCCCTGCACAAGGTGCCGCCGCTGGAGCTGGTCGTCCTGCACCCCGACTACGCCGTCGTCAAACTGCCCATGACGGTCGTCGACCCGCTCCGCGGCATCGGCGAGGAGGCGGTGGGCGCGGCGGCGTTCATCTGGTCGACGGTCCCGGACCGCGGCGGCCCCCGGGACGCGTTCAACGTGTACCAGCTGCTGCACGAGTGGCAGGACTTCTCGCACCGGCTGCACGAGGCGGGGCACCAGCCCTACTGCCTGGTCTGGCCCTGAGCCGGCGCCGCACTGCTTCTGAGTCTCTCCAAGGCGGGGTCTTCGGACCCCGCCTTCGTCGTGTCCGGGCGGGGGAGAACGACCCGCGCACCGCCCTCGTCTACAGTACCGTAGACAGTCTACGGATTTGTAGACGGCTGGGGTGCCCCGCGCCCGGAGAGGACTCGTCCCGATGACCACTCCCGTGGTTCTGTCGTCGCAGCTCGCGGTGAACCCGCTGGACGCGCAGTCGTTGCTGGCCGCCTTCGGCGTGATCGGCGTCGGCGTGGTGATGTTCGCCGAGACGGGTCTGCTGATCGGCTTCTTCCTGCCCGGCGACTCGCTGCTGTTCACGGCCGGCCTGCTGTGCACCGGCAGCGGGCGGCACGGCGTGCACCTCTCGCTGGGGCCGCTGCTGGCCGCCGCGGCGTTCGGCGCGCTGGCCGGCGCCCAGTGCGGTTACCTGATCGGGCGCCGGGCGGGCGGTGCCCTGCTGGCGCGCAGCCGCTCGGCGCGGCTGCGGGAGGGCGCGGAGCGGGCGGAGGAACTGCTCGGGCGCTACGGGCACGCCAAGGCGATCTTCCTGGCGAGGTTCGTGCCGGTGGTGCGGACCGTGCTCAACCCGCTGGCCGGAGCGCTGGAGGTGCCCCTGGGGGCGTTCACCGTGTGGCAGGTGATCGGCGGTCTGGTGTGGAGCCTCGGCCTGACCCTGGCGGGCTACGCGCTGGGCTCCTCCGTCCCGGACGTGGACCGCTACCTGCTCCCGCTGGTCGCGCTGATCGTCGTGGTGTCGCTGGTTCCGCTCGCCGCCGAGCTGTACCGCGGCCGCGGCCGCGGCAGGGAGAAGGAGGCCAGCGGATGATCCTGGCGTTCGACGGGTCGCCGGTCGACGGCTCCGCCTACCGGGCCGTGACGGATCTCGCGCAGCGCTCGCCGGGCTGGCTGGACTCCGCGGTGACGGTGTGGTCGGACTACGGGCCGGCGGTGTTCGCCCTGCTCATGGTCATCGGCTGGTGGCGGGCCCGGCGGTCCGGGGCGGCAGCGGCGGTGACGGCGCTGGCCGTGCCGGTGGTCGTGGTCCTGGCGTACGGCGTCGACGCCGTCCTGAAACTGGCGGTGCGCGAGGACCGGCCGTGCCGGAGCCTTCCGGTGCGGACCCTGGAGGCGTGTCCGGCGCCCGGTGACTGGTCGTTCCCCAGCAACCACGCGGCGATCGCCGCGGCCGCCGCCGTGGCGCTGCTGTTCGTCTCGCGGCGGCTGGGCGCGGTCGCCTGCGGGGCGGCGGTCGCCATGGCGGCCTCCCGGGTCTGGGTCGGCGTGCACTATCCGCACGACGTCGTGATCGGACTGGTGGTGGGCGCGCTCGTCGCGCTCGCCTCGGTGCCCGTGGTCCGGCGCGCGTCTGCGGCGCTGGCCCGCCGGATGACCGCGGCGGCTCCGCTCCGTCCCCTGCTGTCGGCCTCGTGAAGCGCGAGGACACCGCCGAACTGGCCGGCAGCGCGGGCCTCGGCGCGTGCGCCGCGTTCACCGTGCTGACCCTGGTCGTCGTCGGCCGGGGCGGTTCACCGCTGTGGCTGGACGACGGCTTCCTCACCTGGGCGGTCGGCCACCGCCCCGCCGTGGCCGTGGCCGTCGCCCGGGGCGTGACGTACACCGGTACCGGTGCCGTCCCCTACGCCCTCGCGGCCGTGGCCGGCGCCGTGGCGGGACGCACCGCGCGGCAGCGGCTGCTCGCGGCCGCCCTCTGCCTCGCCTGCCTCGTGCTGGGACAGGCCCTGCGGTACGGCGTCATGGAGCTGGTCCACCGGCCCCGCCCGCCGAAGGGGCTCTGGGCGACACACGCGAGCGGCTGGGCGTTCCCGTCCGGCCACACCACCACGGCCGCCCTCACCGCCGGGACTCTGATCGTCGCGCTGACCCTGCGCGCCCCGCGCGGGGGCACGGCGCTGCGGATCGCCGCCGGCTGCTGGGGTCTGGCCGTGGGACTGAGCCGCTGCTTCCTCGGCGTGCACTGGCTCACGGACGTCATGGGCGGCTGGCTGTTCGCCGCCGGCTGGCTGGGCGCCTGCCTGTGCGCGGCCGCCCGCCTGCTGCCCGCCTCCTTCCCCACCCGCCCGCCCGACCCGGCCGCGAGGCCGACGGAGGACCATGCGCCCCAGGATCCTGGTGGTCGAGGACGATCACGCCCTGCGTGACGTCCTGCGCCGCGGCCTGTCCGAGGAGGACTTCGACCCGGTCGTGGCCGCCGACGGCGCGACCGCCCTGCGGCTGGCCACCACCGGCATCGCGGCGGCCGTCCTGGACATCGGCCTGCCCGACGCCGACGGACGGGACGTGTGCCAGGCGATGCGGGCCAACGGCTGCCTCGCGCCCGTGATCTTCCTGACCGCCCGTCACCGGCTCACCGATCGCCTGGCGGGTTTCTCCGCCGGGGGCGACGACTACCTTCCCAAGCCCTTCCACCTCGCCGAACTCGCCGCCCGGCTGAGAGCCGTACTCAAACGGGTCCCCGCGTGGGAGGCGGTCGCGGCCGGTGACCTGGTCCTCGACGCGGTGGATCACCGGATGACCGTCCGCGGTACCCGCACCGCCCTGTCCCCCACCGAGTTCCGGCTGCTGGCCACGCTCGTCGCCGCGGACGGCGCCCTCGTGCGCCGCCGTGACCTGGTGCGGGCCGGCTGGCCCGAGGGCGCGCAGGTCAGCGACAACACCCTGGACCAGTACCTGAGCCGGCTGCGCCGCAAGCTGCGGGAGGCCGGCAGCGGTCTGACGATCGGCACGGCACGCGGAATCGGGCACCGCCTGTCATGAACCCCGCCTCGCGTGTCCTGCGGCGCCTCGCCCCGCGCACCCTGCGCGGCCGCCTCTCCCTGGTGGCGCTGACCACCGCCGCCCTGCTGATGACGGTCCTGACCGTGCTGTTCAACGCCGTGATGGACCGGCACCTGCGGCACCAGGCGGACGACGAACTGCGCAACCGGGCGGCGGCCGTCGCCACCACCGTCGACACCAGCGGACGCCGGGTGCGCGTCCTGGAGACGGTCAACGACCGCCTGCTCGACACGAACGTGTGGATCTACGCGGGCACCCGGCTGCTGGAGAGACCGCCGTCCGCCCCGGCCGGCAGCCCGGCGGCCCGGGCCGCCGGCCGGCTGGCCGCCCGCGGCGGGGACTCCTGCGCGACCGTCCGGGACCGCGGCGGCCGGCCCGTCCGGCTGTGTGCCCGGCCCGTCCCCGGCCGCCGCGCGGCCGCCACCGTCGTGACCGCCCTGGACCTGACCCCGTACCGCGGTTCCGCCGAGACCCTGCTGGTGGGATCGCTCCTGCTGGACGTCGTGATGCTGGGCTGCACGTACGTGCTCACCCGCCGGTCGGTCGGCCGGGCCCTGCGCCCGGTGCGGACGATGACCGACCAGGCCGCGCAGTGGAGCGCGGTGGGCTCGGACGAACGCTTCGGCACGGCGGACCACCCGGCCGAACTCGCCCGCCTCGGCGCCTCCCTGGACGCGCTCCTGGACCGCATACGCACCGTCCTGCGCCACGAACGGCAGCTCACCGGAGAGCTCTCCCACGAACTGCGCACCCCGCTCACCCGGATCGTGATGGAACTCGACTGGTGGCGGGCGCGCCCCCGTACGGACGCCGAGACCAGCGCCGCCCAGGAGACGATCGCCGAGGCCGCACGGACCATGCGCACGATCTGCGACACGCTCCTGGACGACGCCCGCGAGAACGCGCTGAATCCCGCCACCGCCCCCGGGACGACCGACGTCGTGCCCGTACTGGACGGCCTGCTCCGGCGCATCGGCACACCGGAGCGGGTGCGGACGGCGCTGGAGACGCCGACGCCGGTGCTGGAGGCGGGGGTCGCCCCCGCCCTCCTCGAACGCATCCTCGACCCGCTGCTCGCCAACGCCGTCCGCTACGCCCGCTCACGGGTGACCGTGTCCGCGTGGCGCGTCCCCGGCGCCGTGCGGATCGACGTCGTCGACGACGGCCCCGGTGTGCCGGAGACGTTCGGGGACGAGCTGTTCCAGCCCGGCCGGCGCGCCGATCCCGGCGACGGGCACGACGGCGCGGGCCTGGGGCTGCCGCTCGCGCGGCGCCTGGCCCGCGCCGTCGGCGGTGAGGTGTCCCACGACCCCGGGCACCGGACCGGGGCCAGGTTCACCGTCAGCCTGCCTTCCGGCTGACCGGGGTCCGCTCCTCCGTCACCGGCCGGGCGACGGACCGGCGTTCGCGCACCTGGGCGTACGCCATCAGCGCGAACAGCACGGCGAGGAGGACGGCGGAGGAGCCCGCCGTACCCAGGTCCAGGCCGCCCTTGGCGACCGGCTTGGTGAGGAAGTCGCCCGCGGTGGCGCCCAGCGGGCGGGTGAGGACGAAGGCGATCCAGAAGAGCAGGACGTTCGGCACCGCGGGCACCTTCATCAGCGCCAGGAGCACGCCGAGCAGCCCGGTCACGAGCAGTGCGCCACCGGCGTAGCCGAGGCCGGAGCTGTCGGAGAGGAAGTCGCCCATCGAGGTGCCGAGGGTGTTCGACACGAGGATCGCCGACCAGAACAGCGCCTCGCCCCGGAAGGTGACAATGTCCCGGATCCGGAACGTCATCCCGCTCAGCTTCCAGACGGCGAAGATCGCCAGCAGGACCGAGACGAGGATGGCCGCCCCGGCGGGGTAGCCGAGACCGAGACCCTGGGGGCCCCAGCCCAGCCTGGTCGCGCCGGCCGGGAGGTACCTGGCGCCGGCGTCGCGGTTCATGAAGTCGGACATCGTGGTGCCGGCCATGCTGGTCGACAGGATCACGGTCCAGTAGAAGAACGGGTTGTAGCGGCTGGACCGGAGCTGGACCACCAGCGTCACCACGAAGACCCCGAACAGCGCGATCGTCGTGAGGAAGTAGCCCAGCTTCAGGGTCTGCGCGAAGAGGTCGCCCGCCGTCTCGCCCAGGGTCGTCGCGGCGATCTTCATGATCCAGAACGCCAGTGTGACCTCGGGCAGCTTCTTCATCACCGACTTGGTCGTGTTCGACGCGCTCGCCACGTCGAGGTCGGTGAGGACCTCAGGTTGCTCCAATTCAACTCTCCTGTCCGGTCGAAACGACAGGGCGCTCGCCCCGGGAGACGGGACGAGCGCCCTGTGAGATCGAGCCGGCCGCCGACGGCGGCCGGTGCCCCCGACCGTGGCACGGAATACCTGAACGGATCCTGAACGCCTGCCGCGCGGCAGCTCAGGCCGCGCGCCGGGCGGCTGCACCCCGCTCGGTGACGTCCTTGCGCGTCACGCCCAGGTACACGACCAGGCCGAGGATGACCGCCAGGAACAGCGCGCTGGTGATCACGGTGCCCAGACCGAGGCCGCCGCCTCCGGTGGGCTGCGAGAGGTAGTCGCCGACCGAGGCGCCGAGCGGGCGGGTGAGGACGTAGGCGATCCAGAAGCTCCACACCGCGTCCAGACCGAACGCGAAGCGGGCGACGGCCACGACGGCGATCGCCGCGGCGAACAGGACGGCCGACAGCCGGTAGCCGAGGTCCATGCGCTCGGATACCAGGTCGCCGGCCGCGGTGCCCAGGGCGAACGTGAACAGCACCGCGAGCCAGTAGAAGGACTCGCGGCCGGTGGTGTCGACGCTGTGGATGGACAGGGTCCGCTCACGCCGGTACCAGACGGTGAACACCACGGCGAGGACGACGGCGAACACGGCCGTACTCGTCTCCAGCGGCACGCCCATGTGGTCGGTGAGGTTGTCGCTGATCAGGGTGCCGACCACGCTGATCAGGGCCACGGCGGGCCAGTACACGCCGGCCCGGTACCCCGCCGTGCGGAACTGCGCCACCAGGACCACGGCGAGCAGGGCGCTCATCAGCACCGACACACCGGTCAGGCCCAGGCCGGCCTTCTCGCTCAGCAGGTCGGCCGCGGTCTCCCCGACCGTCGTGCACAGCACCTTGATGATCCAGAAGTAGGCGGTGACCTCGGGCACCTTGTTCCAGCGCGGCCGGTGCCGCTCGGGAGTGGCGGGACCGCCGGCCCCGGAGAGCGCGGACGTCCCGGACGTTTCGTAGGTCATGGGCACCGACCGTGCCAGCGAACACCTGAACGCATCCTGACCGCTCACCCGGCACCGCCGGGTCGTAGTACCGCGGTACCACCCGCCGTGCGGGCTTCGGCCCCCGGTACCACCGAATTCGGGCATATCGGTCCTAGCGTTGCGGAGGAGGCGTCGGGCGGGCCCGGCGCCGCGGCCCCCGAGCGAGGGAGAACGCGAGTGATCGACGCACAGCAGCTCACCAAGAGGTACGGGGAGAAGACGGCCGTCGACGGTCTGGGCTTCACCGTGAGACCGGGGACGGTGACCGGCTTCCTCGGGCCCAACGGCGCGGGCAAGTCCACGACGATGCGCATGATCGTCGGGCTGGACGCGCCGACGAGCGGCTCCGTCACGGTGAACGGGCGGCGCTACGCCCGCCACCGGGCCCCGCTGCAGGAGGTGGGGGTGCTGCTGGAGGCGAAGTCGGTCCACCCGGGGCGCACGGCCCGCGGCCACCTCAGGGCGCTCGCGCTCACCCACGGCATTCCGCGCCGCCGGGTCGACGAGGTGATCGGACTGGCCGGTCTCGGCGGCGTCGCGGACCAGCGGGCCGGCGCCTTCTCCCTCGGCATGGGGCAGCGCCTGGGCATCGCCGCCGCACTTCTCGGCGACCCGCGGACGGTGATGCTGGACGAGCCCGTCAACGGCCTGGACCCCGAGGGCGTGCGCTGGATCCGTAACCTGCTCACCTCCCTCGCGGCCGAGGGGCGCACGGTCTTCGTCTCCTCGCACCTGATGAGCGAGGTGTCGCTGGTGGCGGACCACCTGATCGTCGTCGGACGCGGCCGGCTGCTGGCCGACACCACCGTGCGGGACCTGGTCCGCGAGGCGGGCGGCGACAGCGTCAAGGTCGCGACGGCCGACCCGACGCGGCTGCGGGACGTGCTGGCCGGTCCCGGCGTGGAGATCACCGGCCGTATCGGCTCCGAGGAGCTGCAGGTGACCGGGGTGTCCGCGCGCGAGATCGGGCTGAAGGCCGCCGAGCACGGGATTCCCCTGTTCGAGCTGACCTCGAAGGCGGTGTCGCTGGAGGAGGCGTTCATGGAACTGACCCGGGACTCCGTGGAGTACCACGGCGCCACGACCGGCACCGGGACCTCCGGGAGCGCGGCATGAGCACCCTCACGGCGACGTCCGAGACCCCCGAGACCCCCGGGACCGCTCCGGCCGCCGAGGACCGCCCCGTCTACCGGGTGACCGGCCGGCGGGTGCTGTCCTCCGAGTGGGCCAAGCTCTGGTCCCTGCGCTCCACCTGGATCACCCTCGGCCTGGGCCTGGTGTTCCTCGTCGCCTTCGGCGTCATCGCCGCGAGCCACTACAAGTCGGGGCTCGGCTCGGGCCGGCCCCCGGAGCGCGACTTCGCCGACGCGACGGGCGTCAGCCTGTCGCTGTTCGGCACGAACTTCGCCCAGTTGGCCCTCGGGGTGCTCGGCGTGCTGGTCACGGCGGGTGAGTACTCCACCGGGATGATCCGCTCGACCATGGCGGCGGTACCGCGCCGGCTGCCGGTGCTGTGGTCCAAGGCGGCGGTGTACGGACTGGTCGCCCTGGTGGTCGCGACCGTCGGCGCGTTCGCCGCCTTCCTGGTCGGCAGCCGGATCCTGTCCGGCACGCCCGCCGCCATGGGCTTCGGCCACTCCGGCGTCGTACGCGCGCTGCTGGGTGCCGGGCTCTACCTCGGCCTGGTCGGCGTGATCGGCACCGCCCTGGGCGCGCTGCTGCGGTCGGTGGCGGGCGGCATCTCGGTGCTCGTGGCCGCCTTCATGCTCGTCCCCGGACTGGTCTCCCTGCTGCCCAGCTCGTGGCAGGGCGACATCAACCCCTATCTGCCGAGCCACGCGGGCCAGTCGCTCTTCGCCCTGACCCACGACTCGACCACCCTGTCCCCGGGCGCCGGACTCCTGGTACTCCTCGGCTGGACGGTCCTGGCCCTCGGCGGAGCGGCGTACCGGCTGTTGCGCGGCGACGTGTGAGCGGTGTCCGGCCGCATGATGGGCCCATGACCTCCGTGGCCGCCGGGGACCTCGGCGGGATGGGGCCGCTGGTCGCCCGGCTCGGCCGGGCCGGCCGGCGGTTCCGGCACGCCGACCGGGCCCACCCGTGGGTGCTGGACGCCGCGGTGGTGGTCCTGGTGCTGTCGCTGTTCTGCCTGCCGGACCTGCTGCACGCGGTCGGCGGCGACGGACCGCGTCGCTTCGGCACGGCGTTCACCCGGCTGCCCGTGGCGGGCATGACGGCCCTGCAGGCCGGTCTGGTGCTGCCGCTGCTGTGGCGGCGCCGGGCGCCCGCCGTCGCCTTCGGCGCCGTCACGGCCGTGTTCGTCCTCCAGTGGTCGCTCGGCGCCGCGCTCCGTGCGGACGTCGCGCTCCTCGTCGCCCTGTACAGCCTGGCCCTGCACGGCCCGCTGCGGCAACTGCCCGGCGCCTGTGCGGTCCTGGCGGGTGCGCTGGGTCTGGTCGCGGCGCGGGTCTCGGTCGCGGTGCCGGTGTCGGACGCGCTCTTCTTCCTGCTCAGCACGGCCACCGCGGCCCTCGCACTCGGCCTGATGATCCGCATCCGGCGGGCCCAGCTGGCCGGGCTGCGGGACCGCGCGGCCCGGCTGGAGACCGAACGCGACCAGCGCGGCAGGCTGGCCGTCGCGGCCGAACGGGCGCGGGTGGCCCGCGAGATGCACGACATCGTCGGCCACAACCTGTCGGTCATCATCACCCTCGCCGACGCGGGCGCCTACGCCACCGCCGCCTCACCGGAGCGGGGGGAGGAGGCCCTGCGCCTCATCGGTGACACCGGCCGTCAGGCCCTGGGCGAACTGCGCCGGGTGCTCGGCGTGCTGCGCGAGGGGGACGGGCCGCGGGCCGGGCCGGAGCTGAGCCCGCAGCCGGGCCTCGCGGACGTCGACGCGCTGTGCGAGGGGGTGCGCGCCGCGGGCCTGGAGGTCGTCTACCGTACGGCCGGTGACGTCGACGCCCTGGACAGCGGGGTGCAGCTCACGGTCTACCGGATCGTGCAGGAGGCCCTGACGAACACGCTGAAGCACGCCGGGGCCGGGGCCCGTGCGCACCTGGCGATCGCCGTGGAGGACGCGCGGCTGACGATCGCCGTCCAGGACTCCGGCCCGCTCGCTCCGGCCGCTCGTCCCGGCGCGGCGAACGAGGAGGGACACGGGCTGGTGGGCATGCGGGAACGAGCGGCTCTCTACGGCGGTCACGTCAGCGCGGGTCCGCTGGGCCCGGGCTGGACGGTGCGCGCCGCCCTCGACCTCGCTCCCCGGGGCGGTGCCGCCGGGTGACCACCGTGCTCGTCGTGGACGACCAGCCCCTGCAGCGGTACGGCTTCCGGATGCTGCTGGACTCCGTGCCCGGGACCGACGTGGTCGGCGAGGCGGCGCACGGGACCGAGGCCGTGCGCAAGGCCGCCGAACTGCGCCCCGACGTCGTCCTGATGGACGTACGCATGCCCGGCATGGACGGCATCGAGGCCACCCGCCGTATCGTCGCCGCGGGCGGCCGGTCCCGGGTCCTCGTCCTGACCACCTTCGATCTCGACGAGTACGTCCACGCGGCCCTGCGCGCGGGCGCCAGCGGCTTCCTGCTCAAGGACGCCCGTCCCGAGGAACTCCTCGCGGGCATCCGTGCCGTGGCCGTCGGCGACGCGGTGATCGCGCCCGCGCTCACCCGCCGGCTGCTGCACGAGTTCGCCCGGCTCGTGCCGCCCGGCGGCGACGGCTCCGGCGGGGATCCGCGCCTGGGCGCCCTCACCGACCGCGAGCGCGAGATCCTCGTGGCCATCGGCAGGGGCTGGACCAACAGCGAGATCGCCGCACGCTTCGTGCTGTCGGAGTCCACGGTGAAGACGCATGTCGGCCGCGTCCTGTCCAAGATCGGCGCCCGGGACCGCGTCCAGGCGGTGATCTTCGCCTACGACCACGGCCTGGCCCGGCCCCACGCCGGATAGGACCTGCCCGGCGGGACGCCCGGCGCGCTCCCCCGTCCGGGGTACCCGCCGCCGCCCCCGCGTGTGTCCCCGGCCGGCGGCGGGTGAGTGTGCGCACCGTGGAACTCACGGAACTGGGATCACGGTGAGGACAGATGATCGTATCGGTGGTGTCGATGCCCGGAGGGGCCACCACGCGTACGGGCCTGCCGGAGGCACGGGAGCTGCTGGCCGCCTCCCCCTTCCTGCTGGTCGACGTCCAGCTCGCGGACGGGCCGGAGGCCGACGACGGCGACGTCGTGGCCGGACTCGGTCTGCGGTCGGAGTGCCCGTCCTGGTTCGGCAGGGCGGGCGAGCCGGTGCGGGCCCAGTTCATCGGCGACCGGGCCGGCTTCGTCGTTCCCGTCGTCCAGGGCGGCCGGGTCGTCCACGTCCACGTCCTGGCCACGGAGCGGCACCTGGTCACCCTGCACCGGGGACCGGCCCGGACGGTGCGGAGCCTGTTCGCCCGGCTCGGCGAGGAGAACCCGCCCGACACCGTCGCAGCGCTGTTCCTGCTGCTCCAGGAGGCCCTGGACACCTTCCGCCGGGCCGCGGTGGCGGACCTGCTGGTGGTGGAGGACCTCGAGGACGAGATGTTCGACCGGCGGCGCCCCGACCAGGTCTACCGCCTGGCACGGCTGCGGCGGCGCGCCGCGCTCCTGCACCACTTCCTGCTGCCCTACCTCCAGGCGACGGACGAGGTGATCATGCGCAGGATGCTCAGCCGTGACTTCCCCGAGGAGCGCCAGCACCTCGCCCGGGAGTTCCAGCACACCGGCCGGCTGGTGCTGACCGACATCCAGTCCCTGCAGGAGGCCACCCGGCGCGCCTTCGGCAGCTACTCCTCGCTGGTGTCGGGCGAGCAGAACGGGGTCATCAACCGGCTCGCCATCGTGTCCACGATCTTCCTGCCGCTGACGTTCCTGACCGGCTACTTCGGGATGAACTTCAGCTACCTCACGGACGAGATGGAGAGCCGGGCCGTGTTCTGGCTGCTCGCCGTGGCACTGCAGGTCGTGGTCCTGGGCGGCGCCCTGTACGTGCTGCACCGCACCCACATCTGGCGCAGGCTGCGGGACGACGAGGGGCTGCAGGACCTGTGAGCCCGGTGCGCCGGTGCCCCGGGTACGCCCGGGATCACTCAGGGGCGAAGGAGAAGCTGCGCCACGGCCCGGTGGACCTGACCACCTCGTCCGAGCCCTGCATGTTCAGGTAGATGCCCTCCTTGCCCTTCGGCGCGGTGCAGTCGGGCGTCTTGAACAGCAGGATGCTGTTCTGCGTGTAGTTGTCGACGCGGGTGACGTCCGCCCGGAAGCGGTGGCACCCCCCGATCGACGGGTTGGTGAAGGACTGCACCGTTCTGACGCCGTCGTGCGCCGTGATCGTGCCGGCCGCCTGGTCCTGACAGGCGGCCAGCCCCACTCCGGCCGACACGGCGCAGGCGAGCGCGGCCAGCGGACGTGAAACACGCATCGGTCCTCCTGTGGGTACGGAGAGCGTGTACGGAGAGCCGGCTGGAAGGTGGTCCCGCCCCACCACCACTATCCGCCAGAGCGGACCGACCCGCCTGGCGAGTGCGGTGGTCACGGGCGCGGGAGCCCGTCCAGGGCACCGCGCGCACGGCACTCCGCGCGGTGCCGGGCGATAGTGGTGAGGTACGGGCAGTTCCGCAGCGCGCCCCCGAGGAGGCCCCGTTGGCCGGACCGGACCGGGGTTCGCGGGTGGTGGTCGTGATGGGCGTGTCCGCGTCCGGCAAGTCCACCGTCGGAGCGCGGCTCGCGCAGCGGCTCGGCGTGCCGTTCCTGGAGGGCGACGACCTCCACCCCGCCGCGAACCGCGCCAAGATGGCGTCGGGGCACCCGCTCGACGACGCCGACCGGCGGCCCTGGCTGGCGGCGCTCACGGAGTGGATCCGCGCCACCGCGGCGAGCGGGCACGGGGGTGTCGCCTCCTGCTCCGCGCTCAAGCGCGCGTACCGCGACCAGTTCCGGCGCACCGGGGCGGACGTGTGGTTCGTGTACCTGGCGCTCGACCGCGAGGTGGCCGCGGAGCGCATCGCGCGCCGCAAGGGGCACTTCATGCCGCCGGCCCTGCTCGACAGCCAGTACGCCGCCCTCGATCCCCTGCACGCCGACGAGCCGGGCGTCACCATCGACGCGTCCGGCGGCTCGGCCCAGGTCGTGCGGGCCGCGCTGCGTTCCGTGTGCGGGCCGGACCGCTAGCGGGCGCCTCCCAGGAGGGTTCGGATGGACCTGATCCACTTCCGCATGGTGATGCCCCCGTCGCTCACCCCGCCGGTCGTCGGTCTGCTCACCGCGCACGACCGCGTCCTCAACCTCGTGGTGGTACGGGCGGCGCGCGTCCCGGACGGTGACGTGGTCGAGTGCGACGTGGTGAAGGGCGCGGCCAACGGGGTGCTGGAAGCCCTGCGCGGGCTCGGCGTCGACCGCGCCGGGTCGATCGCCGTCGACGACGTCGACATGATGTTCTCCCACCACGCCGACCGCCTGGAGGCCGAGCAGCCGGGCGCGCTCGTCCAGGCGCCCCTGTGGGCGTCGGTCGAGGCGCACATCAGGGCGGCCGGGACCTACCCCCCGTCCTTCTACCTGTTCCTGGTCATCGCCGGGATCATCGGCTCGGTCGGCATCATGACGAACTCGCAGATCCTGATCGTGGCGGCCATGGTGGTCGGCCCCGAATACAACGCGATCACCAGCATCGCCCTCGGCCTCGACCGCCGTAACCGCCGCCGGGTCCGGGACGGCACGCGGGCCCTGACGGCGGGGTTCCTGCTGGCCGTCGCCGTCACGCTGGCGTTCGCCTCGGTGGCGCGGGCCTTCGGCCTGCAGTCCACCGCCTTCGGGCTCGGGCTGCGGCCCGTCTCCCACCTCATCGACACCCCGGACTTCTTCTCCGTCGCCGTGGCCGTGCTCGCGGGCGTCGTCGGCATCGTCTCGCTCGCCGAGGCACGCGGCAGCGCGCTGCTCGGTGTGTTCATCTCCGTGACCACGATCCCCGCGGCCTCGGACATCGCCGTCTCGCTGGCCTTCGCCGACTGGGGGCAGGCCCGGGGCTCGCTGCTGCAGTTGCTGCTCAACGTGGTCGTCCTGGTGGTCGTCGGTGTCCTCACCCTGCGTCTGCAGCGCCGTCTGTGGCGCCGTGCGGCCCGCCGGGCCGCCGCGGACCGGAGAGCGGGTGGGTGCGGTCCGGCCTAGGCTGATCGCAGGAGGGGCCGCTCGGGTGAATCGCTTGCCGGAAGGGGTGCCCGGATGGACGACTATCCCCTGATCGAGAACCACGGCCTGCTCGGCGACCTGCAGACGGCGGCCCTGGTGACCACGGACGGAACGGTCGACTGGCTCTGTCTCCCCCGGTTCGACTCGCCCAGCGTCTTCGGCGCCCTGCTCGACAAGGACAGGGGCGGCCACTGCACGGTGCGGCCGACGCACACGATGTACGCGACCAAGCAGCTGTACCTCCCCGACACGGCGGTCCTGGTGACCCGTTTCATGACCGAGGCCGGCGCGGGCGAGGTCCTGGACTTCATGCCGGTGACCGGGACGTCGGCCACGGACTGCCACCGGCTGGTCCGCCTGGTGCGCTGTGTGCGCGGCACCATGACGTTCGAGGTCGAGATCGCTCCACGGTTCAACTACGGCCGGACGGCCCACCGGCTGCACATCACCGAGCACGGCGCCCTGTTCGACGCGGAGGACGGCACGGTGCTCACCGTGCATCCCATCCGCGAGCCGGAGGACGAGCGGCTGGTGGACGTCCTCACGGACCGGGGGAACGACCTGCACTTCACGCTGACCCTGGAAGCCGGCCAGCAGCGCGGTCTGGTGCTGGAGTCGGCGGCCGACGGACCGCCGCGGCAGATCCGGCTCGCGCAGTACCAGGAGCTGTTCGACGAGACCATCAGGTACTGGCGCACCTGGCTGGGGCAGTCGCAGTACTCGGGGCGCTGGCGGGAGACGGTGGAGCGCTCGGCGATCACGCTGAAGCTGATGACGTACGCCCCGAGCGGTGCCCTGGTGGCCGCCCCGACGGCGGCGCTCCCCGAGCAGCTGGGCGGCGAACGCAACTGGGACTACCGGTTCACCTGGATCCGTGACGCCTCCTTCTCCGTGTACGCCCTGCTGGGGCTGGGGTTCACCGAGGAGGCGAAGGCGTTCATCAACTGGCTGGGCGACCGGGTCCGCGAACGGGCCGGCAGCGACGGGGACTCGGGCCCGCTGAACATCATGTACCGGGTCGACGGGTCCTCCGACCTGAAGGAGGAGCTGCTGGAGCACTGGGAGGGCTACGCCCGTTCCGCCCCGGTGCGGATCGGCAACGGCGCCGCGACCCAGCTCCAGCTGGACATCTACGGCGAGGCGCTGGACAGCATCTACTTCGCGCACCGGCACGGGATCAGGCTGGGGCACCAGGGCTGGCTCTCGCTGCTGACCAACCTCGAGTGGCTGGTCGACCACTGGGACCAGGCCGGAGAGGGCCTGTGGGAGAGCCGCGGAGGCCGTCAGAACTTCACCTACGGCCGTGTCATGTCGTGGGTGGCGTTCGACCGCGCGCTGCGGCTCGCCGAGTCGCACGGCCGGCCGGGTCCGGCCGGACGCTGGAGCCACGAGCGCGACGCGATCTACGAGCAGGTCATGAACAGGGGATGGAGCGGGGAACGCGGGGCCTTCGTGCAGCACTACGGCAGCGACGTGCTCGACTCCTCGCTGCTGCGCATGTCGACGGTCGGGTTCATCATCCCCGAGGACCCGCTGTGGACGTCGGCGCTCGACGCGATGGAGCGGGAACTGGTCAGCGACAGCCTGGTCTACCGCTACAACCCCGAGGCCTCGCCGGACGGCCTGCGCGGTTCGGAGGGCACCTTCTCGCTGTGCACCTTCATGTACGTCGACGCGCTGGCGCGGGCCGGACGCACCACCCGGGCCCGGCTGGTGTTCGAGAAGATGCTGGGGTACGCCAACCACCTGGGCCTGTTCTCGGAGGAGATCGACCCGACGGGACGTCAACTGGGCAATTTCCCACAGGCGTTCACCCATCTCGCGCTCATCGACGCGGCGCTCACCCTGAACGACTCACTGGCACCCAGGTAGCCGGCCGGGTTCAACCGGGCGTCGGCGCGGGGCCGAGGAGCACGAGGGTGTCCTCCGGTGCCGCCCCGGCGAGCGGGACTTCCTCGGTGACGGGCTCCAGTACGCCGCCCCGCCGAACGACGAACAGGGCGTCGTACCCGGGCGGACGGGGCGCGGACACCGGCTGGACGTGGAAGCGGGCGCCGTGTTCGTGGCGGTCGGCGACGGCGTGCCGGACCAGCCGCCCGCCGAAGAGGGTGCGTCCGGCCGTGTAGGGGGCGACCACGCCCTCGCTGTCGGGCGGCGGTCCGACCCGGAAGACGGGGCCCTCGACGCTGTCCTCCATGACGATCGAGGCGAGCGCGTTGAAGTCGTCGTCGGCCGTGAGCAGGAAGACCGAGGTGACGCCCTCCAGCCGGGCCCGCGGGTCGGTGGCCGTGGCCATCAGCTCCCCGGCGACCAGTTCGATCCCCGCCGCCTCGATCCGCTCGCGCTCGTGCGCGCCGCCCGCCCACATCAGCACGTCGGCACCGGCGTCGCGCAGTGCCCGGGCGAGATCGACCACCCACGGATCGCCGCCCACCAGCAGCGGTCGCGCCCGCGCGGGCCGGCTGACGCCGAGCCGGCGGGCGAAGGGCCCGGCGGTGAGCGCGTAGACCAGGACGGTTCCCACGATCACCAGGAAGGTGACGGGGAGGATCTTCCCGGCGCCGCGCAGTCCCGCGGTGGTGAGCGAGGCGGAGAAGGTGGTGGCGGTGGACGCGGCCACGATGCCGCGCGGTGCCATCCAGCCGACGAAGGCGCGCTCCCCCGCGAGGAGTTCCGTCCGGACGGTGGACAGCAGGGCCACCAGCGGCCTGACCACGAGGACGAGCAGGGCGACGAGCGCGAGCGTGGGCAGCAGCACCGGGACGACGGACTTCGGCGTCACGGTCGCCGAGATGGAGATGAACAGCAGGCCGATGATGAGCTGCACGAGCGTCTCGAAGAACGGCCGGCGGGCGGGCATGTCGAGGCCGGGCAGGTTCGCGACGGTCAGCCCGGTGACGATCGCGGCGATGAGCCCGGTGTCGTCGTAGGCCATGTCGCAGCCCGCGGCCACGGCGACGACGGTGGCGAGCTGGGCCAGCGTGCCCAGTGTCTCGCCCAGCCGGAGCCGCCGCAGGGCGAACCAGAGCAGTGCGGCGCCGACCGCCCCGCCCACGAGGCCGAGGGTGACGCCGGCGAAGAACTCGCCGAAACGGAAGTGCCCGCTCCGCAGTCCGCCGGAGACGATGGAGTGGAAGACGACCGCGCCGAGGATGCCGCCGACGGGGTCGATCAGCGAGCCCTCCCACATCAGGACGCGGCGCACCCCGCCGGACGGCCGGACGTGCTCCAGCAGGGGCCCGACGACGGTCGGCCCGGACACCACGAGGATGACCCCGATCATGCTGGCCACGGCCACCGGCACCCCGAACAGGGCCGGCGCCGTGCCGACGACGGTCCCCCAGGTGAGCACCACGCCGAGCACCATCAGCCGGACGACGACGGAGCGGGTGGCGCCCTTGAGGTGGCGCAGGTCGAGGCCCAGCCCGGCGTCGTACAGGATGATCGCCACGGACAGGGACACGAGCGGGGAGAACGCCGGGCCCAGGAGCAGGTCGGGGTGGATGTCGTCGGTCAGGGCCCCGGCGGTGAACCCGGCGGGCAGCAGCAGGATCAGGGCCGGGACGCGCAGCCGGCTCGCGAGGACCTGGCATCCGACGGCCAGGGCCACGGTCAGCCCGAGGCCCAGCAGGATGGCTTCCTCGCTCACCCGGCTCGCGCTCCCGGCCGCGGCCCGGCCACCGGATCAGCCCTCGTCGCCGGTGCCGGTGCCGCGCAGGTCCGCGTCGGTGAGGCTCTCCAGCTCGCCGTGGGTGTCCAGCCAGTACAGCAGCGCGACCGCGGGGACGACGATCACGACGGCCACGAGCGTGACGAGGCCCAGCCAGCGCAGTGTGGTGTGCGCGCCCGCGCCCTCGGCCACGGTCAGCGAGGTCGGTACGAGGTAGGGGCGCTGCGCCATGCCCCAGGCGAGGATGGCCGAGGCGACCGTGCCGACCGCCGTCACCCGCGACCAGGCCCCGGACGGACGCGTCAGCAGCAGGCCGGTGGCCGCGGTGCCCACCGCCGCGACGACGACGAAGAACAGGCCGACGCCGTGCGTGAGCCCGTGCCACACGTGCGGGGCGTCGCCGTGCGTGACGATCAGGGTGATCACGGCGAGCACGGCGAGGGCGGCCAGGGCGCCCAGTGCCCGCCGCCTGAAGTAGCCGTCCAGGTCCGGCACGGCGAAGCGGCGGGCGTCCGCGGCGAGGAAGACGGCGCCGAGCGACGCCGTGGCCGCGATGGCGAGCAGCCCGAACAGCAACGAGGTGGGGTTGGCCCAGGCGTCCGTCGACGCGGTCGTCGTCGAGGTCACCCGGCCCGAGGCGACTCCCCCGGCGGCGGCGCCCAGGAAGAACGGCGTCAGCAGCGAGGCGACGGCGAACACGGCCCCGTACAGGCGCCGTCCGGCCAGCCTGCGGACCGGCTTGCGCAGGGCGAAGCCCGCACCGCGCAGCACGGTCCCCACGGCGGCCAGCGCCAGCGGCAGCCACATCGTGACGAACACCTGCTGGAAGAAGACGGGGAACCCGGTCCACATGATGACCAGCACGAAGATCAGCCAGACGTTGTTGACCTCCCAGACGGGAGCCATCGCGTGGTCGATCAGCCAGCGCGGGCGCTTGCCGCGCTCGGCTCCGCCCGCCGTCAGGTCCCAGAAACCGGCGCCGTAGTCGGTGCCGCCGCCGCAGGCGTAGGCCGCCACGGCGAGCAGCAGGACGACGGCCATGACCCCGGCGATCACAGGAACCTCCCGGCGGAACGCGGCCCGTAGGGCGTGTCGGTCTCCGGTGTCTCCGGCGGCGGCCCGCCGGTGGCGTCCGTCTTCCGCCAGCGCGAGCGCATCTTCAGCAGGACCACCAGGAACGATCCGAAGACGAACACGTACACGACGATCACCAGGCCGAACATGAGCCACAGGCTGCCGGCGCGGGTCGACGTCACCGCCTCGGCGACGCGCATGTTCTGGTACACGATCCACGGCTGCCGGCCGACCTCGGTGGTGATCCAGCCGCATTCGACCGCGGCCACGGAGGCCACGCCCGCGCACGCGGCGACCCGGTAGAACCACGGGGAGGCCGGCAGCCGGCGGCGGCGCAGCCACACGAGGGCGTACCAGAGGGCGAGCAGGATCAGCAGCGAGCCGATGAAGACCATGGTGTCGAAGGCGAAGTGGGCGATGGTCGCCTGGACGGCCGTCGGCCGGTCGTCGGCCGGCACCGACGTGAGACCGGTGACCTTGGTGTCCGGCCGGAAGCCGGCGAGGATCGAGTCGAGCTGGGGAATCCGGATGCCGCCGGAGATGCCGCCGTCGGGGCGCAGCCTGCCGTAGAGGTACTCCGGCTGGTGGGTGTCGGTGTTCCAGACGATCTCCATGGCGGCGAACTTCACCGGCTGCTTGTGGAAGACCTGCCGGGCGATGGAGTCGCCGAGTACGAACTGCACCGGGGTGAAGACGGCGGCGAGCGTGAAGGGGACGGTGAAGCCGAGGCGGTGGTAGCGGTCCCGGCGGCCGCGGAGCCATCCGGTCGCGTAGACGCCGGCCACGACGTAGCCGGCCGTCACGAACATCGCGACGACGAAGTGCCAGTACTGCGGGCCGAACATGGGCGTGAAGATCGCCTTCCAGATGTTCACGTCCACGGGGTTGCCCGCGGCGTCCAGGGTGAAGCCGCGCGGGGTGTTCATCCAGGAGTTCGCGGCCAGGATGCCGAACGCGCCGAGCAGGGCGGCGAAGGGCAGCGGCAGTGCGAGCAGGAAGTGGGTGCGGGTGGGCAGCCGGCGCCAGCCGTACAGGTAGATGGCGATGAGCACGGCCTCCAGGAAGAAGGCCCAGGCCTCCACGCCGAACCCGATGCCGAAGACGTCACCCCACCGGCCGAGCATTCCGGGCCAGAGCAGCCCGAACTCGAAGGACAGCACGGTGCCGGTGACGACGCCGATGGCGAACTGGACCGCCATGACGGCCGACCAGCGCCGGGCCAGCAGCAGCGCGGTCTCGTCGTTCCGGCGCAGTCCGTAGCCGTGCATGATGAGCGTGATCAGCGGGAGTGCGACGCCCAGCGGCACCAGGATGATGTGCGAGGCCAGGGTGAAGGCCATCATCGAGCGGGCCGGGAGGGTCTGCGGGGGCACGTCCGCCAGGGACAGGACCGTGTGCATGGGCGCCTTTCCGGGGGCCGACGCGGGTGAGACCGGTCAGCCGCCGGTGGCGAAGCCGGGGAAGAGGGTCATGCCGCCGTCGACGTACAGCGTGGTCCCGACGACGTAGTCCATGAGGTCGGAGGCGAGGCCCACCACGGCGTTGGCGATGTCCTCGGGGTCGCCGACCCGGTCGTAGGGGATCAGCCGCAGGAGGTCCTGCTCCGCCTCGGGGGTCTCCCAGGCGGCGCGGTTGATGGGGGTCCTGATGGCTCCGGGGGCGACCGCGTTCACCCGGATCTTCTTCGGGGCGAGTTCCTGCGCGAGGGTCGCCATCATCATCTGCACGCCACCCTTGGAGGAGGCGTAGTTGACGTGCCCGGACCACGGGATGAGCTGGTGCACCGAGCTCATGCAGATGATCTTCCCGGCCGCCCGGGAGACCTCCGGGACCACTCCGCGGCGCAGGAACTCCCTGGTCGCCTCACGGGCGCAGAGGAACTGCCCGGTGAGGTTGACGTCGAGGACCTTCTGCCACTGGGCGAGGGTCATGTCGGTGAGGGCGGCGTCGCGTTGCAGCCCGGCGTTGGCGACCAGGATGTCGACCGTGCCGAACTCCTTGACCATCCGGTCCATCATGGCGACGACCTGGTCCTCCTTGGAGACGTCCGCCTCGTACGCGGCGGCCCGGACCCCGAAGGCGGTGATCTCCTCGACCACCTGCTCGGCCTCGTCGCGGCCGGCCACGTAGTTCACCACGACGTCGGCCCCGGCCCGGCCCATGGCGACGGCCGTCGCCCTGCCGATTCCGGAGTTCGCGCCGGTGACCAGCGCCTTCTGGCCCTTCAGCAGATGTGCGGGGATCACGCCCCGCGGTGCGCCCTCGGTGGAACTCACGATGCCCTGCTCCTTGCCTGCGTGCCCGGACCGGCCGGGCCGGGGGCCCGGAGTTTCCCCGTCAGCCAAGCACCGGCGCCCGCGACCGGCATGCCGGGGCGGACCGCGTTGCGCTGCGCGGCTGAGGATCTTCGCCCGGTCGGACGCCCGCCCCGGCAGCGGGGTCAGCCCAGCCGCTCCAGCAGGTGGTCGCCCACCCGGAGGGCGTTGGCCATGGCCGTCAGGGACGGGTTGACCGCGCCGATGCTCGGGAAGAAGCTCGTGTCGACCACGTACAGGTTGTCCAGGTCGTGGGCCTTGCACTGGAGGTCCAGTGCCGAGGACGCCGGGTCGGTGCCGAAGCGCACGGTGCCGGCCTGGTGCGCGGTGGCCCCGATCGGCATGCCCTTGTGCAGGTAGATGCTGCGGGACAGCAGCTTGTGCTCGTGCATGCCGAGCCGGCCCAGCATGTGCTGGAGCTTGTGCCGCAGGTGCCTCAGGCCGGCGATGTTGTTGGACTCGTCGAGCGTGAGCCGGATCTGGCCGTCGTCCTCCAGGGTGACCCGGTTGTCCGGCAGCGGCAGGTCCTCGCCGCACAGCCAGAAGTCGACGGCGTGGTGGGCCAGCACCTCGAAGGGCATGTCCGGCGAGACCGCCCCGGCCCAGCGCGGGGCCTGGCCGTGGATCTGCTCGGCGTCGGACTTGCCGAGCATCTGGATCCCGCCCATCGGGAACTCGAAGTCGTCCGCGCCCAGGTACCAGTCGTGCAGGGCGAGGGTCTTCTGGAACCGGGTGTCGTTGGGCTCCTTGGAGACGGCCATCAGTGCCAGGTTGTTGTGGCGCATGTAGTACCGGCCGACCACGTCCGAGCTGTTGGCCAGCCCGCGCGGGTGCCGGTCGTTCGCCGAGGCGAGCAGCAGGGCCGCGGAGTTGACGGCCCCGCAGGCCACGACCACGATGTCGGCCGAGAACCGGGCCTCCTCGTCGCCGGGCAGCCGGGCGACGACGGTGGTGACGCTGCGTCCGGCGGGGTCCGTCTCCAGCCTGGTCACCCGGGCGTTGGTCACCATCTCCACGTTGGGGTGGGCGAGCGCCGGCTCCACGCAGATCACCTGGGCGTCGGACTTGCCGCGCACCAGGCAGGGGAACCCGTCGACGCGGTCGCAGCGGATGCAGGCGCTGGCGTGCGTGGCGCGGCCGTACTCGTCCTGGGTGAGGTTGACCCCGATCGGCAGATGGAAGGGGTGCAGCCCCTGCTTCTCCAGGTCGTGGCTCAACTGCTCGATGCGCGGCTCGTGTTCGACCGGGGGATAGGCGTACTGGGCGCTGCTCGGCCCCTCGAAGGGGTCCTCGCCGTGCCGGCCGTGCACCAGGTAGAGGTGCTCGGCCTGGGTGTAGTACGGCTCCAGGTCGTCGTAACCGATGGGCCAGGCGGGCGAGACGCCGTCGTGGTGGCGCAGTTCGCCGAAGTCCTCGGTGCGCAGCCGGAACAGGGCGGCGCCGTAGAACTTGGTGTTGCCGCCGACGTAGTAGTTGACCTCGGGCGGGAACTCGTCGCCGTGCCGGTCGAGCCAGAACTCCGGGGCCCGGTACTTGGCCTTGACGAACACGGCCGTGGAGTCCCAGTTGTCACGCTCGCGCCGCAGGTAGTCGCCGCGTTCGAGGATGAGCACGCGTTTGCCGGAGGGGGCGAGACGGTGGGCGAGCGTGCCGCCGCCGGCACCCGTGCCGATGACGATGACGTCGTAGGAGTTCCGGGCGTCCACGGCAACCACCGTCCTCGCTCTTCGGTCCGCGGCCGTTGCCGGCCTTCCCCCTTCGAACGTACGCGCCACGCGGTGCCGCGGCACCCGGAGCGGACCCGCGCCGGGCGGCCGGTCACAGCACGGCGACCGGGTTCACCGGTGAGCCGGTCGCCGCGGGGAGCCGGAGCGGGGCGACCACGCACAGGAAGTCGCTGCGGCCGGTCTCCTCGCACGCCGTGGCCAGTTCCTCCAGGTCGAGATAGTCGAGCAGATGCAGCCCCATGGCGTTGACGGCGAGGACGTGCACGGGGAACGGGACTGCGGTCACCGCGCTGGGCGCCGCGTCGTTGTTGCCGTCCGAACCGAGGACGGACACCTGCCGCTCGGCCGCGAACTCCATGGCCCGCGGGTGCAGGCCCGCCCTGGCCCGGGTCACGTCCCAGGCGCCGAGCGTGCGCCGGCGCAGCCGGTGGCCCACCCGGACCAGCAGCAGGTCGCCCGGCCCGGCCCGCACCTCCTGGGCGGTCTCGGCCGCCGCGAGGTCCTCGGCGGTCACCTGCTCGCCCGGTTCGAGCCACGGCACGCCGCGCAGGCGCGGGACGTCCAGCAGGACGCCGCGGCCGACCAGGCCGTCGCGGACCAGGTCGAGGGTGAGCGCTCCGGCGCCGTCCGGGGTCACGGTGCTCGCCGGCACACCGCCGTACAGCTCGCCGTCGAAGATCACGTGACACAGCGCGTCGAGGTGGCTGTCGACGTCTCCGTGCACGTTCATGGCGATCCGGTCGCGGGCGAAGTGCAGCCCGGGTGCGTCGCGCTCCCGCCGGTCCGGCGCGGTCATCCGGTGGGTCGCGGGCTCCGGGCTGTCCGCGGCGGTCCCGGTCTCGACGGGCGCGGCCAGCGACACGGTGCGTCCGGACCGCACTCCGGCGGCGGCCGCCACGACCCGCTCCGGGGTGAGCCGGTCCAGCGCGCCCCGCCCCTGCGCCGCCTCCCGCGCGGTCCGGTCCCTCAGCCGCCGGTACAGCTCCCGGAAGGCCTCCTCGGTCAGGGTGCCCGGTGCCGCGCGGCCGGCGGGGGCGGGCCGCTCGTGCGCCGTCATCGCGGACTCCTCCGCCGCGGCCCGGCGGTGTGCTCGGCGTGCTCGTCCCAGGTGGCCGCGGGCCGGGCGTCCGGCGGTCCGGCCGGCCTGCCCACCGGCGGCACGGGGCGGCCCGGCGGCAGCAGCTCGACCGTCACGAAGGCGACCACGGCGGCGAGCATCACCACGGGGATCATCGCGGCGCTGCCGAGCACCAGGACGACGAGGACCACGCTGCTGACCGGCAGCCGCAGCGCGGCCGCCGACGCGGCCGCCATGCCCGCCGCCATCCCGGGTACGACGCCGAAGCCGGGCAGCGGGGCGAGCAGCACGCCCAGGGCGGCGCCGAGGAACAGCGAGGGGAAGATGGGTCCGCCGCGCAGGCTGCCCAGGCACAGCGCGTAGGCCAGGCCCTTGCACAGCAGCACGGCGATCAGGGCGCCGACGCCCCAGGCCCGCGGGTCGGCGGCCAGGTCGGCCAGGACGGCCTGGCCGGAGGAGGCCACGTCGGCCGGGGACCGGCCCACGGCCAGCGCGTACACCGCGGCACACACTCCGGCACCGAGGGCGCACAGGGCCGTGTGGAGGACCGGCCGGCCCGCGGCGACGAAGACCGCGGCCCGCCGACCGGTGGACAGCGTCAGGTGGACGGCGACGGCCACGGCGACGGCCATCACCACCGACCAGAGCACGTCCCCGGCGTCGAGCCGGGGGAAGGGGACACCCACCTTCACCGAGAGGCTGCCGGTGGCGAGGCCGGTCCAGCGGCCGAAACCGGTGAACACCAGCGCCCCGATGCCGCTGGACAGCAGCGCCGGCAGCATGACCGCGAAGAGCTGCGGGCCGCCCACCCCGGCCACCTCGATCAGGATGACGGCGGCGACCAGCGGGTTGCCGAAGATCGCGGCCAGGGCGGCGGCGGCGCCGGCCGCGCCGAGGAGCGCCGTGCTCTGCGGTGTGTCCGCGGCCCGGGCGAGGTTCCTGAACCACAGCGCCAGGCAGCCGCCGAGCGCGATCAGCGGGGCCTCGGGGCCGAGCGTGGCGCCGAGCGGCAGGCTTGCCGCGGCGGCGAGGATCACTCCGGGCAGGGCGGCCGGGGCCATCCCCGCGGTGTGCAGGCCGCCGGCGGGGATGTGCCCGCCGGCGCCCGGCAGGCGCGTGACGACCAGGCCCACGGCGAGACCGGCAATCGCCAGCAGCGGCAGGGGCCACCACCACGGCGGGACGTTCCACCCCAGCCCGGCGGGGAGTTCGGCCCACAGCAGGTGTTCGAGTTCGTGGATCCCGACGAGGAAGAAGAAGGCGGCCAGCGAGACCGGGACGCCGATGACCGCCGACAGCAGCAGCGCCTTCTGGTAGGCCCGGGAGCGCAGCAACTCACGCAGCCGGTCGGCCTCTTCGGGCTGGCTGCGGGGGGCGGGGGCGGTGGACGGATCCGGCGGCGTCACGACACCGTGCCTCCCGTGTCGGCAGGGGACGTCGCGCTCACGGGCCCGTGCCCGGCAGCGCCCCCTCCCTCCAGCCATTGCAGCATCCGCCCGCGGGCCCCGCACTCCCGGAGACGCCGGGGCGGCGGACCTCGCGCCGCGTTCGGGATGCAGTTCGCGGTGACGGCCTCTTCACTGGGAGGAAAGCCCGTTTCGGGGATCTCTGGAGGCGGACCATGACTGGCAGATGGACACGGGGAGCGGCGGGCGTGGTCCTCGCCGGGGTCGTGGCGGTCACGGCCGCCGGCTGCTCCGACAGCGGCTCGGGGAACACGTCGGGCGCCGCCAGCAAGGCGGCCTCCGCGGCCTCCTCCGCCGCCTCCTCGCTCGCCTCGAAGGGGGCCGACGCGCTGGCCTCGGCCTCGGCGGAGGCCCGGCAGAAGCTCGACGGCGTCAAGAACGGGGTGAAGGCCAAGGACGACGTCACGCTCGGCACCCCGGCCGCCGCCGGCGACGGCAAGGTCACCGTCAAGGTGAGCGCCAGGAACACGGCGTCCTCGGCGAAGTCCTTCGCCGTCCAGGTCAACTTCACCGACCAGAGCGGCAATCTGCGCGACGTGACCGTGGTGACACTCAAGGACGTGGCGGCCGGCTCCACCGGTGAGGCCACCGCCCGGAGCAACCGCAAGCTGACCGGCGACGTGCGCGCCGTGGTCAACGCGGCGCTGCGGTACTGACGTCGGGCCCGCGCGGGCCGGGCCCGCCCGTTCGAACGCGGGGACGGCCTCCTCCCGGCCCTGGTGGGCCCGGCTGTCGCCTGGGGGCCCGATCACCCGGCGGGCGCCGAGGGCCGGGCCGCGGTCACGGTTCCGGCGCCGTCGAGGACGAGGAGGGCGTTGTCGAGGACGGGCGCCGGGGAGCGCACCGCGGCGCCGACGGGGCCGTACCGGCCGGCGATCCCGGACCGCCCCCGACGCCGACCGGCTCACCGCCCGCGGCTCCGCCCCGCGACCGCCGCCCGCTCCGGCACGGCCGCCGGCACCGGTGCTCCCACCGCTACGGCGGCCGCACCCGCGCGGCCCGCGCCCGGGACCGCCCACCCGGGCCGACGAGACATAGGTGACATGCCTCGTGCGACGCCGGCCCCCGTCCCGGCCATATCGTGGATGCCCGAGCGTCTACGGTCACACGTCAGTTCATCGGGGGACACCATGCGGGACACACACACGGAGCCGGCCCCGGCCGCGCGGCTCGCCGTACGCGGACTCGCCCCGACGCTGACCGTGCTGGTCGTCAGCCTCGTCGTCGCCGCCGTCGGCGTCTACGAGCTGTGCGGTTTCGGTCTGCACAGCCTCGACCGGCGTCCGCACCTGTTCAGCGACGGCCTCGCCACCGGCGGGGTGATCGTCGCCGCGGTGGCGGCCGGGGCCGCGGTGGGCAACCTCGCCTGGACGCTGGCGGCCGCCCGGCGCGGCGCGGACAACTCCGGATGAGAACCTGTGCACCGCATGTGCGCACCTTTGCACGCGCGTTACCCTACGAGCTGTAGGGTCGGCGTCGCCCCGTCCCCTCCCCCAAGGTGCCTGTCACCATGCCCGCACGACAGCCGAGCCCGGTCTCCCCGCCGGCTCCCGCCCCGCACGCACCCCGCCCCGGTTCCCCCGCTCCGCCGGCCGGTGACGGCCGGCTGAGGAAGCGGGCGGCGGCGTCCACCGTCTGGTACCTGCGGCTGCAGGCCGCGCTCAACATCCTCGCGGTGCTCTCCCTGCCCTTCCGCGAGGAGGTGCACGAGCACAACGTCGGCTCGTTCTTCACGCCGTACCTGGCCACCGCCGGCCTGGTCTCGGCGTTCCTCGCGCTCTTCCTCGCCGTGGTGATGCGCCGGCGCAAACGAGCCGCCTGGGTCTTCAACCTCCTCCTCGCCGGCCCGCTCTTCGCCCTCTACGTCGTCGCCCTCACCCGCGCCCCCTACCGCGAGCACGTCTTCAACTGGCTCTCCGCCGCGCTCACCGGCCTGTTCGTCGCCGCCCTGCTGCTCGGCCGGCGCGAGTTCGACGCCATCGGAGACCGCTCCAACCCGCGCCTCGCCCTGGCCGTGGGCACCGGCGGCGTCCTGGTCGGCGCCACCCTGGGCACGCTGCTGGTGCGCGAGACGAACCGGCTCCCCGGCGCCACCCTCGGGGACGAGATCTCCTACACCCTGCTGCGCGGCATCAGCGTCGGACCGCTCGCCGACCGCGTGGACACCGTGGACGCCCCCCGCTGGGCGGACATGACCGTGAACGTCCTGATGGCCGTGACCTTCCTCCTCGTCCTCTACGCCTGCTTCCGCGCCCCGCGCGGCGCGTGCCTGCTCGGCACGGAGGACGAGCGGCGGCTGCGCGCGCTGCTCGACCGGCACGGCGAACGCGACTCCCTCGGCTACTTCGCGCTGCGCCGGGACAAGGCCGCCATCTTCTCGCCGAGCGGCAAGGCGGCCGTCACCTACCGCGTCGTCGGCGGGGTCAGCCTGGCCTCGGGCGATCCCATCGGCGATCCCGAGGCGTGGCCCGGCGCCATCGACGCCTGGCTCGCCGAGGCCCGCCGGCACGCCTGGACCCCGGCCGTCATGGGCGCGAGCGAGGACGCGGGCACCGTCTACTCCCGGCACGGCATGGACGCCCTCGAACTGGGTGACGAGGCGATCGTCGAACTGGCCGACTTCAGCCTGGAGGGCCGCGCCATGCGGGCGGTCCGCCAGGCCCACAAGCGGGTCCGCCGGGCCGGTTACACCGTCCGCATCCGCCGCCACGCGGACATCCCCGACGACGAGATGGCCCTCCTCGTGGACCGCGCCGACCACTGGCGCGACGGTGCCACCGAGCGCGGCTTCTCGATGGCCCTGGGCCGCCTCGGCGACCCCGGCGACGGCCGCTGCGTGATGCTGGAGTGCCGGGACGCGGACGGCGTCCCCCGGGCCCTGCTCAGCTTCGTCCCCTGGGGCGAGCACGGCCTGTCGCTGGACCTGATGCGCCGGGACCGCGCCTGCGAGAACGGTCTGATGGAGTTCATGGTGGTGGAACTCCTGCTGCGCGCGGAGGAGTCGGGCGTCAAACGGGTGTCCCTGAACTTCGCGATGTTCCGCTCGGTCTTCGAACGCGGCTCCCGCCTCGGCGCCGGGCCGGTGCTGCGCCTGTGGCGCTCGGTCCTCACCTTCTTCTCCCGCTGGTGGCAGATCGAGTCCCTCTACCGCGCCAACGCCAAGTACCGCCCGCTGTGGGAACCCCGCTTCCTGCTGTTCGCCAAGAGCAGCGACATCCCCCGCATCGGCCTGGCCAGCGCCCGCGCGGAGGGCTTCCTCACGCTGCCGGTGCTGAGGGGCCGGTCGTAGCGCCGCCGGGCCCGCCGCCCGGGGACCACACGCCCATCCACTGCTCGGCGTCCCACGCCTCGAACCGCTTCACCTCGGTGAAGCCCAGCTTCGCCGCGAGGCGCATCGAGCGGTCGTTGGCGGTCTGGGTGCACAGCACCACCGGCTCGCCGGGCAGCGCGGCGGCGAACCAGCCGAGCGCCGCCGCGCACGCCTCGGCGGCGTAGCCGCGCCCCCACGCCCGCGGCAGGAACAGGTAGCCGATCTCGGTCTCCCCGACATCCCTGCGGGCGTGCCCCGAACCACTCGTACCGTGCGGCTTGAGCTCGATCATGCCGATCATCGCTCCGCCGAGCTCGATCACGAAGAGGCCGGTACGCCTCTCGGGCGTCTCGGGCAGCGCGCGCTCGCACTCGTCCCGGGGCCGGGGGCCACCGAGGTAGGTGTGCACCTCCGGCGAGGTGAGCAGTTCGACGAACGCCGCACGGTCCCGGGCCTCGGGCTCGCGGAGCACGAGGCGCTCGGTGCTGATCGGGACGGGTGGCCAGGCGACGGATCCGAGTCCAGGCATGACGGGCAACGTATCGCACGCCCGGCGGCGGCGATCCGGGCGGCCGCCGGGCTCACCGCACCCCCGCCGTCCGCGGCACGGTGAGCACCGGCCGCTACGCGCCGCCGCCCCCGACGATCCCGCCCCCGACGGTGAACCCGATGACCGCTCCGCCGCCCTCCCGCCGGTAGGCGAACGGGGCCCCGCCGTGGGCCATGGCGACCTCGCGGACGATGGACAGTCCCAGGCCCGAGCCAGGCAGGGACCGCGCGTCGGCGGCCCGGTAGAAGCGGTCGAAGATGCGGATGAGGTCGCCCTCGGCGATTCCGGGCCCCCGGTCGAGCACCTCGACCCGGACCGTCCCCGGACGCGCCGGACCGGTGACGGCGATCTCGATCGGCCCCTGGCCGCCCCGGTCGAACTTGGCCGCGTTCTCGACCAGGTTGGACAGCGCCCGCTGGAGCATCCCGGGCCGCCCGTCGGTCCGCGTGTCACCGCTCGCGCGCAGCACGATCTCCCGGCCGGTGCGGCGCTTGGCCAGGCCCAGCACGTCCTCGGCGATGTCGGCCAGGTCCACCTGCTGCGGCGGCTCGCTGTCGGACTGCCCGGCCGCGAGGTCGACCAGCTCGTTGACCAGGTCGGTCAGTTCCCGGGCCTCCTGGGTGAGGTCGGCGACGAGTTCCTCCCGGGTGTCGGGCGGCAGTTCGTCGATCCTGCGCAGCAGCGAGATGTTCGTACGCAGCGAGGTCAGCGGCGTCCGCAGCTCGTGCCCCGCGTCCTGGACCAGCCGCCGCTGGTCCTCCTCGGACTGGGCGAGGCGGCCCAGCATGCGGTCGAAGGCGCGGCCGAGCCGGCCCACCTCGTCCAGCCCGGCGACGGGCACCTCGATGCCCAGCCGGCGGGTGCGGGCCACGTCCTCGGCGGCGGAGGTGAGGACGATCAGGCGCCGGGTGATCCGGCGGGCCAGCCACCAGCCGAACAGGCCGGCGGCGACCACGACCGCCGACATCAGGATCAGCGTGCGCTGCTGCAGCGCCCGCAGCAGGTCCTCGGTGTCGCTGAACTCCTGGGCGACCTGCACCGCGCCCTTGCCGTCGCCGAGCGAGACGGTGGCGATGCGGAACAGGTCCTCGCCGACCCGGACGTCCTTGTGCTCGACCACCCGGCCGGCCGTCCGCGCCCCGGAGACGGTCCGGTCCCGGGCGGTGACCGGCAGCACCGGGCTGCCGTGGTCGACGATCTCCCCCCGCGCGCCCAGCACCTGCACGTCGGTGCGGGCCGGCCGGACCAGGTCGTGGCCGGGCCGCGAGGAGGAGAAGTCCTCCGGGACCATCTCGTGCTGCCGCACCTCGTCCCGTACGTCGGACACGACCTGCGTGAACACGGACTGCTGGTCGACCCGGACCAGACGGGCGGCGGAACTGTAGGACAGGATGCCGACGAGGATGGTCACGGCTGCGGTGACGGCCGCGAAGGACACCGCGAAGGTGGTCCGCAGGGAGACCAGCCTGGGCCGGGGCCCGGCCCCGGGCCGTCGGCCGGGGCCCACTAGTCCTCCCGCAGCACGTAACCCACGCCCCGCACGGTGTGGATCAGCTGCGGGGCACCGGGCTCGTCCAGCTTGCGGCGCAGGTAGCCGACGTAGACGGCCAGGTTCTTGGAGCCGGGGCCGAAGTCGTAGCCCCAGATCCGGTCGTAGATGGTGGAGTGGTCGAGCACGATCCCGGCGTTGCGGACCAGCAGTTCCAGCAGCTCGAACTCGGTGCGGGTCAGCTCCAGCTCGCGGCCGCCCCGCCAGGCGCGGCGGGCCTGCAGGTCCATCCGGATGTTCGCGGCGCCCACCTGCCGGTCGGGGGCCTGCGCCTCGCGGCCGCCACCGTCGGCGGGGGCCGTACCGACGGCGCCCGCCGGCACCGGGCTGGTCCGGCGCAGCAGCGCCCGCAGCCGGGCGAAGACCTCCTCCACGTCGAACGGCTTGACCACGTAGTCGTCGGCGCCGGCGTCCAGGCCGGCGATCCGGTCGGCGGTCTCCACCAGGGCGGTGAGCATGAGGATCGGGGTGCTGTCGCCCTCGGCCCGCAGCACCCGGCAGACCTGGAGTCCGTCGATGCCCGGCATCATCACGTCCAGCACCAGGACGTCCGGCGGGGTCCGGTGCGCCTGGGCCAGCGCCTCGACCCCGTCGGCGACGGCCGTCACCTCGTAGCCCTCGAGCGTCAGGGCACGCTCGAGGGCATGACGGATGGCACGGTCGTCTTCGGCGAGCAGCACAGTCTGGGGCACGCTCCCAGTCTGCCAAGGCCCCGGGCGGTTCCGCCGGGCCCGCAGGCCGACGATCACCCTTTTTACCGCGCTCTCACCGTCACAGCGGCGACCGCGTCAGGCGCCGGCGGCGCCGATCCGCGCGAGCTGCTCCTCGAACGGCACGACCCGCGGCCCGGCCACGGGGGCCGTCCCGGCGGCGGACATGCCCGCCATCAGCCCGGCCAGCTCCCCCGCCGCCCGCTCGATCCGCTCGGCGAGTCCCTTGGCCCCCCAGTCCTCCGAGGCGGCGTAGACGCCGGTGGGCACCACCACGGCGCGCAGGTACGCGAACAGCGGGCGCAGCGCGTGCTCCAGCACCAGGGAGTGCCGGCCGGTGCCCCCGGTGGCGGCGATCAGCACCGGTTTGCCGGTGAGCGCGTCCTTGTCCAGCACGTCGAAGAAGGACTTGAACAGTCCGCTGTACGAGGCGCTGAACACGGGCGTGACGACGATCAGCCCGTCGGCCCCCGCCACCGCGTCCTGCGCGGCGGCCAGGGCCTTCCCGGCGAATCCGTTGGTGAAGTTGTGCGCGATCTCGACCGCGAGGTCCCGCACCTCGACGACCTGGACGTCCACCGGCCGGCGCCGGTCCACCGCCGCGGCCAGCCGGTCGGCCAGCAGCCGGGTGGAGGAGGGGACGCCCAGTCCCGCCGACACGACGACGAGCTTCAGGGTGTCACTCGGCTTCGGGAAGTCGTTCATACGGCGGCCGCCTCCTTCGCGGTGAGCAGGGTCCGGTGGGTCGGCGCCTCCGGCACGTCCGCCGGGCGCCCCTTGGCGAACTCCTCGCGCAGCACGGGCACGACCTCCTCGCCCAGCAGGTCGAGCTGCTCCAGGACCGTCTTCAACGGCAGTCCCGCGTGGTCCATCAGGAAGAGCTGGCGCTGGTAGTCCCCCGCGTACTCGCGGAAGGACAGCGTCTTCTCGATCACCTGCTGCGGCGAGCCCACCGTCAGCGGGGTCTGCTCGGTGAAGTCCTCCAGCGACGGGCCGTGCCCGTACACCGGCGCGTTGTCGAAGTACGGCCGGAACTCCCGCACCGCGTCCTGCGAGTTGCGGCGCATGAACACCTGGCCGCCGAGCCCGACGATCGCCTGCTCGGGGGTGCCGTGCCCGTAGTGGGCGTACCGCTTCCGGTACAGCTCGACCATCCGCCTGGTGTGGTCCGCGGGCCAGAAGATGTTGTTGTGGAAGAAGCCGTCACCGTAGTACGCGGCCTGCTCGGCGATCTCCGGCGAGCGGATCGAGCCGTGCCAGACGAACGGCGGCACGCCGTCCATGGGCCGCGGCGTGGCGGTGAAGCCCTGCAGCGGGGTGCGGAACTTCCCCTCCCAGTCGACGACGTCCTCGCGCCACAGCCGGTGCAGCAGGGCGTAGTTCTCGATGGCGAGGTCGATGCCCTGGCGGATGTCCTTGCCGAACCACGGGTACACCGGTCCGGTGTTGCCGCGCCCCATCATCAGGTCCACGCGCCCGTCGGCCAGGTGCTGGAGCATCGCGAAGTCCTCCGCGATCTTCACCGGGTCGTTGGTCGTGATCAGGGTGGTGGAGGTGGACAGCACGAGCCGCTCGGTCCGCGCGGCTATGTGGCCGAGCATCGTCGTCGGGGACGAGGGCACGAACGGCGGGTTGTGGTGCTCGCCGGTGGCGAAGACGTCGAGCCCGACCTCCTCGGCCTTGAGCGCGATGGCGACCATGGCCTTGATCCGCTCGCGCTCGGTCGGCGTCCGCCCCGTGGTGGGGTCCGGCGTGACGTCGCCGACGGTGAAGATCCCGAACTGCATGGCCACCCTCCAGGTTGTTGACTGTTCAACTATAGCCCTGGAACGGTCCCCGGCCCGCCGCTATTCCCCTGCCCACGGCCGCCCGGACGGCTCAGCCGCGCCGCTCGCGCAGCCGGGCGACCTGCTCCCGGCCGAAGTCCACCGTGCGCTCCATGTGCCGCACGATCACCGCCAGCTCGGTGTCGTCCAGCTCGTCGAAGAGCGAGAACCAGTCACCGGCCAGCGAGTCCCACAGCCGGCCGAACTCGGCGATCCGCTCCGGCACGGTCACCACCAGCACCCGTCGCCGGTCCACCTCGTCGCGCCGCCGCACCACGTAGCCCGCCCGCTCCAGGCGGTCCACCAGCCGGGTCGCCGACCCGGTGGTCAGCCCGGTCAGCTCCGCGACCCGGCCCGTGGTGACCGGCGCCTCCTCCAGCGTGAGCAGGTTCAGGCACTGCAGATCGGTGGGGTGCAGCCCGATCCGGTCGGCCACGGCCTGGTTGAACAGCGCGTAGGAGGCCATGTACCGCCGGGACACCACGGACAGCTCCGCCAGCAGCCCGGACCGCCCGGTCCCCTTCCCGGCCATGCCGCACTCCCCTTCGTCCGCGTGGTGCAGTGATCGTACGACCACGGCCCCGGACACCCGCAGAGCGAACGCACCCCAGCACCGCAAGCCGCACACGTCCCCGACGCCGCAAGCCACCCACGACCGCGGTGCCGGAGGCCGCCCACGTCCCCGAAGCCGCAAGCCACGCACACCCCCGGTACCGGAAAGCGCACACACCCCCCGGTACCGGAAAGCGCACGCGCCCCCCTGCGTCAGAAGGCGTACGGGTCCCCGGTGTCGAGGACCAGCACCTTCAGCCGGTCGTTCGTCCGGTCCCGGTCGACGGCGCCGCCCAGCCATGCGGTGTCCACCTCCAGCGTCACCTCGGCCGGCCGCTCCTTCAGCCGCACCGCCACCGTGAGCCGCTCCCCCAGCGCGTCCACCGCCAGCGCCCCGATCCCGCACACCACCGTCCGTTCGTCCGTGCGCGCGCACCCCCGGGGCAGCTGCTGGGTCTCGGCCAGCGGCACCGACCAGCGCAGCAGCACGCTCGCGTCCGGCGTCGCGGCGGGCCCGCCGTTGCGCGGGGTCAGGGAGACCTCCACCCGGTCCCCGGTCATCACCGCGCTCCCGTGCAGCGCCAGATCGGCCTCGGGCTCCGGAACCGCCCCGGCCGGCCCGGCCCCGCCGGCGGCCACCACCAGGGCACCGCACGCACCCAGCACCCACGACCTCGTCCGCATGCCGTCCCACCTCGCGCTCGCCGTCCGTGTCCGCCGTACGGATGTATGCCACGGAAACGGCCCGGCAGGCGCCCTCCAACAGGTGACACCACACCCCCGTGCGAAGCTGCCGTCATGCCGGTCCTCCGCTCCGCCGCCCTCTTCGTCGTCGCCGCCCTGTTCGAGATCGGCGGCGCCTGGCTGGTCTGGCAGGGGGTGCGCGAGCACCGCGGCTGGCTCTGGATCACCGGCGGCGTCCTCGCCCTCGGCGCCTACGGCTTCGTCGCCACCTTCCAGCCCGACGCCCACTTCGGCCGCATCCTCGCCGCCTACGGCGGGATCTTCGTGGCCGGCTCGATCCTGTGGGGCGTGGTCGCCGACGGCTACCGACCCGACCGCTGGGACATCGCCGGCGCGCTGATCTGCCTGGCCGGGATGGCGGTCATCATGTGGGCGCCCCGGAACGGCGTCTGAGGGCTCACA
Source organism: Streptomyces sp. NPDC002386 (assembly GCF_053593175.1). Lineage (NCBI taxonomy): Bacteria > Bacillati > Actinomycetota > Actinomycetes > Kitasatosporales > Streptomycetaceae > Streptomyces > Streptomyces sp. NPDC002386. The sequence goes on from NZ_JBSFBX010000015.1 coordinate 182,252, forward strand.
TACGCTGGACGGAACCGACCCGCCGCAGTCCCAGGAGCAGCCCATGGCCACCGCAGCCCCGTCCGCCGCCTCCCGCATCGCCGTCGTCACCGGTGCGAGCAGCGGTATCGGCGCCGCCACGGCCCGGCAGCTCGCCCGGGCCGGTTACCGCGTCGTCCTCACCGCCCGCCGCAAGGACCGCATCGAGGCGCTGGCCGAGGAGCTGAACACGGCCGGCCACTCGGCCGCCGCCTACCAGCTCGACGTCACCGACCGCGCGGCCGTCGACGAGTTCGCGTCGGCCTTCCGCACGATCGGCGTCCTGGTCAACAACGCCGGCGGTGCCCTCGGCGCCGACCCGGTGGCCAGTGGCGACCCGGCCGACTGGCGCACGATGTACGAGACGAACGTCCTCGGCACCCTCAACGTCACCCAGGCGCTGCTGCCCAGGCTGGAGGCGAGCGGCGACGGAGTGGTGGTCGTGGTGTCCTCGACCGCCGGCCACGGCACCTACGAGGGCGGTGCCGGCTACGTCGCCGCCAAGCACGGCGCCCACGTCCTCGCCGAGACCCTCCGCCTGGAGATCGTCGGCAAGCCGGTCCGCGTCGTGGAGATCGCGCCCGGCATGGTCAAGACCGAGGAGTTCGCCCTGACCCGCTTCGGCGGCGACACCGACCGGGCGGCGAAGGTCTACGAGGGCGTGGCCGAACCCCTCACCGCCGACGACGTCGCGGAGACCATCACCTGGGCGGTCACCCGCCCCAGCCACGTCAACGTCGACCTCCTCGTGCTGCGCCCGCGCGCCCAGGCGTCGAACACCAAGGTGCACAGGGAGTCGTGATGCCCGACGCCGACTCGCTGGAGAGACGCCGCCTGGCCGAGGAGACGAGGAACGAACGCCAGGTCTGGTACTTCCTCGCCTACTTCCTCTTCGGCATCCACTTCGTGGCGTTCGTCATGATCTACGCCGTGCGCCACGCGAAGTAGCCCCTCCCCGCCCTCCTCCCGCCGCGGTTCCGCCATTCGGACGCGGCCGGCTGGCCCACACCCGTGCCTCGCGGTGTCGTGGTCCGGACGGCCGGCGGCGTCCGGAGTCCGTCGCGCGAGCGCCACCGGACGCCAGGCCGTGAAGGGAGACGGCATGGAAACGGCCGGGGTCATACCGGGGCGCAGATGCTGGACCGCGGTCGTCGCGGTGATGGTGGCCTGTTCGACGGTCCTGACCGGAACGGACCGCGCGGCGGCCGGCGGACCGCCGGCGCCCGTGGCGCCCGTCCCCCGCCTGGACTGGCACCCATGCGTCCCCGGCGGCCCGTTCGACTGCGCGACCGCGACGGTGCCGCTGGACCACGCCAACCCCGGCGGCCGCACCGTCGAACTCGCCGTCGTCCGGCACCGGGCCACCGACCCCGGACGGCGCGTCGGCACCCTGTTCTTCAACCCCGGCGGACCGGGCGGCCCCGGCACCGTCCAGATGCCGCAGACCTACGGGTTCCTCCCGCGCGAGGTGCGGGAACGGTTCGACATCGTGAGCTGGGACCCGCGCGGCATCGGCAACAGCACCGCCGTCGACTGCTTCGCCACCCGGCAGGAGGCCACCGCGTGGACGGCGGCCAAACCGGCCGGCATCCCGGTGGGCGCGCAGGAACGGGCTGACACCTTCGCCGCGTACCGCGACCTGGCCCGGCGCTGCGCCCAGCGCGATCCCGAACTGCTGCGCCACGTGTCCACCGCGGACTCCGCCCGCGACCTCGACCTGCTCCGGCAGGCGGTGGGCGACCCGCGGCTGACCTACTTCGGCATCTCCTACGGCACGTTCCTGGGCGCCACCTACGCCAACCTGTTCCCCGGCAAGGTCCGCGCCATGACCCTCGACAGCAACGTGGACGCGCGGGCGTACGCGGACGGCGCCCTCGGCGACGCCCCGCTCACGACGTTCCTGCGGCTGGGTTCGGACCGCAGCGCGGCGGAGGTGCTGGAGCGGTTCCTCACCCTCTGCGGAAGCACCACCACCGCCCGCTGCGCCTTCTCGGCGGGCGGCGCGCGGGCCACCCGGGCGAAGTTCGACGAGTTGATGCGGCGGCTGCGCACGCACCCCGTGGGCGACTGGACGTACGGCCGCACCGCCGCGGAGGTGGTGACCGGCCTCTACGTCGTCGATCCCGGGTGGACCGACGTCGCCCGCGCCCTGCAGCGCCTGTGGCAGGGCCGCGCCCCGGAGCAGGCCCAGCGCCCGGCCCCGCCGCCGGTCCCGCACCCGGACCCGTACCTCGGCGACGAACAGGCCGCCGCGGTGCTCTGCGGCGAGAGCCCCAACCCCCGCGACCCCGCCGCCTATCCCGCACTGGAGGAGCGGGCGGCAGCCCGGGCGGGCGACGCCGGACGCGTCTGGACCTGGGCCGCCGTGGCCTGCTTCTCCTGGCCCGCCGTCGCCGCCGACCGCTACAGCGGCCCCTGGAACCGCCCGACGGCCCCGCTGCTGCTGGTCGGCACCCGCTACGACCCCGCCACCCCCTACGCGGACGCGCGCGCCCTGGCCGGGGAACTGGCCGACGCAAGGCTGCTCACCCTCGACGGCTACGGCCACACCGCGCTGATCAACCCCAGCGCCTGTGTCGCCGGGTACGAGAGCCGCTACCTGGTCGACGGCACGCTCCCCCCGCCCGGCACGACCTGCCACCAGGACACGGCACCGTTCCCCGCCCCCACCCCGACCGGCTCCGTCGCCACCGGCGGCGGAGCACTGGACCACGCCCGCTCCTGAGCCGGCGTCAGCCCTTCACACAGACGACCTGCTTCAGCTTGGCCACGACCTCGACGAGGTCCCGCTGCTGGTCGATGACCTGGTCGATCGACTTGTAGGCCCCCGGGATCTCGTCCACCACGCCGGAGTCCTTGCGGCACTCCACACCCCGGGTCTGGTCCTCCAGGTCCTTGGTGGAGAACCGGCGCTTGGCCGCGTTGCGGCTCATCCGCCGGCCCGCCCCGTGCGAGGCGGAGTTGAAGGACCGGTCGTTGCCGAGGCCCTTCACGATGTAGGAACCGGTGCCCATCGAGCCCGGGATGATCCCGTACTCGCCGGAGCCGGCCCGGATCGCCCCCTTGCGGGTGACCAGCAGGTCCATGCCCTCGTAGCGCTCCTCCGCCACGTAGTTGTGGTGGCAGGAGATCTCCGGCTCGAAGACCGGCTTCGCCTTCTTGAACTCCTTGCGGACCACGTCCTTCAGGAGCGCCATCATCAGCGTGCGGTTGTACTTCGCGTACTCCTGCGCCCAGAACAGGTCGTTGCGGTACGCCGCCATCTGCGGGGTGTCCGAGACGAAGACGGCGAGGTCCCGGTCGACCAGGCCCTGGTTGTGCGACAGCCGCTGGGCCACGCCGATGTGGTGCTCGGCGAGCTCCTTGCCGATGTTGCGGGAGCCGGAGTGCAGCATCAGCCAGACGGCGCCGGTGGTGTCGGTGCACACTTCGACGAAGTGATTGCCCGAGCCCAGGGTGCCCATCTGTTTCGTGGCCCGCTCCTCGCGGAAGTGCACCGCCTGGGCGACCGTGCCGAACCGCCCCCAGAACTCGTCCCAGCCCGACGTGGCCAGCCCGTGGAACCGCCCCGGCGCCACGGGGTCGTCGTGCATCCCCCGCCCGACCGGAATGGCCTGCTCGATCTTCGACCGCAGCCGGGACAGGTCGCCCGGCAGGTCGTTCGCGGTCAGGGAGGTCCGTACCGCCGACATGCCGCAGCCGATGTCCACGCCCACCGCGGCCGGGCACACCGCGCCCCGCATCGCGATGACCGAGCCGACGGTCGCGCCCTTGCCGTAGTGGACGTCCGGCATCACGGCCAGGCCCTTGATCCACGGCAGGGTGGCGACGTTCTGGAGCTGACGCAGGGCCACGTCCTCGACCGTCGCCGGGTCGGTCCACATCCGGATCGGCACCTTCGCGCCCGGCATCTCCACGTACGACATGGGTTCCTCATTCCCCCGGAAACGACAACAAAAGTCCTATGAACAGCAAAACGCAAAAGCGGCGACAAGGTCTATGAAAAGGGACAGGGGACCGTCGTTCACGGCAGTGCGTGCGGTACACATTGTCTCCAGGGAGCGCCCCGCGGCGGCAAGCGAATAACCAGCGGGGACACTGGACCACCCAGCGAGCAGAGACCGTCGAGAGGAGCCCGACCGTGCAGCGGAAGGCGTATGTGACCGGCACCGCCGCCCTCCTCGTGGCGCTGCTGGCCGGCTGCACGAGCGGCTCGGGGGACAGCGGTCCCACCGACAACGCCAACCCGGGCAACGCCGGTACGGCCACGCCCGCCGCCCAGCCCGGCAAGTACCGCAGCCTCCCCGAGCCCTGCGGGGCGGTGGACCACGACACCCTCGACTCCCTGCTGCCGGGCATCGGGCAGATCACCGACCAGGACCAGCGGGAGAAGGCCTACCAGGGCGAGGCGACGCTCACCTACAACACCGACCGCAAGGTGGGCTGCCGTTGGAAGGCGTCGTCCGGCGCCGCCACCGACCGGCTCGCGGTCGACTTCGAGCGCGTGGTGTCGTACGACAACGCGGTCAGCGACGACGACCAGGCGCAGAAGCTGTTCCTGGAGCAGCAGACGGCCGCCGACCTGCCCGAGCCGAGCGCTCCCGCCTCCGCCACCCCCACGGCGCCCACACCGACGGCGAGCACGGGCGACGACGCCTCCCCGTCGGCCTCGGAGTCCCCCTCGGGGTCCGCTCCGGAGTCCTCCTCGGGCGCCGCCGGCGCTCCGCCGGCCGAGCTGCAGCCCCGGGTGCTGCCCGATCTCGGTGACGAGGCGTATCTGGACGACCAGCTCAACACCTCCGGTTCGACGGCCGAACAGCGGACGGTGACTGTGGTGTTCCGCACGTCCAACGTCGTCGTCACCATCGGGTACGAGGAGCAGCCGATGGCGACGGGGGCGGTCCCGGACAGCAAGGAACTGCAGGACAGGGCCCGGAATCTGGCCTCCCAACTGGCTGACGCCCTGGGCGGATGACGGCCCCCGCGGGCTCCGGCGGCACTGTTCGCGAAGCGCGTGAAGGCAAACCGCACCACTCCTTCACCGCGTACCGTGGGGCCCCGCAGGAACCCGCACGCACACCGAGTGTCACGAGTGAAGGAACCATGCAGCGAGCAGCTCAGCGAAACGACCGTGCCCATGACCAGCGAGCCAAGCGTCTGCGCCGCGCCCTTGTCTGCGCGGCGGCCGTTCCCGCGGTGCTGATCACCGCCGCCTGCTCCTCGGACTCCGGCGACTCCGCGGACAAGGGCGGCGACAGCGCGCGGCCGACCGCCGGCAGCGGTTCGTCGAAGCCGTCGGCGAGCGCGTCCCCGACGGTGCAGCCCGCCGCGTACCACAAGCTCCCCGAGGCGTGCGCGGTGCTGTCGAAGAAGACCCTGACCGACCTGGTGCCCAAGGGCGCCAAGGCCGGCAAGGAGGGCAGCAGCGACGACACGGCGACCCGCTCCTCCTGCTCCTGGAACAGCCTGGACAACAACGGGGTGAAGGGTTCGCAGTTCCGCTGGCTGAACGTCTCCATGCTGCGCTTCGACTCGGACGCCGGCCGCGGCTCGGGCGACAAGCAGGCGCACGCCTACCTCACCCAGCAGGTCGAGGACGCCAAGACCGTCTCCGGGGCGAAGAACACCAGGACGGAGCCGGTCGCCGGGACGGGCACCGAGGCGACGCTGGTGCGCTACGACCTGAAGAAGAAGGAGGGCACCTTCAAGCAGCAGACGGTGGTCGCCCGGGTCGAGAACGTCGTCGTCACGCTCGACTACAACGGCGCCGGCCTCGCGGGCGAGAAGACCCCCGGCGCGGACGACCTGGCGAAGGACGCGCAGAAGGCCGTCAAGGAGGCCGTCGCGTCCGTCTCGGCGGCCAATGACGGAGGCTCCGGTTCCGGCGCGTCCACGGGCGGGACCGCCTCCCCGTCCAAGTCCGCGTCGAAGTCGCCCTCGAAGCAGGCGTCCAAGTCGCCCTCGAAGCAGGCGTCCAAGTCGCCCTCATCCAGCGCTTCTCCGTCCAAGTCGGCCGCGAAGAAGGACTGACCCGGGTCACGTGCGCCGCACACGTGTGCCACTCTGTTGCGCGCAACAACACGCAATGGGAGGGGATGACGAGTGGCCGCGCCAATGCAGCTGACTCGGATGCACCGCATACTCGTCGGCGTGGTCGTGTCCGGCGCGTTGATCATCGCCGGCATCGGCTTCGCCGGTTCCTACGCGGCAGTCCGTGAACTGGCTCTCAAGAAGGGCTTCGGGAACTTCTCCTACGTGTTCCCGATCGGCATCGACGCGGGCATCTGCGTCCTGCTCGCCCTGGACCTGCTGCTGACCTGGATCCGCATCCCCTTCCCGCTGCTGCGGCAGACGGCGTGGCTGCTGACGGCGGCGACGATCGCCTTCAACGGCGCCGCCGCCTGGCCGGATCCGCTGGGCACGGGCATGCACGCGGTGATCCCGATCCTGTTCGTCGTCGCCGTCGAGGCGGCCCGGCACGCCATCGGCCGGATCGCGGACATCACGGCGGACAAGCACATGGAGGGCGTCCGCATCACCCGCTGGCTGCTCTCCCCGCTGCCCACGTTCCTGCTGTGGCGCCGCATGAAGCTGTGGGAGCTGCGCTCCTACGACCAGGTGATCAAGCTGGAGCAGGAGCGCCTGGTGTACCAGGCCCGGCTGCGCTCCCGTTTCGGCCGCGCCTGGCGCCGCAAGGCCCCGGTCGAGTCGCTGATGCCGCTGCGCCTGGCCCGCTACGGAGTCCCCCTCGCGGAGACGGCCCCGGCGGGCCTCGCGGCGGCGGGCATCGAACCGCTGCTCCTGCCGGCGGCTCCGCAGCCCCAGCCGCAGTCCCAGCCGCAACTGCCCGCTCCCGCCGCCACCGCGGCCGCGGACGGCCCTGCCGCCGTCGCGGCGTCCGTCCCGCGGCAGGCGGCGCCTCCCGGGCAGCAGCGCCCCGAGCCGCCCGTCGACGAGGAGAGCCCCTGGTTCCAGACTCCGCGCGAGGTGGACTACCACGGCGGCTACGACCCGGCCTACAACCCCGTCCCGGACCCCCAGTACGTCCCCGAGGAGGAGTACGAGGGCTGGTACGACGAGCAGCCGGTGGAGCAGTTCCAGCAGCCCTCCCCCGAGGAGACCGGCAGCTTCCCGATCCCGGTGGGCCCCAACCGCACCCGCGAGCTCGGCGAGGGCGGCGGCCCCCCGGAGCCGGACGAGGACGCGTACTACCAGGTCTTCCGCCAGTCGATCGACGGCAGCTACCCCACGCCCCGCGTGCTCGGTGACAACATCGAGGCGACGTACGGCAACACGCTGAGCCCCAGCGCCCTGAAGGATCTCGCGGAACGCTTCCAGCAGCGCCACACGGCGGAGATGGAAGAGGACCACATCGCCTGACGGCGGCGCACGTGGACACGGAGGAGGGGCCCTCGTGACGAGGGCCCCTCCTTCGTGTCCGCCTCCCCTACTCGCCGAGCAGGGCCCGCACCCGCTCCTGGCCCACGGCGAGCAGCAGCGTGGGCAGCCGCGGCCCGGTGTCCCGGCCGACCAGCAGGTGGTAGAGCAGGGCGAAGAACGACCGCTGGGCCGTCTTGATCTCCGGCGGCAGCTCCTTGGGCGTCGCGTCGGCCGCGAACCCGGCCTGCACCTTGGGCACGCCGTAGACGAGGTGGGTCAGCCCGTCCAGCGACCAGTGCTCGGCGAGCCCGTCGAGCAGCAGCCGCACCGACTGCTGGGAGGCCTCGTCGAGGGACTTCAGCAGCTCGGCGTCGGGCTCGTCGCGGACGATGGTGCGCTGGTCGGCGGGGACGTGGGTGTTGATCCACGCCTCCGCCTTGTCGTACCGGGGCCGCGCCTCGTCCAGCGAGCCCAGGGGCTGCTCGGGGTCCAGCTCGCTGAGGATGCGCAGCGCCTGGTCCTCGTGCCCGGCGGTGATGTCGGCGACCGACGCGAGCGTGCGGTACGGCAGCGGACGCGCGGTCCGCGGCAGCTCGGCCGCGGCCGTGCCCACGGCCCGCGTGTAGGCGGCGACGTCACCGGGGAGCGCGGAGCTGTCGGCGACCTTCGCCGCCAGCTTGTCCCACTCGTCGTAGAGCCGCTGGATCTCCTGGTCGAAGGCGATCTTGAAGGACTGGTTCGGCCGGCGCCGGGCGTACAGCCAGCGCAGGATCTGCGGCTCCATGATCTGCAGCGCGTCGGCCGGGGTGGGCACGCCACCGCGCGAGGACGACATCTTCGCCATGCCGGAGATGCCGACGAAGGCGTACATCGGGCCGATGGGCTGCTTGCCGCCGAAGATCCCGACGATCTGCCCGCCCACCTGGAAGCTGGACCCCGGGGACGAGTGGTCGACGCCGCTCGGCTCGAAGACCACGCCCTCGTAGGCCCAGCGCATCGGCCAGTCGACCTTCCAGACCAGCTTGCCGCGGTTGAACTCGCTCAGCCGGACCGTCTCGGTGAAGCCGCAGGCGGTGCAGGTGTACGCCAGCTCGGTGCTGTCGTCGTCGTAGGAGGTGACGGTCGTCAGGTCCTTCTCGCAGTTGCCGCAGTACGGCTTGTACGGGAAGTAGCCGGCGGCGCCGGAGCTGCCGTCGTCCTCGGCGGCGGCGCCCGAGCCCTCCTCGGCCTCCAGCTCCGCCTCGTCCACCTGCTTCTGCTGCTGCTTCTTGGCCGGGGCCTTCTTGGTGCGGTACTGGGCGAGGATCGCGTCGATGTCGCCGCGGTGCTTCATGGCGTGCAGGATCTGCTCGCGGTAGACACCGGAGGTGTACTGCTCCGTCTGGCTGATCCCGTCGAACTCCACGCCCAGCTCGGCCAGCGAGGCGATCATCGCGGCCTTGAAGTGCTCCGCCCAGTTCGGGTACGCCGACCCCTTCGGCGCCGGCACCGAGGTCAGCGGCTTGCCGATGTGCTCGGCCCAGGACTTGTCGACGCCCGCGATGCCCTCCGGCACCTTGCGGTACCGGTCGTAGTCGTCCCAGGAGATCAGGTGCCGGACCTGGTGGCCGCGGCGGCGGATCTCGTCGGCGACCAGGTGCGGGGTCATGACCTCGCGCAGGTTGCCGAGGTGGATCGGGCCGGAGGGGGAAAGACCGGACGCGACGACCACCGGTTTGCCGGGGGCCCGTCGCTCCGACTCCTCGATGACGTCATCGGCGAAACGGGAGACCCAGTCGGCGGTCTCGGTGCTCTGAGCCACGATCGGCACGTCCTTCTTTCTGAACGCTTCTTGGACGGGGTGACCGTCTCATTCTCCCAGACCGCCTCGCGACCGGGAAAACCCCTTTGCCCCCCATGGGATACTGGCCGGGTCTATCCATCCCCACGAGGAGAACGGCACCCCTTCCTATGGCCTCGGTCACGTCCCTCAGCGATTCCGTCCAGCAGCGCCTCGCGTCCGCCCTCTCGGCCACCCTGCCGGAGGCCGCCGGCGCGGACCCGCTGCTGCGACGAAGCGACCGGGCGGACTTCCAGGCCAACGGCATCCTGGCGCTCGCCAAGAAGGCCAAGGCCAACCCGCGGGAGCTGGCGGCCCAGGTCGTCGCCGGGGTCGAGTCGGGTGACGTGATCAAGGACATCGAGGTCTCCGGACCTGGCTTCCTGAACATCACGGTCTCCGACCGGGCGATCACCGCGAACCTGGCCGCGCGGTACGCGGACGACGCCGGCCGCCTCGGCGTGCCGCACGCCGCGGACCCCGGCACCACGGTGATCGACTACGCCCAGCCGAACGTGGCGAAGGAGATGCACGTCGGCCACCTGCGTTCCGCGGTGATCGGCGACGCGGTCGTCCAGCTCCTGGAGTTCACCGGCGAGAACGTGGTCCGGCGCCACCACATCGGCGACTGGGGCACCCAGTTCGGCATGCTCATCCAGTACCTGGACGAGCACCCGCACGAGCTGGACCACAAGGACTCCCAGGTGACCGGCGAGGAGGCGATGTCGAACCTCGACCGCCTCTACAAGGCCGCGCGCAGGCTGTTCGACTCCGACGAGGAGTTCAAGACGCGGGCCCGGCGCCGGGTGGTCGACCTCCAGGCGGGCGACCCGAAGACCCTCGCCATGTGGCAGAAGTTCGTGGACGAGTCGAAGATCTACTTCTTCTCCGTCTTCGAGAAGCTGGACATGGAGATCCGCGACGCCGACATCGTCGGCGAGTCCGGTTACAACGACATGCTCGCCGAGACCTGCCGGCTCCTGGAGGAGTCGGGCGTCGCGGTCCGCTCCGAGGGCGCGCTGTGCGTCTTCTTCGACGACATCAAGGGCCCGGACGGCAACCCGGTCCCGCTGATCGTGCAGAAGTCGGACGGCGGCTACGGCTACGCGGCGACCGACCTCTCCGCGATCCGCGACCGCGTGTTCAACCTCAAGGCGAACACGCTGCTGTACGTCGTCGACGCCCGCCAGGCCCTGCACTTCCGGATGGTCTTCGAGACCGCCCGCCGGGCCGGCTGGCTCAACGAGGACGTCAGCGCGCAGCAGCTCGCGTTCGGCACGGTCCTCGGCAAGGACGGCAAGCCGTTCAAGACGCGTGAGGGCGAGACGGTCCGCCTGGTCGACCTGCTGGACGAGGCGATCGAGCGCGCGTCGGCCGTGGTCCGCGAGAAGGCCCAGGACCTCTCCGAGCGGGAGATCGCCGAGCGCGGCACCCAGGTGGGCATCGGCGCGGTGAAGTACGCGGACCTGTCCACGTCGGCGATCCGGGACTACAAGTTCGACCTGGACCAGATGGTCTCGCTCAACGGCGACACCAGTGTGTACCTGCAGTACGCGTACGCCCGTATCCAGTCCATCCTGCGCAAGGCCGGCGAGGTCCGCCCGGCCGCGCACCCCGAGCTGGAACTGGCGGAGGCCGAGCGCGCGCTGGGCCTGCACGTGGACGCGTTCGCGGAGACGGTGCGCGAGGCGGCCACGGAGTACGCCCCGCACAAGCTGGCCGCGTACCTGTACCAGCTCGCGTCGCACTACACGTCGTTCTACGACAAGTGCCCGGTGCTGAAGGCCGAGACGCCGCAACTGGTGGAGAACCGCCTGTTCCTGTGCGACGTCACGGCCCGCACCCTGCACCAGGGCATGGCCCTGCTGGGCATCAGGACGCCCGAGAAGCTCTGACGGCGGTGCGCGCACCGCGGCGGCCCGTCCTCGGCTACGAGGGCGGGCCGTCGGTCGTTCCGCCCGCCCTGACGAACTCGCACCACACCAGCTTGCCCGGGGCCCGCGGTCCGGCGCCCCACTTGTCGGCGAGGGCGGAGACCAGCAGCAGCCCTCGCCCGCCCTCCGCGTCGTCCCCTCCGGCCTCCGCCACGACGCGCGGCGTACCGGCCCCGCTGTCGTGCACCTCGGCCCGGACGACCGCCCCGTCGTACCTCAGCCGCAGCAGGAAGCCCCGCCCCGGCGGCACCCCGTGCACCAGCGCGTTCGTGGCCAGCTCGCTCACGCAGAGCGTGACGTCCTCCGCCCGCCGCCATTCGGCGAGCCCCCAGTAGGCCAGCGACCACTCGGTGAACCGTCTGGCTGCGGGCACCGAGCGGCGGCTCCGGCCGTAGAACTGGTCACGCTGGTAGGCAAGTTCGGTCTGTGCGTTCACGGCACGAAGATCGCGCAGAGTGACTAGGTTCGTTCAGTGGGTCATCCCGTACAACGCGTTTGTACGGGTTCGTACGGGGTCGTGTACGGCCGGGGCTGGGGAGTTCAGCGGTATGACGCCTACACGGAGGAACCACTCGGCCATGCGGATGCTGGGCCGCCAGCTCGCCACCGCACGCCGGGCGGCCGGCCTGAGCCAGTCGGGCCTGAGTACCGCGCTGAACATCAACGAGGAGACGATCGCGTCGATCGAACAGGGCCGGCGCACCCTGAAGCCCGACATCGCCGAGATCCTCGACGACTTCCTCGGCACCAAGGGGACGCTGGCCGCGGGCGTGGCCAACCTGCCCGAGGTCGACCAGTTCCCGCTGTGGGCCGAGGAGTACATGGACCAGGAGCGGGTGGCCATCGCGTTGTCCTGGTACGACAACGCGGTCATCCCTGGCCTGCTCCAGAGCGAGTCGTATGCACGATCGGTCCTGCAGAACCGCGTTCCCGCTTACGACGAGGAGCAGTTGGAGACGACGCTCAGGCTGCGCATCAACCGGCAGGAGATTCTGCGCCGCAAGTGTCCGCCGACGCTGAGCTTCGTGGTCTGGGAGCCCGCGCTGCGCCTACGGATCGGCTCGGAGGAGGTACGCGGCGAGCAGGTCAGGTTCCTGCGCGAGATGGCTGAACTGCCCTGTCTCTCACTCCAGATCCTGCCGCTGGAGAGCCCCTTCCACGCGGGGCTCAACGGGCCTTTCACGCTTCTCGAAACACCTGATCACCAGCACGTCGCATACACCGAGTCGCAACGCGGCAGCCAGTGGGTTTCCGACCCGGAAGAGGTGTCCATCCTCGCGCGCAAGTATGCGATGCTGCGGACACAGGCCCTGACCACCCAAGATTCGGTGGGTCTGCTCGACCACATGCTAGGAGAGCAATGAGCGCCGAAGCACTTCAGTGGTTCAAGTCGACGTACAGCGGTGACGAAGGCGGCCAGTGCCTCGAAGTGGCCGCCTCCTCTCAGGCGATCCACATCCGCGACTCCAAGCAACTGCCCCTCGCCGACGGACACACGCTGCGCGTCTCCCCCGCGACATGGGCCGCCTTCACCTCGTCGCTCAAGTGACGTAGCTGGTCAACGGCGTTGTCAGTGCCCGCCCTTAGAGTCACCGGCATGGCGACTCTTCCCAACCCGCTGCCCTCTCTGGCGACCGACCCCAGCGGGCGTTCCCTCGGTCTTCGGCTCCCGCCCGGCAGGCTGGTCGACACGACGGACGACGGTCCCTGGCACGAACCCCTGCTGTGGCACGCGGAGAAGCAGGCCGCGCCCGGCACCTGGGCCGCGCTGGGGGCGCCCGCCTCGCGGGCGGGTCTGCTGCCGGTCCTCGTGGAGCTGGGCGGCACCCAGGGCGGACCGGACGACTGGGAGCTGATGCCCGGTGACATGTCCTATCCCGGGGATCACGACCCGGAGGAGGTCCTCGCGGAGTTCTGGGGCGGCGAAGAGGCGGAGGACGACCCGGAGGCCGGGTTCGACGAGGAACTGGGCGAGCTGCTGGAGCCGTTCGGGGCAGCGTGGCCGGGCCTCGCCCCGCCGGGCGTGCTGACCGCGGACCCGGGCACGAGGGCCGCGCAGGTGGCCGATTCCCTGGCCGAGGGGACCTGGCTCAAGGACACGCGCCTGGCCCTCGTACCGTCCCGGCGGTCCGCCGACATCCCGGCCGCCATCGGCTGGGCGGGCCCCCTCAACCACGAGAACGACGTGGCGCGCCTGTGCGCGGTCCTGCGCTCCTGGGAGGACCGCTTCGGCATACGGGTCGTGGCCCTCGGCTTCGACGTCCTGGTGGTGTCGGTGGCCGCCCCGCCGAGCACCCTGGCGGACGCGGAGGCCCTGGCGGCGGAGCACTTCGCCTTCTGCCCGGACAACGTCACCCAGGGCGGCCCGGACGGCCTGCGCGGCTACGCCAAGAGCCTCGTCGACGAGCCGAGCTGGACCTTCTGGTGGGACTGACCCCCGGCGCCGCTCCCCGGTGACCACGGCGGCCCCCGCACAGGCCTGAGGCCGCCCGGACAACGCTGGCCGGGCGGCCTCAGGACGGCGTGTGCCGAAGGCGCGGCGCGGATGCCGCGGGCGGGGCGTCAGACGAGCGCCGGGGCTTCCTTCGGGTTCGGGCCGTACTTGTTGGCGCCGGCCTCGCCGTCCAGGCAGTAGAAGACCAGCAGGGTGATGGGGCCGGCGACCGGGATGGCGCCGAAGAGGATCCACCAGCCGGAGCGGCCCGTGTCGTGCAGGCGGCGCACCGTGACACCCCAGGCCGGCAGCAGGAGCGCGAGGACGACGATGCCGGCGACGGCGAGCAGGGCCGGCGTCTTCGTCGCGGCGCCGATGCCGCCCAGCACGATGTAGATCAGGTACGCGAACAGCGAGAACAGCCAGAACTCCTTGCGGCGCGCGCGCCCGCTGAAGACGGCGTACTTCTTGAGTGCGGCGATGAACCAGCTCATGACATCCCCCCAGGGATCGACGTTCAGCCCATCCCGGAAATGGATCAGGCCAGGCGCAGACATTAAGGGGTTGGCAGGAGCGCGTCATACGCGGCGCAGATGTGCGACCGGACGGGCTTCAAACATCGTTTTCAGGACAGAAACACCCATGATCACGGAAGGTCCGCGGGACCGTCACCGGACATTCGCGCAACCGAGCCCGTTCCGTTGCCGAAACGACAGCACACCGCAGCCGGGCCGCCGCCGTTTCGGTACCGGAACGATCTCCAACCGTGTCCGTCAGCGCAGCATGCGCGCCGCTTCGGTCGCCCAGTAGGTGAGGATGGTCCGCGCCCCGGCCCGCTTGATGCCGGTCAGCGTCTCCAGGATGGCGCGGTCCCGGTCGATCCAGCCCTTCTCCGCGGCGGCCTCGATCATCGAGTACTCGCCGGAGATCTGGTAGGCGGCGACGGGTACGTCCACGGCGTCGGCGACCCGGGCGACGACGTCCAGGTACGGTCCGGCCGGCTTGACCATCACCATGTCGGCGCCCTCGGCGAGGTCCAGCTCGAGCTCCCGCAGGGACTCGCGCCAGTTGGCGGGGTCCTGCTGGTAGGTCTTGCGGTCGCCCTGGAGCGAGGAGGCGACGGCCTCGCGGAAGGGGCCGTAGAACGCGGAGGAGTACTTGGCGGTGTAGGCGAGGACGGCGACGTCCTCGCGGCCGATCTGGTCGAGCGCGTCCCGGACGACGCCGATCTGGCCGTCCATCATCCCGCTGGGCCCGACGACGTGGGCGCCCGCGTCGGCCTGCACCTGGGCCATCTCGGCGTACCGCTCGAGCGTGGCGTCGTTGTCGACCCGCCCCTCGGCGTCGAGCACCCCGCAGTGGCCGTGGTCGGTGAACTCGTCCAGGCACAGGTCGGACATGACGAGCAGGTCGTCGCCCACCTCGGACCGCACGTCGCGCAGCGCGACCTGGAGGATGCCGTCCGGGTCGGTGCCGACCGTGCCCTGGGCGTCCTTCTTGTCGTCCTCCGGCACGCCGAACAGCATGATCCCGGAGATCCCGGCCTCCACCGCCTCCGCCGCGGCCTTCCGCAGACTGTCGCGGGTGTGCTGGACGACCCCGGGCATGGCCGAGACCGGCACCGGCTCGTCGACGCCCTCACGGATGAAGGCCGGCAGGATGAAGTCGGCGGGGTGCAGTCGCGTCTCGGCGACCATGCGTCGCATGACGGGCGAGGTCCGCAGCCGCCGGGGACGCGTACCGGGGAAAGATCCGTACTTCGTCATGCCTTCTACGCTACGCCCGCCCCGGAGCCGCCTTTGCCGACGGGCCGTCGGCGCCGGGCCCGGTGCCGGGCCCGGCGGACACGCTCAGTCGAGACAGAACTCGTTGCCCTCGACGTCCTGCATCACGATGCAGGACTCGTTGTCCTCGTCGGCTTCCAGCACCCGCACGCAGACCGCGCCGAGCGCGACCAGTCGCGCGCACTCGGCCTTGAGCGTGGCGAGGCGCTCCTCACCGACGAGCCCGGTGCCGGCCCGCACGTCGAGATGGACCCGGTTCTTGACGACCTTGCCCTCGGGGACGCGCTGGAAGTACAGCCGCGGGCCCGCACCCGAGGGGTCGGCGCACGCGAACCAGGAGCCCCGCTCCTCGGGCGGCAGCGAACGGCCGTAGTCGTCCCAGGTGGCGAACCCCTCCGGCGGCGGCGGTACGACGTACCCCAGCACTTCGCACCAGAAGCGGGCGACACGCTCGGGTTCCGCGCAGTCGAAGGTGACCTGGATCTGCCTGATCGATGACATCGGCGCACCCTAACAGCCGATCACCGGTCAACTCACCAGGATTTCGGTCCCGTTGGCGGCGAGGACGGCTCGTGGCCGACGGCTTCGGGTGGGTTCCCCGTCCCGCCTCGGGGAAGGTCACAGAACGGGGAACCCAACCAGTGATTCCCCCGTTCGGCCGCTGCCGGATGCGGCGGGCGCCGAAGGCGGCGGAATCTCCCGCCGCCGGTCAGCGCAGGCGGGCGCCGGCTCCGCCGAGCCAGGTGTGCCAGGCGCGCATCCGGGCCATGGCGCCGCCGTTCAGGATCTCGTCGAACGCGCCGCCGGACACCTCGGACGCGGGCTGGAAGCCGCTCACCGCGGCGTGCTGCCCGGCGGTGGGGGCGGGCGACAGGTCACTGCCCCGTCCGACCAGGGCGTAGCGCTTCCCGCCGACGTTGACCACCAGGGTGCCGAGCCGGGTCAGCCGGCCCTCGACCTTCCGGGGGTCGCCCTGGAAGACGACCCGGCCGTCCCGGTCCTGGGCACGCAGCTCGCCCGGCAGCAGACTCAGGACCACGGGCACGCAGCGCGCCCCGTTCCACAGACTCCGGCGCCAGTAGACGATCCCCGCGTGTCCAGCGTGCTCACTCATGCGCCCGATCATGGCATGCCCACAACGCGCCGGGCAGGGTGCCGGAAGACGGCGGCGGGACGCGCCCGTCCGGCACGTCCCGCCACCTCACCGCTGCACCGCGCTCACGTCGTCGAGCGACGCCTCCGCGCGCCCGGACGGCGCTCGCTCGGCCGGGTCACCGGGTCCCCGGACTCCAGGGCGGCCGCCCGGCGCTTCATGCCGAAGTCGGCCAGGGCCTCGGCCAGCTTGTGGACCGACGGCTCGGGGGCCATCACGTCGACGCGCAGACCGTGCTCCTCGGCCGTCTTGGCCGTCGCCGGACCGATGCAGGCGATCACCGTGACGTTGTGCGGCTTGCCGGCGATGCCCACCAGGTTCCGGACGGTCGAGGACGACGTGAACAGCACCGCGTCGAAGCCGCCGCCCTTGATGGCCTCGCGGGTCTCCGCCGGGGGCGGCGAGGCTCGCACGGTCCGGTAGGCCGTGACGTCGTCGACCTCCCAGCCCAGCTCGATCAGACCGGCCACCAGGGTCTCGGTGGCGATGTCGGCCCGGGGCAGGAAGACGCGGTCGATCGGGTCGAAGACCGGGTCGTACGGGGGCCAGTCCTCCAGGAGGCCGGCCGCCGACTGCTCACCGCTCGGCACCAGGTCGGGCTTCACACCGAAGGCGATCAGCGCCTTCGCCGTCTGCTCGCCCACCGCGGCGACCTTGATGCCCGCGAAGGCACGGGCGTCGAGGCCGTACTCCTCGAACTTCTCGCGCACCGCCTTGACCGCGTTGACGGACGTGAAGGCGATCCACTCGTAGCGGCCGGTGACCAGGCCCTTGACCGCGCGTTCCATCTGCTGCGGGGTCCGCGGGGGCTCCACCGCGATCGTCGGCACCTCGTGCGGCACCGCGCCGTAGGACCGCAACTGGTCGGAGAGCGACGCCGCCTGCTCCTTCGTACGCGGCACGAGCACCTTCCAGCCGAACAGCGGCTTGGACTCGAACCACGACAACTGGTCGCGCTGGGCGGCTGCGCTTCGCTCGCCGACCACGGCTATCACGGACCGGCCGCCGTCCGGGGACGGCAGGACCTTCGCCTGCTTCAGCGTCTGCGCGATGGTGCCGAGCGTCGCCGTCCAGGTGCGCTGCCGGGTCGTCGTACCGGCGACGGTGACGGTCAGCGGCGTGTCCGGCTTGCGGCCCGCGGACACCAGTTCGCCGGCCGCGGCGGCCACCGAGTCCAGCGTCGTGGAGACCACCACCGTGCCGTCGGAGGCCCCCACCTCCGTCCAGCAGCGGTCGGAGGCGGTACGGGCGTCCACGAACCGGACGTCCGCGCCGTGCGGGTCGCGCAGCGGCACACCGGCGTACGCGGGCACGCCGACGGCGGCCGCCACACCCGGTACGACCTCGAAGGGCACACCGGCGGCGGCGCAGGCGAGCATTTCCTCGGCCGCGTACGTATCAAGTCCCGGGTCCCCGGACACCGCACGGACGACCCGCCTGCCGCCCCGCGTGGCCTCCATGACAAGATGAGCGGCATCCCGGGCAGGAGTCGGGACCGCAGCGGTTGTTGACGCACCGTCAACGACCGTGAGCTGCGGTGCGCCCGTGCCCGGCGGTGACACCGAGGAGTCCGCGTCCATCGGCACGACGGACACGCCCTGCCGGGCGTGCGTCCGGATCACGTCGAGCACCTCGTGCTCGGCGATCAGGACATCCGCGTTCGACAGCGCCTCCACGGCGCGCAGAGTCAGCAGCCCCGGATCCCCGGGTCCGGCACCCAGGAAGGTGACGTGCCCGTGTTCGAGGCCGGTGGGAAGGGTGGTGGGGCTCAATGTGCTCGCTCCCCCATCAGACCGGCCGCGCCCTGGTTCAGCATCTCGGTGGCGAGTTCGCGCCCGAGTGCCATCGCCTGGTCGTGCGTTCGGGGCACGGGACCGGTGGTGGACAGCTGCACCGTGCGGGTGCCGTCGGTCGTGCCGACGACGCCGCGCAGGCGCATTTCCTTGACAATCTGCCCGTCGGCCAGGAGGTCGGCCAACGCACCCACGGGTGCGCTGCAACCGGCCTCCAGGGCGGCGAGCAGTGACCGTTCGGCGGTCACGGCGGCCCGGGTGAGCGGGTCGTCGAGCTCGCCGAGCGCGGCGACGAGGTCCGCGGAGTCCGCGGTGCACTCGATCGCCAGGGCCCCCTGGCCGGGGGCCGGCAGAACCGTGTCGACCGACAGGAAGTCGGTCACCTCGTCGATCCGGCCGATGCGGTTCAGTCCGGCGGCGGCGAGGACGACCGCGTCCAGCTCACCGCTGCGCACGAAACCGATGCGGGTGTCGACGTTGCCGCGTATCGGGACCGTCTCTATGTCCAGTCCGTGGGCGCGGGCGTACGCGTTGAGCTGCGCCATGCGGCGCGGCGCCCCGGTGCCGATGCGGGCACCGCGCGGCAGGTCCGTGAACTTCAGCGCGTCCCGGGCGACGATCACGTCGCGGGGGTCCTCGCGCACCGGTACGGCGGCCAGGACCAGTTCCTCGGGCTGCGTGGTCGGCAGGTCCTTGAGCGAATGAACCGCGAAGTCCACCTCGCCGCCCACCAGCGCGTCACGCAGCGCCGTGACGAACACGCCGGTGCCGCCGATCTGCGTGAGGTGCTCGCGGGAGACGTCGCCGTGCGTGGTGATCTCGACCAGCTCGACGGGGCGCCCGGTCACCCGGCGGACGGCCTCCGCCACCTGCCCGGACTGGGCCATGGCGAGCTTGCTCCGCCTCGTCCCCAGTCTCAAAGACTTCTGTGTCATGCCGGTCGGTCCTTCTTGTCTGTGCTGTCCCCGGCCCTGGAGACGGCGGCCACCGTCTCGGGGTCGAGGTCGAACAGGGTGCGCAGCGCGTCCGCGTACCCGGCGCCGCCGGGCTCGGCAGCGAGCTGCTTGACCCGTACGGTCGGCGCGTGCAGCAGCTTGTCGACGACCCGGTGCACGGCCTGCCGGATCTCGCCGCGCTGGCGTTCGTCCAGGTCGGGCAGGCGGCCGTCGAGCCGCGCGATCTCACCGGCGACGACGTCGGCGGCCATGGTGCGCAGCGCGACCACGGTCGGCGTGATGTGCGCCGCACGCTGTGCCGCGCCGAAGGCCGCGACCTCGTCGGAGACGATACGCCGGACCTGGTCCACGTCGGCAGCCATCGGCGCGTCCGCGGAGGCCTCGGCGAGGGACTCGATGTCCACCAGGCGCACCCCGGCCAGCCGGTGCACGGCCGCGTCGATGTCGCGGGGCATGGCGAGGTCGAGGAGGAACAGGGCGGGGGCCGGGCGCGGGATCACGGCGACCGGTTCGGGCCTGCGCAGCTCGGGGATGCGGCCGACGGTGGCGGCGGTGGCGGCGAGCGCGGTGATCAGCTCGGCGTCGGCCTCCGGGCTGCGCCGGGCGGTGTCCCGGCGGTCCACGGTGCCGCCCGCGACCCAGGCCCCGTGCTGTTCGAGGGTCGCCGCGTCCAGGCCGGCCACGGCGGCCTCGCCGTGCACGGAGAAGCCGGTCGAGCCCTGCACGGCGGCCAGGTCCAGCGGGCAGTTCTCCTCGGCCGCGGCCGTACCGGTGGCGGCGGCCGCCGGGGTGGCCCGCACGGTCGTGGCGGCGGCCGCGGGACCGACGGCGTCGCCGTCGATCCGGCCCTCGACCGCCTGCGCGACCGAGTCCGCCGTCAGCACCAGGCCCGTCGCCCCGGTGCAGGAGACGACGACGTCGGCACGTGTCAGCTCGCCCGGCACGGCGTCCATCCGGACCGCGCGGGCGGACACCGCGGTGTCGTCGCCCTCGGTGAGTATGTGGGCGAGGCGCTCGGCCCGCTCGAAGGTGCGGTTGGCGACGACGATCTCGCCGACCCCGGCGCGCGCCAGCGTCGCGGCGGCCAGCGAGGACATCGACCCGGCGCCGATGACCAGCGCCCTGCGGCCCGCGGCCCATTCCTCGACGGCGCCGCCGGCGGCGAGCTGCTCCAGGCCGAAGGTGACCAGCGACTGGCCGGCCCGGTCGATGCCGGTCTCGGAGTGGGCGCGCTTGCCGACCCGCAGGGCCTGCTGGAACAGGTCGTTCAGCAGCTTGCCCGCGGTGTGCAGCTCCTGGGCGCGTGCCAGGGAGTCCTTGATCTGGCCGAGGATCTGCCCCTCGCCGACGACCATCGAGTCGAGGCCGCAGGCCACCGAGAACAGGTGGTGTACGGCCCGGTCCTCGTAGTGCACGTAGAGGTACGGGGTCAGTTCCTCGAGGCCGACACCGCTGTGCTGGGCCAGCAGCGTGGACAGCTCGGCCACACCGGCGTGGAACTTGTCCACGTCGGCGTACAGCTCGATGCGGTTGCAGGTGGCGAGCACCGCGGCCTCGGTGGCCGGCTCGGCGGCGACCGTGTCCTGGACCAGCTTGACCTGGGCGTCCGCGCTCAGCGCGGCCCGCTCCAGCACGCTGACCGGGGCGCTGCGGTGGCTCAGCCCGACGACGAGGAGACTCATGCCGGCATCACGGCGGGCACGTCCCCGTCGGGTCCCTGGTCGCCGGAGGCGTCGCGGGCGGTGGCCGCGGGCATCGCGCCGTCCCCGGCGGCGGTCTCCTCGCCGGCCTTGCGCTGCTCGTGGAACGCGAGGATCTGCAGCTCGATGGAGAGGTCGACCTTGCGCACGTCGACCCCGTCGGGGACGGTCAGCACGGTCGGCGCGAAGTTCAGGATCGAGGTGACACCGGCGGCCACGAGCCGGTCGCAGACCGGCTGGGCGGCACCGGCGGGGGTCGCGATCACGCCGATCGAGACGCCGTTGTCCTTGATGATCTTCTCGAGCTCGTCGGTGTGCTGCACCGGGATGCCGGCGACCGGCTTTCCGGCCATCGCCGGATCGGCGTCGATCAGCGCGGCCACCCGGAAACCACGGGAGGCGAACCCGCCGTAGTTGGCGAGTGCGGCGCCGAGGTTGCCGATACCGACGATCACAACCGGCCAGTCCTGGGTCAGGCCCAGTTCACGGGAGATCTGGTAGACGAGATACTCCACGTCGTAGCCGACACCGCGCGTTCCGTAGGAGCCCAGGTACGAGAAGTCCTTGCGCAGCTTCGCGGAGTTGACCCCCGCCGCCGCGGCCAGCTCCTCGGAGGAGACCGTGGGGACCGAGCGCTCCGACAGTGCGGTCAGCGCGCGGAGGTACAGCGGAAGCCGGGCGACGGTGGCCTCGGGAATCCCTCGGCTGCGGGTCGCCGGTCGGTGAGTTCGGCCAGTTGCCACGGTGCTCCTGCGGGTAGAGCGGGGCTGCAGGCGGTCATACGTCCCCAGACCGCCCCGTCCACAGCAGGCTATGCCTTTGTGAACGCGTGCACAAAGATGGTGTCCGATTTGCCCGGCCAACGTGACCGGGGTCACGCATGTCATTCGTGGGGGCAAAACGTCGACACTCCTCGTGAATCCCGCCCCCCAGACAGAAACTCCAACGATCCTAAGCGACCTCCGCCAGTTCGTTGTACTGGTCGGTCAGTTTCCCGTTCGGCCGCCGGTCAGCTCCTTGCGCAGCCGGGCCTCGTCCACCCGCCAGAAGGTGTGCTGGCTGCCGTCGACGAGGACCACCGGGATCTGCTCCCAGTACTGGTCGTGCAGCTGCCGGTCCTGCGTGATGTCCTTCTGCTCCCAGGGGACACCGAGTTCCCCGCAGACCTTCTCGATCACGGCCTGCGCGTCGTCGCAGAGATGGCAGCCGGGCTTGCGGATGAGCGTGACCGACCGTTCCCGGGGATCGGCCTTACGCCGGAAGAGGGGGCTCATGCCGGCCATTCTCCCGCCTCCGCAACGGCGGCGTCGTGGAGAGTTCACACCCTTCGAACCTCGCGGCTCCGGAACCACCCGACGGACTGGCTATGCTCACGCCATGGCCGCTCTAGGATGGCTCACCCCCCGTAGGCGCTCCGCCACGGCGCGGAGCGTGTTGGCAGGCGAGGCCTCGGCGGAGGCCGCCCGCAAGTCCTCGCGGGACGTTCCGCGGGCCGCCGAGCGGGAACCGGAGTTCCCGGTCCTCGGCGACGACAAGGCTGCCGCCTTCTTCGACCTCGACAACACCGTGATGCAGGGCGCCGCGCTGTTCCACTTCGGGCGCGGCCTGTACAAGCGGAAGTTCTTCGAGACGCGCGACCTGGCCAGGTTCGCCTGGCAGCAGGCGTGGTTCCGGCTGGCCGGCGTCGAGGACCCCGAGCACATGCAGGAGGCGCGGGACTCCGCGCTCTCCATCGTCAAGGGCCACCGGGTCGCCGAGCTGGAGACCATCGGTGAGGAGATCTACGACGAGTACATGGCCGACCGCATCTGGCCGGGCACCCGGGCCCTGGCCCAGGCGCACCTGGACGCGGGCCAGAAGGTCTGGCTGGTCACCGCGGCCCCCGTGGAGATCGCCCAGGTCATCGCCCGCCGCCTCGGCCTGACCGGCGCGCTGGGCACCGTCGCGGAGTCGGTCGGCGGCGTCTACACCGGCGCCCTGGTGGGCGAACCCCTGCACGGGCCGGCCAAGGCGGAGGCGGTACGGGCCCTGGCGGCGGCCGAGGGCCTGGACCTGAACCGCTGCGCGGCCTACAGCGACAGCCACAACGACATCCCGATGCTGTCGCTCGTGGGGCACCCGTACGCCATCAACCCGGACGCCAAGCTGCGCAGGCACGCGCGCGAGCAGGACTGGCGGCTGCGGGACTACCGCACCGGCCGCAAGGCCGCGAAGGTCGGCATCCCGGCGGCGGCGGGTGTCGGCGCGGTCGCCGGCGGCACCGCGGCGGCCATCGCCCTGAGCCGGCGCCGGCGCTAGCGCCGCTCGCCGGCGGCGACACGCCTGGACGGCGGGGAGAACCCCGGATTATGCCGCCCCACCCCCAACACGCCCCGCACTTCGCCGAAACACACCCTTTTCCGATCAATAACCGATCACGTTGCGACACTTGATAGACCGTCAATCGGTAACAGAAGCGACGCAATCGATGATTTGAGCAACTCGGTGTAGCAGGCCCTGTACGAAGCGTTATTCTCCTCAGACGCAATCCGGTACCCCTCCGTCGCTACGACGGGTGAACGGTTCCGCACTGCACGTGATGCAAGCTCTGCCTCTGGGAGTCCCGTGTACCCACACGTCGGGGTTGACGCCTCGGGCCTGGCTACGCTGCGCGCGACGGTCGCGGCGGTCAAAGAGACGCTGCGCGGCGTCGTCCCCACCGCGTACGCCGTCCCCGCCTTCGCCACCGCCGCACCCCTGGGCCCGTGCTACGCACTGGCCGAGGGCAGCGCCGCCGTCGGCAGACGCGGCCGCGCCACCGGCGCGGCCCCCGCCCGCCGTCCGGCCGCGGACAGCGACAGCGCCCGGATGATGGATCTCGTGGAGCGCGCCCAGGCCGGCGAGGCCGAGGCGTTCGGCCGCCTCTACGACCAGTACAGCGACACCGTCTACCGGTACATCTACTACCGGGTGGGCGGCAAGGCGACCGCCGAGGACCTGACGAGCGAGACCTTTCTGCGGGCGCTCCGCAGGATCGGCACCTTCACCTGGCAGGGCCGCGACTTCGGCGCCTGGCTGGTGACGATCGCCCGGAACCTGGTGGCGGACCACTTCAAGTCCAGCCGGTTCCGGCTCGAGGTCACCACCGGCGAGATGCTCGACGCCAACGAGGTCGAGCGCTCCCCGGAGGACTCCGTCCTGGAGTCCCTCTCCAACGCCGCGCTGCTGGACGCCGTGCGCCGCCTCAACCCCCAGCAGCAGGAGTGCGTGACCCTGCGCTTCCTGCAGGGCCTCTCGGTCGCCGAGACCGCCCGGGTGATGGGCAAGAACGAAGGCGCCATCAAGACTCTCCAGTACCGCGCGGTGCGGACGCTCGCCCGGCTCCTGCCGGACGACGCACGCTGATCACCGGCCACGCTCAGCGACCGACAACTCACTCCTTGTTGCGGCCCGTTGACT
The DNA here is from genome assembly GCF_053593175.1 of Streptomyces sp. NPDC002386. NCBI lineage: Bacteria > Bacillati > Actinomycetota > Actinomycetes > Kitasatosporales > Streptomycetaceae > Streptomyces > Streptomyces sp. NPDC002386. The sequence continues at coordinate 206,661 of NZ_JBSFBX010000015.1, forward strand.
TTCCGACCCGATCATCCGCCGTCCGTAACCCAAGTGCCGGACCGCTCGTTGTGCGGGATACAGGCTCCCTGTGGTCACGTCCTGGCCGACCCATCGCTCGATCGGGTGGAAGAGGTCGTGGGCGTGCAACCCTCAGGACCCCCTGGGGAGTCGACCGTGATGACGAGAGGAGGTGCCGCCAGTGATCGCGAACGTATCGGCGCACCGGCGGGCGAACGCCTTCGCCCAGGCCCTGGAGGAGCAGTCCGACCGGGACACGGCGGCCGAGCAGTCCGCGGCGGCGGGATCACCGCAGACCACCGAGGAACTGTCCGAGCGGGGCGAGCTCCTGGCCCTGACGGCGGACCTCGGCGCACTGCCCAGGCCGCAGCTCGACCCCGAGGTCAAGGTCGTCCAGCGCGCCCAGCTGGTGGCCGCGATGGAGGCCATGCTCCAGGAGGGCGGGGCGGCGGACACAGCCGTACCCGAGCAGCGCTCCCGCGGGCGCGGTGCGCACCGGGCGAGCCCGCTGGGCAAGCTCCGGCCGCGTTCCAAACTGACCAAGGGGCTCGCGGCCGGCGGGCTGAGTGTCGGCGTGGCCGCCGGGGCCTTCGGCGGAGTCGCCGCCGCGAGTTCCGACGCGCTGCCCGGTGACTCGCTGTACGGCCTCAAGCGCGGCATCGAGGACTTCAGGCTCAACTACCTGAGCGACGGCGAGGACCAGCGCGGCCAGACGTACCTCGACCAGGCCTCCACCCGGCTGAGCGAGGCCCGCCGGCTGATGGAGCGCACCCGCGGCGGCAGGCAGCTCGACCACGAGTCCATCGGCGAGATCCGCCGCACCCTTTCCGGGATGCGGCACGACGTCACCGAGGGCCACCGCCTGCTGCACGAGGCCTACGAGCGGGACCCGGACTCCCTCGGGCCCATCCAGGCGCTCTCCAGCTTCTCCCAGTCCCACCGGGACGCCTGGAGCGCGCTGAGCGACAAGCTGCCCGTCCAGCTCGGGGACGTCAAACAGCAGGTGTCGTCGGTCTTCGACGCCATAGACGAAGAGGTCGCCCCGCTGCAGTCCCTGCTGCCGCAGCCGCCCGCGTCCACGAGCGACGGCAAGCGGCAGGGCTCCGGCGAGACGTCCACCGGCTCCTCCGGCAGCCACCGTCCGACGGCGCCCAGCACCGGCGGAACGCCCTCCGCGGGGCGGCACACCGGCTCCGGCAGCCCCAGTGGCTCGGCCACCCGCGACAGCGACGACAGCCTGATCGGAGGCAGCACGGGCGGTCTGCTCGACCCGCCGAAGATCGGTGGCGACGGTGGTTCCCCGACCACCAGCAAGCCCCCGACGAGCGCGCCGGACGTCACCCTGCCGCCGCTCCTCCCGGGCCTGCTGCCCGGCCTGGGCATCGACAGCCAGGACGCGAACTAGCGCGGTACGACAACGACGGGGCGCCCCTTTCCGAGCAGGGGCGCCCCGTCGCCGTATCACCGCACGGTCAGAGGCCCAGCCGTCAGAAGAACACCGACCGCCGCTGCACCAGGAGCTTGTAGAGCGTGTGCTGGATCTGTTCGCGGACCTGGTCGGTCAGGTTGAACATCAGCATCGGGTCGTCGGCCGCCTCCGGCGGATAGCCGTCCGTGGGGATCGGCTCGCCGAACTGGATGGTCCACTTGGTGGGCAGCGGGATCGCCCCGAGCGGCCCGAGCCACGGGAAGGTCGGCGTCAGCGGGAAGTATGGGAAGCCCAGCAGCCGCGCCAGCGTCTTGGCGTTGCCGAGCATCGGGTAGATCTCCTCGGCGCCGACGACCGAGCACGGGATGATCGGCACCCCCTGCCGCAGGGCCGTGGAGACGAAACCGCCGCGGCCGAACCGCTGGAGCTTGTAGCGCTCGCTGAACGGCTTGCCGATGCCCTTGAAGCCCTCCGGCATGACACCGACCAGCTCACCCTGCGCGAGGAGCCGTTGGGCGTCCTCCGCGCACGCGAGGGTGTGCCCCAGCTTGCGGGCGAGTTCGTTGACCACCGGCAGCACGAACACCAGGTCGGCCGCGAGGAGCCGCAGATGCCGGTCGGCCGGGTGGTGGTCGTGCACGGCGACCTGCATCATCAGGCCGTCCAGCGGCACCGTCCCGGAGTGGTTGGCGACGATCAGCGCCCCGCCCTCGGCCGGGATGTTCTCGACGCCCTTCACCTCGACCCGGAAGTACTTCTCGTACACCGGCCGCAGCAGCGACATCAGGACCTGGTCGGTGAGCTCCTCGTCGTAGCCGAAGTCGTCGACCTCGTAGTCCCCGGTGAGCCGGCGGCGCAGGAACGACAGGCCGCTCGCGATGCGCCGCTCGAGACCGCCGGCGTCGTGCGGCTCGGCTGACGGCCTCTCCTCCCCGGTCACCGGAACATCATCCTGCACGGATGCCCTGGTGGGCAGGGGCTGGACCTCACGAACCGGCCCGGCCTCCCCGGCCGCCCCGCGCCGGCTCCCCGCGGCACGGCGCCGCGACGGCCGCTGGGCGGCGCTCCCGCGGGACCGGTCGTCGTCGAACGGAATGACCTTGGCGTCCGCCATCGTTGCTGCGCTCCTCAGTTGGCGCTCTGCGTCGGGAGGTGCCCGCCGCTCTTCGCGGCGAGCGCGGCGACCCGGTCCACGGCCCCCGCGAGGGCCTCCGGCGGCAGCAGGCCGGGGCCCTGGCCGCTCGCGAAGTCCGCGAAGGTCTCCGCCGTCGTGTACTTGGGCTGGAAGCCCAGCGTCTCGCGCATCTGGTTCGTGGCGACCACCCGGCCGTGGGTGAGCAGCCGGATCTGTTCCGGCGAGAAGTCCGTCATCCCCAGCGTACGCACCAGCGAGCCGGCCCAGGTGACGGCGGGCAGCAGCAGCGGGACGGTGGGCCGCCCGAGCCGCCGCGAGCACTGCGAGAGCAGCAGCACGCCGTCCCCGGCGATGTTGAACGTGCCGCTGTTCAGCGTGCCCCGGCGCGGCTCGTGGGAGGCCAGCCGCAGCACCTCGACGACGTCGTCCTCGTGCACGAACTGCAGCCGCGGGTCGTAGCCGAACACGGTCGGCAGCACCGGCAGCGCGAAGTACTCGGCGAGCGGGGTGTCGGCGGCCGGCCCGAGGATGTTGGCGAACCGCAGCACGCACACGGCGACGTCGGGCCGCCGCCGCGCGAACCCGCGGACGTACCCCTCGACCTCCACCGTGTCCTTCGCGAACCCACCGCTGGGCAGCGACTTGGCCGGGGTGGTCTCGGTGAACACGGCGGGATCGCGCGGCGCGGACCCGTAGACGTTGGTGCTGGACTTCACCACCAGCCGCCGCACGGTCGGCGACTTCTGGCAGGCGCCGAGCAGCTGCATGGTGCCGATGACGTTGGTCTCCTTGACCGTGGCGCGGCTGCCGCCGCCCAGCGCGGTGCCGGTCACGTCCAGGTGGACGACCGTGTCGGCGCCCGTCTCGGCGAGCACCCGGGCGATGCCGGGCTGCCGGATGTCGGCCTGGATGAAGTCGGCCCCGCCCAGATGGTGCGCCGGCGGCACCGCGTCCACGGCGATCACCCGGTCCACGTCCGGGTCCCGCTGGATCCGCCGTACGAAGCGGCCGCCCAGCTGCCGGGCCACTCCGGTGACGAGCACGACCTTCCCCAAGATCAGCGCCTTCCTTCCCGACCTCGTACGGGACCTGGTCCCTGCCGCGTTCCCCGTGTCGGCAAACTTAGCGGGTCGATGTTGCGCTGTGATGACCACCCGATGCGTGAAGTGACGGAATTTCCCCAGTCGGAATATGCCGACGCCGCCGAGGCGCCGTCCCCGCCCGGGTCCGGGTACGACTGTGGCCCCCCGCCTTCTACAGGTGGGGGGCCACAGAACACGCTCTCGCGGCGCCGCTTACTTCTTGTTGCGGCGCTGAACGCGCGTGCGCTTGAGCAGCTTGCGGTGCTTCTTCTTGGCCATCCGCTTGCGCCGCTTCTTGATAACAGAGCCCACGACTACCCTCGCTCACTTCTCATCACTCGGTTGTTTGGGCGCCATGGGCCCACACGACCTACGAGGGGTCAGCCTACCCGGTCGAGCGCCGAGCTTGTAATCGAGGGGTTGCCCGGGGTCTCCCCGAGCGCCGTCAGGCCGTCTCCACCCCCACATAACTCTCGCGGAGGTACTCGTGTACCGCTTGCTCCGGGACGCGGAAGGACCGCCCCACCCGGATCGCGGGCAGATGACCGCTGTGCACCAACCGGTACACGGTCATCTTCGACACTCGCATCACCGAGGCGACCTCCGCCACGGTAAGGAACTGAACCTCGTTCAGAGGCCTCTCGCCAGCTGCAGCCATGACACACCTGAACCTTCCGCACTCGACGGCCACCGGCTTCCCCTTCCGGTGACTCTTCGTCGTTGCGTGCTCACTCCCCAATGTAGGGGCGGGTGATGCGAGTGGGGAAGAGGTGCACCCATCAACGGCCTACTGTGACAGACGGGCTCGATTGAGCACGTAGCGGGCCAGCGGCAGATAGTGACCAGACGGCACACCGTCGTCAACCGGAACGACGACGGACACCACCCCCTCCGCCTCCCCCACGAACAGCGCCGGGTCGTCGGTGTCGGCCAGGCCGATCGCCTCGAACCCCAGCTGACCTGCACCGCAGACCCAGCCGTGATCACCGATCACCAGCTCCGGCAGCGGTCCGCCGGCCTCGGCCGCGGCGGCCAGGGCGACCCGAACCGGCAGTGGTGAGTGGCAGTGCGCACCCGGCTCACAACCGGGGCGCCCGCTGCCCGGTTCCCGCACCAGGGCAACCCCGCGGACGTAGTCGACGCGGTGCGTGCGTAGACCGAACCGGGTCAATATGTCGACACAGTGACCCTGCGCCGGGGTGAGCACCTCACATCCCGCCGCCGACAGCGCGTCCGCCAAGCCGCCGTAGAAGCCGAGCAGCCGATGCGGATGCCCGGTGCCGAGGAGCACGGGCGCGCCCCGCCCGGCCACGTTCCGGATCCGCTCCGCGAACGCGTCCAGCGCCGCCAGCGTCCGTTCCGGATCGATCGCGTCCGGGCCGGAGGTGTACCCGGGATCGGCCGAAACCCCGCACCTCTGCGCCATCAGGGCGAGCAACTCCCGCTGCCCCCAGGGCGACTCGGGGTCGATTCCGATCAGCACCCGCGGGTCCCGGGCCGCGAACAGCCGGTACCGGCGGAGACTGGCCTCACGGGAGGTCCCGATCTCACCGGCCAGCCGGGCGGCCAGCAGATGCGCACGGAGGCCATCGGCGGTCAACACGGTGCGATGGTGACGCACCGGGGGGTGGCGCGGTGGCGGAACGGGGGAACACCGCACGGTTGGCCCAGTGGGTGTTCCCGGTGCTCAGGGCAGCAGCCCGCGCAGCGGGAACGCCGAGCGGCGAGTGGCGAGGACGGCCTGGTCCAGGCGGTCGGCGGGGTCGTACCCCGCGTCCCACGGGGCGAACGACACCGGCCACCGCCCGTCGGTCATCCGCTGCGGGGCGAGCTGCCGGGTCCGCGCGAACACCTCCTGCCGCCACCCCTCGGGGATCCCCGCCGCCGGATCGATCTCCCGCCCGGCCGCGATCCCCACCAGATGCGTCCACGACCGCGGCACCACCTCGACCACCGCGTAGCCGCCGCCCCCCAGCGCGACCCACTTCCCGTCCGCGTACTCGTGCGCCAGCTCATGACACGCCACCTGCACCGCCCGCTGCGCGTCCAGCGAGACCGCGAGATGCGCCAGCGGATCCTCGAAGTGCGTGTCGGCGCCGTGCTGCGACACCAGCACCTGGGGCCGGAAACCGGCGAGCAGTTCGGGCACCACCGCGTGGAACGCCCGCACCCACCCCTCGTCCCCGGTACCGGCCGGCAGGGCCACGTTCACGGCGGTCCCCTCGCCCGCGCCCGCGCCGGTCTCCTCCGGCCACCCGGTCTGCGGGAACAACGTACGGGGATGCTCGTGCAGCGAGATGGTCAGCACGCGCGGGTCCTCCCAGAACGCCGCCTGCACCCCGTCGCCGTGGTGCACGTCGACGTCCACGTAGGCGACCCGCTCGACACCCAGCTCCAGCAGCCGCGCGATGGCCAGCGCCGCGTCGTTGTAGATGCAGAACCCCGAGGCGCCGCCCGGCATCGCGTGGTGCAGCCCGCCGGCGAAGTTCACCGCGTGCAGCGCGTCCCCGCGCCACACCGCCTCCGCCGCACCCACCGACTGCCCCGCGATCAGCGCGGACACCTCGTGCATCCCGGCGAACGCGGGATCGTCCTCGGTGCCGAGCCCGTACGCCCCGCGGGCCGAGCGCGGATCGGCGGACGCGGCCTTCACGGCGTCGATGTAGTCCGGGCGGTGGACCAGCCGCAGCGTCGACTCCCCGGCCGGTTTCGCCGCTACGACCCCCAGCTCCCGGTCGAGCCCGAAGGCGCCCACCAGCTTCCGGGTCAGCTCCAGCCGGACCGGATCCATCGGATGGTCCGGGCCGAAGTCATAGCCCGTTACTGCCTCGTCCCACATCAGCTGTGCGCGGCCGCTCATGCCCGCCACCGTATCGGTCCGGTTGAGGCGCGAACGACCTGGCGTACACGAGCGTCACCAGCACCAACACCATCGGCACGAGCATGGCCCCGCGATAGCTCCAGGCGTCCCCGAGCGCACCCACCAGCGGCGAACCGACCAGGAAGCCGACGTAGTTGAAGATGTTGAGCCGCGCGATCGCCGCGTCCGACGCCCCGGGGAACAGCCGGCCGGCCGCCGCGAACGTCTGCGGCACCAGGACGCACAGCCCCAGTCCCAGCAGGGTGAACCCGAGCATGCCCAGCCACGCGTCCGGCGCCACGGACACCACTGCGAATCCGGCGGCCGCCAGCAGCGCCCCGAGCCGCACCACCGCCGCCGCACCGAACCGCCGAACCCCGAAGTCCCCGAGGGACCGGCCGAGCAGCGTGGTCACCATGTACACGTTGTAGGGCACGGTCGCCAACTGCTCGGAGCTGCCCAGCACGTCCTTCAGGTACTTCGCGCTCCAGTTGGAGACGGTCGAGTCCCCGATGTACGCGAACGTCATCACCAGGCACAGCGGAAGCAGCAGCTTGAAGACGAGGCCCCCGCCCTGCCCGGCCGCCCGGTCCGCCGCGGGCTCCGCGACCCCGTCGACGTACCACCGGCTGCCCGCCAGCGCCGCCGGCAGCAGCACGGCGACCACCGGCAGGTACGACACCCACAGCGCGAGATGCCAGTGCGCACCGGCCCAGGCCAGCGAGGCGCCGACGATCCCGCCCAGGCTGTAGACCGCGTGGAAGCTCAGCATGATGCTGCGCCCGTACGTCCGCTGCAGACTCACCCCGAGCATGTTCATCGAGGCGTCCAGCGCGCCCACGGAAAGCCCGAACACCGCCAGGGCCACGCCGAGTCCGGCCAGCCGGTCCCCGGCCCCGACACCCACCAGGGCCAGCAGCACCACCGGCTGCGACCAGCGCAGCAGCCGGCTGGGCCGGACCCGCTTCACCAGGTGCTCGGTCGTCACACTGCCGGCTCCGGCGAGGACCGGCACGGCGGCCAGGAAGACCGGCAGCAGCGCGTCGGAGATTCCGTAGCGGTCCTGGATGGCCGGGATGCGCGTCACCAGCAGGGCGAACGCGACGCCCTGCGCGAAGAAGCTGAACGCCAGCGAGGCCCTGCCGCGCCGCAGCACATCAGTCATGGCGGCGAGCGTAGGGCCCCTGGCTACCTGTGGGTAGATCAAGCCAAAGGTGAATTTCCTTCAGCTTCGCTGTGCGGCGGATCAGGCGGCGACGGCCACCTCGGGCCGCCGGCCCGCCGGGTCGGCCTCCACCTCGGCGGTGAGCAGCCGCGCCATCGGCTCGGCCGCGAGGCCCCCGCCGACCACGAACGCCGCCGTCAGCACCACCGCGATGACGACCGTGCCGAGCCACACCATGGTGTCGACCGGGACGGTGTAGGCGCCGACGACCCGGGCGACGCACTCGAGGAGCAGGGCCGTCCCCCACACCAGCGAGAAGGTCCGCTCCTTGCGCCGGAAGGCGTCGGAGCCCGCCGCCGTGCCCGAGGCGAGCCGCTCCCAGGCGGCCTCACGGCGGGCGTCGCCCCTGACGAGGAAGGGCTTCATCCCGGCGGTCATGGCCGGCTTGCCGAGGGCCACCGAGACGAGGATGCCGATCGCCAGGGTGCTGCTGACCGCACCGTCCTTGGCGAGCATCAGCCGCGGGTCGCCGGACACGAACCCGGCCACCAGGCTCACGACGTTCACCACCAGGGTGAGGAGGGCGAGGGCGTTGGCCGTGCGCTCCCTGACCACTCCCCACACCGTCCGCACCGCCGGCACCACACTGCTCCAGGCGAGCGCCTCGAAGGTGCTCATCCCGAACGCCCCCTTGAGGAGGTAGTACGCGCCGATCGGCAGCGCGACGTCCACCAGCAGCGGCTTGAAGGTCCGCAGCAGGCCGGGGCGCTGCTCGCGGCTCGGGTTCTCGGTCCGGTCCTGGTTCCCCGTGGTCTTCGTCATGCCCCCAGCTTCGCCGCGGGGCCCGGTCCGGCGGTAGAAACGATCATCCGGAGGTCCGCATGACAAATGTCAGTCACCGGCGGGTGCCGTCGGTCATATCAGCAGGTCGGCCAACTCGCCCATGCTGGAGAAGAGTTGGCCGGCACCGGTGAGCCGCGCCGCCGGGGTCATGGCGGTGAACCCGTAGACGTCCATACCGGCCGCCACGGCCGCCTGCACGCCGAGCGGGGAGTCCTCGATGACCAGGCAGCGCTCGGGTGCGACGCCCATCCGTTCGGCCGCGTACAGGAAGAGGTCGGGCGCCGGCTTGCCCCGCCCGACGTCCTGGGAGCTGAAGATCCTGTCCTCGGTGAACCAGCGGTCGAGGCCGGTGGTCCGGTGCCCCACCCTGATCCGCTCGTGGCTCCCGGACGACGCCACGCAGTACGGCACCCCGTCCGCGGCCAGTTTCTCCAGCACTCCGCCGACGCCGGCGACGGGCCGCAACTCCCGCTCGAACGCGGCGAACACACGGGCGTGGAAGACGTCGTCGAAGTCGTCCGGGAGCCGACGCCCCGTCCGCTCCAGGACCAGGTCGTGGATCCGGTGCATCGCGGACCCCATGTAGTCCCGGATGGAGTCCTCGTACGTCGTCGGGTGCCCCAGTTCCGTCAGATGGGCGGCCAGGATCCGGTTGGAGATCGGTTCACTGTCGACGAGAACGCCGTCGTTGTCGAAGATGACGAGGTCGTAGCGCATACCCAGACCCTAAAGGACCCGGAACGCAGAAAACCCCCGCATCTTTCGATGCGGGGGTTTTCCCAATGATAGTTCGGCGGCGTCCTACTCTCCCACAGGGTCCCCCC
>NZ_JBSFBX010000016.1:0-210580 GCF_053593175.1 Streptomyces sp. NPDC002386
CTGGAGGCGGACCGCAAGTTCGGGGCACACGTCTTCGACGCGACCAACGGCGGCGCACTGCTGTGGCAACACCTCTTCTGGTTCTTCGGCCATCCGGAGGTGTACATCATCGCCCTGCCGTTCTTCGGCATCATCTCCGAGGTCATCCCGGTCTTCTCCCGCAAGCCGATGTTCGGCTACATGGGCCTGATCGCCGCGACGATCTCCATCGCCGGCCTGTCCGTGACCGTGTGGGCGCACCACATGTACGTCACCGGCGGTGTGCTGCTGCCGTTCTTCTCCTTCATGACCTTCCTAATCGCGGTCCCGACCGGTGTGAAGTTCTTCAACTGGATCGGCACCATGTGGCGCGGCAGCCTCTCCTTCGAGACGCCCATGCTGTGGGTGATGGGCTTCCTGGTGACGTTCGTGTTCGGCGGACTGACCGGGGTGATGCTGGCCTCTCCGCCGCTGGACTTCCCGACCTCCGACACCTACTTCGTCGTCGCCCACTTCCACTACGTGGTCTTCGGCACCGTCGTCTTCGCGATGTTCGCGGGCTTCCACTTCTGGTGGCCGAAGATGACCGGCAGGATGCTGGACGAGCGTCTGGGGAAGATCACCTTCTGGACGCTGTTCACCGGCTTCCACGGCACCTTCCTGGTCCAGCACTGGCTGGGCGTGAACGGGATGCAGCGCCGGATCCCGGACTACCTGGCGGTCGAGGGGCTCACCACCCTCAACACGGTCTCGACGGTCTTCTCCTTCCTGCTCGGCACGTCGATGCTGCCGTTCTTCTACAACGTGTGGAAGACGGCGAAGTACGGTGAGCCGGTGGGCGTGGACGACCCGTGGGGCTACGGCCGTTCGCTGGAGTGGGCGACATCCTGCCCGCCGCCGCGGCACAACTTCGCCGCGCTGCCGCGGATCCGCAGCGAGTCCCCGGCGTTCGACCTGCACCATCCGCGCTTCCCGGCGCCGGAGCGGGAGCTGACCGCGCGATGACCGCCGACGAGGGCCGGACGCTGGTCCAGGAGATCGAGGGTCATCTGCTGCTCGCCGCCGCACGCGAGGAGGGCCGTGCGGCGGCCGCCCGGCTGACCGCCCGGCTGGGCTGGCTCACCGACGCCCAGCGCGAGGACTTCGAGCGCCGGTTCGAGGCGGAGTACCTGACGCTGGCCCGCACCTCCTGGCGGCGCACCGCGCGGCGCGCCGAGGAACTGAGGCTGTCGTACGAGCACCGGTACCGGGCGCTGCGCAGGCGGCTGGCGGCCTGGGGCGTCCTCGGGTGCGCCCTCGTGGCGGCGACGGGCATGCTGGTCCTGGCGGCCGCCGGCGGCATGCCCGGACCGCCCTGATCCCTGCCCGCGGCCATGTGTGCGGCGTGCCCGGCGGGGGAACCTGATTCGTCCGGGTTCGGGCGGGTGAGAGGAGCAGTCCCTGTGACAGCGTCGGCGTCTGCGGCGGGCGGTCGGGACCCGGGCGCCCAGGACCCGGGCGCCCCCGATGCCGGGTACGAGCCGGACCCGCGCCGGTGGCGGGCCCTGTGGGTCACCCTGGTCGCCGGCTTCATGAGCCTGCTGGACGTGACGATCGTGGCGGTCGCCCTGCCCACCATCCAGCGCGACCTGCACGCCTCCGCGGCGCAGGTGCAGTGGGTGGTCTCCGGATACGCCCTCACCTTCGCCCTCGCTCTCGTCACCGCGGGACGGCTCGGCGACGCCCTGGACCGGCGGCGCATCTTCCTGCTGGCCCTCAGCACCTTCGTGGTCTTCAGCGCGGCCTGCGGCGCGGCCCCCGACATCACGCTGCTGGTGGCGGCCCGGCTGGCCCAGGGCCTGGCGGCGGGCTTCATGGCCCCCCAGAACTCCGCGCTCATCCAGCAGCTCTTCCGCGGCGCCGAACGCGGCCGTGCCTTCGGGCTCTTCGGTACGACGGTCGGGATCTCCTCCGCCGTGGGCCCGATCACCGGGGGTGTCATCCTCGCCCTGGCATCCGGTGCCCAGGGCTGGCGGTGGATCTTCTACGTCAACGTCCCCATCGGCATCCTCGCGGTGCTGCTCGGCCGCCGCCTGCTGCCCCGCACCGGGCGGTCCGGGCGGGGGCACGTGGACCTGCCCGGGGTCCTGCTGCTGGGTCTCGGTGTGCTCTGCCTCATGTATCCGCTGGTGCAGGCGGACTCGGGCGGCATCGGGGAGCTCTGGTGGCTGTTCCTCGCCGGGGTCGCGGTGCTCGCCGTCTTCGCCCGGTGGCAGCGGCGGCTCGTCACCCGCGGCAGGCAGCCGCTGCTCGACCCGCGCCTGTTCACCACCGTGCGCGGCTACGCCGTCGGGGCCGGCGTCGGCACGCTGTACTTCATCGGATTCAGCGGCGTCTGGCTGGTCTTCGCCCTCTTCTACCAGCACGGCCTCGGCTTCTCCCCGCTGCGGTCCGGGCTGGCCGTGACCCCGTTCGCCGTCGGCTCGGCGATCACCTCCGTGGTGGCCGGCCGGCTGGTGGAGCGGTTCGGCAGGCTGCTCACGGTGTGCGGTCTCGCCGGCGTGATCCTGGGCCTCGGCGGCACCGCGCTGCTGCTGCGCTACGGGCCCTCGGGCAGCGCTCCCTGGCCGGCCGCCCCGCTGCTGTTCCTGGGCGGCGTCGGCGGCGGGTTCGTCGTCTCCCCCAACATCACCATGACCCTGCGGGACGTGCCGGTGCGCATGGCGGGCGCGGCGGGCGGCGCCCTCCAGACGGGCCAGCGGCTCGGCGCCGCGGTGGGCACCGCCGCCCTGCCCGGCCTCTTCTACCTGGTGCTCGGCAGGAGCCATGACTACCGCGGCGCCCTCTTCGCCGCGCTGGGCGCCGCCCTCCTCGGCATGGTGGCCTCCCTGGCCCTCGCGACGTCCGACTGGCGGCGCGACCGGCGGATCCGCGGACCGCGCGGCAAGTGCCCCGACGAGGTCGCCAACAGTCCGGTGAACGCCCGGCAGACCTGAGCGGCGGGCCTTCGGGCCCTGCTCGTGGCTCAGACGGCGCGTTCCGTACGGCGGACCAGCCGCCGCACCTGCTCCAGCGGCCGTACCACGCAGCGCGCCAGGAGCAGGGACGGGCTGATCAGGGTGGAGCCGACCTCGTGACCGTCCTTGACGCAGGCGTACGGCGAGCTGTGCACGCGTACGTCGCTGCCCACCGCCGTGATCTGCCGCGCCAGCGCCGCCTTGGGGGCGCAGACCGCGACCGGCCCCACGATGTCGTCCGCCGGGCGCCCACCGCGCACCCGGCGGGCCCACAGCGCCTCGAGGATGAGGTGTTCGCGCACGGAGAAGCCGCCGACCGCGGTTCCGAGCAGCCAGCCGTCGCCGACCCGTTCGAGCAGCTCGTCCTGGGTGTGCGGGCCCGCTTGCACGTCGAGCACGCTGCAGCGCGGTACGGCCGCGCCCCGGGCACCGCGACCGTGGCCGGTGCTGCTGCCCGCGCTCAGGGCGCTGGTCGCCCGGGAGGTGAGCAGCGCGCTCCAGCGGCCGTCGCGGAGCAGTGTGACGGTCCGGGCAGCGGTGCCCTCGTCGTCCCGCAGGTAGCTGCCCGCGTACGGACGGGCCGTCGGGCGGTCCCGCACGGTCAGCGGAGCCCGGGTCCAGGTGTCGCCGAGGGACCGGCCGAGGGCCTGCCGCTGGGCCAGGTAGTTGTCGGCCTCGCTGGTGTGCCCGAAGCACTCGTGCACCAGGATCCCGGCCATCTGGGGCGTGAGCAGGGCCGGGCCCGACAGCGGGCCGGACAGCGGACGGCGCCGGGCCAGCAGCGCGCGGTCGTCGAGCAGCCGGGCCACACCGCCGTCCAGCTCGGCCGCCACGTAGCCGCCGTCGTGGGCGGCGACGCCCCACTGCGGGGTGTGGCCGTGCCGGGCCGGGCCGAGGCGGATCCGCACCCGGCACAGCCCGTCGTGTTCGTCGTGGTCGACGTGCGCGCCGGGTCCGAGCCGGGCGCGGGCCCGTGCCAGTGCCGCGCCGACGACGTCCTCGCCGGAACCGGGCGGGACGGACGGCGGACCGTGGGGCTCCAGGTCAGCCACGGTCGAGCCGGTCGATCGCGCTCCGGCACCCCGCGAGCAGCCGGGCGCCGTGCTCGGTGGGCTCGGCGGCCTCGAGCAGGTTCTTCTCGGCGACCCGCAGCTGATCGGTCTTCAGCGCGACGTACCGCTCGATGCGGGCCCGTTCGGCCGGGTCGCGCTCGACCCGGAGGTGACGGCCGGCCACGTGGACGTCGTTGATGAAGGAGAGGATGCCGTGCACGATGTGCCCGAGCGGGCGCTCGGCGTCGACGAACGGCGAGTGGTGCCGCGCCTCGGGATTGCGCACCACCGCCACACAGTCGAGGATGCCGCTGAAGCGCTGGTGGGTGGCCTCGTGGACCAGGGTCTGGGCCAGCATGTAGGCGGGCCGCTCACTGGTCAGGACCAGGCCCCGCAGGCCGTGGACGCTGAAGTTCAGGGGCTTGAGGCCGCGGTGGCCGCCCAGTGCCGCGAACGCCTGGATGTCGATCGCCGCCATCTCCCGGCCCTCGGGCCACACGGCCGCCAGCGCGTCGGCTCCCCGCCGCACCGTCGCGGCGAAATCCCGCGCCCGCTCCGGGGACAGGTCGAGCGGGACCTCGTCTCCTTCGCCGGCCCACCCGAAGAGCTGGGCGGCGCGGTGCCCGGCGGCGGTGGTGACGACCGGTGCCGCGGGGCGCCGGGCGCCGAGGCCCACGTGGGCCGTCGCGCCCGGTCGCTCCGGCTCCAGGCACCGGCCGAGCTGGGTGAGCAGGGTGCCGGGGTCGGTGCCGGGCCGGGTGGCGCGCCAGATCCAGCCGGTCATGTCCGGGGACACCGCCCGCTCCAGGGCCTCGTCGACGTCCCATGCCTCCAGCAGTTCCAGGGCGAGGGCGACCTCGGGCGCGTCGGGACGGTCCTCGCGCAGCGCCCTGACCGCGCGCAGGAGCCGCACCAGGTACTGGCGGGCCACGACCCGGCGCAACTGCTCGTCGGCGGCGACGGCGGCGTCGTCCTCGGCCAGGACGATCAGTGACAGATCGGGCAGCCCCGCCGCCGACCTGTCCGCCGCGAGCTCCTTCAGCCTCATGCTTCCCCCTGTCCCTGTCCCTGTCCCGCCGGTGCCGGCCGTCCCTCCGCCGGTTCCGCGGGGTGATCCGCCGGTTCCGGCGCCGGGTCGGTGACGGTGCGCAGGGCGGCGACGAGTGCCGCCTCCAGCCGCTCTGGGTCAGCGCCGGCCAGGGGCAGCGGCTCCCACCAGGCGTCCTGTGCGGTCAGTGCGCGCAGCAGCGGCTTGAGGTGGGTGCTCAGCGCGCTGCGCGCGTTGTACGAGAAGGACACGCTGACCGAGCCCTCGTCGGCGCCGTCCGGGTTCTCGACGCCCTCGTGGGGGGCGAACAGCGGCAGGTAGAGCACGTCGCCTGGGTGCAGCACCACTTCCCAGGGCCGCCCGGGCAGTCGGCCCGAGGGGACGAACCCCTTGGTCTCCAGCATGCGCTTGCGCTGCCGCTCGCGTCCGGTGTCGCCCGGCAGTCCGACGCGCCAGCTCTTGGAGCCCTGCTGCTGCACCACGAAGTTGTCGCTGTGGTCGAAGTGGCAGCCGATTCCGGCGCCACCCCCGCGTGTGACGGACAGGTCGGCCGTGCACTCGTCCCAGCCGAAGAGACCGGCCAGTTTCCCGCAGGCGGCCGCCAGTTCGGGCACGGTGTGCTGCGCCTGGTTGACGAACAGCACGCTCCCGTCGGGGCGCCGGTGCACGCCCGCCCCGGAGGTGTCCCCGTCCAGCCGGGCCTCCAGTGCCGTGACGTCGGACCAGGTCAGCGCCGGCGCCAGGAACCGCGGGCCGCAGCCGCGCAGGACGACGGGCCGGCGGCGCCAGTGCTCGCGGTGGAAACGGTCGAGGTCGAGCCGGTCCGTCTCGTCCGGGCGGTTCATCTCGTCCGGGCGGTTCATCTCGTCCGGGCGGTCCGTCTCGTCCGGGTGGTGAGCGGCCGGCCGGCCGGTCCGCTGAGTGTTCATCGCAGCCCCCATGCGCGCACTCGGTCCTCCAGCGAGGTCCGCACCCGCGGTGCGAGCGCGTCGAGGCGCCCGTCCAGGAAGGTGGTCAGGGCCTCGTACAGTGGGCGGCGGGCGGGGCCGATGACGCAGCGGCCGCCTCCCGCCAGGAACATCGTCGGTTTCAGCAGCCACTCCTCGGGAGCCTCGTCGTACGCGCGGAACCCGCACAGCACGCCACCGTGGAACGCCATGTGGGCCAGGGTGACGTCGAAGGTGGCGTGGGCCCCGGTCGCGACCGCGCGGACGACTGCGGCGGCGGCCTCGTGGTGGACGAGCGGCTCCAGTTCGCCGAGCGGGTCGAGCTCCGGCGGCCGCCCGGCCATGAAGCGGTGGAAGCACTCGGGCAGGGTCGTGCCGCGGCCGTACGGGGAGAACGGGACGTCGCGGAAGCGCTGGAAGGACGGCGAGGCGATGAACCGCTCCGCCACCCGGTTGACCGCCACCCCGTGTCGTTCCCGCAGTTGGTCCAGGGTGCGGGGGAACGCCCCCTTGAGACCGGGTCCGGTGCCGGTGCCCCCGGAGACCACCTCGGAGCGTATGTTCCTTCCCACCAGGGCCAGTTCGTGCACGTCCACCCGGCCGAAGGCGTCCACGAGGTCGGCGTCGAGCGCGGACCGGCCGCCGGCGGGGCCGTCGGCGGTGAACGCCTCGCGGAAGTCCCGGTCGTACAGGAGCCGGTCGAGGACCTTCAGGATCCGCTCGTGCCGCGCGGGCGGGCCGAGGACCGGTGCCGGGGTGTCATGCGGCACGGGCGCCGCCCTCCTTCCAGGACCGCACGAGCGCGAACAGCCGCTCGGCGTTGGGCCGCGACTTCGGGACGAGGTGTCCCTCGGCGGTGAACTTGGGGTCCTCGTAGGTGACCCCGGTCAGGTTCGGCATCTGCGGCAGCAGGTGCTCCAGCAGGGCCAGTTGCTCGTCGAGCAGCACTCCGTGGTGCAGGTCGCGGAAGCGTCCTTCGACGATCTGGCAGCCCGACAGGTGCACTTCGTGGCAACGGTCGAGCGGCAGCGCGTCCAGGCCCTCGAACATCCGCGGCCCGGTGCGTCCCATCAGCCACTGGTAGGCGAGAATGTGGCCGATGTCGATGGTCGCCAGGGCTCCGGTCTCCCGGATCACCGTGTCGTAGAAGGTGAAGGCGTCCAGGTCGCCGACGAGGAAGCTGCCGCCCTCGGTGAAGCCGGGGAACTCCACGGACAGGGGTGCCCGCAGCCGTCCCACCCAGTCGGCCACACCGGTCACGCAGTGCTCCAGGCCTTCCGCGGTGAGGACGGGCGGCATGGGGTAGGGCAGGCTGCGGCCCGCCAGGGACCAGATGCCGAGGTCCTCGATGACCCAGCGGAATCCGTAGCGTTCGACGAGCGCGTTGGTGAAGTCCGCGATCTCGTCGCGCCGGTAGCGCTCCGGGCTCCCGGTGTTGAGCAGGGTGTGGTGGAAGGCGCGGGGGCGCTCGGCGCCGAAGAGTTCGAAGAGCCGGTCGTATGCCGGGAAGTAGCGCTCGGGGGCGAGGGGCCCGTAGTCGATGGGCTGGAAGGCGACGAACATGTAGTCGTAGGCGGCGGCGTTGTGTCTCAGGAAGGCGGCCACCTGGTCGGTGGGCCGGCCGGAGCCGGTCTTGTCGAAGCCGATCCGCTCCCCCCAGACCAGGTCCATGCCCAGCCCCAGTCCGAGCTTCTCCATCACTCGCTCCTCCCTCCGCGGGCCTCGGACGGCACGGGCGCCCGGCGGGTGCCGGGTGCCGCGGAGGTGTCCGGCCCGTCGGGCTCCAGCAGGCGTTTGTCGAGCATCCGGTGCAGCCAGCGCCGGCCGTCCCGGTCCTCGGCCCGGAACCGGCCGTCCGGGGTGGGCGTCAGGCCGGCGGGCACGGCGGCCATCCGCGGCCAGGCCACGTCGGCCAGGTACCAGCGGCCGCCCACCCGTTCCAGGGCGACGGCGAACCGGGGCCGGGCCGCCGTCGCCGGGTCCCCGGTCGCCTCCTGACGGCCGCCCGGGTGCTGCGGCAGGTCGGGGCGGCCGGCCCGTTCGGCGTCGGGTACGGCCTCGACGGTCATCCGCAGCAGCCGGCCGCGGGCCTCCTCGGTCGCGGTGCCGCCGAGGACCGCGCCGCCGACGCGTCCCGCGGCGAAGGCCAGTCCGTCGTTGGTGACGAGCGGGTCGTCGTCCCCGCGCCGCCGGTCCGCCCACAGGTAGCTGCCGGGTTCGGCCACCACCAGTTGCAGGGTGTCCAGGCCCATGTCCGCGGGGTGGCGCTGGATGACGCCGACCGTGTCGCGGTGGCCCTCGGCGGCCCGGGGGTGGTCGTAGCCGTCCATGAAGGAGAGGTTGGTGACGATGCCCGCGCCGGTCAGGTTGAGCACGGCCCGCTCGGCGTGGGCCGCGTCCTGTCCCTTCCCGAGGGAGTCGAGGATGTCCTGGTGGGCCGTCTCGAAACCGGTCGAGATCTGCACGCAGCCGGCCTCGCGCAGCCGGCGGCAGAAGCCGGGGTCGGCCAGCTCCGGCTCCAGTCGGGCCCGGACCCGGAAGGTCAGGTCCGCCCCGCCGCGGCGCACGGCGTCCATGACCCGCAGCAGGTGCCGCAGACCGGTGTTCTCGTCGGCCACGGCCACATCGGTGATGCCGAGCACGCGGGCGAGTCCGACGAGGTGCCGGGCCGCGGTGTCGGGGTCGATCTGCTGGAAGGCCCGGGCGTCGCGGTAGCGGTTGCCGTACGAGCAGAACGTGCACCGTCCCCAGTAGCAGCCCACGGTGAGGCGGTAGGGGAACTGGTGGGCCTGGTTGCTGTAGTCCGCGAAGTCGAACTGCCCGAAGTCCGGCGCGGGTTGGCCGTTGAGGACGAACCCGTCGCGCAGGCCGTCGGCGGGCCGCTCCGGTACCGCACGGGTGCGGGCCGCTCCGGTCCCGAGCACGTCGGTCAGGAAGTCCTCGCCGTGGCCCACGCACCAGTGGTCGACCGAGCCGGCCGCCGCGGTCCGACGGCGCAGCAGAGCGGCCCACATCTGGACGGTCGGCCCGCCGAGGGCGATCCGGACGTCCGGCCCGCGCCGTCTGACCAGGGTGGTCAGCGCGAGGGTGGGGACCACCTGGCTGAAGAACGGAACGGTGAAGGCCAGGAGGCGCGGCCGGTGTTCGGCGAGCAGCGCTTCGAGGCGGTCGGCGCACCAGCGGGCGGACCAGGTGTCCAGGGACGCCCCGACCAGCTCGTCGATCCGTCCCAGCCGGGGTGTGCCGGGGAGGATCCAGCCGTCGCGGGCGGCCTGCTGCAGGACGTAGCGGCCGGTCGCGGTGATGGCCGTCTCCTGGGCGAACCCGGCGGAGCGGTCCCGGGCGGTGCGCAGCAGCAGGTCCCCGTGGGCGGCCCGGTAGTCCTCGCTGAGACCGCGGTAGACGGCGGCGGCGGTCCGCGCGCCGTCGGCGTCCCGCTGTTCCGGAGCAGGCCGGCGGCGCAGCAGCACCTCGTCGCGGTACTCCAGGTTCAGGTCGAGGGTGCGCACCCGGTACCCCTGGGCGGTCCAGGCCGCGGTGAGCTGGGGCATGGCCAGGTACGGGAACTGCACGGCCTCGCTGACCGGTGGCATCACCAGGAGTACGTCGGTCACGGCAGGTCCGCCTCCGGCCCGGCGGCGGCACCGGGCCCGGTCAGACGGGCCAGCCGCCGCAGCTCCCGCTCGGCCGACTCCGCCGTGTCCGGGTCGCCCTGGGCGCGGGCGAGGACGCGCAGCGTCTTCCAGACCCCTTTGCGCAGGGGCAGTTCGGCGGCGAGGGCGCGGAACTCGGCCAGGGCGGCTCCGGCGCCGTCGAGTCGCAGGGTGGCCCGCGCGCCCATGATCCGGGCGTGAGCGCCGAGGGTGTCCTGGGGGTCGATGGCCGCCGCCTCGCGCAGGTACGAGCGGGCGGCGCGGTGGTCGCCCGAGGCGAAGCGGGCGGCGCCGATGCGGTAGGCGAGCCAGCTTGAGCGGTAGCCGTGCGCGGCGGCCCGCTCGAAGCACTCCTCCGCCGTGCCGGGGCGTTCCGCCGTGTGCGCCAGGCCGCGCAGGGCGGTGACGACGCCCGCTTCCGGTCCGTCGCCGTCCACCTCGGGCCCGGACGGTCCGGCGCCCTGGTGGACGCGCAGCATCAGGTCCTCCGGCCAGGGCGTCGCGGGCAGGTACGAGGAGGGGCGCGCGCTCAGCCCGAGCCGCGCGGCGACGTCGGCGCCCACGGTGCGGTACTCGGACGGCAGGAAGCCGGACCGGGTGGACCAGGTCATCGCGGCCAGTTCGCCTCCGCAGGCGTCGACCAGGCGGGCCAGCTCGTCCGTGCCGTGCTCGGACCGGCCGTGCTCGTCCACCAGCCAGTCCAGGTCGATGTCCGTCACGACGTCCGTGCTTACGTGCCGGCCGAGGTGGTCGACGAGGAGGTCGGGGGGTACGACGGAAAGCCGGACCCCGCACAGCGTCACCGAGAGGCAGCAGCGCTCCGCACGCGGGTCGGCCGGTACGCCCGCGGTGCCGATCAGCGAGACCGCGTCGAGCGCGTGCTCCACCCAGCCGTCGGAGGAACGCCAGCTGGGCACCCAGACCAGGTCGGTGAGGCCGGCCGCGATCGCGGCGGCGGACCAGAAGTCGTCCAGGCCGAAGGCGCCGGGCACTCCGCGCACCGGCAGCCGGCGCACCAGCGGGGCCGGGGAGCCGCCCTCGTCGGCGGCGGCCCGCAGTGCCTCGGCGCCGCCCGGGGCCAGCGGTTTGAGGTCGAGGTGGCGGTCGAAGCAGACGACGGTGCGGCCGCTGTAGGGGCGGTCGGACCACAGTGCCGCGACCTCGCCGTGCTCTTCGAAGAGATCAACGTGTGCCGGCATCCGGTGACCGTTCCATGAGAGGTGTTCCCCGTGCCGGGGCGGCGTCGGCGGGCCGGGCGGAGGCGAACCGGCGGACGTCCGGCCGCACGGCCACCGCGGCGGTGGAGACGAGCACGAGGGCGCCGCCCCACAGCATGATCGAGCGGGCGTCGGCGAAGCGGAGCAGTGCGGCGCCCAGCAGCTGCCCGAGCGGCAGGGAGGCGAAGGAGAAGAAGAAGTCCGCCGAGAAGGCACGGCCGTGCAGGTCCTCGGGCACGTCCCGGCGCAGCCCGGTCATCTTGACGACGTCGAAGGCCTGCTGGCCGACGCCGCCCGCGAAGAAGGCGGCCGCGAGCAGCACGACGGAGCCGGTCACCACGGGGGCCAGCACGGTCACGCCGTACAGGGCGAGCAGGGTGAGCGCGTACAGGCCGCGGTGCCGGCCGCCGATCCGGCCGCCGACCAGGGCCCCCACGGCGTTGCCGATGGCGAAGGCGCCCAGGACGAAGCCGTAGACGGTCGCGCTGTGACCGCGCTCGATCAGGAAGACGGGCAAGGCGACCATCCAGGGGCCGACGGCGAACACCACGTGCACGACGGCGAGGAGCTGCACATGGCGCAGCCACGGGATGCGCCACAGCACGGCGAGGCCCTGGAGGGCGGTGCGCAGGAGGGCGGGTTCGGCTTCCTCCGCGTCCTCGCGGCCGTCCGGCGGGCCGTCCGGCTCGGGCCCGGCCTGCGCGGACGTCCGTTCCGCGTGTTCGGCCTGGGAGCGGGTTCCGACGCGCGCGCCCGCCCAGCGGGTGGCGGCGGCGGAGACGCCGAACGCGAACGCGGCGAGCACGGCGCCCGTGGGCGCGCCGAGTGCGCCCACGATCGCGGCTGCCAGGGTGGGTCCGACCATGCCCGCGCTGTTGCGCATGCCTTCCAGCAGGCCGTAGGCGGCGGTGACCTCGGCGTCCTCCGCACCGGCGGCGCTCCGGTCCGCGGGGTCCGGCAGGACCCGGGGCGCGACGACGAGCAGGGCGGGCTCGCTGACCGCCTCGCACAGTCCGATCAGTACGGCGACGAGGACGACGACGGCGTCCAGCCTGCCGTCCCAGACCAGGGCCAGCGCGACGAGCGCGGCGACGCGGGTGGAGTCCGCGACGACGGCGGCGCGGACCGGGTCGAACCGGTCCAGCAGGGCCCCGCTGAACAGCACCACTCCGCCGAGCGCGACGAAGCGTGCGGCGAAGACGGCGCCGATGGTCTCGGCGGGCGTGCCCGCCTTCGCGGCCGCCACCACGACAATGATGGGGAAAAAAGCGTCACCGACAAGGGAGACCATCTGGCCAAAACAAAGACCGGCGAAACGCCGGTGCCGCAACAGCCGTACATAAATCGCCACAGGGGGCCGTGAAACCTTTCTCGCCGATTGCGCCGGGATTCATTTCTGGAGAACCGGACGACGGCAACGGGTGGGCGGGCCGGAAAAACCGGGCCGCCCACCCGCTTTCATCTCTGGTCCGGGCCGGCCTTAGCTGCGGAACCGGAACGCGTGGAACGCCACGCTGTCGTCCAGGTCCTCGGCCTCCAGGACCTCCAGAGAGTCGAGGTCCTCGATCTCCTCGAGGATCTTCTGGTCGGTGTTCGACTCGCCCATTGCGTCTCCCTCGGAAATAGGGCACCACAGGCCCAACCCCGCAGCGCTTTCAATTGATCCTAGGGGACACTCCTCGCCCGCCCACAGAAGGCATGGGCAGTTTGACCGAAAAGCACGCGGGGTGGCCCGGGTTCCGCTTTCCGATCAATGCGGCACGCCAGGAAGCGGCGGGAAAAGGAACGGAACCGGCCGTTCCTTCATGTGTGCCGTGGCTCGTTCCGACCGGATTCGGAACTTCGCCCGCGGAAACATCCCGCCTGCTGCCCGAAAGGGTGACGTGGAGGCATTGCGCCCGGAGAATTCCGGCCGGGGAGGGAGTGGCGTGTCAGCCGGTGGTGAGCACCATCCGGAAGCGGGCCCGGCCCTCGAGCATCTTCCGGTAGGCCTCGTCCGCCTGCGCCAGCGGCACCGACTCCGTCATCGGGCGGATGCCGTGCAGGGCGCTGAACGCCATGGTGTCCTCGACGTCCTTGGCGGTGCCGGAGGGGTGACCGCGGACCACCCGGCCGCTCATGAGCAGCTGGACCGGGCTGATGCCCAGCGGCTCGGTGTCCGCTCCGATGACCACCAGCTCGCCGCGGGGCGCGAGACCCTCCACGGTGGCCGTGATGGCCTCGGAGTGCCCGGCGGTGGCGAGGACGACCTTGGCGCCGCCGAGGGACTGCAGGGCCTCGGCGACCGGCGTGCCGGAGGTGCTGTCGACGTAGTGGTGGGCGCCGAGCCGCTTGGCGAAGTCGGCCTTCTCGGCGCCCCGGGCGATCCCCACGGTCTCGAAGCCCATGGCGGCCGCGTACTGCACCCCGAGGTGCCCGAGGCCGCCGAGCCCGAGCACCGCGACCAGGTCGCCCGGCCGGGCGGAACTGCGTCGCAGCCCGTTGAACGTGGTGACGCCGGCGCAGGCCATGGGCCCGGCGTCGCCCGCCGCCAGTCCCTCGGGGATCCGGGCCAGGGCGTCGACGGGCACGAGCACCTTGTCGCCGAAGCCGCCGTCGTACGCCCAGCCCGGGACCTTCAGGTTCGGGCAGACGACGAAGTCGCCCTCGCGGCAGGACGGGCAGTGGCCGCAGCTGCCGCCGAACCAGCCGACGGCCACCCGGTCACCGGTCTGCCATCCGCGCTCCCGGGCTCCCTCGCCCAGCTCCTCGATCCGGCCGGCGATCTCGTGCCCGGGCACCTCGGGGAACGACACGCCCGGTAGCCCGCCGCTCACGAAGAGGGCGTCGCTGTGGCAGATCCCGCACGCCTCCACGGCGATCAGGACCTGACCGCGCCCGGGCCGGGGCACCTCTCGCTCGGCCAGTTCGAACGTGCCGTCCGGGGTGGTCACCTGCGCGACTCGGTAGGTACTCATCTGCATCTCCGGAGAACGGGTACGACGGCCCCCTGAACCAGCAGACCAGCTACGGCCGGATGGCGCGCGCCGAACCCCGTCCCGCCACCGTCCGGCACGGACCCGGGCCGGGCTCACCCCCGCCCGGCCCGCCAGCCTTCCGGGCGCAGGATGCCGAGCAGTTGGCGGACGAGTTCGTCGACGACCTCGTCCAGGGTCGCGTCCACCCAGCCGGCGCTCCAGTCGTGCAGCAGGCCGTTCACGCTGCCGATGAAGGCGGTCGCCGCGAGGCGGTAGTCGCGCACCGCCGCCTCCCCGCGGGCCACGGCCGCGTCGGCCTCCGCGCGGATCAGACGGACCCAGCGGGCCCGGCGGGCGAGGCGCTGCTCCTCCAGCCGGGCGCTGACGCCGATGATCTCCACGAAGGCGATGCGGATACGGCGCGGGTCGCTGGTGACGTCGCGGGCGTAGGCGCGGAACAGCACGGCGACCCGCTCGGCCAGCGGCAGCCCCTCCGCCGCCGCGAGCGCGTCCAGCACGGCCTGCTCCGCCCAGCCGTTGACCTCCAGGTGCAGGGCCGCGAGCACGTCCTCCAGGGTGCGGAACTCCTCGTAGAACTGGCGGGTGGACAGGCCCGCCGCCTGGCAGAGGGCGGCCACCGTGGTCGCCCGGTAGCCGGGGGTGTCGCCGAACAGCCGCAGCGCGGCGTCCAGGAAGCGCCGGCGCCGCTCGGCCTGCCGCTCCTCGGCGGTCCTGCCGCCGTAACGGCCCGTCGGCGCTCTGAGCCTGCCCGTCACGCTGCCCCCTCCCGTTCCCACCGCTCCCCCAATCTTGTCGTGCACACATCTTGTCGAGAAGGCCGGCCCTTCCTTACTTTTCAGTAAGTTCACAGTGAAAGCGCCGGTGTTCAGATTCCCCGGGGAAAGAGAGCAGTCATGCCCGCCTCCAGAACCAGGCACCTTTGCTCCATGGCCGCCGCCCTCGCACTGACCCTCGCCGGCCCGGCGACCGCCGCCTCCGCTTCCGCCTCCGCCACGGACCCCGCCGGTCTGCGGGAAGTGCTGTTCGTCGGCAACAACTGGGACGGCACCGCCGATGTCGTCAAGTCCTCCGGCGACTTCGCCGGGATCGGCCGGATCGACGTGATCCCGGACCGGGACCAGCGGATGGCGGAGATCAACGCGGACCCGATCAAGTGGATCTACTTCCAGGCCATCCGCAACAGCGTGGGCGAGGGTCACGACCAGTTCGCCGACGACATGTACTCCACCCCGGACGGCCGCTCCGTCGTGGTCTCCCGTCCCAGCTTCGCGGACGTCGTCTCGATCGACCTGGCCAGCGGAAAGGTCAACTGGCGCTTCCCCGTGTCCGGTTACCGGGCCGACCACATGGCGGTCTCACCGGACGGCACCCGCGTCGCGGTGTCCGCCTCGACCGCGAACACCGTGCACGTGCTGGACATCGGGACCGGCAGGCAGCTCGGCTCGTTCGCCACCGGCGACAAACCGCACGAGAACATCTTCACCAGGGACGGCAAGTACATCTGGAACATGTCCATAGGTGACGTCAACACCGCCCTGGACGACCCGGTCTGGGACTGGACGAAGGGCGACCGGCGCATCACGGTCGTCGACGCGACGACCTTCAGGCAGGTGAAGGTCGTCGACATGCGGCAGCGCCTGGACGCGTACGGTCTGAAGGACTTCTCCGACGCCGTGCGCCCCGCCGTCTTCTCGCCCGACGAGTCCAAGCTGTACTTCCAGGTGTCGTTCTTCAACGGCTTCCTGGAGTACGACGTCGCCACCGACAGGATCACCCGGACGAAGACCCTGCCGAAGAACCCGGCGACCAGTTCGGACCGCACCACCTGGGTCAACGACTCACGCCACCACGGGCTCTCGATGAACCCCGCGGGCACGAAGCTCTGCGTGGCGGGCACCATGGACGACTACGCCACGGTGGTCGACCGCGCCACTCTCCAGGAGGGCCCGCTGGTCACCGCGTCCAAGCCGTACTGGGCCACGGTGAGCGGGGACGGCAAGGACTGCGTGGTCTCCGAGTCCGGCGCGGACCAGGTCACCGCGATCGACTTCGCCACCGGCCGCAAGGTCGTGTCCGTTCCGGTCGGCGACCATCCGCAGCGCGTCCGGCTGGGACATGTCCGGGACGACTGGACGGGCCCGGGCGGAAACTGAGCGGTGCGCGGCCCCCGGGGTGCCCCCATGACCCCGGAGGCCGTGCCACGCCGGCGGGGACGCCTCGGGGAGACGGTCCCGGCCGCCGAGCGGCGGTCCCGGCCCAGGGAGAGCGGCTCAGCCCCGGGAGGCGGTCACAGCCCCGGAGAAGCGGCTCAGCCCCCGGGAGGCGGTCTCAGTCGCCCACTCGGCGCGTCACGTTCAGCAGGTACTCCTTCCGGTCGAGCGGGTTGTGGTCGGTGCGCGGGCGCTCGGGCACCGGACCGTGGGTGACCGGCGCGTAGTGGTCGAAGGCCGTCTCCAGCTCGCCCTCGCCCCGGGTGAGACCGGGCAGCCGCTGCTCCAGTTCGTGCACCCGCGCGGCCGGCACGGCTCCCTCCAGGACACAGGCCCGGTCACGGGCCCCGGTGCGCTCCGGAACGGCGCCCAGCCGGGCCAGCACCGGCAGCAGGGCGCCCAGGGTGTCGGCGGGGGCCTCGAGCCGGAAGCGGTGCACCGGCTCGTGCACCCGGGTGCCGGCCCGGCGCAGCGCCTCGGTGAGCACCAGCGGGGTCAGTCCGCGGAAGTC
Organism: Streptomyces sp. NPDC002386; assembly: GCF_053593175.1. Taxonomy (NCBI): domain Bacteria; kingdom Bacillati; phylum Actinomycetota; class Actinomycetes; order Kitasatosporales; family Streptomycetaceae; genus Streptomyces; species Streptomyces sp. NPDC002386. The sequence goes on from NZ_JBSFBX010000016.1 coordinate 16,592, forward strand.
GTACCCGGTGCTGGACATGCTCTTGTCGAAGCCCTGGTGGGCGTGGCTCTGCCGGGGTGAGTAGCCGGAGTGGGTCATGGTGACCGTGCAGTCGGGGACCTGCCAGCCGTGCGGCCCCTGGCCGAGGGTCTCTCGGACGGTGTCCTCCACGGCCTTGAAGAAGGCGTACGGCATGGAGCCCAGCTCGACCTCCAGCCGGAACCCGACACCCGAGCCGGGCGGGGCGGGGTCGGCCCGCAGGCCGACGGTGGCGAGGAAGGGGTTGCCGTCCCTCTTGTTGAACTCCACCGCGTGACCGGTGCCGGTGAGCCGTTCGACGCACAGGGTGGTGGTCTCCCGGAAGGTGACGTCCAGCCCGTACTCCTCGGCGAGCGTGGCCTGGACGACCTCCTTCTGCACCTCGCCGTAGAGGGAGACGGAGGTCTCCCCGCGCACCTCGTCGTGGCGGACGCCGATCAGCGGGTCCTGTTCGGCCAGCTGGGTGAGCGCGAGGTGCAGCGAGCGCCGGCCGGTGCCGGGGCCCGGCACGACGACGGTCTCCAGGCTCGGTGGTGCGAAGTGGTGCTCGTACGCCTGTCTGGGCGCGCCGAGCGCGTCGCCGATCCGGATGCCGCCGAGCCCCCACACCCGGGCGATCCGGCCCGCCGCCGCGCCGTCCTGCCGGGAGTCGGCGCCCCGGTCGAAGACGGTGAGCGCGGTGACCCTGCCCTCCTCGCGGGCGGCGCCGAACGGAACGCGGTCGCGCACCCGCAGGGTGCCGGAGAAGATCCGCGCGTAGGCGACCTTCTCCCCGGCCGGACCCCGCTCGACCTTGAACACCGTGCCGGACAGCGGGCCGTCCGGGTCGCCGCCGGCCGTCGGCAGCAGCCGCTCGATGCCGTCGATCAGCTCGGGCACGCCGGCCCCGGTGACGGCGGAGCCGAAGTAGACCGGATGGACCAGCGCCCGCCGGGTCTGCCGGGCCAGGGCCGCTCGCAGCCGCCCGGTGGTGACCCGGCCGTCGACGTAGGCGGACAGCAGGCCGTCGTCGTGGTCGGTGAGGGCGTCGAGCGCCGAGGGGCCGAGACCTGGGACGAAGCGGGCGGCGGGGGTGCCGGGCGCCGCGGCCGTGCCCATGACGACGAGCGGTACGGCGAGCCGGCGGGCCATCTCGTCGAGCACGGCCCGGTCCCCGGCTCCGCGCCGGTCGATCTTGTTGACGAAGACGAGGGTGGGGATGCGCAGCCGGCGCAGGGTCCGCATGAGCACCCTGGTCTGCGCCTGGACGCCCTCAACGGCCGAGACGACCAGGACGGCGCCGTCCAGCACTCCGAGCACCCGTTCCACCTCGGCGATGAAGTCCGGGTGGCCGGGGGTGTCGATGAGGTTGACGGTCACGGTGTCGAGCGGGAACGACACGACGGCCGACTTGATGGTGATGCCGCGCCGGCGTTCCAGCGCGAGGGTGTCGGTCCGGGTGCTGCCGGCGTCGACGCTGCCGATCTCGTCGGTGACCCCGGCCGCGTGCAGCAGCCGTTCGGTCAGGCTGGTCTTACCGGCGTCGACGTGGGCCAGGATCCCGAGGTTGAGCAGGTGCACGAAGCGTCATGTCCTTGTGTGAGGGGGGCGTGCCTTCCTGGGTGGACATGGACGTCGCTCGCATGGTCGCTCCTGGTTCCGGTCGGGGGCTCGACCGGTGCAGTGCACCAGGGCAGGCCCCGCCGAGGCAATGGATTAATACTCAACGAACCCCCGCCGCAGCACTCGCCGGGTCCGGGGCGCCGCCTTAGAGTGACCTACATCACGCCAGTCTGACGTATTCATCCACTCCTGCCCGCACGGCCTGGAGGGCGCATGACCCACATCAAGGTGAACGTGGACGGCACGGCCTACGAGGACGACGTGGAACCCCGTCTGCTCCTGGCCCACTATCTGCGTGACCGCCTCGGCCTGACCGGCACCACGATCGGCTGCGACACCTCCAACTGCGGAGCGTGCACGGTCGACCTGGACGGCACCACCGTCAAGAGCTGCTCGGTGCTGGCCGTGCAGGCGGACGGCGGCACGGTGACCACCGTCCAGGGGCTGGCGCGGGACGGCGAGTGGACGCCGCTGCAGCGCGCCTTCCACGAGCGGCACGGGCTGCAGTGCGGCTACTGCACACCCGGCATGATCATGGCGTCGCGCGATCTGCTGCGCGAGAACCCGCGGCCCACGGCCGGCGAGGTCCGGCAGGCCCTGGAGGGCAACCTCTGCCGGTGCACCGGTTACCAGAACATCGTCCGCGCGGTCCTGGCCGCCTCCGGGCAAGAGGTCACCGAGGAGGCCACGGCATGACCGACCAGGCCGTCGAACGCGAGATCGGCCGCTCCCGGCTGCGCAAGGAGGACGCCCGGCTGATCACCGGCCAGACCAACTGGACGGACAACATCCAGGTCACCGGGCTGCTGCACCTGGCCGTCCTGCGCAGCCCGATGGCCCACGCCCGGATCACGTCGGTCGACGTCGCGCCCGCCCTGGAACGACCCGGTGTCGTGGCGGCGTTCAGCGGCGCGGACCTCGCCGAGGGACTCGGCTCACTGCCCTGCGCCTGGCCGGTGACCGAGGACATCGTGCTGCCCGACCACCCGCCGATCGCCGTGGACGAGGTGCGCTACGCCGGTGACCCGGTGGCGGTCGTGGTGGCCCGCGACCGGTACGCCGCGGCCGACGCGCTGGAGGCGATCGAGGTCGAGTACGAGCCGCTGCCGCCGGTCCTCGACCTGGAGGCCGCGCTCGCGGAGGACTCCCCGCTGGTCCACGCCGACAAGGGCACCAACCGCTGCTACACCTGGCCGCTCGCCACCGGCGAGAGCTTCGAGGCGGTGCGGGAACGCGCCGAGGTGACCCTGAAGCGCCGCTACCACCAGCAGCGGCTGATCCCCAACGCCATGGAGCCGCGCGCGGTCGTCGTCACCCCGCTGGCCTCCTCGGGTGAGTACACGGTGTACTCCGCGACGCAGATCCCCCACATCCTGCGGGTCATGCTGGCCGTCGTCACCGGGATCCCCGAGCACAAGCTGCGGGTGATCGCCCCGGACGTGGGCGGCGGCTTCGGCTCCAAGCTCCAGGTCTACGGCGAGGAGGCACTCGCGCTCACCGTCGCGCGCCGGCTCGGCCGCCCGGTCAAGTGGACGGAGTCCCGCTCGGAGGGCTACCTCGCCACGCACCACGGCCGCGGCATGATCCAGGACGTGGAGATCGCGGCCACCGCCGAGGGCAGGTTGCTGGGCCTGAAGGTAGACCTGCTGGCCGACATGGGCGCCTATCTGATGCTCGTCACCCCGGGCATCCCGATCCTCGGCGCGTTCATGTATCCGGCGATCTACAAGATGGACTCCTACGAGTTCAACTGCACCGGCGTGTTCACCACGCGCACCCCGACCGACGCCTACCGCGGCGCCGGCCGCCCCGAGGCCACGTTCGCCATCGAGCGGACCATGGACGAACTGGCCCACGAACTCGGCCTCGACCCGGTGGAGGTCCGGCGCCGCAACTGGATCCGGCACGAGGAGTTCCCGTACACCACCATCGCCGGGCTGACCTACGACAGCGGCGACTACGAGGCGGCGACCGACAAGGCCCTCGCCCTGTTCGGCTACGACGACCTGCGCGCCGAGCAGCGCAAGCGCGAGGAGCGCGGCGACACCGTACGGCTCGGCATCGGCGTGTCCACGTTCACGGAGATGTGCGGGCTCGCGCCGAGCCGGGTCCTGCGCGACCTGCGGTACTCGGCCGGCGGCTGGGAGGCGGCGAGCATCCGCATGCTGCCCACCGGCAAGGTCGAGGTGGTCACCGGCACCAGTCCGCACGGGCAGGGCCATGTGACCTGCTGGAGCCAGATCGCGGCCGACGTCCTGGGCGTGCCCTTCGAGGACGTCGAGGTGGTGCACGGCGACACCAGGGCGGCCCCCCAGGGCATGGACACCTACGGTTCGCGCTCGCTGTCGGTGGGCGGCGAGGCCGTGCACCGGGCCGCGGTGAAGGTGGTGGAGAAGGCCCGCAAGATCGCCGCGCACCTGCTGGAGGCGAGCGAGCAGGACCTCGACTTCAAGGACGGCGCGTTCTCCGTCAAGGGGTCCCCGGAGGCCCGCAAGACCATCCAGGAGATCGCCTTCGAGGCCTTCACCTCGCACGACCTGCCCGACGGCGTGGAGCCGTCCATCAACGCCGAGACCCTGGTCGACCCGGAGAACTTCTCCTACCCGCACGGCACCCACCTGTGCGCGGTCGAGGTGGACACGGAGACCGGCGGGACCCGGATCCGCTCCTACGTCTGCGTCGACGACGTCGGCCGGGTGGTCAACCCGATGATCGTGGAGGGCCAGGTGCACGGCGGTCTCGCCCAGGGCATCGCCCAGGCGCTGTTCGAGGAGGCCGTGTACGACGACGACGGCAACCTGGTCTCCGGCACCATGGCCGACTACCTCGTGCCGTCGGCGGCGGACCTGCCGGACTTCGTGACCGACCGGACGGAGACGCCGGCGGTCTCGAACTCCATGGGGGTCAAGGGAGTCGGCGAGGCGGGCACGATCGCCTCGACACCGGCCGTGGTGAACGCCGTGGTCGACGCGCTGCGGCCGCTGGGCGTGCGTGACGTGCGGATGCCGTGCTCGCCGCACCGCGTGTGGCAGGCGATCCGGGCCGCCCGGTCCGGTGCCGCCGACGTCACCGAGGAGGCCGGCGGGACGGGGCCCGCGCAGTCCGGTCAGTCCGGGCAGGCCGCCCAGGCGGGCGACGTCGGACAGTACGGTCCGTCCGGTGAGGAGGGTTCGGCATGATTCCCCCCGCGTTCGAGTACACCCGTCCGACGAGTGTCGACGAGGCGGTGCGCGTGCTCGCCGACGCCGGCGAGGACGCGAAGGTGCTGGCGGGCGGGCAGAGCCTGCTGCCACTGCTGCGGCTGCGGCTGGCCTTCCCGGAGCTCGTGGTGGACGTCGGCCGGATCCCGGACCTGCGCGGCGTCCGCGAGGACGGCGAGGCGCTGGCCATCGGGGCGATGACCACGCACCACGAGGTGGTCCACGACCCGCTGGTGCGCCGGCACGCCGGACTGCTCGCCGAGGCCACGGCCACCGTCGCCGACCCCGCCGTACGGCACCGGGGCACCCTCGGCGGGTCGCTCGCGCACGCCGACCCGGCCGGTGACCTGCCCGCCGTGGCCCTCGCCCTGGACGCCGAGCTGGTCGTCGTCGGCCCGGGCGGGCGGCGCACGATCCCGGCCCGGGAGTTCTTCGTCGACTACCTCCAGTCGGCGCTGGCGCCGGACGAACTCCTCGTGGAGGTGCGGATCCCGAAGACGGACGGCTGGAGCTTCCACTACGAGAAGTTCCACCCCGTCGCCCAGTCCTGGGCCATCGTCGGCGTCGCGGCGCTCGTACGCCGCGACGACGGGCACATCGCCGAGGCCCGCGTCGGACTGACCAACATGGGCGCCACCCCGCTGCGCGCCACGGCGGCCGAGGAGGCGCTGTCCGGCGCCGACGGGCCCGAGGCCGTGGCCCGGGCCGCCGAGGCGGCGGCCGAGGGCACCGAGCCGTCGCAGGACCTGGCCGCCACGCCCGAGTACCGGCGGCACCTGGCGCGGGTGCTGACCAGGCGGGCGGTGCTGACCGCCACCGGAATGGGGTGAGCGCCGATCACCCGGATGGACGACCCCGAGCAGGTGCGGGCCCGGCTGGAGGAGACGGGGTACCTCGTCGACGAGGGGCTGGCCGTCACCTGCTTCCTGGCGCTTCGACTGCACCGGCCGCTGTTCTGCGAGGGCGACGCGGGCGTGGGCAAGACCGCGCTCGCCTCCGCTCTCGCCGAGGCGCTCGGCGCGCCGCTGATCCGGCTGCAGTGCCACGAGGGCATCGACGCCGCCCAGGCCCTGTACGACTGGGACTTCCCGCGCCAGCTGCTGCACCTGCGGGCCGCGGAGGCGGCCGGCATCCAGGACGCGGACCGACTGGAGAGCGAGCTGTACGACCGGCGCTTCCTGATCGCCCGGCCGCTGCTGCGGGCGCTGCAGACCCAGCCGTCGGTCCTGCTCGTCGACGAGATCGACCGGGCCGACGACGAGTTCGAGGCGTTCCTGCTGGAGCTGCTGTCGGAGTACTCCGTGACCATCCCCGAACTGGGCACACTGCGGGCCGCGACGCCGCCGGTGGTGGTGCTGACCTCGAACCGGACCCGGGAGGTGCACGACGCGCTCAAGCGGCGGTGCCTGTACCACTGGTTCGACCACCCCTCCTTCGCCCGCGAGCTGGCCATCGTGCGGCGCCGGCTGCCGGGCGTCTCGGCCCGGCTGGCCGAGCAGGTCACGGCGCTCGTCCAGACCCTGCGCGGCGCGGACCTGCTCAAGCCGCCGGGGGTGGCCGAGACCATCGACTGGGCCGAGGCGCTGGACGCGCTCGGGGCGACGGAGGTGGACGCCGAACTGGCCGTGGCGACGCTGGGCTCGGCCCTGAAGTACCGCGAGGACGCGGACCGCGCCCGGGGCCTGGACCTGACCGCGGTCCTGGCGGCACGAGGAACGTGAACCCGATGCCTGCGGCGGACCGCCGACCCGCCCGCCCACCCGGGGCCGGCCCCGGGGGCGGGCCGGGCCGCGTGTTCGGGGCGGGTGACGGGGCGCTCGGGGCGGATGCCGTGCTGCTCGGGTTCGTGCGGGCGTTGCGGGCCGCGGGGCTCGAGGCCGGCAGTGAGCGGGTGCACTCGTTCCTGCGTGCCGTGACCGTGCTGCGGCCGGGCGCGCGGGCGGACGTGTACTGGGCGGGACGGGCGACGCTGTGCGGGGGTCACGACGATCTGGCGCGATTCGAGCGGGTGTTCGCGGCGTACTTCGGGTCGCCCGGCGAACCGGCTCCGCGCACGGTGCGCTCCGCTCCCCCGCCCCGGCCGCGCCTGGTCGCCCGTCCGGCGTCCGCCGTGTCCGGCGCGCCGAACGAGGACGAGCCGCCCGGACCGCCGACGGCCACGCTGGCCAGCTCCGCCGAGGTGCTGCGGCACCGTGACGTCGCCGACCTGGACCCCGCCGAGCGGGCTCAACTGCGCCGTCTGCTGAGCGCGTTCGCGCTGCACGGGCAGAGCAGACGCTCGGCCCGGCGACGGCCCGCCCGGCGCGGGCAGGTCGACCCGCGCCGCACCGTGAGGGAGTTGCTGCGGCGCGGCGGCGAACCGGCCCGCCTGCGGCGGCACGCACGCGTGGAGCAGCCCCGCCGCGTCGTGCTGCTCGTGGACGTGAGCGGCTCGATGGCGCCGTACGCCGACGCGCTGCTGCGGTTCGCGCACGCCGCGGTGCGCGGGGGACGCACCGAGGTCTTCACGATCGGCACCCGGCTGACCCGGGCGACCAGGGAACTCTCGCACCGCGACCCGGACCTCGCGATGGCCGCCCTCGCGGCGGCGGTACCGGACTGGCGCGGCGGCACCCGGCTGGGCGAGCTGCTGCGCGAGTTCCTGAACCGGTGGGGGCAGCGGGGCATGGCGCGCGGCGCGGTGGTGGTGCTGCTCTCGGACGGGTGGGAGCGCGGCGACCCGGAGCTGCTCGGCGCGCAGATGCGCCGGCTGCACTCCCTGGCCCATCAGGTGATCTGGGCCAACCCGCGCAAGGCCCGGCCCGGTTACGCGCCGCTGGCGGCCGGAATGGCGGCCGCCCTGCCGAGCGTGGACGCCTTTGTCGAGGGGCACAGTCTCGCGGCGCTGGAACGGCTGGCCGCGGTGGTGCGCGGGGTCGCGGACGGCCGGGTCCCGGTGAAGGGAGCGCAAGGTGCGTGAGATCCTCCCGGCGCTGGAGCGCTGGTACCGGGCGGGGGTGCCGTTCGGGCTCGCCACGGTCGTCGCGGTCAGCCGCAGCGCGCCGCGCGGCCCCGGTGCCGCGATGGCCGTGGGGCCGGACGACGAGGTCGTGGGCAGCGTGTCCGGGGGCTGTGTGGAAGGAGCGGTCTTCGAACTCGCCCAGGAGGTCGTGGCGAGCGGCGAACCGCGGCTCGTGACCTTCGGCTACAGCGACGACGACGCGTTCGCGGTCGGGCTCACCTGCGGCGGTGAGATCACCCTGCTGGTGCGGCCGGTGACATCCGGCTCGGACCCGGCGTTCGGCCGGGTCGCGGCGTCCGTGGCCGCGGGCGAGCCGGTGACGGTGGCCATGGTGGTCGACGGGCCCGCACCGCGCGGGGCCGCCCGCGCGGTCTGGCCGGACGGGGTCGAGGGCACCCTGGGCGCGTCCGGGCTCGACGTGGCGGTCACCGCCGACGCGCGCGGTGAACTCGCCCTCGGCGCCTCGGGGCTGAGGCACTACGGGCCGAACGGGGAACGCCGCGAGGACTCCGTCACGGTGTTCCTGCAGTCCTTCGCGCCGCCGCCGCGGATGCTGGTCTTCGGGGCGATCGACTACGCGGCCGCCGTGGCCCGTATCGGCGCCTTCCTCGGCTACCGGGTCACCGTCTGCGACGCCCGCCCGGTCTTCGCCACGCCGAAACGCTTCCCGGAGGCCGTCGAGGTCGTCGTCGACTGGCCGCACCGCTATCTCGCCGCCACCGGTACCGACGGGCGCACGGTGATCTGCGTGCTCACTCACGACCCGAAGTTCGATGTGCCGCTGCTGGAGGAGGCGCTGCGCCGGCCGGCCGCGTACATCGGGGCGATGGGCAGCCGCCGTACCCACGACGAGCGGCGCGAACGGCTCGTCGAGGCCGGTGTCACCGAGGCCGAACTGGCCCGGCTGCGCTCTCCGCTCGGGCTCGATCTCGGGGCCCGTACGCCGGAGGAGGTGGCGGTGTCCGTCGCCGCCGAGATCGTCGCCCTGCGCTGGGGCGGCAGCTGCGCACCGCTGACCACGACCGCCGGGGCCATCCATCCGGCCGCCGCCCCCTGAGTGCGAGGAGCAACTGATGCAACTGCACCACGAGTTCACCGTCCCCGTACCCGTCGACGAGGCCTGGCAGGCACTCCTCGACATCGAGAGCGTCGCGCCGTGCCTGCCGGGCGCGACGGTGGAGGAGTACGACGGCAGGACGGTGACCGGCTCGGTGAAGGTCAAGGTCGGCCCGGTCACCGTGACCTACCGGGGCACCGCGGTCTTCGAGGAGCAGGACGCGGCGGCCCACCGGATGGTGCTCGCGGCGAGCGGCCGGGAGACCCGGGGACAGGGCACGGCCAGGGCGACGGTCACCGCCGTGCTGACCGAGCGCGACGGCGGCACGGCCGTGGCCGTGGACACCGATCTGAAGGTGACCGGGCGTCCGGCCCAGTTCGGGCGCGGGGTGCTGGGAGAGGTGGGCGACCGTCTGGTCGGGCAGTTCGCGGCGTGCCTGGCGGACCGGCTGAGGGGCCCCGAGCCCGGGCCCGCCGCGCGGGAGGCCGTACCGGACTCCGGACGGGAGGAGCCGGAGCCCCTGGACCTGCTGCGCACGGCGGGACTTCCGGTGGCCAAGCGTGGCCTCGCGGCCGCCGCGGCGGTGGCCCTGCTGGTGCTGGCCGCCGCCCGGCTCCGCCGCGCCCGCTCCCGGCACGGCCGCGGCACCCGCCGGCCACGCCGCAGGCACTAGGTCGTGTCCGCGAAGTCGCGTCGTTCGCCCGCAGGGCGGGCGTTGCGGCGTCCGGTGCGTGCTCTCGGCGTGCCGGCCGGATGACCTCGTACCGGGTGTACTCGGGCTTTCGGCCGGTGCGGCGAGAGTGCGTGCCGGGCGCCGCGACGCAGGCGTGACTTTGCGGACACGACCTAGTCCGCCACGGGGCCCACCGGGGCGGCCGGCCCGCATTCGTACACGGCCCACGGGCACCTCGCGGAGACACGCCGAACCGGTCGACGGCCGCCCGCCCTGCCGCACCGCCCGCCGCGCGGGGGCCCCGCCGAGGCCGCGGAACCGCGAAGATCGGGGAGACGCCCCCTAGGTGACGCGGTGGAGGGTCACGTCGGTGAGGGCTCCGTCGGCGACGGTCGCGGTGAGGTAGGTGTGGTGCGGCTGGCGGCGGCGGTCGGTCGGGGAGCCGGGGTTGAGCAGTCGCAGGCCGCCCGGGGCGACGGTGTCCCAGGGGATGTGGCTGTGGCCGAAGACCAGCACGTCCAGCTCCGGGAAGCGGGCGGCGCACCGGGCCTCGCGGCCTCGCGCGGGCCCGGTCTCGTGGACCACGCCGAAGCGCAGGCCGCCCAGGTCGGCATAGGCCACCTCGGGAAGCCGGGCCCGCAGCTCGGGGCCGTCGTTGTTGCCGTACACCGCGACCAGCCGGCGGCTGCGGTCCTCCAGCAGGTCGAGGGTGGCCGTGTCGACCCAGTCCCCGGCATGGAAGACCACGTCCGCGTGCGGGAGTTCGGCGATCAGCCGGTCCGGGAGCCGCTTGGCGCGCCTGGGCAGGTGGGTGTCGGACATCAGGAGCAGTCGCACGAGGCCACATTAGGAGGTCGGGGAGGTGAGGTGCCGGACGTCGCGTACGGCGCCCGGTGCGGCGGCGCTCGCGGCGAGTGCGGCGACGGCCGGGACCCGCCGGGGAGCCGACTGTTCGACAGGCAAAACTGAACAGTCGTGACTGGACAGTTTCTCCTGACGGTCCTAGGGTGACGGCATGCCCGTCATCTCCGAGTCCGCCGTCCGCACCGCGCGTGACCTGCGCGTCGTCTTCAGCCGGCTGCGGCGCCGGATCCGTGAGGTCGCGCAGGACGCCGACCTCACCCCGTCGCAGGAGTCGGCGCTGTCCCTGGTCGGCAAGCACGGCGCGGCCACGGCCAGTGCGCTGGCCGGCGCGGAGGGCGTACGGCCGCAGTCGATGGCGACCACGCTGACCGCCCTGGAGCAGCACGGCCTGATCCGGCGCGCCCCCGACCCGGACGACGGCCGCCGGCAGCTGGTCACCCTCACCGAGGCCGGCCGGTCCCGGGTCGAGGGCAACAAGCAGCTCCGCGAGGAGTGGCTGGCCCGCGCCTTCGAGGACCGCTACACCGAGGAGGAGCGGCAGACGGTCCTGACGGCGCTGGAGCTGCTGGAACGGCTCTCGCGGCCGTGATACCGAGGCCCGTCCTCCGCGCCGGCCGGACCAGCCGCCCCTCCCCCACCGGATTCGACCGCCGGCTGATCGCGCCGATGGTCCTCGGCTCGGTGCTGAACCCGGTCAACTCCTCGATGATCGCCGTGGCCCTGGTGCCGATCGGAATCGCGTTCGGCGCACCGCCCGCCGAGACGGTGTGGCTGGTCTCGGCGCTCTACCTGGCCACGGCCGTGGGCCAGCCCGTGATCGGGCGGCTGGTGGACACGTACGGGCCGCGCCGCCTCTATCTGACCGGCACCGCCCTGGTCGGCGTCGCCGGTCTGCTGGGCGCGTTCGCGCCCTCGCTCGGCGCCCTGATCGCGGCCCGTGTGCTGCTGGGATTCGGTACGTCGGCCGCGTATCCGGCGGCCATGCGGCTGACCCGCTCCGAGGCCGAACGCACCGGGCGGGACAGCCCCGCGGGTGTGCTGGCGGCCCTGGCCGTCGCCGCCCAGACGGTGGCCGTGGTGGGGCCGGCGCTCGGCGGGCTGCTGATCGGGCTGGGCGGCTGGCGTGCCGTGTTCACCGTCAACGTGCCGCTGTCCGCGGCCTGTCTGGTCCTCGGCGCGCTGCGGCTGCCGCGCACCCGGCCGTCACACGGCGGGCGCCGCGGCGCCGACCTGCCCGGCATGGCGCTGTTCGCGGCCGTGCTGGTCACGCTGATGCTGTTCCTGATGGGCCCGCGCCTCGACCGCTGGTACCTGCCGCTCCTCGCCGCGGCCGCCGCCGCCGCGTTCGCGCTGCGCGAGCTGCGCACCCCGGACCCGTTCATCGACCTCAGGGTCCTCGGCGGCAACGGCCCGCTGCTCGCCACCTATCTGCGCCAGCTCCTCGCCTACACCACCTCCTACGCCTTCATGTACGGCTACACGCAGTGGCTGGAGCAGGGCCGCGGGCTGAGCGCCGCCACGGCCGGCCTGGTGCTGCTGCCGCTGTCCGCCACGGCGCTCACCGTCTCCGCCCTCACGGGGCGGCGCGAGGCGGTGCGCGCCAAGCTGCTCACCGGCTCCGCGCTGCAGATCGCGGGCTCCGCCGCCCTGCTGCTGGTCGGCGCCGGCAGTCCGGCGTGGCTGCTGCTCGGCGTCGGCGCCCTCCTCGGCGTCCCGCAGGGCCTCGTCGGCCTCGCCGCGCAGAACGCCCTGTACCGGCAGGCCGATCCCGAGCGGATCGCTTCGGCCGCCGGGCTGCTGCGGACCTTCATGTACCTCGGGGCGCTGGGCGCGTCCGCCGCCACCGCGGCGTTCTACCCGCACCGCGCCGACACCGCCGGGCTGCACGGCCTGGCCCTGTTCATGCTCGCCGGCTCGGCCCTGCTGCTGGCGACGACCGTCCCCGACCGTTCCCTCGGCCGGCTCACCCCTCGAAAGGCCTGATCGACGCATGTCCGTCACCACCCTCGACCCCCGCACCGCCTTCGTCGCGATCGACCTGCAGAACGGCATCGTGGCCATGCCCACCCAGCCGCACGCCACCGCCGACGTCGTCTCCCGCAGCGCCGAACTCGCCGGCGCCTTCCGTGACCGCGGCCTGCCCGTGGTCCTGGTCCGGGTGTCCTTCGCGCCCGACGGGGCGGACGCCGTCCCCGGCCGGACCGAGCGGCAGGCCCGCGGCCTCGCCTTCCCGGAGGACTGGGACGTCGTCGTCGACGAACTGGCCGGCCACCCCGGTGACATCCGCGTCACCAAGCACAACTGGAGCGCCTTCCACGGCACCGACCTCGACACGCAGCTCCGCCGCCGCGGCGTCACGCAGATCGTGCTGGCCGGCATCGCCACCAGCATCGGCGTGGAGTCCACCGCGCGCGACGCCTACGCCCACGGCTACCACGTCACACTCGCCACGGACGCCATGACCGACGGCGACCCCGCGGCCCACGCGGGCAGCGTCGAGCGGATCTTCCCCCGGCTCGGCGAGAGCGGCACGACGGCCGAGATCCTGGAGCTGCTGGCCAAGACCCACGCCTGATCACCCGACACGGTGCCTTGTACGGGCTTGACTTCGCCCGTACAAGGCAGCGGGTTAACATTCGGCCACGCGCCGTGCCATTCAGGCAACGGAAAGCGAACCAAGGGGGCTTGGATACCGGATGCCGGTCAAGGTCAGCGTCGTCGTACCCGTCTACAACCCCGGGCCGTACATCGAGGACTGCGTGGCCTCGCTGCTGCGCCAGTCGCTGCCCCCCGACGAGTTCGAGGTCGTCTTCGTCGACGACGGCTCCACCGACGCCACCCCGGCCAGACTGGACGCGCTCGCCGCCGAGCACCCGCATTTCAGCGTCGTCCACCAGGAGAACTCCGGCTGGTCCGGCAAGCCCCGCAACGTCGGGATCGACGCCGCCCGGGGCGAGTTCGTGATGTTCGTCGACAACGACGACCACCTCGGCGACGAGGCCCTGGAGCGGATGTACGAGTACGGGGTGGCCAACAAGGCCGACGTGGTCGTCGGCAAGATGGCCGGCAGGGGCCGCCCGGTGCCGGTGGAGCTGTTCCGCCGCAACCACCCCCACGCCACGGTGGCCAACGCCCCCCTGATCGACAGCCTCACCCCGCACAAGATGCTCCGGCGCTCCTTCCTGGACCGCACCGGACTGCGCTTCCCGGAGGGCCGGCGGCGCCTCGAGGACCACGTCTTCGTGACCGAGGCCTATCTGCGCGCGGACAACGTCTCCGTGCTCAGCGACTACGTCTGCTACTACCACGTCAAACGCGACGACGCCGCCAACGCCGGCTTCCAGAGCTTCGACCCGGTCGGCTACTTCCAGAACCTCCGTGAGGCCCTGGACGTCGTCGAGCGGTACACCGAGCCCGGTGCGCTGCGCGACCGGCTGCTGCGCCGCTGGCTGCGGGTGGAGATCGTCGACCGGATGAGCGGGCGCCGGCTGCTGGCGATGCCTGACGACTACCGGCGCGAGGTGTTCCGGGAGACGCACGCGGTGGTCAAGGAGCGCTTCGGTCCCGGTGTCGCCCCCGGCATGCGGCCGGGCCAGCGGATCGTCGCCGCGCTGATCCGGGACGACCGCTACGACGACCTGGTCGCCTACGCCGAGTGGGAGTCCGGCGTCCGGCCCCTGGCCACCCCGGCCGGCGTCGAGTGGCACGACGGAAGTCTGCGCGTGCGCTTCACCGCCGAGTACGCCGACGCCGACGGCCCGCTGGCGGTCCGCCCCGACGGGCCCCGGGCTCCCGCGGACGACGCGCCGGCCGACCTCTCCGCGGCCGTGTCCCGGCTGACCACGGCCGCCGCCGACGGTTTCGGGAAGGCCACCGCCGACCTGATCCTGCGCGACCGGGAGACCGGCGCCTCCTACTTCCAGCCGGTGGTGACCGAGCGGGAACGCGTCCCGGCCGCCGACGGCCGGACCCGGCTGGTGCTGCGCGGCACGGCCACCGTCGACCCGGCCACGGCGGCGGGCGGCGGGCCGCTGACCGGTGGGCTGTGGGACGCCCATGTCCGCCTCACGCTGGGCGGCTGGACCAAGGAGTGCCGGCTGGGGCCCGCGCCCGCGCAGGGCGGCGCGCTGCCGCCCGCCGGGCTGGTCGGCGGCCGGGTGGTGCTGCCGTACTGGACGAAGGGGTACGCCAACCTCTCCCTGGACGTGGACCGGGCGGTGAAGTCCCTCGGCCTGCACCGGCTCACCGCGGCCGACGCGGCGCTGTCCGACAGCGAGGTGCTCTCCCTCGTGCTGCCGCTGTACGTCCCCGACAGCACCGCGATCACCCTCCGGCTGACCGGCACCGCGTCCGGCCGCGCCCTCGACGCGGAGGCCGTGCTGACCCCCGCCGACGGCGCCCACGGCCTGCTGGCGGCCCGGATCCCGGTACGCGAGCTACGGAACGGGGGGTGGCGCACGGCGCTGGGCCTGCCGGGCGGCCGCGCGCTGACGCTGCCGCTGCTGCTGAGGGCGGGCCGCGACGACGTGCGGGTGGTCCGGGTGGCACCGCGCGGATCGCTGCGGCGGCTGCTGGGGAGGGCCCGGCGCGTGCTGGGCCGGATGCTGGGACCGACGACCACACGAAAGGCCTGATCAGGTGCGGCAGTTGGAGATAGCGGACGCGTGGGTGCTGGAGCCCAAGGTGTTCCCGGACGACCGGGGCAGCTTCCACGAGTGGTACCGGGGCGCGGAGTTCCGCGAGGCCACCGGCTACGACCTCGACCTCGCGCAGGCCAACTGCTCGGTGTCGCGGCGGGGTGTACTGCGCGGCGTCCACTTCGCGGACGTACCGCCCGGGCAGGCCAAGTACGTGACCTGTGTGCGCGGAGCCGTGCTGGACGTGGTGGTGGACATCCGGGTCGGCTCCCCCACCTTCGGACGGTGGGAGGCGGTACGCCTGGACGACGACACCCGGCACGCGGTGTTCCTCGCCGAGGGCCTCGGGCACGCCTTCATGGCGCTGACCGACGACGCCACCGTGGTGTACCTGTGCTCGGCCGGGTACGCGCCGGGGCGGGAGCACGGCGTGCACCCGCTCGATCCCGGCCTGGGCATCGCCTGGCCCGAGGGCATCGAGCCGGTGCTGTCACCCAAGGACGCCGAGGCGCCCACGCTGGCCGAGGCGGAGCGGTCCGGGCTGCTGCCCTCCTACGCGGACTGCTCCGCCCACTACGCGCGACTGCGCGACCGGTTCAGCGGGTGACGGAGTAGGGCTCCAGCGCGCGCCGCAGCGGTTCCCAGCCGCGGGCCCGCTTGGTGCCCCGGTTGCGCGCCGCGGCCAGCGGCTTCCAGAAGCCGGCGCCGAGGAAGTCCTCGGGCTTGACGGCCGTGGTGCGCTCCAGGACCGACTCCGGGACCTTCTGCGGGTCGGGGACCTCGAACTCCGCGATGATCTCGTCGTACCGGTCCGTGAGCACGGTGTTCGACGGGTCGGCGCCGAAGACCACCAGCTGGCCGGTGGGCGCGGTGTCGACCAGCACCGTGACCAGGTCGGGGCGGTGACGGTTCAGGATCTCGACGAGCTTGTAGACGTCACCGGTCCAGGCGTCGGTGTGCCGGTCGCGGGCGGCCTCGTCGACGTTGCGCGGCAGCATGTCGTCGAAGACGATGACACTCGCCCAGTCCGCGTGCTTCTCGATGTTGATGAAGTCCCGCAGCGCGTACTCGAACAGGTGCATCCCGTCGATGAACGACAGGTCCAGCGTGGTGCGCCGCCAGTAGCCGAACGGACTGCGGTTGCGGGCGAGGTTGCGCAGCGGGTGGCGGCCGCCCCTGAGGTGCGCCAGGGGGTTGTCGCGGGCGAAGAAGTCGTCGCTGGTCGCCTTGGCGAGATGCACGTCGCAGCGGATCTCCGTGACCACCTTGAACGCGGGGTCGACGGCGACGCTGGGCACCCGGGACAGCGTCAGGCTGCGGCCGTCGTTGACGCCGATCTCCAGGTAGTTGCGGTTCGCGGTGACTTTGTGGAGCTCCCGCAGGAACTCGTGCCGTTTCACTGGGACATCTCCTTGCGGATGTGAGGCAGGGCTTCGTACAGGGCGGACCGCCAGTCCCTCGGCGGTTCCAGGCCGGTCCCCCGCCACCGCGTGTGCCCGAGGACGCTGTAGGCGGGCCGGGGCGCGGGCCGGGTGAAGGAGCGGCTGTCGGTGGGGCGCACCCGGTCCGGGTCGGCGCCGGCCAGCCGGAACACCTCGCGGGCCAGCTCGAACCAGGTGGCCGCACCGGAGTTGGTGGCGTGCAGCACGCCGCGGACGTCCGTGGCGCCGAGGTCCGCGACACGGGCGGCCACGTCGGCGCTCCAGGTCGGCTGACCGCGCTGGTCGTCCACGACGTCCAGGGTGTCGCGGCGGGTCTCCAGTTCGAGCATGGTGCGCACGAAGTTGCGGCCGTGGGCGCCGTACAGCCAGGCCGTCCGCAACACGACCGCGCCGCCCGGGTGTTCGGCGAGCACCGCTCGCTCCCCGGCGAGTTTGGTGCGGCCGTAGGCGGTGCGGGGCGCCGGGGCGTGGTCCTCGGGGTAGGGGGTGTCGCGGGCCTCGCCGGAGAAGACGTAGTCGGTGGAGACGTGGACCAGCCGGGCGCCGTGGGCGGCGCAGGCGCGGGCGAGCAGCCGCGGGCCCTCGCCGTTGACGCGCAGCGCGCCCGCCTCGTCGGTCTCGGCGTCGTCCACGGCCGTGTAGGCGGCGCAGTTGACGACGACGTCGGGGCGGTGGGTGTCCAGCGCCCGCCGCACGGAGGCGGGTTCGGTGATGTCGAGCGCCGTACGGCCGAGTCCGGTGACGTCCTCGCCGCGTTCGCGCAGCTCCCGGACCGTGTCCTGGCCGAGCATGCCGCCCGCGCCGGTGACCAGCCACCTCATCGGCCGCTCCGCAGCTTGAGCGGCTCCCACCAGGAGCGGTTGTCCCGGTACCAGGCGACCGTGCCGGCGAGACCGGTGGTGAAGTCGTGGCGCGGGCGGTAGCCGAGTTCGTCGCGCGCCTTGCTCCAGTCGACCGAGTACCTGAGGTCGTGGCCCTTGCGGTCGGGAACCCGCTCCACCCGGTCCCAGTCCGCCCCGCACGCCTCGAGGAGGAGTCCGGTCAGTTCCCTGTTGCTCAGCTCCGTACCGCCGCCGATGTTGTAGACCTCGCCGGGACGGCCCTTGGTGCGGACCAGCTCGATGCCGTGGCAGTGGTCCTCGACGTGCAGCCAGTCGCGGACGTTGCGCCCGTCGCCGTAGAGCGGGACGGTCAGGCCGTCGAGGAGGTTGGTGACGAAGAGGGGGATCACCTTCTCCGGGAACTGGCGCGGGCCGTAGTTGTTGGAGCAGCGGGTGACCCGGACGTCGAGTCCGTGGGTGCGGTGCTGGGCGAGGGCCAGCAGGTCGGAGGAGGCCTTGGAGGCGGAGTACGGGGAGTTGGGCGCGAGGGGGTGCTCCTCGGGCCAGGAACCGGACTCGATGGAACCGTAGACCTCGTCGGTGGAGACGTGCACGAACGTGCCGACACCGTGCCGCAGCGCCGCGTCCAGCAGTGTCTGGGTGCCCACCACGTTGGTGCGGACGAACTCGCCGGCCCCGTCGATCGACCGGTCGACGTGCGACTCGGCGGCGAAGTGCACCACCTGGTCGGCGTCGGCCATGAGCTTGTCGACGAGGGCGGCGTCGCATATGTCGCCGTGCACGAAGTCGAGGCGGGGATGGCCGCTCGGGAGGTTGGTGCGGGTGCCGGCGTAGGTCAGCTTGTCCAGCACGGTGACGCTCGGCGCGTCGGGCGAGTCGTCGGCGAGGAGGCCGCGGACGTAATGGGAGCCGATGAACCCGGCGGCGCCGGTGACGAGGAGGTTCATATTGGCCATACCCTAACGGCGGACCGCCCGGCCCGGACCCTTGTTCGCCTTATTGGGCCGGTCCTCCGGATCCCGCCGCGCCGCCGCTCCGCGCCCCGTGGTCGCTCAGTCCTCGCCGCGCACTATGGTGGCGTCCCGTTCCGCGCCGTCCCCTCGCGGGCCGGTGCGGTCGACGACGGCCGGCAGGCAGGTGCGCGGGCCGCTTCCCCGCCCGCGGCGGGCCTTGGACCAGCCGGTCTCGGCATGGGGAAGCGCGGGCCTGTCACTGATGTGCGCGGTCACGGTGTCTCAACTTCTCTCTGCTGCCCTGCCGCCGGGCCTGCCGGTGAGCCGGCCGGCCCGGCGTCTGCGGTGTGTCCGCCCGGGTCCCCGCGTCCGCGACGCGCAAACCCGTGCGGGGCACGGCTCAGGTCCGGTCGCCGCCACCGCCGCCGAAGGAGCCGCTGGAACCTGGCGACCAGCGCGGACGCCGCTGGTCCTCGGCCCGCTTGGAGCCGACGTTGCCGAGCTGATGGGGGGTGAGCCGTTCGCCGCCGTCCTCGGCGCGGGGCACCTCGACCGGCTCGCGCATCTCGCTCGTCTCACGGACCGGGCCGGACGGCGGCAGCGTGGGCTGCTCCTCGGGCAGGGGCGGAGCCGGTTCGCGCCGGCGCACCTTGACACCCAGCCGGAACGCCCACAGCAGCCCGGCGACGAGGACGACGCCGACCACGAGGACGAGGACGTAGCCGAACACCTGAGTGCCCGAGGCTGCTTCGTACGTGGCAGTGTTCATGGCCTGCGGGTACCCGGGAGTTCGGACCGGATGCCTGGCCGGAGAGCCTTCAGCCGATCGGCGCAACGGGCGGCGGACCCGGCCGCGGGGCGAGCTCGCCGGGCAGGAAGGACCCGTGTCCGGGGAACGCCTTGCGCAGCGGCGGCCCGCCCTCCGGCACCGGCAGGCGGGCGTTCGCGGCGTCGGCGAGGCGTTCGGTGCCGCGGGCGGCCGCGCGGCGCCCGTGTCTCACGAGTCCTGGGGTGCGGCCCCGCGCGCCACCTCAGCCTCGATGTCGGCCCGTGGCCTGCCGGTCTCCTTCGCGTACTCGCTCACCGCGGTCTGCACCTCACGGGCCAGGTCCCGCCAGGCGCGCAGGGCCGTCTCGTAGGTGCCGGACTGGACGCCCGTGATCTGCTGCCCGGCAGGCGGCCCGTAGGCCTCCCGGAGCTCCTCGACCATGCGCTGCGCCGCGTCGGCGGCGCGCTGCTTCGCCACCAGTTCCTCGAAGGTGTGTGCCACCCCACCGACCTTAGGCAGGGTTGGCGCGCGGCGCCCGTTGACCTGCCGGGCGCGGTCCGCACCGGTACCCGAGTGGCGGTCACTCCTGGGGGACGAGGTCCGCCCACACCTGCTTGCCGCCGCTGACCGGCACCGTCCCCCAGGCCGCCGACACCGCCGCCACCAGCAGGATGCCGCGGCCGCCAGTGGCCTCCCAGCCGATGCTGGTGGGCTGGACGGGGCTGCGTGGCGAGGTGTCGGCGACGGCGAGCCGCAGCCGCTGGTTGACCAGGCTGAGGTCGAGGCGGACCGGCCCTCCGGTGTGCACGAGGGCGTTGGTGACCAGTTCGGAGACGACCAGGAGGGCCGCGTCGAGGGTGTCCGGGGAGACGCCCCAGGTGCGCAGGGTGCGCCGGGTGAAGCGGCGGGCGTGCCGGACGGCCTCGGGGACCCGCCACACGGTCCAGCTCTCGCGCAGCGGGCGTACGTCCATGCCGTCGTAGCGCATCAGCAGCAGGGCGACGTCGTCGCCGCGGTGGGCGCCGGTGAGCAGGGCGTCGGCGACCAGACCGAGATGGCCGGGGTCGGCGGCGGCCAGTTCGGCGGCGAGCCGGTCCATGCCCTCGTCGATGTCGGCGCCCGGGGACTCCACCAGGCCGTCGGTGGTCAGCGCGAGGACCGTGCCGGGCTGGAGCCGGAGCGGGGTCATGCGGAACTCGGTCTGGCCGAGCACGCCGAGCGGCGGGCCGCCCTCCGCCTGCACGATCTCGGTGCTGCCGTCGGGGTGCCGCAGCAGGGGCTGGAGATGGCCTGCGCGCACGCACAGGGCGGTGCCCTGCTCCATGTCGACGTCGACGTAGGCGCAGGTGGCGAAGAGGTCGGTCTCCATGTCGAGCAGCAGCCGGTTGGCGTGCGCGACGACGACGTCCGGGGAGTGGCCCTCGGCGGCGTAGGCGCGCAGGGCGGTGCGCATCTGGCCCATCAGGGTGGCGGCGCCCGCGTTGTGCCCCTGGACGTCGCCGATGACGAGGGCCACGTGGTTGTCGGCGAGCGGGATCACGTCGTACCAGTCGCCGCCGACCTCCAGGCCCGCGGTGGTCGGCAGGTAGCGGGCGACGGCGACCGCGCCGGGCAGCCGGGGCAGCCGGCGGGGCAGCAGGGTGCGCTGGAGCATGCCGACGAGTTCGTGCTCGGCGTCGAAGGCGTGGGCGCGCAGCAGGGCCTGTCCGGCGAGGCCGGCACAGGCGGTGAGCAGGGCCCGCTCGTCGGGGGCGAACTCGTGCGGATCGTCCCAGCCGACCAGGCAGGCGCCGGCCATGCGGCCGCCGGCCGGTAGCGGCAGCACCGCGAGCCCGCCGGGGCCGACCTCGGCGAGGGCGGGCTCCAGCGGGGTGCCGGCGGGCCAGATGCGGGCGCGGCCCTCGCGCAGCGCGGAGGCGAGGGTGGGCATCGCCCGCACCGGCGCGTCGGGCCATTCGGTGCGCCACTCGGTGCGCCACAGCTCGGGCCAGGCCTCGGGTTCCGGCGGGTCGAGGACGGTGACGACGAGGCGGTCGTTCTCCAGTTCGGCCAGCGCGACGCGGTCGGCGTCGAGCGGGACGCGCAGGGCGGCGACGACCGCCTTCCCGACGTCCTTGACGGTGCCGGCGGTGGCGAGGGCGGCGGCCAGCCGCTGGACCCGGGCCACGTCCGTGACGTCGGAGCGCAGGGTGGAGGCGTCCGCGACGGTGCCGTCGAGCCGGGCGGAGCGGCCCTCGCCGCCGGGTACCAGCCGGCCGCGCAGCCGGACCCACTTGGGCGGGCCGGAGGGCTGCAGGATGCGGAACTCCAGTTCGCGCTCGCCGATCGACATGTGGTCGGCCTCGACGACGGACATCAGCGAGGGCAGGTCCTCGGGGACGGTGAGGCCGAGCAGCGTCTCCACCCTGCCGTCGAAGTCCGGCCGGCCGATGCCGAACAGCCCGAGGATCCCGTCGCCGACCTCGATTCGGCCGGTGTCCATGACCACGCTGAACGCGTCGGCGGGCAGCTCGCCCGTCTCGGTGGCGGCCCCGGCCGGCGCGGGTACGGCGACGGCCCGGGCGACCAGCCCCAGGCAGTCGCGGTCGTCGGTGCCGAAGCCGCCGGGCTGCTCGGTGACGGCGAGCAGACAGCCGCCGGCCGGGCCGAGCGGCAGGGCGGCCAGTGAGAAGTCCGGGGACGGCGCCCGGCGGGCCTCGGCGCACCCGGCCAGCTCGGCGGGGCCGAGCCACACCGGCCGCCGGGTGCGGTGGGCCTCGGCCATCGGGGAGCCGCCCGTGACCGGATAGCCGTCGCGCAGTCCGTACAGCGTGCGGGGCAGACCGGCCGACTCGGCCAGGCAGAGCGTGGCGGGGTCGTTGCCCGGCGTGTACACGCCGGCGAAAGCGGCCCCGGCGAACACCAGTGCCTGTTCCAGGACACGCCGCAGCCGGTCCGGTGCAGCGGGCACGGCCGCGAGTGTGTCGAGGGCAAGTCCGGCACGCTCGCTCCTCGATCTGCGCACCGCAGCACCCTCACTCGCCACGTTCGCCATTACAGCGCGTATGAGCCGACCGCGCAGCCCCTGCGGACAAGGGTTGCGCGGAAGGGCTCCACAGGACTCAGTCGGGCGTGGCCGTCACCACGGCCGCGGCCACCGGCCCCGGAGGGCCCGGTGGCCGCGGCCGGAGCCGGTCCGGTCCGGTCCGGTCCGGACAGGCACCGCCCGGTCCACAGCGGATCGACGCCCCGGCCGCGTCACGGTGCCGGCGCGGACCCGGCGGCCGCCGCCTCGCCTTCCGCGTCGAGCGGCGGCCGGCTCACACCCGGTCCCCGGCGGCCGCCGCCCCGGTCTCCGTCTCCCCCTCCGTCCCCGGATCCTTCGTGGAGACGACCAGCATCTTCGTCACGGAGCCGTCGTCGCCGACGACGTCCTTGAGGTACCGGAAGCCCAGGCGGCGGCACAGGGCCAGGCTGGCGGTGTTCTCGGCGCCGACCATGCCGTACGCCTCGGTCAGGCCCAGGTCGTCGGCGGCGTGCCGGAGCAGGCCGCGGACCGCCTCGCCGCCCAGGCCGCGCCCCCAGTGGCCGGGGGCGAGCGCGGTGACGAGTTCCTGGCCGTCGACGTTGCCGGTCGGCTTCACCTCGGCGTGTCCGACGTAGGCGCCGTCCAGCCACAGACCCCACACGTCGAAGCGGCGCTCGGGGTACACGTCGGTGAGGATGGCGCGGAACAGCTCACGCAGCTGCGGTTCGGGCACGAGGTCCTGCCCCATCCAGCGGCACACCTCCTCGTTCCGCAGCAGGGCGACGAAGTGGTCCTCGTGTTCGGGTCGGTAGGGGACGAAGTGCAGGCGTTCGGTGCGCAGCTCGGGGGTCATGACGGGCTCCTCGGGTGAGTTGCGGTGCGGTGGGGCCGAGGGCGGTGGGGCGCCGGAACGGCGACGCGTGGGGGGCGGGGGCGCCGGGCCGGCGCGGGTGCGTCCGGCCCGGCGGGTGCGCGCGGACCGGTCAGTTGCCGGCGTTCTCCATGCGCTCGCGGAGGCTCTTGGGCCGCATGTCGGTCCAGACCTCGTCGACGTGGGCGGAGCACTCGGCCTCGGTGCCCTCCTTGCCGACGGGGTGCCAGCCCGCGGGCACCTCGATGTCGGCGGGCCAGAGGGAGTACTGCTCCTCGTCGTTGCGCAGCACCTGGTAGCGGGTGTTCTCGTCCATGTCGCCTTCTCTCGTCGGTCGTGCGTCGGTGTTCCGTCGGTCCGTGGGCCGGTCCGCCGCGGGGTCGCGGCGGTGGCGGGCGGTCGGGGCGCGGGGTGCGCGAGGGCCGTGCCTGGCGGTGCGCCTGGCCGGTGCCGCGCGGGGCCGGAGTGTCGTCACCTGCCTCCCCGGGCGTGCCGGGCGAGGTGGCGCAGCGCCTCGGCGAACTCCTCGGCCACCCGGCGCACGGTCGCCGTGTCGTGGACGCCGGGCCGGTGGTGCCAGGTGAAGGCGAGCCGGCCGTGCTGCACCGCGCCCACCACCTCCACCGGGTGCGAGCCGGGGTCCCGGGGGTCGTGGTCCTGGCCGAAGGAGCCGTGTTCGGCGCGGACCAGGCCGCCGTCCGCGGTCTCGGGGCGGGCGTCCCACTGGCCGAGGTAGTTGAAGACCACCTGGCTGTGGGCGTGGGCGCCGAGGCGTCCGCGGACCTCCGGGGTGCCGAAGGTGCGCAGGGCGCCGTAGCCGATGCCGTTGCCGGGTACGGCGCGCAACTGGCGGCGCACCGACTTCACCAGGGACCGCCAGTCGCGGTCCGGTCCGCTCCCGCCGGGGTCTGGCACCTGGAGGGCGACCGGGTAGACGGTGGTGAACCAGCCGACGGTGCGGGAGAGGTCGACGCCGTCGAGCAGGTCCTCCCGGCCGTGTCCCTCCAGGTCCACCCGCACCCGGTCGTGTCCGGTCCAGCGGGCCAGCGCCAGGGCGAGGGCGGCGAGCAGCACGTCGTTGACCCGGGTGCGGTAGGCGGTGGGCGCGGCGCGGAGCAGGGCCGCCGTGTCGTCCTCGTCGAGTTCCACGCCGACCGTCGCGGCCGGTCCGGCTTCGGGCCCCGGGGCCGGGGCCGCCGGGTCAGGTTCGATGTCCACGGCCTGCTCCCAGTGGGGCAGTTCGTGGTCGAGGCCGCCTTCGGCGACGTGGGCGGCGAGGCGCCGGGACCACTCGCGGAAGCTGGTGCCGCGCTCCCCCAGGGTGACCGGGCCGCCCGTGGCGGCCTGCCGGTAGGCGGTCTCCAGGTCGTCGCGCAGGACGCGCCAGGAGACCGCGTCCACCACCAGGTGGTGGGCGACGAGCAGGAGGAACGCGGGCCGGTCCGGGCCCCCGGTGAACAGCGCCGCCCGCAGCTGCGGGCCGTGGCCCAGGTCGAAGCTCGCGTGCAGTTCGTCGGCGGCCTTCGCCATGGCCGCGTCGGCGTCCTCGGCGGACAACCCGGTGAGGTCGTGCCGGGCGAGGATGTCGTGACCGGCGGCCGGCGGCGGGTTGAACTGCCGCCAGCCGTCCTCGTGCCGGGTGAACCGCATGCGCAGGGCGTCGTGATGCTCCAGCAGGGCGTCGAGCGCGCTGCGCAGCGCCCCCGGGTCGGGGGTGCCGTCGAGCTCCAGCAGCGCCGACTGGTTGAAGTGGTGGTGGGCCGCGCGGGGAGTGGTCAGGAACCACTCCTGGATCGGTGTGAGCGGCACCTCGCCGGTCACCGGGCCCTCGGCGGCGCGCTGGGGCGCGGTACGGACGACGGTGGCGAGTTCGGCGACGGTCTGGTGCGTGAACAGGTCCCGGGTGGCCACGTGCAGACCGTCGCGGCGCAGTCGTGAGACGACCTGCATGCTCAGGATGGAGTCGCCGCCGAGCGCGAAGAAGTTGTCGTCGGCACCGACCTCCTCGATGCCGAGCACGTCGGCCCAGATCCGGGCCACCCGGCGTTCGGTGTCGGTGCGCGGCGCGGTCCGCGGCCCGTCCGCGGCCTGGGCGGGCCCGGGCGCCGGCAGCGCCCTGCGGTCCGTCTTGCCGTTGGGGGTGAGCGGCAGCCGGTCGAGCGGGACGAAGACGGACGGCACCATGTGCGGCGGCAGCTCTCCGGCCAGGTGCAGCCGCAGTTCGCCGATGGGCAGGGGGGTGCCGCAAGCCGCGCCGCCGGGGGACTCGGTCCCGGCCACCGCCGGGGCGGCGGGCCCGGCACCGGACGGTTCGCCGGTGACGGTACCGGGGCCGGCCGGCGGTGCCGGTACGACGTAGGCGACGAGCCGGTCCGGCGCGCCGGGTGTCTCCCCCGCACGGACGGCGACCACGGCGTCCCGCACCAGGGGGCTGCGGCGCAGCGCGCCCTCGATCTCGCCGGGTTCGATACGGAAGCCGCGCAGCTTGACCTGGTCGTCGGCGCGCCCGGCGAACCGGAGCCGGCCGTCGGCGGTCCAGCGGACCAGGTCCCCGGTGCGGTACATCCGCTCCCCCGGCGCGCCGAAGGGGTCGGGCAGGAACCGCTGGGCGGTCAGTCCCGGCCGGCCCAGGTAGCCGCGGGCGAGTCCGGGCCCGGCGACGTACAGCTCACCGGTCACACCGGGTGGTACGGGGCGCAGGGCGGCGTCGAGCACGTGCACCCGGGTGCCGCCGGAGGGGCGGCCGATGGGCGGGGCGCCGGCACCGGGAGTCAGCGGACCGGTCCAGGTGGCGACCACGGTGGCCTCGGTGGGGCCGTAGGAGTTGATCATCCGGCGGCCGGGGGCCCAGGTGTCGACCAGGTCGGCCGGGCAGGCCTCGGCGCCCACGATGAGGGTGCGCAGGTGGGGCAGGCCGGCGGCGGTCTCCGGCGGGACGGTGGCCAGCGCGGCGGGCGGGATGAGGGTGTGGGTGACGCGCCGTTCGGTGAGCACCTCCGCCAGCCGTTCCCCGACCAGCGGCCCCTCCTCGCCCGTCACCAGCGCGGCCCCGCTGAGCAGGGAGACGCACAGTTCCAGCACGGAGGCGTCGAAGCTCGGGGAGGCGAACTGGAGCACCCGGTCGCCGGGGCCCGCCGCGTACCGCTCGGCGGCTGCCGCGGCGAACGAGGCGAGGCCGCGGTGGGTGACGACGACGCCCTTGGGGGTGCCGGTGGAGCCGGAGGTGTAGATGACGTAGGCGGGGTGGGCGGGGGTGAGCGCGGCGGTGCGGTCGGCGTCCGTGGGCGCCGTCTCGGGCCCGTCGGCCGTCCACACCTCGGCCGGGTCACCGAGGACGAGGTGGGCGCCCGCGTCCCGGATCATGAACTCGCGCCGCTGCTGCGGGTAGCCGGGGTCCACGGGCAGGAACGCGCCGCCCGCCTTGGCGACGGCGAGCTGCGCCACCACGGTCGCCGCCGACCGGGGCAGCGCGAGGGCCACCACGCGCTCCGGGCCGACGCCGTCCCGGACGAGCCGGTGGGCCAGCCGGTTGGCGGCCCGGTCGGCTTCCGCGTACGTCACTTCACGGTCGTCGTCGATCAGCGCCACGGCGTCCGGGGTCCGGGCGGCCTGCCGTTCGAACAGCGCGGGCAGGGTGCTCTCGGGCACCGCGCGGAAGGTTCCCCGGCCCTGCTCCAGCAGGCTCTTCACCTCGTCGTCCGAGGTCAGCGGCAGTTCCCCGAGGGCGCGGCCGGGGTCCTCGGCGACGGCGCGCAGCAGCGCGCCGAGCTGCCCGGCCATCCGGTCGGCCGTGGCCGCGTCGAACAGGTCGGTGTTGTAGGTGAGCAGGCCGTGCAGGGAGCCGGTGCCGCTCTCGGCGAACTCCAGGGTGAGGTCGAACGCGGCCTGCTCCGACTCCGGTTCGACGTCGGTGACGTCGAGGCCGGGCATGTCCAGGGCGGCGGCCGGGGTGTTCTGCAGGACGACCATCACCTGGAACAGCGGGCTGCGGCTGGTGTCGCGGACGGGCTGCACCTCGTCCACGACCCGTTCGAACGGCACGTCCTGGTGGGCGAAGGCGTCGAGGACGGTGCTCCTCACGTCGTCGAGGAACCCGGTGAAGGGCAGCTCCGACCCGGCGCGGGCGCGCAGCACCAGGGTGTTGACGAAGAACCCGACGAGGGACTGGACCTCGGGCCGGTCACGGCCGGAGGTGACGGTTCCGACGGCCACGTCCTCGGTGCCGGAGAGCCGGGCGAGGTAGGCCTGCGCGGCGGCGACGAGCGTGGTGAACAGGGTGGTGCCGTGGTCGCGGGCAAGCCGGGTGAGCCGCCGCACGGCCGGGGCGGGCACCACCAGCCGGGCGGTCGCGCCGGCGCTGGTCCGCACCGGCGGCCGGGGCCGGTCGGTGGGCAGCTCCAGTGGCGCGGCGCCGGCGAGTTGTTCCTTCCAGTAGGCGAGGTGCTCACCGGCCTCGGTGTCACCGGCCGTGCGCTGCCAGTGGGCGTAGTCGGCGTACTGCACCGGCAGCGGCGGCAGTTCCCGCTCCTCGGCGTCGAGTTCGGCGCGGTAGAGGTGGGCGAGGTCGCCGAGCAGCACGGAGGTGGACCACCCGTCGGTGACGATGTGGTGCAGGGCGAGGGTGAGTACGTGGTCGTGCCCGGCGAGCCGGACCAGGGCGGCCCGCAGCAGTGGGCCCTCGCGCAGGTCGAAGAGGCGGGCGCGCTCCGCGGCGAGCAGGCGGCGCAGCGCCGGCTCCCGTTCCGCGTCGGAGAGCCCGGACAGGTCGTGCGCGGGCAGCGGCACGTCGGACGGCGGGTGGACGTGCTGGACCCCGTGCCCGTCGACGCTGTCGAAGGTGGTGCGCAGCGACTCGTGCCGGGCCACCACGGCGGTGAGGGCGGCGCGGAGCGCGCCGGTGTCCAGGTCCCCGCGCAGCCGCAGCGCGAGCGCGGTGACGTACTCGGCCCCGGCGGGTTCGAACTCGTGCAGGAACCACAGGCGTTGCTGGGCGTGGGACATCGGCGCGACCGCGTCCCGGGCCACCGGGACGAGCGCCGGGCCGCCGGGGCCCCGCCGGTCGCCGAGCAGGCGGGCCAGGGCGGCCGGCGTCGGGTGGGTGAACACCGCGCGTGGCGTGAGGCCCGTGCCGAAGGCCTCGGCGAGGCGGGAGGCGAGCCGGATGCTGAGGATCGAGTCGCCGCCCAGCTGGAAGAAGTCGTCCTCCACACCGGGTGGTTCGCAGCCCAGCACCTCGCCGAAGACGGCCGCCGTGCGGCGCTCGGCGTCGGTGCGCGGCTCGATCCGGGTACGGCCCGGCACGGCGTCCGGTGCGGGCAGGGCGGCCCGGTCGACCTTGCCGTTGCGGCTCAGCGGAAGGGCGGGGAGCGGGACGAAGGCAGCCGGTACGAGGTAGTCGGGCAGGGTGCGGGCGGCGAAGTCCCGCAGTTCCCCGGCGTCCTGGCCGGCCGGTCCGACGACGTAGGCCACGAGCCGCTTGGCACCGGGCCGGTCCTCGCGGGCCAGGACGGCCACGTCCGTGACGTCCGGGTGGGCGGCGAGCGCCGCCTCGACCTCGCCGGGCTCCACGCGGAAGCCGCGGATCTTCACCTGGTCGTCGGCGCGGCCGAGGAACTCCACGGTGCCGTCCGGGCGCCGCCGGGCCAGGTCGCCGGTGCGGTACACGCGGGCGCCGGGCGGGCCGAGCGGGTCGGCGAGGAAGCGGGCGGCGGTGTCACCCGGGCGGCCCAGATAGCCGCGGGCGACGCCCTCGCCGCCCAGGTACAGCTCGCCCGGGCAGCCGGGCGGTACGGGCCGCAGCCGGGCGTCGAGCACGAGCGCCCGCATGTCGTCCAGCGGCCGGCCGATGGGGACCGTGCCGGGGACCGCCGCCGGGTCGGTGAGGGCGCAGGAGGTCGCGAAGGTGGTGGTCTCGGTGGGGCCGTAGCCGTCCACCACGGTCAGGCCGGGGCAGGCCTCCAGCACCCGGCGCACGGCCGGTGCCGGTACGACGTCACCGCCGGTCCACACCTGCGCGAGGCCGCGGAAGCAGTCGGGGGCGTCCTGGGCGAGCAGCCGGAACAGCCCGGCGGTCAGCCACACCGCGGTCAGTGCGCCGTCGGCCGCCAGCCCGCGCAGCAGGGCGGCGTCGACGCTCCCGCCGGGGGCCACGACGACGCGGCCGCCGTTGAGGAGCGGCGCCCACACCTCGAAGGTGGCGGCGTCGAAGGCCACCGCCGAGTGCAGCAGCACCCGGTCGCAGACACCGCCGGCGAACCGGCTGTCGGTGGCCAGCGCCGCCACGTCACGGTGGCGCACCGCGACGGCCTTGGGCAGGCCGGTGGACCCGGAGGTGAACATGACGTACGCCAGCCGGTCCGGCTCGGCGGCGGGCAGCGGCGCCGCCGGGGGTCCGGCGGTGCGCGCGGGCGGCTCCTGCTGCTTCGCCGCCCCGGTGCCGCGCGGCGCAGGGTCGGCGCCGGTGGCCGGTGGGGCCCCGGCGGGAGGCTCGGCCGGTGTCCCCCCGCGCGCGGCCGTCACCTCCGCGGCGGTGAGCCGGACGGCCGCGCCCGCCTGGGCGAGCAGGGTGCGCCGGCGTTCCTCGGGGGCGCGGGTGTCGACCGGGAGGTAGGCGCCGCCGGCCAGGAGTACCGCGAGCTGGGCGACGACCAGTTCGGCCGAGCGGTCCAGCAGCAGCGCCACCCGGTCCTCGGGGGCGAGCCCGCCGGCCAGCAGCCGTCCCGCCAGCGCGTGGGCCCAGTCGTCCAGCTGACGATACGTCAGGAGTTCTCCGCCGTCCTGGACCGCGACCGCGTCCGGGGTGCGTCGGGCCTGCTCGGCGAACAGGTCCACGGGGCTGCGCGGGGCGGCCGGGCGGGCGGTGGTGTTCCAGGCGGCCAGCAGCTCGCGGTCGGCGGCCGTGAGCAGATCCAGGTCGGTCAGGTCGGTGTCGAACCCGTCGGCGAGGGCGGTGAGCAGTCCGGCCAGCCGGTCCGCGGCCCGCTCGGCGGTGGCGGGGTCGAACAGGGCGGGGTCGTAGGCGAGGTCGAAGCCGAGCCGTTCGGCGAGGTGGGCGCGGAGGCACCAGGGGAAGGTGGTGGCGTCGTCGGCGCGCACGTCCTCCACCCGGACGCCCGTGCGGGCCGTCGCCGACTCGTCCACCGGGTAGTTCTCGAACACCACCATGCTGTCGAACAGCGCTTCACCGGCGGGTACTTCGGCGACGGCCCGGATGCGCGGCAGGGCGAGGAAGTCGAAGCGGCGGGCGTCGCTCTGCCGTTCCTGGAGGTCGCGCAGCCACGGCAGCACCGGCCCGGCGGGTATCCGGACCCGGGTCGGCACGGTGTTGATGAACATGCCGATCATGCCTTCGACACCGGGCAGTTCGGCCGGGCGGCCGGAGACGGTGGTGCCGAACACCACGTCGTCCCGCCCGCTGGAGCGGGCCAGCAGCAGCGCCCAGGCGCCCTCCACCACGGTGTTCACGGTCACTCCGGCACGGGCGGCGGTCTCCCGCAGCCGTGCCGAGACCCCGGACTCCAGCTCGTGGTGGACGGCGGCGGCGGAGCGGGCGCGGTGCGCCTCGGCGGGCGTGCGGTCGTACGGCAGCGGAGTGCGGCTGGTGAACCCGGCGAGGGCCTCGGCCCAGTGCCGTTCGGCCGCGGTCTCGTCCTGCTCGCGCAGCCAGCGCAGGAAGTCCGCGAACGGCCGCCGCACCGGGGGCGCCGGGTCCGGTCCTCCGGTCAGCGCCGCGTAGCGTTCGCACACTTCGGTGAGGAGCTGACCCGTGCTCCAGCCGTCGAGGACGATGTGGTGGGTGGACCACACGAGCAGCACCTCGTCGCCGGGCAGCGCGGCCAGGGTGAGCCGGGTGAGCGGCGCGGTGGTGAGGTCCATGCCGGCCGCGCGGTCCGCGGCGAGCAGCCGCTCGGTGGCCTCGGCGCGTTCGGCCGGGGTCGACGCTCGCCAGTCCAGGTGGGTGACGGGGAGTTCGGCCCGGCGGTGGACCACCTGGACCGGGTGCGGCAGGCCGTGCCAGTGGACGCTGGTGCGCAGCGCCGGGGTACGGTCGGCGACCTCCTGCCAGGCGGCGGCGAAGGCGCTCGGGTCGGCGACCCCGGACAGCGTCACGGCCGTACGGTCGAAGTAGGCGTGCTCGGTGTCCACGAGGCCGTGGAAGAGCATGCCGGACTGGAGCGGGGTCAGCGGCAGGACGTCGTCCACGTGCCGGCCGGTGCCGACGAGCCGGTCGAGGAGGTCCTGGCCGAGGCCGGCGAGCGGGAAGTCGGAGGGGGTGCGGCCGCCCGCCCCGGCTCCGGCGCAGTGCTCCACGATCTGCCGCAGGGCCGTGAGGGTGTCCTCGGCGAGCCGGCGGACGGTGGCCCGGTCGTAGACGCCGGGCGGGTAGGTCCAGCCGAGTTCGAGGCGGCCCTGCTGGACCACACCGGTGATGTCGAGGAGGTAGGGCCGCGTCTCCTCCGGGTCGGTGTCCCGGCCGGCCGGGGGCAGCGCGCCGCGGACCAGGCCGGCGCCGGCGCCGCCCGTGTCCCACTGGCCGTGGTAGTTGAAGCCGACCTGCGGGGCGGGCGCGGTGGCGAGGGGGCTGCCGGGCACGAGGTGGCGCAGGGCGCCGTGGCTCAGGCCGTGCAGCGGCACCGCGCGCAGTTGTTCCTTGACCGAGCGGAGGGTGTCGTGCCAGCCGGCGTCGGGGGCGACGCGCAGGGCGAGCGGGAACTCGGCGGTGAACCAGCCGACGGTCCGGGACAGGTCGACGTCCGCGAACAGTTCCTCCCGGCCGTGGCCCTCGACGCCGAGCAGGACCGTGTCACGGCCGCACCAGCGGGCCAGGGTGCGGCCGAGGGCGCTGAGCAGGACGTCGTTGACCTGGGTGCGGTAGACGGCGGGGACCTGGCGCAGGAGGGCGTCGGTCGTCTCCGCGTCCAGGGTGACGGTGAGGGTGTCCGCGGCGCCGTGGGTGTTCGGGCCGGGCCGTCCGGCGGGGAGTGCGGCCGGGGCCGCCGCGGTGCGCGTCCAGTACGGCAGGTCGGCGTCGAGGGCGCCGGAGCGGGTGTGCCGGTCGAGCCGGGCGGCCCAGTGCCCGTAGGAGGTGCCGGTGGCGGGGGGTTCGGCGGGCCGGCCCTCCGCCGCCGCCCGGTGGGCGGTCTCCAGGTCCGCGAGCAGGATGCGCCAGGAGACGCCGTCGATGACCAGGTGGTGTGCGGTGATCACCAGTTGTCCCGGCAGGTCCGGCCCGCGGTCGAAGAACAGCACGCGGACGACCCGTCCGGTGGTGGGGTCGAGGGCGGCCTGTGCCTCGTCCGTGAGCCGCTGGACCTCGGCCTCCAGTGCCGTGCCGTCGAGCGCGGTCACGTCGTGCCGGGTGAGGACGGTGTCCGGTGCCTCGGGCAGCACGTCCTGACGCCAGCCGTCGGCGGTGCGGTGGAACCGGGTGCGCAGGGAGGTGTGGTGGCGTACGAGGGCGTCGGTGGCGGCCCGCAGTGCCGCTCCGTCGGTGCCGGGGGCGAGTTCCAGACGCTGGGTCATGGTGAAACGGAGCGGACGGCCGGGCTCGCGGCCGTCCAGGTACCAGCGCTGGATCGGGGTGAGCGGCGCCTCTGCCGGTTCCTCGGCCGCTTCCTGGCCCGGCGCCGACTCGGTCACGCACAGGGCGAGTTCGGCGACGGTCTGGTGGCGGAAGACGTCCTTGGTGGTGAGGACGAGCCCGGCCTGCCGGGCACGGGAGACGATCTGGATGCTCAGGATGGAGTCGCCGCCGAGCGCGAAGAAGTTGTCGCGGGCGCCGACGCGTTCGACACCGAGCACGTCGGCCCAGATGGCGGCCAGGCGTTCCTCGGTGCCGGGCCGGGGGGCGACGTACGGGGTGGCGCTGTCGGGCTGAGCCGGCGGCGCCGGCAGGGCGCGCCGGTCGGTCTTGCCGCTGGTGGTACGCGGAATGCGGTCGAGCGGGACGAACGCGGCGGGCACCATGTGGTCGGGCAGGGTGCGGCGCAGGGCGAGGCGCAGGGCGTCGGCGGACGGGACGAGGCCGGCGGCGGGCACCACGTAGCCGACGAGCATGAGCCGCCCGGCGTGCTCGCGGGCGCTGACGGCGGCGTCCGCGACGTCGGGGTGGTCCAGGAGGGCGGCCTCCACCTCGCCGGGCTCGATGCGGAACCCGCGGATCTTGACCTGCTCGTCCACCCGGCCCAGGAACTCCAGCAGTCCGTCCCGGTCCCAGCGGGCCCGGTCGCCGGTGCGGTACATGCGCTCCCCGGGTGCCCCGAACAGGTCGGGGACGAAGCGGGCGGCGGTGAGGCCGGGGCGGTTCAGGTAGCCGCGGGCCACCTGGGCGCCGGCCAGGTACAGCTCGCCGGGGGTCCCGGGCGGTACGGGGCAGAGGTCGCCGTCGAGGACGTAGGCGCGCAGGTTGCCGCCGGGGCGGCCGATGACCGGCCGGTCGGGCAGCTCGCCGCGGCGGCCGTAGACGGCGTCGACGGTGGTCTCGGTGGGGCCGTACATGTTGTAGGCGGCGATCCCCAGCTCCCGTTCGGCGCACTGGAGTTCACGCCAGTCGGCCGCGGTGACGGCCTCACCTCCGACGAGCAGCAGACGCGGGTGGTGACGTCCGGGGGCGAGCAGCCCGGCGGCGGTGAGTTCACGCAGGAAGGACGGGGTGACGTTGACCAGGTCGAGGCGGTCTCCGTCGACCCGGTCGCAGAACGCCTCCGGGTCCAGCCGGGTGTCCTCGTCGATCAGGTGGACCTCGTGGCCGAGGGCGAGGAGCAGCGGCCCTTCCCAGGAGGTGTCGAAGGAGAAGGAGGCGCTGAGCGCGGCCCGCAGCCGCCGCCCGCCGCCGGTGTGCGGGGCTAGCAGGCCGGCGCGGTGGTCCTCGCAGAGGTTGACGAGCTGCCGGTGTTCGACGGCGACGCCCTTGGGGCGGCCGGTGGAGCCGGAGGTGTAGACGATGTAGGCGGTGTGCCGCGGCAGCAGCGGCCGGACGCGGTCGGCGTCGGCCGGGTCGTGGCCGGGCAGCCGGTTCCAGGGCACGACGGCGAGGTCGGTGAGCAGGGTGTGCGGACGGGCGTCCGAGAGCAGGAACGCCTGCCGTTCCGGCGGGAGTTCCGGGTCGAGGCAGAGCAGGGTGGCGCCCGCCTTGAGGACGGCGAGCAGCGCCACCATCAGGTCGGAGGTGCGCGGCAGCCGTACGGCGACCACGTCCTCGGGACCGGCGCCCAGGGCGATGAGGTGGTGGGCGAGCCGGTTGGCCCGCGTGTTCAGCGCCGCGAAGTCCAGGGTGGTGTCACGGGCGGCCAGGGCGGTGTGCTCCGGGGTGCGGGCTGCCTGGGCCTCGAACAGCGCCGGGAAGGTGGTGTCGGGTTCGGGCAGCCGGGCGCCCTGCCCGTGGCGCAGGACCTGGCGCCGCTCGTCCCCGGTCATCAGCGGCAGGCGGCCGACGGCCTGCCCGGGGTCGTCGGCCGCGGCCTCCAGCAGGGTGCGCAGCCGGCCGGCCAGCCGGGCCGCGGTGTCGGCGTCGAACAGGCCGGTGTTGTACTCCAGGTGCCCGGTGAGGCCGTCGTCGCCCTCCACGAAGTCGAAGGCCAGGTCGAAGGTGGCGGTGCGGACCGGCGGTATGACCGGCTCCGCCGTCAGGCCGGGCATCCGGAGCGGCTCGCCGCCGAGGTTGTGCAGGGCGACCATGACCTGGAACAGCGGGGTGCGGCTGGTGTCCCGCTCCGGCTGGAGGGCGTCCACCACCCGCTCGAAGGGCACCTCCTGGTGGGCGAAGGCCTCCAGGACGGTCGTACGCACCTCGGCCAGCAGCTCCCGGAAGGACAGGCGGGGACGGACCCGGGCACGCAGCACCACCGTGTTGACGAACATGCCGACCACGTCGTGCAGTTCGGGGCGTTCACGGCCGGCGGTGACGGTGCCGACGGTGACGTCCTCCTGGCCCGCCCAGCGGGCGAGCAGGGTCTGGCAGGCCGCCACCAGGGCCATGTAGAGGGTCGCGTCGGCCTCCCGTGCCCGTGCCCGCAGCCGCTCGGTCAGCGCGGCGGGCAGGGTGAAGGTGACCAGGGCGCCGTCGCGGGTGCGGACGGCCGGGCGGGGCCGGTCGGTGGGCAGCTCCAGCGGGACCACGCCGTCCAGCGCGCGGCGCCAGTGGGCGAGTTCGGCCTCGGCGCGGTCGGCACGGGAGCGCTGCCAGGCGGCGAAGTCACGGTAGCGGACGGGGAGCGGGGGCAGTTCGGGGCTGCGGCCCGCCAGGGCCGCCGCGTACATCTCGCCCAGGTCGCGGGCCAGTACGCCGCCGGACCAGCCGTCGGTGACGATGTGGTGCACGGCCAGGACGAGGACGTGATCGTCGGCGGCCAGCCGCGCCAGCCGGGCCCGCAGCAGGGGCCCGGTGGCCAGGTCGAAGGGCGTGGCGGCCTCCCGGTCCAGGAGGCCGTCCAGGGCGGCGGCGTCCGGGAGACCGGTCACCGGCAGGTCCACGGGCGCGGGCGCGTGGACGGTCTGCCGGACCTGGCCGTCGTGTTCGGTGAAGGTGGTGCGCAGTGCCTCGTGCCGGGCGACCAGGCCGTCCAGGGCGGTGCGCAGGGCGGGGGTGTCGAGGGGTCCGCGCAGCCTGAGCACGGACAGGGTCGTGTACTCGGTGCCGCCCGGTTCGAACCGGTCGAGGAACCAGAGGCGTTGCTGCGCGTACGACAGCGGCGCCGGGCCGCCCGGGGCCGCGGCCGGGATGGTGCCGGCGGTGTTCCCGTCGCGGGGTTCGCCCAGGGCGGCGGCGAGGCCGGAGACCGTGGAGTGGGTGAACAGCATCCTCGGTGAGACGTCCGTGCCGAAGGCGGCACGCAGCCGCGAGGTGACGCGCACGGCCAGGATGGAGTCGCCGCCGAGGGCGAAGAAGTCGTCGTCGGCGCCGACCTCGTCCGTGTCCAGCACGTCCGTCCAGGCGGCGGCGACCAGCCGTTCGGCGGGGGTGCGCGGCGGGGTGCGGGTGGCGTCGGCGGCGAAGCCGTCCGGGCCGGGCGCGGGCAGGGCGCGCCGGTCGAGCTTGCCGTTGACGGTGAGCGGCAGCGCGGCCATCGGCACGTAGGCGGCCGGCACCATGTGCGCGGGCAGCAGTCCTTCGAGGTGGGCGCGGAGTTCGGCGGCGGACGGGGCCGGTACGGCACGGTCGCCGGTGCCCGCGCCGACGACGTGGGCGACCAGCCGGCGGGTCCCCACGGTGTCCTCGTACACGCCGACGGTGGCGGCGCCGACGCCCGGGTGGCCGTGCAGGGCGGCCTCGATCTCGCCGGGCTCGATGCGGTAGCCGCGGATCTTCACCTGCTGGTCGGCCCGGCCCAGATACTCCAGCGTGCCGTCGGCCCGCCAGCGGGCCCGGTCCCCCGTGCGGTACATGCGGGTGCCCGGCCGGCCGAAGGGGTCGGCGAGGAAGCGGGTCGCGGTCAGCCCGGGCCGGTTCAGGTAGCCGCGCGCCAGCCCCTCGCCGGCGACGAACAGCTCCCCCACGGCGCCCGGCGGCACCGGCCGCAGGGTGTCGTCGAGGACGTAGAGGCGCAGGTCGGGGATGCCGGTGCCGATGGGGCTCGCGGTGCCGGGGCGGGCGGTGGAGGAGTCGAGCGCGGCGTAGGTGACGTGCACGGTGGTCTCGGTGATGCCGTACATGTTCACCAGACGGGGCGCGGTGTCGGGGTGGCGGGTGTACCAGTCGGCGAGCCGGCCGGTGTCGAGTGCCTCGCCGCCGAAGATCACCGTGCGCAGTGCCGGCCGCGCGCCGGCGTCGCGGAGCAGGGCGTCGGCGCGGATCAGCGGATAGAACGCGGACGGTGTCTGGTTGAGGACGGTCACCCGCTCGTCCGCGAGCAGGCGCAGGAAGTCCTCCGGGGAGCGCGCGGTGTCCTCGGGGACGATCACGAGCCGGCCGCCGTGCAGCAGCGGGCCCCACAGCTCCCACACCGAGAAGTCGAACGCGTAGGAGTGGAACATGGTCCACACGTCGTCGGGCCCGAAGCCGAACCAGTGCCGGGTGCGGGTGAACAGGCGGACGACGTTGGCGTGCGGAATGACGACGCCCTTGGGACGTCCGGTGGAGCCGGAGGTGTAGATGGCGTAGGCGGGGCTCTCGGGCAGCGCGCGGCGGACCGGACCGGCGGCGGGCCGGCGGGCCAGGTCGGCACGTACCTCCGGGTCGTCCAGCAGCAGGCTCGGGACGTCCGGGCCGGCCGCGCCCTGCCGGACGGTGACGAGTGCGACCGGTGCGGCGTCGTCGAGCAGGTGCCGGACCCGCTCGGCGGGCAGCTTCGGGTCGATCGGCAGGTAGGCGGCGCCCGTCCGGAGGACGGCGAGCACGGCCACCACGAGGTCGGTGGAGCGGGGCAGCGCGAGGGCCACGAACTTCTCCGGTCCGGCGCCGAGTTCGGCGAGCCGGTGGGCGAGGCGGCCCGCCCGTGTCTCCAGGGTGGCGTAGTCGAGCCGCTCGTCGCCGCAGGTGACGGCCACGGCGTCGGGGGTGCGGGCGGCCTGGGCGGCGAACAGGGCGTCCAGGGTGCCGGCGGGCCGGCCCTCCTCGGTGCCGTTCCAGTCGGCCAGCATCCGCCGCCGCTCCGCGGCGGTGGTCCAGGCGAGGTCGCGCACGGGCCGGCCGGGGTCGTCGGCCAGCTCGGTGAGCAGCAGGCACAGCCGCCCCGCGAGGTCGCTCACCGTCGTGGCGTCGAACAGGTCGGGGTCGTAGGCGAGGTCGAAGCCGAACCGCTCGCCCTGGTAGGCCCGCAGCACCAGCGGGTAGTTGGTGGCGTCCCGTGCGGAGACGTCCGCCAGCCGTATCCCGGTGGTGGCCGAACGCGCCTCGTCGAAGGGGTAGTTCTCGAAGGCCACCATGCTCTCGAAGAGCGCGCCGCCGGCGGGAACGTCGCTGAGCGAGGTCAGTTCGGCGAGGGAGACCGCCGCGAACCGCCGCGCCTCGGCCTGTTCCTCCTGGAGTTCTCTGAGCCAGGCGACGGCGCCGCGGTGACCGTCCACGCGCACGCGGGTGGGCAGGGTGTTGATGAACATGCCCACCATCGACTCGGCGCCGGGCAGGTCGTCGGGGCGCCCGGAGACGGTGGTGCCGAACAGCACGTCACGCTCGGCGCCGTAGCGGGACAGCAGCAGCGCCCAGGCGCCCTGCACCACGGTGCCGAGGGTGAGCCCGGCGGCCCGGGCGGTACGGGCGAGCCGGGCGGAGACCTCGTCGGACAGCGCGGCCGTGTGCACGCCCGCGGACCGGGACTCGTGCCCAGGGCGCCGGGGACGGTCGAAGGGCAGCGGGGTGGGCGTGGCGAACCCGTCCAGGACGGTCCGCCAGTGCGCGTGCGCGGCCGCGGAGTCCTGGCCGGCCAGCCAGCGGACGTAGTCGCCGAACGGGCGGCGCGCCGGGGGCCGGGACGCGGCGCCGGTGGTGAGGGCCGCATACTCCTCGAACACCTCGGTGAGCACCTGGGCCAGGCTCCAGCCGTCCAGGATCAGGTGGTGGGAGGTCCACAGCAGGTACGTCCGGGCGCCGGGCAGCCGGACGAGGGCGAGCCGCATCAGGGGGGCCGTGCCGAGGTCGAGACCGCGTGCCAGGTCGTCGGCGCGCAGCCGCGCCAGCCGCTCGTCCCGGTCCGCCTCATCCAGCTCGCGCCAGTCCAGCCGGGTGACCGGAACCTCGGTGCGCCGGTGCACGACCTGGAGCGGCACCGGCACGCCCTCCCACACCACCGAGGTGCGCAGGGCGGGGGTGCGGTCGGTCACCCGCTGCCAGGCCAGGGCGAGAGCGCCGGTGTCGGTCACCCCGTCCAGCAGCAGGGCGGCCTGGTCCACGTACACGTCGTCGGCGCCGCCGACCAGCCGGTGGAAGAGCATGCCCTCCTGGAGCGGGGTGAGCGGCAGCAGGTCCTCGACGTCCCGGCCGTCACCGGCGAGGCGGTCCACGCCGGCCTGGTCCAGGCGGGCCAGCGGGAAGTCGGAGGGGGTACGGCCGCCCGCGCCGGGGCGGGCGCAGTGGGCGGCGATGGCGCGGAGCGCCCGCACCATGCCCTCGGCCAGCTCCCGGACGGTGTCCTCCCGGTGCGCCTGGTCGCTGTAGTGCCAGGTGATCTCCAGCTCTCCGTCGGCCACCACGGCGGACACGTCGAGCAGGTGGTCCAGCGGCGCGGCGGGGTCCATGTCCCGGCCGGGCACGTCGGCGACCGGGGCGAAGTCGCCTCCGGCGGGCGCCTCCCACTGGCCGTGGTAGGTGAAGCACACCTGCGGCAGCGGCCGTTCGCCGAGGGCGCGGGCCTCGGGCCGGGGCGAGCCGAGGTGGCCCAGTGCCTGGTAGCCGAGGCCGCGGCGGGGCACGGCCCGCAGCCGCTCCTTGACGAACTTGAGGGTGCCGCCCCAGTCGTCCGGTCCCGCCGGGGCCAGGGTGACCGGGTACTGGGTGGTGAACCAGCCGACCGTGCGGGACAGGTCGGCGCCCTCGGCCAGGTCCTCCTCCCGGCCGTGGCCCTCCAGGGCGACGGTCACCCGGTCGGCGCCGGTCCAGTCGGCCAGCACCCGGCCGAGCGCGCTCAGCAGCACGTCGTTGACCT
Organism: Streptomyces sp. NPDC002386; assembly: GCF_053593175.1. NCBI lineage: Bacteria > Bacillati > Actinomycetota > Actinomycetes > Kitasatosporales > Streptomycetaceae > Streptomyces > Streptomyces sp. NPDC002386. The sequence goes on from NZ_JBSFBX010000016.1 coordinate 56,105, forward strand.
GGGTGCGGTACACGCCCGGCACGCGGCGCAGCAGCGCCTCGGTGGTCTCCCGGTCCACCGGCGTGCGGACGGTGCGCACGGACCCGGCGAGCGGGGTGCCGGGCAGGTCGACCGGGAGCGGGACGGGCGCCGGCGCGGCTTCCTCGGTCCAGTGGTCCAGGTCGTCGTCGAGGTCGCCGGCCCGGACCCGGGCGGCCAGGGTGTGCGCCCAGTCGGCGAACGGGGTGTGCTCGGGTTCCAGCCGGGGGTCCTCGCCCGCCGCCGCCCGCCGGTAGGCCTGTTCCAGGTCGGCGAGCAGCACCCGCCAGGAGACGCTGTCGACCGCCAGGTGGTGGGCGGTGAGGAACAGGCGCGGGCGTTCCCCGCCGGTCAGCAGGGCCGCGCGCAGCAGTGCGCCGGTGCCCGGGTCGAGGGCGGCGCGGGCGGCCTCCGCGGCCTCGGCGGGCGCGGTGCCCGGGTCGTGGCGGGTCAGCAGCCCGGTGGCCGGACCGGTGCCGGGGTGCTGCCGCCAGGTGCCGTCGGTGCGGGCGAAGCGGGTGCGCAGGGCCGGATGGCAGGCGACCACGGCGTCCAGCGCCCGGTCCAGGGCACGTTCGTCGAGGTCGTGCGGCAGGTCGAGGAGCATCGACATGCTGAAGTGCCGCAGCGCTCCGTGCGTGGCGTGGAACCACTCCTGGACGGGGGTGAGCGGGGCGGGTCCGGCGTCGTGCGGGCGCCGGCGCGGTGCGGGCACGGCGGTACGGCGGGAGACGGCGGCGGCCAGGTCGGCGACCGTCTGGTGCCGGAAGACGTCCTGCGATCCGATGCGCAGACCGGCCGCGCGGGCACGGGAGACGGCCTGGATGCTGAGGATCGAGTCGCCGCCCAGCTCGAAGAAGTTGTCCGTGACACCCACCCGGGCCATCCCGAGCACGTCGGCCCAGACGCCGGCGAGGGTCTCCTCGTCCGGGGTGCGCGGGGCGACGAACTCCCGTTCCTCCGCCGTGTTCTCCGGGGCGGGCAGGGCGCGGCGGTCCAGCTTGCCGCTGGTGGTCAGCGGCAGCGCGTCCAGCGAGGTGAACGAGGACGGCACCAGGGCGTCGGGCAGCACCTCGCGCAGGGCCGCCCGCAGGGCGGCGGGGGCGGGCCGGGGGGCGCCGGACGCCGGGACGACGTACGCGGCGAGGCGGCTGTGGCCGTGCGGGTCGGGCACGGCGACGACCGCGGCGGCGGCGACGCCGGGCACCGCGAGCAGCGCGGCCTCGATCTCGCCGGGCTCGATGCGGTGGCCGCGCACCTTGACCTGGTCGTCGGCGCGCCCGAGGTAGTCGAGGCGGCCGTCGGCGGTCCAGCGGGCCAGGTCGCCGGTGCGGTACATCCGCTCTCCCGGGCCGCCGAACGGGTCGGGCAGGAAGCGGGCCGCGGTCAGGCCCGGCCGTCCGGCGTAGCCCCGGGCGAGCTGCGCGCCCGCGAGGTACAGCTCGCCGCCGACCCCGGGCGGCACCGGCTGGAGCCGGTCGTCCAGCACGTACGCCCGGACCCCGGGCAGGGGGCGGCCCACCAGCGGGCGGTCCCCGCCGTCGATCCGGCAGGACAGCGCGTCGACCGTGCACTCGGTCGGGCCGTAGAAGTTGTGGGCCGCCACGTCCGGGTGGGCGGCCAGTTCCCGCCAGAGCGCCGGGCCGACCGCCTCGCCGCCGAGCATGAGGACCCGGGGGCGGTGCCGGGGGTCGGTGAGCAGTCCGGCGGGCAGGAGCTGGCGCAGGTAGGACGGGGTGACGTCGAGGAAGTCGATCCGGTGCGCGACGACGTACTCGACCAGGGCGGCCGGGTCCATCCGGGTGACCTCGTCGACCAGGTGCAGCGGGTGGCCGTCGGCCATCAGCAGGACGCCTTCGAGGGAGGTGTCGAAGGAGAACGCGGCGGTGAGCGCGACCCGCAGCGGGCCGCCGCCCGCCTCGGCGACGAAGCCGGCCCGGTGGGCGGCCAGCAGGTGGGCCGCCGCGCGGTGGGAGACGGCCACGCCCTTGGGGCGGCCGGTGGAGCCGGAGGTGTAGATGACGTACGCGGTGTGGTCCGGGTCCAGCGGGGCGCGCCGGTCGGCGTCGGTGAGGTCGGTGTCCGGGGCGGTCGGGGGCACGGCGCCGAGGGCGGCCTCGTCCAGCACCAGGGCCGGCCGGGCGTCGTCCAGCAGGTACCGGACCCGCTCCTCGGGCAGGGCCGGGTCCAGCGGGAGGTAGCCCGCGCCGGACTTCCAGACGGCGAGGATCGCCGTGATCATGTCTGCGGTGCGCGGCAGCCGGAGCGCCACCAGCCGTTCGGGGCCGGCGCCCTGGGCGGCGAGGTGGCGGGCGAGCCGGTTGGCGCGCGCGTTGAGCGTGCCGTAGTCCAGTTCCTCACCGCCCGCGACGAGGGCGAGGGCTTCGGGGGTCCGGGCCGCCCGGCGCTCGAACAGGCCGGGGTACGTGGTGTCGGCCGCGGGCAGGGGGGCGGGGTTCCAGTCGTGGACGAGCCGCCGGGTCTCCTCGTCGGACAGCAGGGGCAGGCTGCCCAGCGGGCGGTCCGGACCGTCGCAGACGCCCTCCAGCAGGCGCAGCAGCTGACCGGCCATCCGCTCGGCCGTGGCCGCGTCGAACAGGTCGGTGCGGTACTCCAGCAGGCCGGTCAGGCCGTCCCCGTCCGGTACGAACTCGATGCTCAGGTCGAAGGTGGCCGCCTGCCGGGGCACGGTGACCGGGCTGGTGGCGAGCCCGCGCGGGGCGGAGGCGGCGGGCGGGTCGGGGTGCAGCAGGACCATCACGTCGAACAGCGGGTTGCGGCCGGCCTCGCGGGGCGCGCCCACCGCCTCCACGATCCGCTCGAACGGCGTGTCGCCGTGGGCGAAGGCGTCGCCCACCGTCTCGGCCGCCCCGGCCAGCAGGTCGCGGAAGGATCCCGAGGTGTCCACCGCGGTGCGCAGCACGACCGTGTTGACGAAGAAGCCGACGGTCCGTTCGAGGTCGGTGCGGGACCGGCCCGGTGTGAGGGAGCCGACGGTGATGTCGTCCTGGCCGGACCAGCGGGCCAGCAGCGCCTGCGCGGCGGCGACCAGGGCGGTGTGCAGGGTGCCGTGCCGCTCTCCGGCGAGGTCGCGCAGGCGCGTGGCCACCCGCGCCGGCACGGTGAAGGTGTGGACGGCGCCCTCGCCCGCCTCCTCGCCGCGCCGCGGCCGGTCCAGGGGCAGCTCGGGCGCCACCGCCCCGGCCAGCTTCCCCTTCCAGTGCGCGAGTTCGCCGTCGAGGCGGGCGCCGGAGAGACGGGCGCGCTGCCACACCGCGAAGTCGGGGTACTGGGTGGCCACCGGGGGCAGCTCGGGTGCGGCGCCCCGCGCGAGGGCGTCGTAGGCGGTGCACAGCTCGTCCAGGACGACGCCCATCGACCAGCCGTCGGTGACGATGTGGTGGGCCGTCAGCAGCAGGACGTGCGAGGCCGCGGACTCGCGCAGCAGCAGGGCCCGCAGCAGGGGTCCGTGCCCCAGGTCGAAGGGCCGGGAGTACTCCGCCAGCAGGTCCGCGTCCAGGTCGTCGGCGTCACGCACCGGCAGCGGCACCGGGCCGGCCGGGTGCACACGCTGCGCCGGGCGGCCGTCGGTCTCCTCGAAGGTGGTGCGCAGGGCCTCGTGCCGGGCGACCACGGCGGCCAGCGCGGCCCGCAGGGCCTCCTGGTCCGGTGTGCCGGTGAGGCGGAGGGCGACCGCGCTGTTGTAGCGGGCGTCGCCGGGCCGCAGCCGGTCCAGGAACCACAGGCGCTGCTGCGCGAACGACAGCGGCAGCGGACGGTCCCGGTCGGCGCGCGGGATGCCGGGGCGGGCGGCCGGGGCGGAGCCGCCGGCCCGCCCGGCGAGCCGCCGCCGCAGCGCCTCGCGCAGGTCGTCGGGCAGGGCCTCGGCGCGGTCCCGCCGGGAACCGCGGTCGGGGCGCGGGGAGCCGGAGGGATGCGAAGGGGTCGAAGACGTCATGGTCGTCGGATCCTCACCGTTCGTGGTCGTGGCCGCCGGACGCGGCGTCTTCGGTGTCGTGGCCGTCCGCGGCGTCCGGATCGCCGTCGCCGTACGCGGCCTGTTCGAGTTCGCTCAGCACCTTTTCCTCCACCAGTTCCGCCAGGGCGGCGACGGTGCGGGAGACCAGGACGTCGCGGGGGGTGAGCGGGACGCCGAACGCGTCGTCGGCGCGGGAGGAGATGAGCAGGGCGCGCAGCGAGTCGCCGCCGAGCAGGAAGTAGTCGTCCTCGGCGCCCACGGCCGTCTGGAGGATCTCCTCCCAGATGTCCGCGAGCACCTCCTCGGTGGGGGTGCGGGGTGCCACGTACTGGGGCCGGTCCCGTTCCGCGGCGGCGGCCGGGGCGGGCAGGGCGGACCGGTCGGTCTTGCCGTTCTCGGTGACCGGGAAGCGGTCCAGCACCACGAACGCGGACGGCACCATGTACCCGGGCAGCGAGCGGGCGGCCAGCGCCCGCAGCCCGGCGGGGGCGGGCGGTTCGGCGCCGGGGGCCGTGAGCAGGTGGGCGACCAGGCGCGGCAGGCCGGGTTCGTCCTCGCGTACGGTCACCACGGCGTCCAGCACGCCCGGATGGCGCACCAGGGCCGCCTCGACCTCGCCCGCCTCGATGCGGTGGCCGCGCAGCTTGAGCTGGTGGTCACCGCGGCCGAGGTAGTGCAGTTCGCCCGCGCTGTCGCGGCGCACCAGGTCGCCGGTGCGGTACATGCGGCTGCCGGGCGGTCCGAACGGGTCGGCGGTGAAGCGGGCCGCGGTCAGTCCGGGGCGGCCCGAATAGCCGCGCGCCAGTGCCGGACCGCTCAGCCACAGTTCGCCGGTGACGCCGTCGGGGACCGGCCGCAGCCGGGCGTCCAGGACGTAGGCACCGGTGGCGGGCAGCGGGCGGCCGATGGGCGGCGCGGCGCCGTCCGCCGTCAGCGGGGCGGTCCAGGTGGCGACGACGGTGGCCTCCGTGGGGCCGTAGGAGTTGACCATGCGGTGGTGCGGTGCCCAGCGGGCCACGAGTTCGGGTCCGCACGCGTCGGCGCCCACGGTCAGCGTCTTCAGGTCCGGCAGGGTGCCGGGGGTGCCGTCCGGCAGGGTGGCGAGCGCGGCGGGGGGCAGCAGGGTGTGCGTGATGCGCTCGGCCCGCAGGACGTCGGCGAGTTCGGCTCCGAGCAGCGGTCCCGGCCGGGGTACGACGAGCCGGGCGCCGTGCGGCAGGGACATGCACAGCTCCAGCACGGAGGCGTCGAAGCTGGGCGTGGCGAAGGCCAGGACCCGGTCGCCGGGGGCGACCTGGTAGTGGGCGGCCTCGGCCGCGGAGAAGGCGGCGAGGCCGCGGTGGGTGACGACGACGCCCTTGGGGGTGCCGGTGGAGCCGGAGGTGTAGATGACGTAGGCGGGATCGTCCAGGTCGAGGGGGCGGGTCCGGTCCGCGTCGGTGGGCCGGTGCCCGGGCGTGCCGTCCGGCGGGGCGGTGAGCAGGCCGGCGATCTCCTTGGCGTCGAGGGTGAGGGCCGGTGCCGCGTCGCGCAGCATCAGGGCGATGCGCTCCTCGGGGTAGGCGGGGTCGACCGGCAGGAACGCCGCGCCGCTCTTCGTGACCGCGAGCTGCGCCAGCACCATGTCCGCCGAGCGGGGCAGCAGCAGGGCGACGAGGTCGCCGGGTCCGGTGCCCCGCGCGATGAGCCGGTGCGCGAGCCGGTTGGCCCGTTCCTCCGTCTCCGCGAAGGTCAGTGGCGCGCCGGCCGCGTCGAGCGCGGGTGCGGTCGGCCACCGGTCGACGGCGGCCTCGACCAGGGCGGGCAGGGTGGCCGCGGGGACCGGGCCGAGCTCGGGGCGGGCCGGGCCGCGCAGCAGCCGGTCGTGCAGCTCCGGCGGCAGGACGTCGAGGTCGTCGAGGCGGGCGGTGCCGTCCGAGGCGGCCAGGACGTCCAGGGTGTGCAGCAGCTGCTCCGCCAGCGAGAGGGCGCTGGCCTCGTCGAAGCACCGCGGGTCGTAACCGAGTTCGACGGTCAGCCGGTCGCCCGGTGAGACGACCACGGTGAGGGGGTAGTTGGTGGCCTCGCGGGCGTCGAGGTCCCGCAGGGCGAGCCCGTGCGCGCCGGCGGTGGCGTCGCCGACCGGGTAGTTCTCGAAGACCACCAGGCTGTCGAACAGGGCGGCGCCCGGCGGAAGTCCGGTGAGGGCGTGCAGCGCGCCGAGGGGCAGGTGGTCGTGGCGGCGGTCCTCGGCCCGGGCCTCCTGGAACGCGCGCAGCCAGGCGTCGCAGCGGGCACCGCCGTCGACCTCGGTGCGGGCGGGCAGGGTGGTGATGAACAGGCCGGTGATGGTGTCGGCGCCGGGCAGGTCGGCGGGCCGCCCGGAGACGGTGGTGCCGAAGCACACCTCCCGCTCCCCGCTCCACCGCGACAGCAGCAGCGCCCAGGCACCCTGGACCAGCGTGTTGAGGGTGAGACGGTGCCGCCGGGCGAACTCCAGCAGCCGGTGCGTCCGTTCGGTGCCGAGCCGCCGGGACAGCCAGGTGCCGGAGCGGGACGTGGTGTCCGGGGCGGGCCTGCGGTCGTAGGGCAGCGGGGTCGGGGAAGCGAGACCGGCCAGGGCGCCGCGCCAGTGCTCCTCGGCCTGGCGGTCGTCGCGGGCGGCGAGCCAGGCGGCGTAGTCCGCGAACGGCCTGCGCTCGGGCAGCCGGGGCCGCTCGCCGCGGACCAGGGCGGCGTGCGCGGCCGTGACGTCTGCCAGGACGTGGAAGACGCTCCACCCGTCCAGCACGACGTGGTGGAAGGTCCACACCACGCGGACCGCGTCCGGGCCGAGCCGGACGAGGGCGAGCCGCAGCAGCGGGGCGCGGTCCAGGGCAACGCCCCGGGCCCGCTCCTCGGCCAGCAGCCGCTCCAGCTCCGCGGCGTGCCGGTCCGCCGGGATCCCGCTCCAGTCGTGTTCGGTGACCGGGAGGGTCACGTCCCGGTGGACGACCTGGAGCGGCACGGGTACGCCGCGCAGGGCGACGGAGGTGCGCAGCACGGGCGTCCGGTCGACGACGTGCCGCCAGGCGGCGGCCAGGGTCCGCGGGTCGCGGGCACCGTCCGCCACGAAGGTGATCTGCTCGACGTAGAGGCCGTGTTCGGCGTCGTCCAGGCCGTGCATCACCATGCCGGCCTGGGTGGGGGTGAGCGGATAGACGTCCGCCACGTCCGTCCCGTCGCCGACGAGCCGGTCGACGGCCGCCTGGTCCAGGGGGGCGAGCGGGAAGTCGGACGGGGTGCGGCCCCCGGCGCCGGGTTCGGCGCAGTGCCGGACGATCGCGCGGAGTTCCGCGGTGAGTTCGGCGGCCAGCCGGGCGACCGTCTCGCGCCGGTGCACCTCGCGGGAGTACGACCAGGTGAACTCCAGCCGGTCGCCGGTGACCCGGCCGAGCACGTCGAGGAGGTACGGCCGGTCCGCGGCCGCGTCCATGCCGCCCGAGAGCCCGCCGTGCGGAGCGCGCAGCAGGCCGCCCGGCGTGCCGGTGCGGTCCTGCCGGCCCAGGTAGTTGAAGCAGACCGGCGGCAGGGCGGGCAGCTCGCGGCCCGCCGTGGGGTGCAGGAAGCGCAGCGCGCCGTAGCCGAGCCCGCCGTGCGGCACGGCCCGCAGGTTCTCCTTGACGGCCTTCAGCACGCCGCCGGTGTCGGCGTCCCGGGGCACGTCCAGGGCCACCGGGTACATGGCGGTGAACCAGCCGGCGGTCCGGGCGAGATCGGTGTCCTCGAAGAGTTCCTCGCGGCCGTGGCCCTCCAGGGTGACCGCCACCCGGTCCCGCCCGGTCCAGCGGGCCAGGACCCGGCCCAGCGCGCACAGCAGGACGTCGTTGACGCGGGTGCGGTAGGCGTCCGGCACGTCCTGGAGCAGCCGGCGGGTCTCCTCGGCGTCGAGTCCCGCGGTCACGCTGTCCTCGTCGGCGACGGTGTTGGCGCCGCCGGGGTGGTCCGTGGGCAGCTCCGTACCGGCGTCGAGGCCCCGCCAGTGGGCGAGTTCGGCGTCGAAGCCGCCCGCCTCGGTGTGCTCGGCGAGCCGCCGCGCCCACGCCTGGAACGAGGTGCTCTTCGGGGCGAGTTCGGGCCGCCGGCCGTCCCGCAGCGCCCGGTGGGCGGTTTCCAGGTCCTCCAGGATCAGCGGCCAGGACACGGCGTCCACGACCAGGTGGTGCGCGGCGAGCAGCAGCACCGGCCGCCCGTCGTCGCCGGGCCGGCACAGCGCGGCCCGCAGCAGCGGCCCGCCGGCCAGGTCGAACCCGGCGCCCAGGGCGGCGGCCACCTCGTCCGGTGCCGCCCCGTCGTGCACCTCGAGATGCGGGTCGCGGTCACCGGGCGCGGTGCCGTACTGCCGCCACCCTCCGGTGCCGCCCTCGGCCGGTCCCGTCTCGAGCCGCGTCCGCAGCGCGTCGTGGTGCTCCAGTACGGCGCCCAGGGCGGCCCGCAGCACCGCCTCGTCGGGTTCCTCGGCCAGCTCGTAGGAGACCGTCTGGCTGAAGTGTGCGGGGTCGCCGGTAAGGGTGTCCAGGAGCCAGTGCTGCACGGGGGTCAACGGGATGTCACCGGTCACCGGGCCCTGCTCGGCGACGACGGCGGACGCACGGGGATCGGGCGTCCGCTCGGCCGCGGCGGCGAGTTCGGCGAGGGTCTGGTGGGTGAACAGGTGCCGGGGTGTCAGGGTGAGTCCGGCGCGGCGGGCGGCGGAGACGATCTGGATGCCGAGGACGGAGTCCCCGCCGAGCGTGAAGTAGTTGTCGTCGGCGCCGACTTCGGCCACGCCCAGCACGTCGCACCAGATGGCGGCGAGCGTCCGCTCGGCGTCGGTGCGCGGCGGCCGCGCGGACGTCCCGGCGGCCGGCGCGGCCCACTCGGGCACGGGCAGCGCCCGCCGGTCGAGCTTGCCGGTGGCCCCGAGCGGCAGCCGCTCCAGCGGCACGACGAGAGCGGGGACCAGGTGGTCGGGGAGCGTACGGCCGAGGAAGGCCCGCAGTTCGCCCGTGTCGGGCAGACCGGTGGGCCGGTTCTCCGCGCGGCCGTCGCGGGGACGCGGCACGGACGGCTGCTCGCCGGCTGAAGCCGGCGCGTCCGGCGAGCGCGGCACCACGTAGCCGACCAGACGGCGGTGGCCGGCGTGTTCGACGACCCGGGCCGCTGCCGCGGCCACGGCCGGGTGGCGGGCCAGCGCGGCCTCGACCTCGCCGAGTTCGATGCGGAAGCCGCGCACCTTGACCTGGTCGTCACCGCGGCCGAGGTAGACGAGGTCGCCGTCGGCCGTCCAGCGGACCAGGTCGCCGGTGCGGTACATACGGCCGCCGGGCGGCCCGAACGGGTCGGGCAGGAAGCGGCCGGCGCTCAGGCCGGGGCGGCGCAGATAGCCGCGGGCGACGCCGGTCCCCGCGAGGAACAGCTCGCCGGGCGCGCCGGCGGGCACCGGGCGCATCCGTTCGTCCAGGACGTAGGCGCGGGCGCCGCCGAGCGGCCGGCCGATCGGCGGGTCGCGGTCGGGGTCGGCGGGGTCGCAGGTGAAGGCGGTGGCGTAGACGGTGGCCTCGGTGGGGCCGTAGATGTTGCGCACCTGACTGCCGGGGACGGCCGCGCGGACCCGGTCCACGGTCCGGGCGGGCAGCCCCTCGCCCGCCAGGACGACCGTCTCGGCGGTGATCCTGACGGCGTCCTCGGCGAGCAGCCGGTCCAGGGCGGAGGGCACGGCGCTGAGCAGCCCGGCCCGCCAGGGCCCGGGACGTTCGGCGAGGGCCAGCAGGTCGCGGACGATCTCCACGCAGCCGCCGGACAGCAGCGGCGAGAAGATCTCGAACACCGACACGTCGAAGTTGAGCGAGGTGGACGCGACCACGTGCTCCAGTCCGCGCCCGGTGAACTCGGCCGCGGCCCAGTCGGTGAGGGCCAGTACGGACGCGTGGCTGACGACCACGCCCTTGGGTCGGCCGGTCGAGCCGGAGGTGTGGATGACGTAGGCGGGATGCGCGGGCAGCAGGGCGCCGCGGCGTTCGTCGTCGCCGACGGGGGTGTCCGCCGGCTCGCCGACGGGTCCTTCGTCCAGCAGGATCCGGGTGAAGGAGCCCTCGGGCAGCCGGCCGGCGGTCTCCGCGGCGGTGATCACGGCGTCCGGGCGCACGTCGTCGAAGAGGAACGCGACGCGCTCGGCCGGGTACTGCGGGTCGACCGGCAGATAGGCGGCGCCGCTCTTGAGAACGGCGAGGAGCGCCACCACCAGGTCGGCGGTGCGGGGCAGGCAGAGCGCGACGAAGCGCTCGGGCCCGGCGCCGGCGGCGACGAGCAGCCGGGCCAGCCTGCTGGAGCGGGCGTCGAGTTCGCGGTAGGTGAGGCAGGTGCCGTCGTGGCGGACCGCCGGGGCGTCCGGGGTGCGCTCGGCCTGGCGCCGGAACGCCTCGGGAAGGGTCCCGTGCGGTGCCTCGGCCACCGGTCCGCCGAACCGGGCCAGCAGCGCCCGCCCTTCGGCCGGGTCCAGCAGCGGCAGCGCGGCCAGGCGGCGGTCGGGTGCGCCGGCCATCGCGGTCAGCAGGGTGCGCAGGCTCTCGCCGAGCGCCTCGACCGTCGTGGCGTCGAAGGCGTCCGGGTCGTAGTCCAGGTTCACGGCGAGGGTGTCACCGGGCGCGACGATCACGCTGAGCGGGTAGTTCGTGGGCTCCAGGTCCCGCTCCTGCTCCATGGCCAGGCCGTGCCTCGCCAGGGAGCCCTCGTCGAAGGGGTAGTTCTCGAACACCACGATGGAGTCGAACAGGCCGGTGCCGCCGGGCACCTCGCTCCACGACTGCACCTGCGCGAGCGAGACGAAGTCGTGGCGGCGGGCCTCCGCCTGGGCCTCCTGCAGTTCGCGCAGCCAGTCCAGCAGCGGCCGCCGCCCGTCGACGCGGGCCCGGGTGGGCAGGGTGTTGATGAACAGGCCGACCATCGAGGTGACGCCGGGCAGTTCGGCGGGCCGGCCGGAGACGGTCGTGCCGAACACCACGTCGTCCCCGCCGCCGTAGCGGGACAGCAGCAGCGCCCAGGCGCCCTGGAGGACCGTGTTGAGGGTCAGGCCGCCCCGCTGTGCGGTCTCCCGCAGCCGGGCCGAGACGTCCGCGCCGAGGGTCATCCGGACGGACCCGGAGGAGGAGGCGCGGTGGGCCTCGGCGGGCCGCCGGTCGCGGGGCAGTCCGGTGGGCGCCGGGAAGCCCGCCAGGGTGGCACGCCAGTACCGCTCGGCGCGGCCGGTGTCCCGCCCGGCCAGCCAGCGCAGGTAGTCGGCGAAGGGCCGGCGCCCGGGCACGTCCGGCCGGCGCCCCGCCGTCAGCGCCGCGTACCGCTCGCACACCTCGTCGAAGACCTGGGCCGCGCTCCATCCGTCGAGCAGCACGTGGTGGAACGTCCACACCAGCCGTACCCGGTCCGGCGACAGCCGGATCAGCATCAGCCGCATCAGGGGCGCGGCGCCGAGGTCGATGCCCTTCTCCCGGTCCTCGGCGAGCAGCCGGTCCAGCTCGTGCCCGGTGCTCCCGGCGGGCCGTCCGGACCAGTCGTGGTGGGTGACGGGCACGGTGGCCCGGTGCCGGACGACCTGGAGCGGTTCGGGGGTCTCCCGCCACACCAGGCGGGTGCGCAGCACCGGGTTGGCGTCCGCGGTGTGCTGCCACGCCTCGGCGAACGCGTGGGGGTCGGTGACGCCGGACAGCACCATCTGCGCCTGGTTGACGTAGGTGCGGCTGTCGTCGTCGAGCAGGCTGTGGAAGAGCATGCCGGCCTGCATGGGGGTCAGCGGGTGGATGTCCGCGACGTCCCGGCCGTTCCCGGCGATCCGGTCCACGGCCGCCTGGTCCAGCCGGGCCAGCGGGAAGTCCGACGGGGTACGGCCGCCCGCGTGCGGCAGGGCGCAGTGCGCGACGATGTCGCCGAGCGCCCGCAGCATGCCCTCGGCGAGCGAGGTCACGGTCTCCGCGCGGTGCCGTCCGGCGCTGTAGTACCAGGTGATCTCCAGCCGGTCGTCCTCAACCCGGGCCACGACGTCCAGCAGGTGCGGCCGTTCGGTGCCGGGTGCCTCCGCGCCGCCGAGGCCGCCGGGTACGGACCCGACCAGCGCGCCGGTGTCGGCGGACCAGTCGAAGCGGCCCAGGTAGTTGAAGGTGATGCCGGGTCCGGGTGCGCCGGTGAGCCGCTCGTCGCGGGCGAGGTGGCGCAGCACGCCGTAGCCGAGTCCGCGGTCGGGTACGGCCCGCAGCTGCTCCTTGACCGACTTCAGGGCGGCGCCCCAGTCCCCCGCCGGGACGGTCAGGGCGACGGGGTACAGGGAGGTGAACCAGCCGACCGTGCGGGACAGGTCGACGTCCTCGAAGAGCTGGTCCTCGCGGCCGTGCCCCTCCAGGCCGACGGCGACCGTGTCGCGTCCGGCCCAGTCGGCGAGGACCCGGCCGAGCGCGGTGAGCAGGACGTCGTCGATGCGGGTGCGGTAGACGCCGGGGACACGGCGCAGCAGGCCGTCGGTGCGTTCGCGGTCCAGCCGGACGGTGACCTCGCGGACGTCGGCCATGGTGTTGCCGCCGTCGCCGTCCACGGGCAGCGGGCCGGCGCAGGCGCGGGCGGTGCGCTCCCAGTGGGCGATCCCGTCGGCGAACCGGCCGTGGTCGCGCAGCCGGCGGGCCCACTCCCGCACGGAGGTGGTGCGGCCGGGCAGCGTGACGGGTTCGCCGGACGCGGCCTGCCGGTAGGCGGTCTCCAGGTCCTCCAGCAGGATCCGCCAGGAGACGCCGTCGACCACCAGGTGGTGGGCGACCAGGAGCAGCCGGGCGGGCCCGGTGCCGTCGTCGGTGAACAGACGGGCGGCGAGCAACGGGCCAGTGTCCAGCCGGAGTCCGGTGTGCGCGGCCGTGGTGACGTGTTCCTCGTCGGCCCGGTCGTGGACCTGGAGCAGGTCCGGGAGCGGGGTGTCGGCGGCGGCGACGTCCTGGCGCCAGGTCCCGTCGCCGTCGAGGGCGAACCGGGCGCGCAGGGCGTCGTGGTGCGTCCACAGGGCGGTGAGGGCGGCGCGCAGGGCGTCCTGGTCGACGGCGCCCGCCGCCTCGACGACGACGGACTGGTTGAAGAACTCGGGGTGCGCGGGGCGCGGGTCGAGGAACCAGTGCTGGATCGGCAGCAGACCGGCCGCTCCGCCGACCGGTCCGGTGCCGGCGACGGCGGGCGCGGCGCCGCCGGTGGCTGCGGCGAGTTCGGCCACGGTGGGATGCCGGAAGAGATCGCGGGGACTGAGCGCGAGTCCCGCCGTCCGGGCCCGGGAGACCACCTGGATGCTGAGGATGGAGTCGCCGCCCAGCATGAAGAAGTTGTCGTCCACGCCGACCCGGTCGACACCGAGCAGTTCGGCCCAGATCGCGGCGAGGATCCGCTCGGTGTCGGTGCGCGGGGCGCGGTGGGCCCGCTCGCCGCCCGCCGACCAGTCCGGGGCGGGCAGCCGGCGCCGGTCGACCTTGCCGTTGGCCGTCAGCGGCAGTTCCGGCACGGTGACGAACGCGGCGGGCAGCATGTAGTCGGGCAGCCCGGACGCCAGGTGGGCGCGCAGTTCGGCGGCTGGGGGGACCGGGGCGGCGCCGGCCGGCACCAGGTGGGCGGCCAGCCGCTTGCGTCCGGCGTGCTCGTACAGGGAGACGACGGCCTCGGCGACGGCCGGATGGCCGGTGAGCAGGGCCTCGATCTCGGCGGGTTCGACGCGGAAGCCGCGGATCTTGATCTGGTCGTCGGCTCGGCCGACGAAGTGCAGTTCGCCGTCGTCGCTCCAGCGCACGATGTCGCCGGTGCGGTACATGCGGGTGCCGGGCGGGCCGTAGGGGTCGGCGAGATAGCGGGCGGCGGTCGCCCCCGGCCGGTCCGTGTAGCCCCGGGCCAGGCCGGCCCCGGCGATGTACAGCTCGCCGACGACGCCCGGGGGCTGGGGCTGGAGGGCGGCGTCCAGGACGTACACGCGGGTGTTGTCGAGCGGGCGGCCGATGGGCAGCACGGCGGGCAGCGGGTCACCGGACCGGAAGTAGCGGCGGGTGGCGAAGGCGGTGGTCTCGGTGGGTCCGTAGACGTCGACGACGGTCAGGCCGGGGCAGGCGTCCAGGACCCGCCGCACCACCGCGCCCGGCACGGCCTCGCCGCCCGTCCACACCTCGCGGGCGCCGCGCAGGCAGCCGGGGTCCTCCTGGGCGAGCAGGCGGAACAGACCCGCGGTCAGGAACAGGCAGCTCACCCGCCGCTCGGTGACCGCGCGCCGGACCTGGGCGGCGTCCACGTCGGTGGGCGGGGCGAGGACGGCCGTGCCGCCGCGCAGCAGCGGCACCCACACCTCGTAGGTGGAGGCGTCGAAGGCGTGCGGCGAGTGCACCAGGACCCGGTCGTGCCCGTCGAAGGACCGGTCCAGGGCGAGCGCGACGACGTCCCGCTGGCGCACCGCGACCCCCTTGGGGGTGCCGGTGGAGCCCGAGGTGAACATGAGGTACTGGACGTTGTCCGGGTGGACGGCGTGGGCGGGGGCCGGCCCGCCGGCGCCGGAGCCGGCGTCGGCGCGCAGGACCCGGTCGGCCGGCAGCAGTTCCCGGGCCGTCTCCTCCCAGGCGGCGTCGGTGAGCAGCAGGCCGGCGCGGGCCTCGGTGAGCATCCGGCGCAGCCGCTCGGCCGGTGCCCTGCCGTCCAGCGGCACGTACACGCCACCGGTGCGCACGAGCGCGAGCTGGGTGACGATCAGCTCGGCGGAGCGGTCCATGAGGACACCGACCGCCTGTTCCGGCCGTACCCCGAGCCCGGCCAGCCGGGCCGCCAGCTCGTCGGCGCGGGCGTCCAGTTCGCGGTAGGTGAGGCGGTCGTCCCCGGCTTCCAGGGCCACGGCGTGGGGTGTGCGGTCCACCTGTGCGGCGAACAGGGCGGCGACGGTGGTGCCGGGCAGCTCGGTGGCCGTGTCGTTCCAGGTGTGCAGCACCTGCTCGCGGCGGTCCGGACCGAGCAACGGCAGCCGCGCGGGCGGCCGTCGGGAGCCGGTGGTCATCCCGGTGAGCAGGACGGTCAGGTACTCGGCCATGCGGGCGGCGGTGCCGGCGTCGAACAGCTCGGGGTCGTAGCCGAGACGCAGGGCCAGCTCCGTACCCGGGTAAGCGGTCAGGCTCAGCGGGTAGTTGGTGGTCTCGACGCCTTCCAGACCGGTCAGGCGCAGCCCGTTGACGGTGGCGAGGTCGTCGTCCACCGGGTAGTTCTCGAAGACGACGATGCTGTCGAACAGCCCGACCCGGTCCGGGAGTCCGGTGAACGTCTTCATGCGGGTGAGCGGCAGGTGGTCGAAGCGGCGGTCCTCGCTCTGGTCCTGCTGGAGCGCGCGCAGCCAGTCGGCCAGGGTGCCGTCGCCGGGGACGGTGACCCGGGTGGGCAGGGTGGTGATGAACAGGCCGGTCATGGCCTCGGCGCCGGGCAGCTCGGGCGGCCGGCCGGACACGGTGGTGCCGAACACCACCTCGTCCAGGCCCGCCTGGCGGGCCAGCAGCAGCGCCCAGGCGCCCTGCACCAGCGTGTTCAGGGTGAGCCCGGAGGTGCGGGCCAGTTCTTCCAGCGCCCGCGTGGTGGCCGCGGGCAGCACGCCGTGGACCGCGTGCGTGGACTCGGCGCGGTGGGCCTCGCGCGGCTCACGGTCGTAGGGCAGCGCGGTGGCCTCGGTCAGGCCGGACAGGCGGCGCCGCCAGTGCTGTTCGGCGGCCTCCGGGTCGCGCCGGCGCAGCCAGGCGACGTAGTCCCGGTAGGGCGGGCGGTGCGGAAGGCTGCCGGGGTCCGTCCCCGAGTGGTGCGCGAAGACGTCCGAGAGCACCTGGAACATGCTCCAGCCGTCGAGCAGCAGATGGTGGAAGGACCACACCACGCGCACCGCGGTGGCGGAGACCCGGGCGAGCAGCAGCCGCTGGAGCGGGGCCCGTCCGAGGTCGATGCCCTCGGCACGGTCCCGGACCAGCAGGTCGTGCAGCCGGGCGCCTCGCTCGTCCTCGGTCAGGTCGCGCCAGTCCAGGTGGGTGACGGGCACGGCCGCGTGGCGCTCCACCACCAGCAGGGGTTCGGGTACGTCCTGCCAGAGGACCCGGCCGCGCAGCACCTCGGCGCGGTCGGTCACGTGCTGCCAGGCGGCGGCCAGGGCCGCCGGATCGGGCACACCGTCCAGGACGAAGGTGAGCTGCTGGACGTAGACCCCGCGGTCGTCCTGGGACAGGCCGTGGAAGAGCATGCCCGCCTGGGTGGGCGTGAGCGGCAGCACGTCGGACACGGCGGCCGGGTCGGCGCCGGTGATCCGGTCCACGGCGGTCTGGTCGAGCCGGGCCAGCGGGAAGTCGGACGGGGTGCGGCCGGCGGCTCCGGGCCGGGCGGCGTGCCCGGCGAGGTCGGCGAGCGCGTCGGCGAAGCGTCCGGCGAGGTCCGCGACCGTGTGCTCCTGGCCCGGCCGGTCCGCGTAGAACCAGGTGAACTCCAGGCTGTCGCCGACGAGTTGTCCGACGACCTCCAGGGTGTGCGGGCGCTCGGCCGCGGGGTCGGCGTCCAGCTCCAGCGGGCGCACGGTGCCCCGGTAGAGGCCGTCGGGGTCCTCCGGAGTGTCCATGCGGCCCAGGTAGTTGAAGCTGATCCGGGCCGCCGCGGTGCGCGGCGCCGCCCCGGGGCCGGCCAGCCGGCGCAGCGCGTCGTGACCCAGGCCGTGCCGCGGTACGGCGCGCAACTGCTCCTTGACCCGCTTCAGTACGGCGTCCCAGCCGGCGTCCTCTGGGACGGAGAGCGCGACGGGGTACCGGGTGGTGAACCAGCCGACCGTGCGGCTGATGTCCAGGTCGGGGAAGAGTTCCTCGCGGCCGTGTCCCTCGACGTCCACCACCACCCGGTCCAGGCCGCTCCAGCCGCACAGCGCTCTGCCGAGGGCGCTGAGCAGGACGTCGTTGGCCTGGGTGCGGTAGGTGTCGGGCAGCGTGCGCAGCAGGGCCGAGGTCGCCTGCGGGGTCAGGCGCACGGAGAGCGAGCGCTGCGCCGCGTAGGTGCCGGGGCCGCCGGTCAGCGCGTCGGGCAGGGCCGTTTCGGTGCCGGGGACCGCCTCGGCCCAGTAGCCGCGCTCGTCGTCGAAGCCGCCGTCGGCCGCGTGGGCGTTCAGTCTGCGGGTCCACTGCCGCAGCGGGGAGGACTTCGCGGGCAGTGCCGCGGACCCGTCCCCGCCGGCGCGGCGGGCGCGGTACGCGCGGTCCAGGTCCTCCAGCAGCACCCGCCAGGAGACGCCGTCGACCACGAGGTGGTGGACGGCGAGGTGCAGCACGCCGGGCCCGCCGGCGCCGGGGTCGTGCAGCACGGCCCGCAGCAGCGGTCCGTGGGCGAGGTCGAACGGGCCGAAGTGCGGGGTGTCCGTCTCCGGGCCGGTGTGACGGGCCAGGCGGAGGCGGGGCGCCCGCTCGTCGACGGACCAGGCGGCCGCGTCGGGCGCGTCGCCGGGGGTGAAGCGGGAGCGCAGGGCGTCGTGGTGGGCGACCAGGTCGTTCAGGGCCTCTTCCAGCGCCTCCGGGTCCAGGTCCCCGGGCAGCCGGACGGACAGCGCCTGCGAGAAGTGGCCGGCGCGTTCGCCGGCGGTGCCGAACAGCCAGTGCTGGATGGGCGTGAGCGGTGCCGGGCCGCAGGCGGCCTCCGGCTCGGGGGCGGCCCCGCGCGGGACCGCCGCGGTGTCCGCGCAGTGCGCGAGGGCGGCCACCGTCTGGTGCCGGTAGACGTCCCGCGAGGTGAGCGGCAGACCCTCCTGCCGGGCGCGCGCCACCACCTGGATGCTGAGGATCGAGTCGCCGCCCAGTTCGAAGAAGTTGTCGTCGACCCCGACATGCTCCACGCGCAGCACCTCGGCGAGGATCGCGGCGAGGGTCCGCTCGGTGGGCGTGCGGGGTGCGACGCGCCGTGCCGCGCGCACGGCGGGACCGGGGTCGGGCAGGCGGCCGCGGTCGAGTTTGCCGTTGGGGTTGAGCGGCAGGGCGTCCAGCACGACGACGGTCGACGGGACCATGTAGTCGGGCAGCGTACGGCCGAGTTCGCGGCGCAGGGCCTCGGGTTCCGTCCGCTCCCCGGCGGCCGGGACGACGTAGCCGACGAGGCGCCGGTGGCCGTCGGTGGCGGTGGCGACGGCCGCCGCCTCCGCGACGCCCGAGCAGCCGCGCAGCGCCTCCTCCACCTCGCCGAGTTCGATGCGGAAGCCGCGGACCTTGACCTGCTGGTCGATCCGGCCCACGTACTCCAGCCCGCCGTCGGGGCGCCGGCGGACCAGGTCGCCGGTGCGGTACATGCGCTCCCCCGGCGCGCCGAACGGGTCGGCGACGAACCGGGCGGCGGTGAGTCCGGGGCGGTTCAGGTAGCCGCGGGCCAGGCCGCCGCCCCCGAGGTACAACTCGCCGGTGACGCCCACGGGCTGGGGCCGCAGGCGGCCGTCGAGGACGTAGCAGCGGGTGAGCGCCACCGGACCGCCGATGGGCGGGGCCTGCTCCGGCAGCCGGTCGCCGGCGACCCAGGCGGTGGCGTACACGGTGGCCTCGGTGGGGCCGTAGATGTTGGCGATGCGGCAGCCGGGCATGGCGGCCCGCAGATCGTGGACCGTCTGGAGGGGCAGCGCCTCACCGGCGAGGACGACGGTGTCGGCGGTGACGGGCGCGGTGCCGCCCGCGATCAGCCGCGAGACGACGGACGGCACGCCGCTGAGCAGGCCGGCCCGCCGGGGCCCGGCTCCGTCGGCGAGGGCCGGCAGGTCGGCGACCACCTCGACGGTGCCACCCGCCATCAGGGGGCAGAGCAGTTCGAAGACCGAGACGTCGAAGTTGAGCGACGTGGAGGCGATCACATGGGCCAGCCCCTCGGCGCCGAACCGCTCCCCCGCCCACCGCGCGAGCGCGCCGACGCTGCGGTGGGTGACCACCACCCCCTTGGGGCGGCCGGTGGAGCCCGAGGTGTAGATGACGTAGGCGGGGTGGTCCGGCAGCAGCGGCCGCAGCCGGTCGGCGTCGGTCAGCGGCGTGTCGGCCGCGTCCGGTGCGGCGTGGTCCTCCAGGAGCAGCGGCGCGCACTCCGGCGGCAGGGCCGCGGCGGTCTCGCGGGTGGCGATCACGAGCGCGGGCCCGGCGTCGTCGAGCATCAGGCGGACGCGCTCGGCGGGGTAGGCCGGGTCGACGGGGAGGTAGCCGGCGCCGGAGGCGAGCACCGCCCACAGCACGGGCACGAGGTCGGCGGAGCGCGGCAGGCAGAGCGCGACCAGGGTCTCCGGGCCGGCTCCGCGTGCGACGAGCAGCCGGGCCAGCCGGCCGGCGCGCCGGGCGACCTCGGCGTAGTCCAGCCGGACCGGGCCGCAGACGACGGCGGTACGGTCCGGGGTGCGGGCCGCCTGGGCGTGCAGCAGTCCGGGGAGCGTGCCGTACCCGGTCTCCCGTGCCGGGCGGGCGGGCGGATTCCAGCTGTCCACCAGCGCGCGCTGTTCGTGGGGCGCGAGCATGGGCAGTTCGGCCAGGGTGCGGCCGGGCCCGTCCGCCATGCCCGCCAGCAGCCGGTGCAGATGGGCGGTCATCCGGGCCACGGTCGCCGCGTCGAACAGGTCGGTGTTGAACTCGGCGGTCAGCACGCAGCCGCCGTCCGCGTCCGGCGTGAACTCCAGCACCAGGTCGAAGCGGGCGGCCGGGCGCGGCAGCGGATGTCCGCCGACACGCAGGCCGCCGGCGAGCGGCCGCGGCGGAAGCCCGGTCTGCTGGACGACGACCGCCTGGACCAGCGGGGTGCGGCTCGGGTCGCGGGGCGGGGCCAGTTCCTCCACCACCCGGTCGAACGGGACCCCGTCGTGGGCGAAGGCGTCCAGCACCGTCGTCCGCATGGTCTCCACGAACCGGTCCACGGTCGCCCGCTCGTCCACCTCGCCGCGGAGCACGACCGTGTTGGCGAAGAAGCCCGGGACGTCCTCCAGGTCCCGCCGGCCGCGGCCGTTGGTGACGGTGCCGAACGCGATGTCGCGCTGTCCTGAGTAGCGGGAGAACAGCAGGGCGGCGGCGCCCGCGAACAGGGTGAACAGCGTGGTGCCGCGGCCCGCGGCGAGCTGCCGCAGCCGGTCCGTCAACTCCGCGGGCAGGGCGTGCCGGTGGGCGGCGCCGGCGGTGGTGCGTACGGCGGGACGCGGCCGGTCCGTGGGCAGCTCGAGCTGCGCGATGCCCGCCAGGTGGCGTTTCCAGTAGGCCAGATCGCCGGTGTCCGTGTCACCGGCCCGCCGCGCCCGCTCCCACACCGCGAAGTCCGGGTACTGCAGGGCCGGTCGCGGCAGTGCGTCGGGCTCCCCGGTGGTCTCCGCGTGGTAGAGGGCGGTGAGTTCCCGGGTGAGGATGCCCACCGACCAGCCGTCGGTGACGATGTGGTGCTGGGCGAGGAGCAGCAGGTGGTCGTCGGTGGCGATCCGGACGAGCAGGGCCCGGGTGAGCGGGCCGGCCGCCAGGTCGTACGGACGGCTCAGCTCCTCGGTGAGCAGGGCCTCGGCGGCCTCGGCGCGACGTGCTTCGGGCAATCCGGCGACGTCGGCCGTCCGCAGGGGCAGCTCCGGCTCGGGCGCGACGCGCTGGACGCCCTGGCCGTCGACCGTCGGGAAGGTGGTGCGCAGGGAGGCGTGCCGGGCCGCCAGGCGGAGCAGGGAGCGGCGCAGCGCGTCGGGGTCCAGCGCGCCGCGCAGCCGCAGGGCCACACCGGTGTTGTACTCGGTGCCGCCCGCGGTGAGGTCGTCCAGGTACCAGAGCCGGCGCTGCGCGCTGGACAGCGGCAGGCCGCCCTCGTGCGGGACGGTCGGGATCGGCTCCGGCGCCACGGCGGCCGACGGGTCGGCGAGCAACGGGGCGAGAGCGGCGACGGTCCGCGCGGTGAAGACGTCCCGCACGGTCAGCCGGACGCCCAGCTCGTCCCGGACCCGGGCGAGGAGACGGGCGGCGAGGATCGACTCACCGCCCAGGTCGAAGAAGTCGTCGGTGACCCCGACCTCGTCGGCGCCCAGGACATCCGCCCAGATCGCGGCGAGCGCCCGCTCCTCGGCCGACCGCGGCCCCACCCGGCCCGCCGGGACGGCGCGCTCGGGAGCCGGCAGCGCCCGCCGGTCTATCTTGTGCTGCGGGGTGAGCGGCATCCGGTCCAGCACCACGACGGCGGAGGGCACCATGTGCGCGGGCAGCACCGCGGCCACGGCGGCGCGCAGGGCGGCCGGATCGAGGGAGCGGGCGGGCGGCGGGGCGGGAGCGTCCGCGGCGGCGGGCGCGGAGGGGCCGGTGGAAGCGGCCGGGTCCGCGGCGGACGCCCCTTCGGACGGGGTGACGTAGCCGACGAGGCGCCGGCGGCCCGGTTCGTCCTCGCGGACCACGACCACGGCCTCGCCGACCGCTCCGGCGCCGGCGCCGCGCAGCGCCGTCTCGATCTCGCCCGGCTCGATCCGGAAGCCGCGGATCTTCACCTGCCGGTCCAGTCGGCCCAGGAACTCCAGCTCCCCCTCCGCGGTCCGGCGGACGCGGTCCCCGGTGCGGTACAGGCGGGCGCCGGGCGGGCCGAACGGGTCGGCGACGAAACGCGCGGCGGTCAGGCCCGGGCGGCCCAGGTAGCCGCGGGCCACGGCGTCGCCGCCCACGAACAACTCGCCGTCCGCGCCGGGCGGTACGGGCCGCATCGCGGCGTCGAGCACATGGACCCGGGTGTGCGGCAGGGCTCCGCCGATCGTCGGCGTGCCGCGGCCGGCGCCGAGCGGTCCGGTCCAGGTGGCGACGATCGTGGTCTCGGTCGGACCGTAGCTGTTGATCATGCGGCGGCCGGGTGCCCAGCGGTCGACGAGCCCGGCCGAGCAGGCCTCGGCCCCCACGATCAGCGTGCGCAGGTGGCGTGCGGTGCCCTGGGCGGGGTCGGGCAGGGTGGCCAGCGCGGCGGGCGGGATGAGGGCGTGGCTGATCCGGTGCTCGTCCAGGACCGCGGCGAGTTCGTCACCCAGCCAGGGCCCGTGCGGCGGTACGACGAGCGTGGCACCGGACAGGACGGAGACGCACAGTTCCAGGACGGAGGCGTCGAAGCTGGGCGAGGAGAACTGGAGGACCCGGTCGCCGGGACCCACCGCGTACCGTTCGGCGGCGGCCGAGGTGAAGCCGCCGATGCCGCGGTGGGTGACCGTCACGCCCTTGGGAGTGCCGGTGGAGCCGGACGTGTAGATGACGTAGGCCGCGTGGTCCGGGCAGACGTGTCCCGCGTCCTCGGTGTCCGGCGGCTCGCCGGTGCCGAGCAGTTCGGCGACCCGGCGCGGATCGTCCAGGGTGACCGCGGGCCCGGCGTCGGCGAGCATCAGCGCCCGGCGCTCGGCGGGGTAGGCGGGATCCACGGGCAGGAAGGCGGCGCCCGCCCGGGCGACGGCCAGCTCCGCCGCGATCAGCTCCATGGATCGGGGCAGGACCAGGGCCACGACCCGGTCGGGCCCGGCACCCCGCCGCACGAGGTGTGCGGCCAGCCGGTCGGCGCGCACGCCCAGTTCGCGGTACGTCCAGGTGCGCCGCCCGTCGGTGAGGGCCGGCGCGTCCGGAGTGCGGGCCACCCAGGCGGTGAAGAGCTCGCCGAGCGTCGGACGCGCCGGGTCCGTCGCGCTCTCCGGCGCGCCGGCGGCGTTGCCGGCCTGCGGCTCGGAGGACGCCGGTGCGGGCTTGTCGTGCAGGTCCGTCATGGGTCAAGTCCTTTGGAGAGCGGGACGAAGCGGCGCGGGCCACACGGACGACCCCGGACCGCCTCGGGAGCGGTGCGCCGGATCGGAGGTGACACGCCGGTGTGCGAGACGGCGGGGCGGTACTGCGGTGCGGTCGGCGGGGCGGCGGCCTGGTGCGGGAGCGGACGGTGAGCGGTGCGGCGGCTCGGTTCCGGAGCGGACGGGTGAGCCGGGCAGCGGCTCGGGGCGGGAACGGACGGGTGGGCGGGCCGGCCGAGGTGGGGCGGGACGGTGTCGCAGGGGACGGCCGGCGGGAGCAGGTGGGCGAAGAGGTCACCGGGCCGGTGACCGGCCCACCGGCCCCCGGGCGGTGGACCACCCGGCGGGCGGCACGCCGTCGGGGCCGATGGGCAGGGCCACGGGTACCGGTGACCGGAAGCGTCGGCCCGGCGGCCCGGCGGTCGAACCCGCGGCGCCGCCGGCCGGCGGGCCGGCGCCGATGCCCCGCCGTCCGGCCCGGCATGCGCCCCCGGGCCGGATCCGGCCGGAACCGCTCGGCCCGACCGGCCCGGACCGCACGCCGGTCGGCGGCCCCGTCACCGGAAGGACCGGGCGACGGGACACCGGCGGGCCTTTCCGGAGCGCCGGGGACGGAGCGCCGGCGGCGACCGGATGGATCCGTACCGGTCGTGTCCGCCCGCCCGTACGCCGGGGCGGGATCCACCGGCGGCTGCCGAAGCCCGGCGGACCCGCCGCGGAAGGCCGCCCGCGACCGCCGGATCCCGCCGCGCCGTAAGGACCGCGCCGGTGCCGCCCGGGACCGGGGCTCAGCCGTCGTCGGTACGGCGTGCCGTGCGCCCGGATATCTGGACCCGGTCGACCCGGCCGGTGGCCGGATCGCGGTGGAACCTGCCTCCCGGTTCGAGGCGCCCGGTGGCCGGATCACGCAGATCGCAGGACAGGTCGGCGTAGCAGACCAGCGGAAGGTGCAGATCCCCGTCCACGGACAGGGCCGGCGCGCCGTCCGGGCCGGGTTCTATGCGGTAGGTCGTGGTGCCGTTGCGATAGGTGCCCGCGCAGTCGGGCAGGTCCACGGCCCCGCCCCGGTCCACGACCTTCGTGCCGGCGGGCACCCGGATGCCGGCGACCCGGCCCAGTTCCTCGGTGAGGTCGCGCCAGAGCGCGGTGGCGGCCCCGGCGTTGCCCGTGAAGGCGACCACCACGCCGCTCTCCGGGTCCACCCGCAGATGGCAGGACGTGCCCTGGGCGTTTCCGTCGTGACCGCACCAGACACGGCCGTCCCGGTGGAAGAGGGCGAGCCCGGCGCCCCAGCCGTCGGCGAGCGTGCCGGGGCGGGCGGCGGTCTCGGCCCGGCGCATCTCCTTGGCGACGGCGGGCGGCAGCACGTCCGAGCGGCCGGTCAGCGCGTTGCCGAGGGCGGCGAGGTCCCGGGCGCTCGCGAGCAGCGCGCCGGCCGGCGCCTCCAGCGGTGCCAGGTTCTGGCGGGCCGGGACGGCCAGCCCGGTGGCGGTGTTGACGGCGTGCCCGGCGGCCACCGGGCGGCCGGGCGCGGAGTCACCGACGAACGCGGGCACGATGCCGAGGGGTTCGAGGAGCAGGGCCCGCATCGCCTCGGGCCACGGCATGCCGGTCACGGTCTCCACCAGCCGTCCGGCGGCGACGTAGCCGGCGTTGGAGTAGGAGAAGTCGGTGCCCGGCGCGAACAGCAGGTCACGGTCGGCGCAGACGGCCGTGAGGTAGCGCGCGGCGGTGGTCGCGGCGGCGGTGTCGGAGTCGGGCCCGGTGGGCAGTCCGGCTGTGTGGCTGAGCAGTTGACGGATCGTCACCTCGGGTGTTCCGCACAGCTCCGGAAGGTACTCGGCCGCGGGTTCGTCGAGGTCGAGGTCGCCGTCGTCGGCCAGGAGCATGACGAGCGCGGCCGTGTAGGGCTTGGTTATCGATCCGAGCGGGACCGCGGTGTCCGCGGTGAGGGGGCTGCCGGTCGTGACATCGGCCGTGCCGGTGTGCACGTCGACGACGTCGCCGCCCGTGTCAAGGACGAGCTGGGCGCCGGGCACCCGGTGGATCCTGGCCAGGGCGTCGAGGCGGTCCTGCAACTCCCGGTGCGACAGGGACGGCGTCCCGGCGGCCGCCGGAGCGGCGGGGGTGATGTACGGCATGAGAAGGGGACTCCCGTTGGGTGGGTCTCATGTGCGGGTGTGCCGGTCCGGCCCGTACGAGCGGTGTGTGGGGCCGGCCGGGGGCGCCTGGGCGCCGGGGCTAGGCTCTGCCGACCTCTACGGGCAGATGCCGCACGCCGACGATGACGGCCGGGTTCTGGTAGGCGACGTCCTCGTAGGAGGGGATCGCCAGGGCGCGGAATCGTTCATGCAACTTGTGAAGAGCGATCCGCGCCTCGAGCCGTGCCAGCGGTGCGCCGAAACAGAAGTGGATGCCGTGCCCGAAGGTCAGATGCGGGTTCGGGTTCCGGGTCACGTCGAGGACGTCGGGTGCGGCGAACCGGGCGGGATCCCGGTTGGCGGCGCCCAGATGCGCCATCAGCAGGCTGTCGGCCGGGATCTCGTGACCGCCGAGGACCACGGGGCGGGTGACCCGGCGGCCCAGTTCGGGGAAGGGCGGCAGCCAGCGCAGCACCTCTTCGACGGCGGCCGGGACGCGGGCCGGGTCGGCGCGCAGCGCGGCGTCCGTGCCGGGGTGCCGGTCGAACGTGACGACCGCGTTGCCCAGCAGTGCGGTCGTGGTGATGTGCCCGGCCACCAGCAACAGGGCCACGAAACCGACCATCTCCTGGTCGGCGAGACGGGCGCCGTCCACCTCGGCGGCGATGAGTCTGCTGGTGAGGTCGTCACCGGGGTCGGCACGGCGGGCGCGGATGTGCTCCAGCATGTAGCCGTTCATCTCGCGCACGGTCGGGGCGATGGCCTCCAGCGCCCGTTCGAGGTCGGCCATGTCGGGCGCCTCGCCGAGCTGGTCGCCGCCGAACAGGACGCTCGCCCACTCCTGGAAGAGCCGGTGTTCCCCGGCCGGGATGCCGAGCAGTTCGGCGATCACGATGATGGGCAGCGGATAGGCCAGCGCGTCGACCAGGTCGAATCGGTCGCGGTCGGCGACGGCGTCCAGCAGCCGGTCGCAGACGGCCTCGATGCGGGGCCCGAGCCCCTGCACGACCCGGGGGGTGAACGCCTGGCTCACCAGGGTGCGGAGCTTGCGGTGCTCCGGCGGGTCCATGGCGACGAAGTTGCCGCGGGTGAAGATCTCGAAGTCGGACTGGGTGGGCGCGAGGGCGGAGAGTTCGGAGGAGTACGTCGCCGGGTCGGCGAGCACGGCCGCGACGGTCTCGTGGTCGAGCACCTGCCAGACCCGCTGCGTCTCGTCGTACCGCACGGGTCCGGCGTCGCGTAAGCCCCGCCAGCGCTCGGGTAACTCCTCCAAGAGAAGGCGTTCCCCCGTCACTTGCTTGCTGATCACCTTGTCTCCTTGCTTGCGGGTGGCGCCTGCGGGCATGAGGAGTCACGCACGCAGCGGTGTGGCGGACCTGGAAGGCGGCAGGCACGGCTGCGCCGCCGTGGTCGCGGACATCGGATCGGTCGAGAGCGGCGCATGGCCCGCGTGGCCCTCTTCATGAGCGGCGGGACGGCCGGCCCGCGTCGGTCTCGTACAGGGGCGGCGCACAGACCTCAGCACACGCGGTGCGGGACGTGACGGCCACTCGGCCGGCCCCGGCTCCGCAGCGAGCCTCGTCGTGTGGCGCGCCTACCCGACATCCCCCATCCCCTCGGTGACACCTCCCGCGCAACGACCACGCGGGACCCTTCCTGCTCCGTCACGGACAGCGAGGCCGCCGGCCCGTGCCGTTCGAGACGAGGTGTGAACATACACAGCCGCAGTCCATGCCGCCCCACGATTGGCATGATGCGCACCGTGCGACACCTTCGTTTCGATGGAACTCGGCCACAGTCTTCACGGCGAGTCACGTGCAAGCAACCCCTTGAAGTTGAACGGAGCGTACTTTGCCGGTGCTTTTGCGTCACTGCTCGGCCACTTCGCACGGCCCTGGCGCACGGGGCCGGTCGAACGTCGCACCGCGTGTGCCCCTGGGCCGCAGCCGTAAACCGCACACGGCGGAAAAGGAAGCCGCCGCCGCGTGGCCGACACGCCGGCCGCCCGGCGGCCGGGCCCGGCCGTCTCCCGGCACGGCCCTCCGGCGATCCGGCCGCCACCACCCCTGAGCTGGGGCGATGATATGACTGACTGACCCTGTGGGTCCCACCGGTGAGGCGGTGACGCGACACGCCGTGCGCGGCACCGGCCCGCGGCCGACACGCCCCGGTCCTCCGGCGGACCGCCGCCGCACCCGCCACCGCCCCGAAGCGGAACGACGTGCCCTGCGCGTGGATTCGGCCATCCTGGCGCTAGGGGGCGCACATGGGGCATCGGCACACCACCCGTGCTTCTCCCGAGGGGTCGCGCGTCCCGGCCGGCGACCAGGGCACGCCCGCCGCGGCCGGGCCGGCCCGGCCGCGGCGGCCATCCGATCGCACGGGCACCGTCCAGGGCGGGAGGACCCCCGGCTGGGCACCCGGCACCCGTGCGGAGGGGGAGGCCGGGGCGACGGCCCGGCCCACCGCGCCCGCCGCGCCGGTCCGTGCACCGGTGAGCGCCGGCGTATGGAGACGGCTGCACGGGGCACTCGGAGGCGTCCGCCTCGCGGAGGCGGGAGAACGGCCTCCCGGACGCCCCCGGGACGTTCGCCGTGCGCCCGGCGCCCCCACGGGGCAACCTTGATCCCGGGAGGTGAGGCGCGGCCGTACGAGGAGGTGGTCGCCGTGCCCGACGGGCCAGGGGCCGGGCGTACACCCGAGGTGACCGGCACGACGGCGGGCCGGCCGCTGCTGTCGCTCGCGCTGGCCGCGTTGCTGGAGGACCTGGGCGCGCACTCCGGCGCGGTCTACCTGCTGCGTCACTCCGAGCCGGTCCTGGAGATGGCGGTCATGGCGGGCATGCCCCGCGCGTTCGCCGCGCCGTGGGAACGGGTCGGGCTGCACGCGCCGATCCCGGTGGCGGACGCCGCGCGCGAGCGCCGGCTGGTGTGGGTGAACGGCGAGGAGGAGATGGCGCGCCGCTATCCGCGTATCTCGGTGGTGCTGCCGTACCCCTTCGCGCTGGCCGCCGCGCCGGTGGCGACGGCCGACGCCGTGTACGGCGCCGTGTTCGTGACCTGGCCCGGAGCACGTCCGCCGGAGCTGTCGGCCCCGGAGCGGGACCGTCTGACCGGGAGCTGCGACCGGCTGGCGCTGCGGCTGGCCCGGGCCGCCGAGGAGAACCTGACACTGCTCCCCGAGGCCGATCTGCTGGCGGCGCCGGTGTCGGGGGCGGCGGGCTCACTGGGCTCGCTGGAGGCGGCGCGGATGGTGGCCCGGCTGCCGTACGGGCTGGTGTCGCTGGACCTGCACGGCCGGGTCGGCTTCGTCAACGCGGCCGCCGCCGAACTGCTCGGGAGGCCCGCGAGCGAACTGCTGGGCACCCTCCCCTGGGTGTCGGTGCCCTGGCTCAACGACCCGGTGTACGAGGACCGTTACCGGGCCGCGCTGATCAGCCAGCAGGTGGCGTCGTTCGTGGCGCTGCGCCCGCCGGGCGAGTGGCTGTCGTTCCGGCTGTACCCGAGCACGACCGGGCTGAGCGTGCGGATCACCCGGGCCCGGGCGGTCGCGGAGATCACCCGCGAGGCGCCGCAGCCGGGCACGGGACCGTCCCGGCTGGTGACGATCTCTCAGGTACTGAGCCTCGCCGGGGCCCTGACCGAGGCGATCGGGGTGGAGGACGTGGTGCAGCTCGTCGCCGACGAGGTGGCGCCGGCGGTCGGCAGCCAGGCGCTGGTGATCCTCGGCTCCCAGGGCGGGCGGCTGCACGTGCTGGGGCACCGCGGGTACGCGGACCCGCATGTCGTGGAGCGGTTCGACGGGCTGCCGCTGAGCGAGCGCACGCCGGGCACCCATGTCCTGAACAGCGGCGTGCCGGGGTTCTTCGAGACCCAGGAGCAGCTCGAACGGCTGTACCCCAGCCGGCAGCAGACCCCGGACGGCTACGCGGCCTGGGCGTTCCTGCCGCTGATCGCGTCCGGACGGCCGGTGGGCACCTGTGTGCTGGCGTACGCCGAACCGCGCGCGTTCCCCGCCGACGAGCGGGCGGTGCTGACGAGTCTCGGCGGTCTCATCGCGCAGGCGCTGGAGCGCGCCGTGCTGTACGACGCCAAGCACCGGCTGGCGCAGGGGCTGCAGGAGTCCCTGCTGCCGCACTCGCTGGCGAGGCTGCCCGGTATCGAGGCGGCCGCCCGGTATCTTCCGGCCACTCAGGGGATGGAGATCGGCGGCGACTTCTACGACCTGGTGCCGACCGGGCCGCGGGCGGCGGCGGTGATCGGGGACGTGCAGGGCCACAACGTGACGGCGGCGGCGCTGATGGGCCAGATCCGCACCGGGGTGCGCGCCTACACCACGGTGGGGCAGCCGCCGGAGGAGGTGATGAGCAGCACCAACCGGCTGCTGATCGACCTCGGCGCCGAACTGTTCGCGAGCTGCCTGTACCTGAGTCTGGATCCGGCCCGGGGCCGGGCCGTGATGGCCCGCGCCGGGCATCCGCCGCCCCTGCTCAGACGCCCGGACGGCCGGGTGCGGGTGCTGGACCTGGCCGGCGGCCCGCTGCTGGGCATCGACGCCTCCGCCACGTACCCGACGACCGAGGTGTCGCTGACGCCGGGCTCGGTCCTCGCGCTGTACACGGACGGCCTGGTGGAGTCGCCCGGCGTGGACATCGAGGACTCCCTGGTCGACCTGGGCGCGCTGCTCGGCGAGGTGGGCGGCCGGCCGCTGGAGGAGCTGGCCGACGAACTGGTGCGGCACAGCGCGGCGGCGCAGGAACGGGTGGACGACGTGGCGGTGCTGCTGCTCAGGGCGCACGAGTGCGGCTGAGCGGCGGGCCGCCGTGCCGCGGCGGCCGGGTCCCGGGTGCCGTGACGGCCGTGGTCCGGCCCTCCCGCCGGAGGACCGGACCTTCCCCGGCCGGCCGGAACCGCTGCGGGCCGGTCAGGGAGCGGTGGTGCTTCCCGGTGGTCCCGTTACGGCTCGGTGGGACCTGGTGCGGGTCGGTGCGACCCGGTGCGGGTCAGTGGGACCCGTCGGCGGAGGACGCCGCGTCGCCCGCGCCCGACTGGTCACCGGCACCGGTGCCGGTGCCCTCGCCCGTGCCGCTCTGGTCGCCGCCCGCCGTGGCCGACGGGTCGGCGCCGCCGCCGATCTGGTCGCCGCCCGCCTGGTCACCGGCACCCGAACCGTCGCCGGCACCGGCCTGATCGCCCGCGCCGGCACCCGCCTGGTCACCGGCACCGGCCTGATCGCCCGCGCCGGCACCCGCCTGGTCACCGGCACCGGCCTGGTCGCCCGCGCCGGCGCCCGACTGGTCCCCCGCGCCCGCCTGGCCGCCGGCGCCGTTCCCGCCGTCGCCGAGGGTGGCGCCGGTGGCCTGCAGGGCCGCGGTGACCGGCTGGAAGAAGGTCTCGCCGCCGCTGGTGCAGTCACCGCTGCCGCCGGAGGTGAGGCCGACCGCGCCGCCGTCCTGGGTGAACAGGGAGCCGCCGCTGTCGCCCGCCTCGGCGCAGACGTTGGTCTGGATGAGGCCGGTGACGGTGTCGACGCCGTTCGGGTCGGTCTCGCTCTGGAAGTTGACGGTGGCGTCGAGGCCGGTCACCTGGCCGTTGTGCAGGCCGGTGGTGGAGCCCATCCGGAACACGGTCTGACCGACCGTCGCGTCCGCCGCCTGGTTGATCTGCACGGTCTGGCCGTTGCCCGCGTTGACCTCGCTGGGCGCCTGGGTGTTGGGGTCGTCGTACTTGACGAGCGAGAAGTCGCCCTCGCCGGGGAAGGTGGCCTGGTCCACGGTGGCGATGGGCTGCCCGTTCTGGGAGTCGGACCACTGCTTGGCCGCCACTCCGCAGTGACCGGCCGTCAGGAAGGCGGGGCTGCCGTCCGACGCGGTGACGTTGAAGCCGAGGGAGCAGCGCACGTTGCCGCCCTGCACCTGGGAGAAGATGGCGTCGCCGCCCGAGACGAAGGTCTTGAAGGAACCCGAGGACCTCTTCAGGGTGGCCATGCCGGAGCCGAGACCGCGCACGGTCGACTGGACCCGGTCCCACTTGGCGCCGGTGACGGTGGAGTCGGCGGTGACCACGACCTTGTTGGTGCGCGGGTCGACGGCCCAGGCGGTACCCGGGACGGTGGCCCTGCTCTTCAGGGTCCGGGCGGCGGACTTCAGTTCGGCGGTGCTGTTGTCGACCTGGCGCACGGCGGCGCCGGCCTTCTCCGCCTGCACGATCACGTTCTTGTCGCCGCCGACCACGTTGACGACGAGCTGCTGCTTGGAGCTGTCGTAGTAGGACCCGGCGAGAGCGTCGCCGAGCGCCTTCTGCAGCTGCGCGGCCAGATCCGAGGCGTCCGCGGCCTTGAGGGTCCTGGCGGTGCCGGCGGCACCCGAGGCCTTGTCCTGGGAAGCGTTGGCGTTGGGCAGCAGGAGGGCCGCCGCGCCGAGCGCCGCGACACCGCCCACCGCTATCGCGGCCTTGCGCTTGGGCATTCGCTTGTGACTCAAACTTCTCGACCTCCTGGGGACGGGGGGTCTGCCGCAGTCGGGCAGTCGTTCGTTCGGGGCGCCTGGATGGCTACAGGTACGGGCGGGTCACGCGGTGCGTTCAATTCCGGTTGCCGACTCCCCTGCCACGGCGGCGAATCGGCCGCGTCGCGCGTGTCCCGGTGCCGGGCCGGGAACAATCGCCCCCATGACGCTGACCATTGCCGGAGCCGACAAGATCCTCTCCACCTGCTTCGCCCCCTGGGTCCTCGAACTGGGGCTGGCGGTGGAGTCCTTGGGCCAGGACCGCGCGGTGCTGCGGCTGCCCTGGTCGCAGCGGCTGGCCCGGGAGGGCGGCGGGCTGTCGGGGCAGGCGCTGATGGCGGCGGCCGACACGGCCACGGTGATCGCGGTCTCGGCCGCGCGGGGCGGCTTCGTGCCGATGACGACGGTGCAGCAGTCGACGTCCTTCCAGCGCGCGGTGACCGGGTCGGACGTCCGGATCGAGGCGGTGCTCACCAAGCTGGGCCGGCGGACGGCGTTCGCCGACATCACCCTGTGCGACGCGGAGTCGGGCGAGCTCGCGGCCCGGGCGAGCACGGTCTACGCGCTCCTGGGCTGACGGTCCGTAGGTTCCCCGACCGGCAGTCCGCGCGCCCCCGAACCGGCACGCTCGGCTACCGACCGGTAACGGTCAGTTCCGTACACGTACCGGAATCCCTGCTTCAGGGAATCTGCACATCGAATGCCCAAGCGCGTCACCGCCGCCGCCGTATCTGCACATCCGCGCGCCCCCCGGGTACGTCTTTGGCGCGGAGTGCCGGATTCGCCGCCCGGCGGGCAAGGACATGGCCGCGCCGATGCCGTGCGGCATGTGAAGGAGTGGCCGACACGGCGTGCGCAAACCTGCACCGTTGAGCCCCTTGGCGCGCCAAGTGCCCAGGTGAGAGGCCTGTTTGATTGGAAGCCAGGGCTGCGGGCGTGCTTTGATCCTTCGCACCGCGGGCATTCCCCGGGCTTCCGGAAACGGGGGTTCGCAGCCCGCGGTCGCGGCCGTCCGTCTGTCCCCAGAGGGGGCCGCTTCCCCCCTTATGAATATCCATACGAAGGGAAGTTCCACCATGAACTCCACCCCCCAGGTTGAGACCGTCGAGATCTCGGACGCCGAGCTGGACAACGTCTCCGGCGGTCTGTCCCTGAACGCCCTCAACACCGTGACCGGTGCCGTGAACGGCGTTGCCCCGGTCGCCGGCCTGGTGGACACCGCCGTCGGCACCGTCGAGGGTGTCACCGGCCTGAACACCGCCCCGGTCACCGGCCTCGTCGCCGGTCTCTGATCGCACCTCGGTGTAACCGAAGTCCCGGAGCCGCCCCCCGGCTCCGGGACTCTCGGGTGCCCGCACCGGACCGGTGGTCCGGCCGCGGCACCCGCGGTCTTGTCGTAACGATGTCTCTCCTCGGGTGAGGGAAGTTCCGTGCAGTTCCGCCAACAGGCCCTCGCCAAGCTCCAGTCGCCGGAGGAGCTGGACCTTCCGGTGCGGCTGGCCCGTCCCCAGGGCTGGCTCGCGCTCGGCGTCACCGTCGTCGTCATGGCGGCGGCCTCCGTGTGGGCGGTGACCGGATCGGTCGCCTCCACCGTCGGCGCGCAGGCCGTCCTGACCCACGGGCAGGGCAGCTACCTGCTGCAGAGCCCCGTGGCCGGGCAGGTCACGGCCGTGCTCGCCGAGCAGGGTGAGCGGCTGCCGGCCGGCGCGCCCGTCCTCAAGGTCCGCACGGGCCAGGGCGAGACGGTGGTGCGCACCGTCGCCGCGGGCCGGATCACCGCGCTCGCCGCCACCATCGGGCAGATCGTCCAGACCGGCGCCAACGTGGCCTCCGTCGAGAAGGTCGCCCACGCCTCGGACCCGCTGTACGCGACCGTGTACGTCCCCGCGGAGAACGCGGCCGCCATCCCGGCGCACGCCCCGGTCGACCTGACCGTGTCCTCCGTACCGGCGCAGCGGTACGGCGTGCTGCGCGGGCACGTGAAGTCGGTGGACCGCGCCGCGCAGTCCCCGCAGTCGATCGCCGCGTTCCTCGGCGACAGCCAGCTGGGCGAGCAGTTCACCCGGAAGGGCCGCCCGGTGGCGGTGCTGGTCGCGCTGGACAGGTCGGCGTCGGCGAAGAGCGGTTACCGCTGGTCGTCCGCCGAGGGTCCGCCGTACCGGCTCGACTCGATGACGCTCGCCTCCGGTTCGATCAAGCTGGCCGACCAGCGTCCCGTCGATTGGCTGCTCCCGTGACCACGCAGACGGAAACCCGCGGCCGCAGACGGGCCGCCCCGGCCCGCAGGCCGGTCCCCAAGTCGAGCGCCGGCACGGTGCGTACGCCCACCGTGCTCCAGATGGAGGCCGTCGAGTGCGGCGCCGCCTCCCTCGCCATGGTGCTCGGCCACTACGGCCGGCACGTCCCGCTGGAGGAGCTGCGCATCGCCTGCGGCGTCTCCCGCGACGGCTCGCGCGCCAGCAACCTGCTGAAGGCCGCCCGCGGTTACGGGCTGACGGCCAAGGGCATGCAGATGGACCTGGCGGCGCTCGCCGAGGTGAAGGCGCCGGCCGTCCTCTTCTGGGAGTTCAACCACTACGTCGTCTACGACGGCATGGGCCGCCGCTTCGGCCGCCGCGGGGTGTACATCAACGACCCCGCCAAGGGCCGCCGGTTCGTGCCGATGGAGGAATTCGACGGCAGCTTCACCGGTGTGGTGCTGGTGATGGAGCCGGGCGACGACTTCGCCAGGGGCGGCCGCCGCCCGGGCGTGCTCGGTGCGATGCCGGCCCGGCTGCGCGGCACGGCCGGCACCCTGCCGGCCGCCGTGCTGGCCAGCCTGCTGCTGGTGGCGGTGGGCGCGGCGGTGCCCGCGCTCAGCCGTACGTACATCGACATGTTCCTCATCGGCGGCCAGACCTCGCTGCTCGGCGTGCTGTTCGCCTCGATGGCCACCTGCGTCGCGCTCACCCTGGTGCTGACCTGGCTCCAGCAGGCCAACCTGCTGCACGGCCGGATCATCTCCTCCACCCTCTCCAGCGCACGTTTCCTGCGCCATCTGCTGCGGCTGCCCGTCACCTTCTTCTCCCAGCGCTCCCCTGCCGACCTGGTGCAGCGGCTGCAGTCCAACGACCAGGTGGCCGAGACCCTGGCCCGCGACCTCGCGGCGGCCGGCGTGGACGCCATCGTCGTCGTGCTGTACGCCGTGCTGCTGTACACCTACGACCCGCAACTGACGTTCGTCGGCATCGGCGTGGCCCTGCTGAACGTGGTGGCGATGCGGCTGGTGGTGCGGCTGCGGGCGACCCGGACGGCGAAGCTGCGCGCGGACACCGCCCGGCTCACCAACACCTCGTACTCGGGGCTGCAGCTCATCGAGACGATGAAGGCGACCGGCGGCGAGGACGGCTACTTCCGCAAGTGGGCCGGACAGCACGCCACCACGCTGGAGGAGCAGCAGCGGCTCGGCGTGCCGAGCGCCTGGCTGGGCGTGGTCGCGCCGACGCTCGCCACGCTCAACAGCGCGCTGATCCTATGGATCGGCGGCATGCGGGCGGTCGAGGGGCACATCTCGGTCGGTCTGCTGGTCGCCTTCCAGGCGCTGGTCACCCGGTTCACCGCGCCGCTGACCCGGCTCAACGGCGTGGCGGGGCGCATCCAGGACTTCGCCGCCGACGTGGCCCGGCTGAAGGACGTGGAGAACTTCCAGGCCGACCCGCTCTACGCGCGGCCCGGCTCGGGCGACTCCACCCGCCGGCTGCACGGGCACATCGAGCTGGAGAACGTCACCTTCGGCTACAGCCCCCTGGACCAGCCGCTGCTGACCGGGTTCGACCTGACCGTGGGCCCCGGCCGGCAGGTGGCGCTGGTCGGCGGCTCGGGCAGCGGCAAGTCGACGGTGTCCCGGCTGATCTCGGGCCTGTACACGCCGTGGGACGGGGTGATCCGCATCGACGGCCGCCGGCTGGAGGACATCCCGCGCGGCGCGCTCGCCGCCTCGGTGTCCTTCGTCGACCAGGACGTGTTCCTGTTCGAGGGCTCGATCCGCGACAACGTGGCCCTGTGGGACCCGTCGATCCCCGACGACGCGGTGATCGAGGCGCTGAAGGACGCGGCCCTGTACGACGTGGTGGCCCGCCGGCCCGGCGGTATCCACAGCACGGTCGAGCAGGACGGCCGGAACTTCTCCGGCGGGCAGCGGCAGCGACTGGAGATCGCCCGGGCCCTGGTGCGCCGGCCGAGCATCCTGGTGCTGGACGAGGTGACCAGCGCGCTGGACGCGGAGACCGAGCTGGTCGTGATGGACAACCTGCGCCGGCGCGGCTGCGCCTGCGTGGTGATCGCCCACCGGCTGAGCACGGTCCGCGACAGCGACGAGATCGTCGTACTGGAGCACGGCACGGTCGTGGAGCGCGGGCGGCACGAGGAGCTGGTGGCGCGCGGTGGCGCGTACGCCGCGCTGGTCAGGGAGCGGTGAGATGACGTCCGTGCACGAAGGCGACCTCGTCCTCGGCGCGCTCGGTTCGCTGGGCACGCGGATCGACTGCGCCGGTTTCAGCCGCGTGGACCTCGAAGGGCCGCAGGTGCTGTGGCTGGTCGCGGCCGGCGCGCTCGACCTGTTCGCGGTGGACGCCGAGCAGCAGGGCCACTGGCACCATCTGGGCCGTCTCGAGGCGGGCGCGCTGCTGCTCGGCCCGGTCGCCGGGCCCCAGCACACGCTGGTGGCCCGCCCGGTGCGGGACTGCGTGCTGCACCGCGTCAACCTGCGTGAGCTGTACCAGCCCGCCCACACCCAGACCTGGTCGTACGACGAGTACGGCAACCCGCAGTACGTGCCGCCCACGACCAGCCCGCTGGAGTACGCCCTCGCCCTCGGCGTGGGCCGCGGTCTGTCCGTCCTCTTCCAGGCGCCGATGGCCGAGGAGCGTACCGCCGCGCCCGCGGACGACGACGTGTTCTGGATGCAGGTGCCGCCGGGCAGCGTGCAGTACGGCTCGGTGTACGGTGCCGAGGCCGCCGCCGATCTGCTGATGGACCCGGCGCTGTGGCAGAGCATGGTCGATCAGCAGTACCGGCTGCTGACCGCGCTGGACCGGTGGATCGAGCAGCTCGAACGCACCCACGAGACGCGGACGGCGGCCGGGATCAAGGCCGGTGAGGCGGTCCGCGCCCAGGCCGACCGGACGCTGCTGGCCTCCATCGGCAGGCGCTCGGCCCGTCCCGCGACGGCCGCCGACGCCGACGCCGGCTACGCGGCCTGCAAGCTGGTCGCCGAGGCGGCCGGCATCGAGCTGGCCGCCCCCGCGCAGAGCGGCACCGAGAGCGAGCGCCTCGACCCGGTCGAACGGGTGGCGCTCGCCTCCCGGGTGCGCACCCGCGCGGTCCGTCTGGACGGCCGGTGGTGGCGGGAGAACGTGGGTCCGCTGGTGGGGCACCGGGCACTGTCCGGGGCGCCGGTCGCGTTGCTGTGGCGGCGCGGCGGCTATGTGGCCGTGCATCCGGGCACCGGGCGCGAGACGCCGGTGGAGAAGGCGAACGCCGAGGAGTTCGAGCCGCGCGCGGTGATGTTCTACCGGCCGCTGCCCGAGCGGCGGCTCGGGCCGCTCGGACTGCTGCGCTTCAGCCTGCGCGGCACGCGTGGCGACCTGGGCAACCTGATGCTCGCCGGGCTGGTGACGGTCGCCATCGGCGCGCTGGTGCCGATCGCCACCGGCAAGGTGCTCGGCGAGTACGTGCCGAAGGCCCAGACGGGTCTGATCGTGCAGGTGTGCCTGGCGGTGATGGTGAGCGGGGTGGTGT
Source organism: Streptomyces sp. NPDC002386 (assembly GCF_053593175.1). Classification (NCBI taxonomy): domain Bacteria; kingdom Bacillati; phylum Actinomycetota; class Actinomycetes; order Kitasatosporales; family Streptomycetaceae; genus Streptomyces; species Streptomyces sp. NPDC002386. Next base: position 93,283 of record NZ_JBSFBX010000016.1, read on the forward strand.
CGGCCGCGTTCACGCTGCTGGAGAACCTGACCATCCTGCGCATGGAGGGCCGTATCGAGTCGGCGTTGCAGCCGGCCGTCTGGGACCGGCTGCTGCGGCTGCCCACCCGGTTCTTCACCCAGCGCTCCACCGGCGAACTCGCCAGTGCCGCCATGGGCATCAGCGCGATCCGCCGGCTGCTGGCCGGTACCGGCCCGGTGGTCGCGCAGTCGGTGACGGTCGGCGCGATGAACCTGGGGCTGCTGTTCTGGTACAGCGCGCCGATGGCCATGGCGGCGATCGGCATGCTCGTCGTCATCGCGGCGGTCTTCCTGGGGCTCGGCCTGTGGCAGGTGCGCTGGCAGCGGCGCCTGGTGGTACTCGGCAACAAGCTGAACAACCAGGCCTTCCAGACCCTGCGCGGCCTGCCCAAACTGCGGGTGGCGGCGGCGGAGAACTACGCGTACGCCGCCTGGGCGCGCCAGTTCGCGCACAGCCGGGAACTCCAGCAGAAGGTGGGCCGGATCAAGAACCTCACCTCGGTGCTGGGCGCGGTCTACCTGCCGGTGTGCACGCTGCTGATGTTCATGCTGCTGGCGGGACCGGCGAGGGGCTCGATGTCGGCGGCGGCGTTCCTCACCTTCAGCACCTCGGTGACGATGGTGCTGACCTCGGTCACCCAGCTCACCGGTTCCTTCGTCTCCGCGGTGGCGGCGCTGCCGCTGTTCGAGGAGATCAGGCCGGTACTGGACGCCACGCCCGAGGTACGCACCGCGAGCACCCGCCCCGGTCCGCTGTCGGGCGCCGTCGAGGCCCGCCGGCTGTCGTTCCGGTACGCCGACGACGGGCCGCTCGTCCTCGACGACGTCTCCTTCGCCGTCCGCCCGGGCGAGTTCGTGGCGGTCGTCGGTCCGAGCGGCTGCGGCAAGTCCACGCTGCTGCGGCTGCTCATCGGCTTCGACCGGCCGGTCTCGGGCAGCGTCCTGTACGACGGCCAGGACCTGGCGGCCCTGGACCAGTCGGCGGTGCGCCGCCAGTGCGGTGTGGTGCTCCAGCACGCGCAGCCGTTCACCGGTTCCATCCTGGACGTCATCTGCGGCACCGAGCCGTACACGCCGGAGGAGGCGATGGCGGCCGCCGAGCTGGCGGGCCTCGCGGAGGACATCAGGCGGATGCCGATGGGCCTGCACACGATCGTGGCCGGCAACGGCGCGATCTCCGGTGGCCAGCGGCAGCGGCTGATGATCGCCCAGGCGCTGATCCGGCGTCCGCGGATCCTCTTCTTCGACGAGGCGACCAGCGCCCTGGACAACGACACCCAGCGCACGGTCATCGACAGCACCCGCAAGCTGAACGCCACCCGGATCGTCATCGCGCACCGCCTGTCGACGGTGCTGGACGCGGACCGGGTGATCGTGATGGAGGAGGGCCGGGTGATCCAGCAGGGGCCGCCCGCCGAACTGCTCGCCGACACCGGGGGCAGGCTGCACGAACTGGTGCGCAGGCAGCTCGCGTAGGCCGGGGCCGGCCCGCGCCGAGCGGTCAGTCCAGGCCCGGGACCGGCGCGCCCGAGGGCACTCCCGCCGCGACGTAGCCGTCGTAGAACTCCCGCCAGGCCGGGCCCGCCCCGGCGTGCGGTCCCGCGGAACGCTCACCGCGCGCCCTGGCGTCGAGGGCGGCCAGGCACACCTCCCAGCCGGCGCCGTTGCGCGCGGCGGTGTTCTCCGCGGCGAGCACGTCGGTGAGCGTGAGCCGGGTGCGCCCGCCGTCCTCCGCGTCCAGGTCGAAGCGGAGTTCGTCGCCGCCCCACTCGAAGGAGAGGTGCCGGGGCGGGTCGGCGGCGAGCACCGTGCCGGTGGACTCCGGCATGTTCGGGTCGCCGCTGAACCGGATCGCGCCGCCGGGACGGAGGTCCATCTCGGCGCGCGAGGGGAACCAGCCGGCGAGTTCGCCGGGGTCGGTGAGCAGCCGCCAGACGCGGTCCGCCGGCAGGTCGTAGGCGCGGCCGAACCGGACGGCCGGGCGGCCGTCGTCCAGCGTCAGGAAGGTGCCGGTGAGGTCGGCGGGCATGATGATCGGTCCCTCCACGGTACGGTCCCCCTCCGCGCGCCGAGGCTACCCGCCCGCCCGGACTCGTGGGGGGACGCCGTGCCCGTCGGGGCGCTTGGGAGAACTGAGCGGGCCGTGCCGGCCGGGCGGCCGCCGGCGACGGGGGCCGGGGCGGGAGGCGTCGGCCGGCCGGCCGAGAGCGCGGCCGCCGGTGCTTTCGCCCCGTCCGGGTACCCGGCCGTCATGAACCACCACCTGCGAGGACCCGAGCTGCCCGCGCCGCGCGGGCCCCTCTCCGCCGCGGTCACGGCGTTTCTGCGCGGCACCGGCCCGCTGCCCGACGCCCGCGGCGCCGGGGCGGCGGCCGATCCCTACGGCGACGATCTCCAGCTCTCCCTGTACCTGTGCTACGAACTGCACTACCGGGGCTTCGCCGGGGTCCGCCCGGAACTCGAGTGGGATCCCGGGCTGCTCGCGCTGCGGGGCGCGCTGGAGGACCGCTTCCTGTCCGCGCTGCGCGCCGACACGCCGGCGCACGACAGCCTCGACGAGGCCCTGGAGGCCCTCCTGGTCGAGCCGGCCGAGGGCGCGGGCGTCACGCACTTCCTGTGTGCCGAGGGCGAGCTGTGGCATCTGCGCGAGTACGCGGCGCAGCGTTCCCTCTACCACCTGAAGGAGGCCGACCCGCACGCCTGGGTGCTGCCCCGGCTGTGGGGCCGGGCCAAGGCGGCGATGGCGGCGGTGGAGTTCGACGAGTTCGGCGCGGGCCGGGCCGAGCGGATGCACGCGAAGCTGTTCGCCGACCTGATGACGGACCTCGGCCTGGACACCACGTACGGGCGCCACCTGGACGCGGCCTGCGCCGAGATGCTCGCCGTCGTCAACCTGATGTCCCTGTTCGGGCTGCACCGCCGGCTGCGCGGGGCCCTGGTGGGCCACTTCGCGGACGTGGAGATCACCTCCTCGCCGGGTTCCCGCCGGCTGGCCGAGGCGATGCGCCGCACCGGTGCCGGGCCGGCCGCCGAGTTCTTCTACGACGAGCACGTCGAGGCGGACGCGGTGCACGAGCAGGTCGTCCGCCACGACGTGATCGGCGGGCTGCTCGCGGAGGAACCCGGTCTCGCGGACGACATCGCCTTCGGTGTCGACGCCACCGAGTTCCTGGAGGGGCGGCTGGCGCGGCGGCTGCTCGGCGAGTGGCGCGCGGGACGGTCGTCGCTCCGTGTCCCGTTCGCGGCGGATGCCCAAGAACTGGCCCATACATCCTGATCGCGCGGGTACTCAGTGCTCCGTGACAGCATGGGTACTTCCGGGCGTGTACGCCCCTCAGGACGACACCGCCTTGCTGGCCGAGGCACTGGACGAAGAGGCACCGGCCCCCGGCTCGCGGGTGCTGGACGTGGGCACCGGAAGCGGTGCGCTGGCCCTGGCGGCCGCCCGGCACGGTGCCGAGGTGACCGCGGTGGACGTGTCCCGGCGGGCGGTGTGGACGGCGCGGCTGAACGCGTGGCTGACCCGGCTGCCAGTGCGGATCCGGCGCGGCAACCTCTTCGTCCCGGTCGCGGACGGCACGTACGACCTCATCCTGGCCAACCCGCCGTACGTGCCGGCGCCGGGCACCGGACGCGAGCCGCACGGCCGGTCGCGGGCCTGGGACGCGGGCCACGACGGGCGGCTGCTGCTGGACCGGATCTGCCGGGACGCGCCCGGGCTGCTGCGGCCCGGCGGGGTGCTGCTGCTGGTCCACTCGGCGCTGAGCGGCCCGGAGCGGACCCTGGAACTGCTGCGCGCGGCGGATCTGAAGGCCGCCGTCGTCCGGCGCCGCTGGATCGACTTCGGTCCGGTGCTGCGCTCCCGGAAGGACTGGCTGCGCCGGAGCGGTCTGCTCACGGCCGCCGACGACAAGGAGGAGCTGGTGGTGATCCGTGCCGAACGAGCCCGCTGAACGGCCCCGCCGGATCCGGATGCAGCGGCGCGGGCCGCTCCTGATGGAGGGCCCGGTGGAGATCGAACTGGAGGACGGCACCACGGTCTCCTCCGACCGCTTCCGGGTGGCCCTGTGCACCTGCCGGCGCAGTCGCACATACCCCTGGTGCGACACGAGTCACCGGCGCAAGGCGTGACGTCCAATCTTCAGTTGAAACCGGTTGTTTTTCGATACCGGTCGTTTTTCGCCGCTCCCCGGAGAGGCCCCCCACGGGCCTTTTCCGGGGAGCGGCTGTGTGCCCGGGAGTCCGGCGGGCGGCCCCACTCCGCCCGTCGGTCCCGGTGCGAGATCGCAGGTTCCCGCTCCAGGGGCCGCACTCCCCAGTTGCGAGCCTGATCCGGCGTCGCGGAAACCGTACGATCCCGGTCTAGAACGCGAAGACGCTGCTGCTCATGGCGTCCCGCACGCAGGAGTTGCCGAAGGTGCGCTCGTATGCGACGCGCTTGCCCTGCCAGACACCCTGGACCGTGACCACGACGGGGTCGTAGAGCTTGGTGCACCGCACGTCGTCGCGGCCCTTCAGGGCCGAGAGGTCGCCGCCGGCGGCACGCAGTTCGGCACAGGCGTCGATCGCCGCCGGGTGGGTGCCGGAGGCCGTCGGGGCGCAGTTCAGGGTGACGGCGCGCTCGGGGGTGGCCGCGGCCGCGGTCTCGCCGTGGCCGGTGGTCAGCACCAGCGCCGAGGGGGCGTAGAGCGACGACGGGGCGGCGCCCGGTGCAGCGAGGGCGGCCCCGGTCAGGGGTCCGCATACGGCGGCCGTGAGGCCGATGATCGCTGCCCAGCGCGCGGTGTTCCGCATTGTGTGCATCCTTCCGCTCGAGTAGACGGGTGCCCTCCGGCCCGGTCGGCGCCGGAGCGGCGAGCGCCACTCTGCCGAGTCCGTCGGCGAAACACACATCCCACCCACAGCTTTCGGTAACATTGCGTGTTGAAACAGTGGCGTGAAGTCACGGAAACTGAACGCTTCGACCGCACAACTGAGCGGTTCTTGATCGCGGCGACCGGTCGAATGGCCGAAAAACACCGTCTCGTTAATCGGCCTGAAACATGACGCCCCCGCCCCACCGCGAGCCCTTCACGACCCCTTCACGACTTCTCACGTTCATGGAGCGTCCAGGGAAGCGCGTGGCGCCGCCGCGGCCAGGGCCTTCCCGGTGGAGCCGCCCCGGTCTGCCCGCGAGTATCGTCGGCACGCGCTGACACGGCGGCGAGCGCGGCAAGCCTTGGGAGGGGCGGATGGCCAAGCACTGGGCGGACTTCCAGTACGAGATCTACCTCAACGGGATGACGGGTGCCGTGCCCCGGCTGCCCACCGATCTGACCCGGCTGGAGGAGCTCGCCGAACACCGGCTCGGGCCGGGGCCGGTGGGCTACGTCGCCGGCAGCGCGGGGGACGGCGGAACCGCGCGCGCCAACCGGGCGGCCCTGGCCCGGCGCCGGATCGTGCCGCGCATGCTGCGCGACGTCCAGGAGCGGGACCTGACGGCCGAGGTACTGGGCCGCACGCTGCCGGCGCCGCTGGCCCTCGCCCCGGTCGGCGTGCTGTCGATCATGCACCCGGACGCCGAGACGGCGGCCGCCCGGGCGGCCGCCGCCCAGGGCGTGCCGTTCGTCCTGTCCTCGGCGTCGAGCACGCCGCTCGAAGCGGTGGCGGAGGCCATGGGGGACGCCGAGCGCTGGTTCCAGCTCTACTGGGGCAAGGACCGCGAGGTGACGCGCAGCTTCCTGGCCCGCGCGAAGGACGCGGGGTTCTCGGTGCTCGTCGTCACCCTCGACACACCGCTGCTGGCCTGGCGCCCCCGCGATCTGGACCAGGCGTACCTGCCGTTCCTGCACGGGGTGGGCACCGCCAACTACTTCACCGACCCGGCCTTCCGGGCGGGCCTCGCCAAGCCCGTCCACGAGGACCCGAACGCCGCGGTGCTGCACTTCCTCGGTCTGTTCGGCGACGCCGGCCACACCTGGCCCGACCTGGGCTTCCTGCGCGAGCACTGGGACGGGCCGATCGTCGTCAAGGGCGTCCTGCACCCGGACGACGCCCGGCTCGCCGCGGACGCCGGGATGGACGGCGTGGTGGTCTCCAACCACGGCGGCCGGCAGGTGGCGGGTTCGATCGCGGCGGCCGACGCGCTGCCCGGGATCGCGGACGCGGTGGGAGACCGGCTCAGCGTGCTCTTCGACAGCGGGGTGCGCACCGGCGACGACGTGTTCAAGGCGCTCGCCCTGGGCGCGCGGGCGGTGCTGCTCGGCCGGCCCTACGTCTACGGCCTCGGCCTGGACGGGCAGGCGGGCGTCGAGCACGTCGTCCGCTGCGTCCTCGCCGAACTGGACCTCACCCTGGCCCTGTCCGGCCACGCCACGCCCGCGACGGTCACGCGGGACGACCTCGTCGAGTCGGCCGTCTGACCGGCCCGTCCCGCCGCCGGGCCGGCGGCGGGACGGGCCGGATTCCCTACGGAACCGTTCCCGGCGCCGTGGCCGCCCGGGCCGGAACCTGCCGCACGGGCCGCGCCGCCCGTCCGTCGGACGGCGCCGCGCCGGACCCGGCGGATCCGTCGCCGCCGGCGACCGACAGGGAGCCCGGGCTCGCGGCCGGGGCGTCGCTGCGCCAGCGCTGGGCGGCGGAGCCGTCGCGGACCTTGACGACGACGTCGGCGCCCGCCCGGTCCCCCGCCGGCGCGAGGGCGAGGGTGCGGTCCCAGCGGGGCGGCAACTCACCGCGCGCGGTGAGGTCGTAGCGCACGTCGTCGCCCCGCCGCGCCTGCGCGCCGGCGCAGCGGCCGACGATGACGACGCCCGCGTCGGCGTGCGAGTCCAGGCACAGCCGGGGGGCGGCCGCGCTGCGCAGCAGCCCGTCGGCCTCGTAGGTCCACTGCTGCCGCGGCGCCGCCGCGCAGGCCGCGAGCACCACGCTCGCGCCCGCCCTGACCTCACCCCGGACGTCCAGGCACAGACCGGTGGCGGCGTTGCGCAGCCGGGCGGTCCGGCCGGCCGTGGGCAGGCCCGCCGAGCCGGGCGAGGTGGCGGGGCCGGTCGGGGGCCGTACGCCACCGGGGGCCGCGTCGGAGGCGACCGGCGCGGTGTGGTCGCCGCCGTCGGGCCAGGCGCTGAGGGCGACGACGGTCGCGAGCAGCACGGCCGAGGCGACCCCGACCCCCACGAGCAGCGTCCTGGCCGGCCATCCGGCCGGGGCGCCCAGGACCGCGCCGAACGGCCCGGACGCCCTGCCGCGTCTGCGGCGTCCGCCGGACGCCCGCGCCGGCACCCCGTCCAGCGGCCCGCGCCGCCCGCCGCGTCCCCGTCCGCCGGGGCCCGGCGAGACACCGCGGGCGCGGGCGGCTCCGCTCCGGCCGGGGCGCGACTCCAGGTACCGCCGGGCGCCCCAGCCGAGCACCGCCTCGGCCAGCAGTACGCCGAGGCCGCCGTCGACGCGGCCCAGCTGCTCGGCGGCGTGCCGGCAGTACGGGCAGCCGTCGAGGTGCTGCCGGACGTCCGGGAGCAGGGCGCCGCCCCGGCGGATCGGTACGTCCAGAAGGCGGTTGTAGTGGCGGCATTCGGAGCTCGGCGCGAGTTCCCGGTGGGCCCGGACACAGCCTTCCCGGAATTTCTCCCGGGCCTGTCCGAGTGCCGCCGCCGCGCTGTCGGTGTCCAGTCCGAGCAGAGCGGCGGGGATGTTTATCGGTTCGGCCTCGACCTCGATGTGCCACAGCAACGTCTGTTCGAGTCGCGGAAGGCTCTGGAAAGAACGTTCGGAAAGGGTCCGGTTTTCCGGTATCAGGGTCTTCGCGGTGCGCATACCGCGGCCCCCGGCGGGTTTTCGCAGGGCCGGCAGTACGGCGGTGATCCCGTCCTCGCAGGACCAGTTGAGGACCGTGTCCCGGACGGCCACCAGCAGACGGGGCCGGACGGCCTCGGCGGACTCGCCGAGCGCGAGCCGGGCGAGGGTCCGGTGGAAGGCGGCGCCGGTGACCATGTGGGCGAGCGGGCCCGGCGTGGCCAGGCAGACGACCGCGTAGTCGTGCGCGGCCGGCCAGTGGCGGGCCATCAGCAGCGCGGTGGACCGGGAGGCCTCCGCGTCCGAACCGGCCCGCAACGGGGCGGCGAGGAACTCGTCGGACTCGCCGGGGTCCCCGCCCGGCGGCGGATAGGGCGGACGAGGGGGGTGGGGGGTGGGCACTGAGCGGAATCCTTTGATGGGTGTGGTGCGTCGATTGCCGATCGCCGGATACGCGCGCGGGGAGCGGGAATTCACCGGTGCCGGACCGGCCCGGTTCCCAACTGGCCTGAGAATCCTGGCGATTACCCCCCGCACCGTGTTTCAACCCTTGCACAACCTCCACACACGGAACAAGGCATTCGCGCGACATCGGCGGCCTTTGCGACGGAGCCGGAGGGGTACCGCCGGGACGGGTCTCCCCCGTCCCTTTCCGGTTTCCGCGCGCCCCGTGCGAACGCCGCGCCCGCGCCGGCAGGGCCACGCACGCTCCCGGGGCGCGCGGCCGGGTGGTGCACTGGGTCCGGCCCCTCGGAAGGCCGCGCGGCGGGACGGCAGCTCTCCCCCGCGAAACGGGCCGCCGGCCCCGTTCCACTGCCCCCGGCCGGCGGCCCCGTTCCGTGCGGGCGTCCCCGGCCGGCGGCCCCGGCGGCTTCCCCCGCCGGCCCGGGGCCGTCTCAGATCTGCCAGGAACGCAGCCGGTCGGCGGCGCCGTACACGTCCGTCTTGCCGGAGATCAGGTCGCGGGCGAGGTCGACGAGGGCGCCGTAGGGCGCGTCGATGCCGGTGCCGCTGACGAACATGTAGGCCACCGCGGTCGCGCAGGCGAAACGGGCGTTGGCCGAGGGCAGCGGCTTGAGCACGGCGAGGGTGTGCAGCAGGGCGGCGGCCCGCCAGGCGGGGTCGGAGTCCACGCCCAGCCGGGGCGGGTCGACCCGGTGCCGGGCGACGGCGGCGACCAGCGCGGAGAAGTCGTCGACCGTGGGCTGGTCCGGCAGGACCTCCTCGTGGCGCTGGAGCAGCCAGGGGACGTCTATGTGGATGACGGGTGACATCGCTCAGGCGGCCTCGCCCTTGGCCGGGGGTTCGTCGTCGGGGAACGCGGCCGCGAACTCCTCGGCGTGCGCGGTGAAGAAGCTCCGGAACGCCTCCGCGCCCTCCTGGAGCGCCCGGTGGCGGGCGATGTCGGCGGCGGCGGCCTCGCGCACCAGCGCCTTCATCGACGTACCGCGCTCCTTGGCGATCTGGCGCAGGTCCTCCAGTTCGCGGTCAGTGAACTCCACGTTGAGAGCTGGCATGCGCCAACGGTACCGCTCGGGTACTCGCCCGTAAATATCAGCAGGTCGGAACCACTTCGTCCCGGTACCTGATGAACTCCTGGGCCATGTCCGTTCTCCGCCGGTGCCGCGACGCCCACGCACACGGTCCACACCCCCAAGCAGTCCGGTGGCCCCACTCTCGCGCCGCCGCCCCCGACGGGGCAACACGGCGCGCCCGCCGCCCGCGCGCGGGAACGGACGAGGACACTCGCGGCCGGGGGGGGCGCCGACTCCATCGGACGCGCCGCCCGGGATCCCGCACATATCACAGCAAAACGTGTCTTATTTCATTTATGCACACACCTTCCCGGCGTACCCTGCTCCAAGCCCCGTTCGCTGCCGCCGGCGCGGGACTGCTGGCTGCCTGCACCGACTCCGGCTCCCACCCCCGTTCCGGCCCCGCCGCCGCGGCGAGCGTCCAGGGGGACTTCGTTCCGCCCGGACCGAAGGGATATGTCGAACCGTCGGGTCCCGAGGTGCGTGCCGCCGAGCGCAGACGCGGCTCCGGCCCGGTGCGCATGCTCAGGTTCACGGCCGCCGAGACCACACTGGACCTGGGCGGGCGGCAGGTGCGCACGTGGGCGTACCACGAGCAGCTTCCCGGCCCGCTGGTTCGCGTCACCGCCGGTGACGTCCTCAGTCTCACCCTCGCCAACCGGCTGCCGGACACCACCACCCTGCACTCGCACGGCGTGCGCATGCGCTGTGACATGGACGGCGTCCCGGGTCTGACGCAGAACGCCATCGCGCCCGGGACCGACTTCACCTATCGCTTCACCGTCTCGCACCCGGGCACGTTCCTGCTCCACTCCCACGTCGGCATGCAGCCCGACCGCGGTCTGTACGCCCCGTTCATCGTCGAGGACCCCCGGGAGCCCCTGGCCTACGACAAGGAGTGGGTCATCGTCCTGGACGACTGGCTCGACGGCGTCCAGGGCTCCACCCCCGACGAGGTGCTCAAGCAGCTCATGCCCAAGGGCATGAAGATGGAGGGCATGGCCATGGGCCCCGAGCCGGCCGGCACCCGGTCCGGCCGGCCGGGCACCCCGCACGCCGCGCACACCCGGGCGGCGGCCGGCGGACCCGACCGGGTGCTGCGCCACGGGCACAGCCGCATGCTGCACGGGGACGCCGGCAGCGTCGACTACCCGCTCTACCTGGTCAACGGCCGCACCCCCGGGCACCCCTCTGTGTTCCGGTGCCGGCCCGGCGAGCGCGTCCGGCTGCGCATCATCAACGCCGGTTCCGAGACCGCGTTCCGGGTGGCGCTGGACGGACACCCGATGACCGTCACGCACACCGACGGCTATCCGGTGCGGCACACCGAGACCGACGCCCTCCTGGTCGGCATGGCCGAGCGCTACGACGTCCTCGTCACCGCCAAGGACGGCGTCTTCCCGTTCGTCGCCCTGGCCGAGGGCAAGCGGGGCCAGGCCCTCGCCGTCCTGCGCACCGACAAGGGCCGGAACGTTCCCCCGGCCGACGTCCGCCCGGACGGGCTCGACCGGAAGCTGGTCCCGGCCCGGCGTCTGCGGCCGGACGACTCCGTGGCCCTGGACGACCGCCGTCCCGACCGCGAGATGCGGATCAGGATCACCGGCACGATGGAGAAGTACGACTGGGGCTTCGACCACCGCCCGTACTCCGTCCGCCAGCGCCACCCGGTACGCGCCGGCGAGCGGGTACGGCTCACCCTCATCAACGCCACCGACATGTGGCACCCCATGCACCTGCACGGCCACACGTTCGCCGTCGCCGGTCTCGACGGCGCGAGGGCGCGCAAGGACACGGCCATCGTGCTGCCGCACCGCAAGCTGGTCGTCGACTTCGACGCGGACAACCCCGGGCTGTGGATGCTGCACTGCCACAACCAGTACCACTCGGAGAGCGGCATGATGACCATCCTCGGGTACCGCAGCTGACCCGGGGCCCGGGTCCGCGTCCCTACCCCTGGTCCGCCACGAACGAGGCCATCCAGGCCAGCGCCGCGTTCCAGTTGACGGCCGTCTCGTCGGTGGACCAGGACTGGATGTCGTCGATGTAGCAGAACTGACCCGTGCAGCCCTTCAGCCTGCTCTGCGCGTAGGGGTCCTGGATGGCGGAGTTGGGTCCGCCGGCGAGGGTGCCGTCCGGCGGGTCCGGGAGCCCGGGGTCGAGTTCCCGGGCGTACCAGCGGCTGTGCTGGTGGTGGGCGGCGACCTCGCCGTAGCCGGTGACGTACGAGATGTTCAGCGCGTTGCGGCCGAGCAGGTAGTCCATGCTCTCCAGCGCGCCGTCCCGGTACTTCGCCGCGCCGGTGAGGTCGTAGGCCGTGGCGATGACGTGCGCGTTGTTCAGCACCTGGGCGTTGGAGCCCCAGTCGTAGACGTTGCCCTCCGGGGCGTAGGGCAGGCCGTAGGGCTGGGAGGCGGCGGTCGCCAGATAGGTGTCGGCCGCGCTGATCACGGACCGGCGCACCCGGTCCCGGCCGGGCAGCCGGTTCGGCACGGTGGCCAGGTCGAGCCGGCCGGCCGCGGCGGTGCGGCCCCAGTCGAAGCCGAGCGGGCCGAAGACGGCGGCGGTGTGGACCGGCGACCTCAGCACGTGGTCGGCGAACTCCTTCTCGCCGGTCGTGAGATACAGCTCGGCGGCCGCCCAGTAGAACTCGTCGGACGCGTCGTCGTCGGGGTAGGCGCCGCCGCCGGTGCCGTCGTTGGGATCCGGGTACGTCCGCGGGTGCGCGAGAGCGGCCCGCCAGGCCGTGCGCGCGGCCGTGAGCGCCCGCGCCGCGAACCGCGGGTCGTAGGGCCGGTAGAGCCGGGCGGCCTGCGCGGCCGTCGCCGCCAGGTTCAGGGTGGCCTGGGTGGTGGGGGCGTGCAGTTCCCGCTTCTGCGGGTCGTCGCTGGGCAGCAGCGGCAGCCCGGTCCACTCGGCGTCGTGCACCTTGCCGTGGGCCATGCCGGCGAGCGGCTGCCCGTGTGGCACCTGCATCCTCAGCAGGAACTCCAGTTCCCAGCGTGCCTCGTCGAGCACGTCGGGCACCTTGTTGCCGCTCTCGGGCAGGTCGAGGCTGCCGTCGCCGAGCCGGGCGGGCTCCGCGGTGCGCGCCGTCAGGGAACGCTCGTACGTGCTCAGCAGTTCCCAGGTGGAGATTCCGCCGTTGACGACGTACTTGCCGTGGTCGCCGGCGTCGTACCAACCGCCGGTGACGTCCAGCGTGTAGTCGCACAGCCCCGGGCGGCACGGCACGTCCTTGTCGCCCTGGTTGGGCGCGGTGCCGAGGTGGCCCGCGGGCCTGCCGTAGCCCGGGCGGAGATCGTCGCGGATCGCGATGCCGCTGCGCTGGGTGTAGTAGTACTTCAGCGAGTCGAGGCGCAGCCGTTCGTAGGCGCCGGTGCCGACGTCGAAGGGCCGGCTGGTCTCGTCGTCGGCGACCAGCGTGAAGCCCTCGCCGTGGCCGCGGTAGGCGCCGAAGTCGATCGAGTGGACGTTCTGGCCGGAGGAGACGTCGGTACCGCGCGGCACGGTACGGCCGTGGGCCACCGTCCGGCCGCCGGCGTCCCTCAGCCGCCAGGGCAGGGCGGTGGTGGCGTCGGTGACGAGGGTGGCGTTCTTGGGCCCGGTGGGCAGGTAGGCGACCTGGTTGACGCGGACCCGGGGCCCGGTGTCGGGCCGGTACACCTCCGGCGGGACCCCGCCGAGCAGCGACACGTCGTCCAGGCAGAGCCGCCAGGGGTCGGCGGCGCCGCCGGCCTGGAACGCGACCTGCGCCTGGCCGGTGTCCACGGGTGAGGTGAAGGTGTAGGAGTAGGAGTAGCCGTCACCGGAGGCGCCGAGCTGCGGACTGACCTCGAACCAGGTGTCGTACGGCGCCGTCTGCAGCCCCACGAGCGCCCGCACCGCATGGCCTTCGGGCACCCCGGACGCCTTGAAGGAGAAGCGGTACGACTCCCCCTTCACCAGCGTGACGTCGTTCTGCCCGACGGCGGCGTCCCAGCGGTTGGCGGTGCCCCCGGGTACATCGGCGCACAGCCGCCCCTCGGACAGGGCCGGGCTCGTGTTGCTCGTCGTCCACCAGGGCTCGGTGGTGGTGTCGAAGCCGCCGTTCCTGATCTGTTCGGTCGCGTCGGCACCGGCGGGGGCGGCCGGTAACGCGGTGAGCATGGCCGCCAGCAGGGCGGTGAGGGTCGGTGTCGCCGTCCTCGGTCGTTTCACGTCTGGGCTCCTCGGGGGAGGTGCGGGGGTCGCGCCCGCGTCAATGGGAGCGCTCCCAAGAGCGAACGTCCCCCATGTTTGTTCCAGACATGTCACCGCGTCAACGGTCCGGACGGGGGCGCCCGTTCGCGGCTCCCCGTCCGGACCCGCCCCGGCTCTCAGACGTCGAGCCGGCTGATGCGCACCGCTCCCCCGGCCCCGCCCGGATACGCGCTGGTGAGCCGGAGGCGCAGCCGCGAGCCGCGCACCCGGTCGAAGGTGATCACCGTCGGGGCGTCCGAGGCGGTGGCCCAGTCCGTCCTCGCCCCGGTCACCGGGACGTACGCGCGGCCGTCCCACACCTCCACCGCCGCCTCGGCGGGCCTGGCGTGGGTGCTGTCGACCGTGAAGGAGACCGCCACCCGGTCGAGGTCGCGGGAGCGGCCGAAGTCGACCGACACCCAGTCCGCGGCGCGGGCGCCGCTGAACGCGGGCAGCAGCGCCGTCGCCGCCTTGGCGAAGGCGTTGGACCAGCCGGTGGCCGGGTCCCCGTCCAGCATCGCGGCGGGCAGGGTGTCGGGCCGTCCCGAGTAACTGGCGTCCGCGTGCGGGAGGCCGGCGGGTTCCGGGCGGCCGGGCCCGAACGAGGTGACCGGCGTGGTGGCGACCGAGCGGGCCGGTGCGGTGCGCATCCGCACGGTGCCCTCGCGCAGGCCGGCCACCCGCGCAGTCACTTCGAGCGGGCCCGGCCGGCCGCCGGACCGGACGATCGCCAGGGCCTTGCCGTGGAAGGCGGTGCGGGTGCTCGCCTGGTAGCGCTCGGCGCTCTCCTCGCGGCCGTTGTCGACGCCGGCCAGGGAGCCCCCGGTGACGGAGAAGGAGATGAGGTGGCCTGCGTCGGGCACCACCACACCGTGCGCGTCCACGATCTCCGCGGTCACGAAGGCCAGTGAGCGGCCGTCGGCGGCCAGGGACTCGCGGTCGGCGGTCAGGCGCACCGCGTGCGGATCGCCGGCGGTGCGCAGCACGTCGGTGGCGACGATCCTGCCGTTCCGGCGGGCCACCGCCTTCAGCTCCCCCGGCCGGAAGGGCACCTTCCAGCTCAGGTGCAGCTTGCCCGCGCTGCCGTTGGGGCTGGTGTAACTGCCCGGGTAGGGGCCGCCGGTGAAGGTCTTGTCGTCACCGGTGGCCTCCGTGGTCTCCAGGTAGGCGCGGCCGTCGGTGGTCCGCTTGACGTCGAACTCCCTCGTTCCGAGGGAACTGCCGTCGAGGAACAGCTCCACGGAGGGCACGTTCGCGTACGCCCAGACCTCGACCGTCGTCCCCTCCTCGTGGTTCCAGCTCATCGGCAGCAGGTGGACCATCGGCTCGTCCGTCCACTGGCTGCGGAACAGGTGGTACATGTCCTTCGGGAAGCCGGCCGTGTCCACGGCGCCGAAGAAGGACGCCTTGACCGGGAAGACGTCGTACGGCGTCGGCTCGCCGATGTAGTCGATGCCGGACCACAGGAACTGTCCCGCGAACCACTTCCGGTCGCGGTCCTTCTTGTGGCCGTACTCGCCGCTCATCGTCCAGGAGGCGAGGTTGTTGTCGTAGGAGGAGGCGTCGCGCCGGCCCGGGGTGTGGTTCTCACCGGTGTTGAGGTGTTCGGGCTCCTGGTACGCGCCCCGGGTCGAGGTCTCCGAGGACGACTCGGACTCGAAGAGGAACAGGTGCGGGTAGGCGGCGTGCAGCGCGTCCACCGACTGGGCGGTGTTGTAGTTCAGCCCCAGTCCGTCGAGCTTGGCCAGCATGAGGTCGGCCGCCGAGCCCTTCGCCGGCACCCGGCGGTACTTGTCCGAGCCGATGACGAGCGGGCGGGTGTCGTCGGCCGCCCTGACGGCGCCGATGACCCGGTCGGCCATGGCCAGTCCGGCGGTGGTCGTGGAGTCGGGGATCTCGTTGCCGATGGACCACAGCACGACGGCGGGCGAGTTGCGGGCGGCGAGCACCATCTCGGTGGCGTCCCGCTCGCACCACTCGTCGAAGAAGCGCCCGTAGTCGTACGCCGTCTTGCCGGTGCGCCAGCAGTCGAAGGCCTCCACCATCATCACGATGCCCAGTTCCTCGCAGACCTGGATCATCTGCGGCGAGGGCGGATTGTGCGAGGTGCGGAAGGCGTTGACACCCATCGACTTCATGACGGTCATCTGCCGGCGCACCGCGTCCAGGCTGACCGCGGCACCGAGGGCGCCCTGGTCGTGGTGGAGGTCCACGCCCTTGATCTTGGTGTGCGCGCCGTTCAGGGAGAAGCCCTCGTCGGGGTCGAAGCGGAAGGCGCGGATGCCGAAGGAGGTGCTGTGGGTGTCGGTGGTACGGCCCCCGACGCGGAGTTCGGTGTGCAGGGTGTAGCGGTGGTGCGGGGTGTCGAAGTCCCACAACCGCGGCTTGGGGACTGTCAGTTCATGGGTCTCGGTGGCCTCGCCCGCGACGGCGGCCGTGCTCGACGTACGGGCGACCGTGCGGCCGTCGGGGCCGGTGACGCGGGACAGCACCTGGACGACCGCGCCGGTGCCGGACTCGTTCACCACCGTCGTCGCCACCCGGACCAGTGCCCGGCCCGCGGTGATCTCCGGGGTGGTGACCCGGGTGCCCCAGCGGGCCACGTGCACGGGCTCGGTGACCACGAGTCGGGCCTCGCGGTAGATGCCGCTGCCCGAGTACCAGCGGCTGCTGGGGAGTTGGTTGCGCACCTTGACCGCGAGGACGTTCGTGGTCCTGCCGTCGGTGTGCACGAGGCCCGTGAGATCGACGGCGAAGCCGGTGTAGCCGTAGGGATGACGGCCCGCCTCGGTGCCGTTGCAGTAGACGGACGAGTCCATGTAGACGCCGTCGAACTCCACCGAGATCCGCCGGCCGGCGTAGGCCGGAGGCAGCGTGAAGGACAGCCGGTACCAGCCGAGGCCGCCCGGGAAGAAGCCGGTGCCACTGGTGGTGCCGTGTTCCGTGGTGGGCGTCTGCTCGATGCTCCAGTCGTGGGGCACGGCGACCTGGCGCCAGCCGGAGTCGTCGTATCCGGGCTCCGCCGCGCCGGCGTGGCTCCCGCTCTCCCCGGCGCCGCCGTCCAGGTCGGCCAGCGCGAAGCGCCAGCCGTCCCGGAGCGGGAGGGTGTGGCGCCCTCCCGCCGCCCCGGAGGCACCGGCGGCCAGTGCCTCGGGGGCGCCCGGGAGCGCCCCGGCGGCGGGCGCCGCCGTGGCGGCGACGAGAACCGATCTGCGCGTGACCGTCATCGTTCTCCCTCATCCGGGCCCAGAAGTACTCACAACTGATCGTGTTCCAACAGATTCTGACGTCGCCGCGCACGCCGCCGTCAAGGGCCCGGAACCGCGCATTCGGACCCGGTGGCACATCGGCCGGAAATCCCCCTTGACCCTGTTCGACGGATCGACCCGACTGCCGGGAGTCACCGTCCCCGCGCCAGGTGCGGCACGCACTAGGCTGGAACGCGCGGGGTACCAACTGTTCACTGTGAGTGTGCGCTGGGAGCGGCGACGATGAGCCGGGTCTATCCGTTCGACGATGCGGCCACGGCCCGGGCCGTCATCGACGACGACGGAACACTGGTCGAGTGGAACGAGGGCGCGCGCCGCCTGCTCGGCCACCCGCCCGAGTCCGTCGTGGGCCACCCCGCCGCCCGCCTGCTGGCGGGGGAGAGCCTGCCCGAGGCGCCCCCCGGGACGCGCTGGCACGGGACGCTGGAGCTGCGCCACCGGGACGGCCGCACCGTCCCCGTGTGGCTGCTCGCCCACCGCCGGCCGCCCGGTGACGGCCACGGCGCCGACTGGTTGCTGGTCTCCCCCCTGACCGGCGACCGGCCGCACGCCCTGGACGACGACACGCTGACCGGGGCGAGCCTCATCCAGTCACCCTGCGCGGTCGCGCTCTACGACGACCAGCTCCGCCTCAGGCGCATCAATCCGGCCATGGCCGACTTCATCGGGCTGCCCGAGGAGCGTGTCAGGGGCCTGCGGATCTCCGAACTCGGCGGGCAGCGGCCGACGGAGGACCTGGAACGGGGCATGCTCCAGGTGCTGTCCACCGGCCTGCCGCTGGACATGGAGAACACGGGGAACGTCGGCGGCGACGACCGGATCACGGCCTGGCTCACCCGGATGGCGCCGATCACCGACGCGGGGGGCGGGGTGGTCGGCGTGTGCCTGGCCGCGCACGACGTCACCGACAACCACCGGGCCCGCCAGCGGCTGCAGCTGGTCAACGAGGCGAGCGCGCGGATCGGCACCACGCTGAACATCACGCGCACGGCCCAGGAACTGGCGGACGTGTGCGTACCCGTGCTCGCCGACTTCGTGACCATCGACCTGCTGGACCCCCAGGAGTACGACGGAGAGCCCCCGGCGCGCGTCACCGCGCCCCTGCGGCTGCGCCGCACCGCCCATCAGTCCGTGCTGGGCGGCGTACCGGAGGCGGTGGTCCGGCCGGGACGGGCGGAGCTGTACCCGGACTTCTCCCCGCAGGCCGACGCGTTGACCGCCGGGCGCACCATCATCGCCTCGGTGGCCGCCGGGAACATGGCCAAGTGGCACAGCTGGCACACCGCGCGCGACCAGGTCGTGCGGAGGTTCGGCATCCACTCGACCATGTCGGTGCCGATCCGGGCGCGCGGTCTGACCCTCGGGGTCGCCGTCCTCACCCGGCACCGGCGGCCGGACTCCTTCACCGCCGACGACGCGCTGCTGGCCGAGGAGATCACCACCCGGGCCGCCGTCTGCATCGACAACGCGCGCCGCTTCTCCCGCGAGCGCGAGACCGCCCTCGCCCTCCAGCGCAGCCTGCTGCCCCGCACGATGCCCCGCACGGCCGCCCTGCAGGCCCGCTCGCGGTACCTGCCGGCGGCCCGGGCCGGGGTGGGCGGCGACTGGTTCGACGTCATCCCGCTGTCCGGCATGCGGGTCGCGATGGTCGTCGGGGACGTGGTCGGGCACGGCATCCAGGCCTCGGCCACCATGGGCCGGCTGCGTACCGCCGTCGGCACCCTGGCCGACCTCGACCTCGCCCCGGACGAGCTGCTCACCCACCTCGACGACCTGGTGATCCGGCTGTCCGAGCAGTACAGCGGCGACGACAGCCCCGGTGAGGTGGGCGCCACCTGCCTGTACGCCGTGTACGACCCGGTGTCCAGGCGCTGCACGCTCGCCCGCGCGGGCCATCCGCAGCCGCTGGTGCTGCGGCCGGGCGGCGAACCGCACGAACTGGAGCTGCCCTCCGGTCCCCCGCTCGGGCTGGGCGGGCTGCCGTTCGAGTCCGCCGAGGTGGAGCTGCCCGAGGGCACCGTGCTCGCCCTGTACACCGACGGCCTGGTGAAGTCCCGCAGCCGGGACCTGGACGTCGGCAGGCGGCTGCTCGGCGAGGCGCTGAAGGCGTACGCGGGCTCCCTGGACGACACCTGCGACCTCGTGCTGCAGACGCTGCTGCCGCCGGGCGAGGTCACCGACGACGTGGCCCTGCTGCTGGCCCGCACCCGGGGGCTGCCCGCCTCCCAGGTGGCGACCTGGGACATCCCCGCCGACCCGGCACTGGTCGCGCCGATCCGCAAGCAGGTGCTGGACCAGCTCGAGACGTGGTCGCTGAGCGAGGCCTCGTTCACCGCCGAGCTGGTGGTGAGCGAGCTGGTCACCAACGCCATCCGGTACGGCTCGCGGCCGATCCGGCTGCGGCTGATCCACGACGCGGCCACGCTGATCGTCGAGGTGTCCGACAGCAGCCACACCGCGCCGCACCTCAGGCGCGCCAAGATCTTCGACGAGGGCGGCCGCGGGCTGCTGCTGGTCGCCCAGCTCACCCAGCGGTGGGGCAGCAGGCACACCACGGAGGGCAAGACCATCTGGGCGGAACTCACCCTGACCGGGGAGGATCAGTAGACCCGCAGCCAGGGCCGTACCTGTTTGCGGGCCTCGTGCAGGCGGGACTTGAAGGTGCCGAGCGGGATGCCGGCACGCTCGGCGGCCTCGGCGTAGTCGAGCTGGCAGATGTCCCGGTACACCAGGGGCGCGACCAGGTGCGGGTGCTCGCGCTCCAGCCGGTCCAGGGCCTCCAGCAGGTCCACCCGGGAGCCGGCGATCACGCTGGTGGTGCGCGGGTCGACGTGTTCGGCGGGCTCGATGACGGCGGGCCGCTCGGCCGCCCGCCGCTTCAGCTCCCGGTACTTCTGCCGGCAGCAGTTCGCCACGACGGTGTACAGCCAGGTGCTGAAGCGGCTGCGGCCCTCGAAGCCGGAGATGTGCCGGGCCACCTGGAGCAGCACGTCCTGCGCCGCCTCCTCGGCGTCCTCCCGGCACGGCAGGAACCGTCCGCAGCGGCGCACCACCTCGGGCCGCAGCCCGGCCAGCAACCGGTCCAGCGCCGCCCGGTCGCCGGCGGCGGCGCTCCGGGCGAGGTCTTCGGCCGTCGCCTCGTCCGGCACGTCGGGGCCCCCTGGAAGTCGATCTCAGGGCAGGCATGATAGCGGTATGCACTCCTTGGAGCGGATCGGCCGCTACCGCCTCCAACGGCGCCTGGGCACTGGCGCCTTCGCCACGGTGTGGCTCGCCCACGACGACGAGCTCGACGCGCCGGTGGCGGTGAAGGTCCTCGCCGAGAACTGGGCGCACCGGCTCGACGTCCGGGAGCGCTTCCTGTCCGAGGCGCGGCTGCTGCGCCGGGCCGGCTCCAGCCGGGTGGTGCAGGTCTACGACATCGGTGAACTCCCCGACGGCAGACCGTACTTCGTGATGGAGTACGCCGACGGCGGCACCCTCGCCGATCTGCTGACGGCCGGTCCGCTGCCGGTGCCGCGGGCGCTCGCGCTGACCGCGCTGGCCGCGCGCGGCGCCGCCGCGCTGCACGAGGCGGGCATCGTGCACCGGGACATCAAGCCGACCAACGTGCTGCTGCACACCGCCCCGGACGGGGAACGCAGGGTACTGCTCGCCGACCTGGGGCTGGCCAAGAGCCTCGCGCAGGCCTCGGTACTCACCCTCGCGGCCGGCTCGGCGGGTTACCAGCCGCCTGAGCAGGCGGAGCCGGGCGCGGGCATCGACGCCCGCGCCGACGTCTACAGCCTGGGGGCGGTCGGCTACGAACTGGTCACCGGCACCGTCCCGGGACCGCCCGGGAAGGTCGTGCCGCCAGGGCGGCTGCGGCCGGACCTGGGCGCGGACGCCGAGCGGGCCCTGCTGCGCGCCCTCGAGCCGGACCGGGAGCGGCGCTGGCCGGGAGCGCAGGCGTTCGCGGACGAGCTGGACCGGCTCGCGGCGCCCGTGGACGGCCGGGCGGGCGGGCGGCTCGACTCCCTCCGGCGGCGGCTCGGCACCGGGACGCTGGTCCTGGCCGCGGTGGCCGCGGCGGTGGCGGCCGCCGTCACGGTGACGCTGGTGCTGTACCGCCCCGGCTCCGGCGGCCGGACCGAGGTGCGGGACGCCACCGGCCGCGTCTCGGTCGAGGTGCCGGCCGGCTGGGCGCGCGAGCTGCGCGACTCCGGCTGGGATCCGCACGCCCTCGGGCTGCCCGCGGGGCACCAGCCGGGGCTGGTGGTCGCCGGCGACCTGTCCCGCTGGTCCGACATGCGGGCCGGGGTCGACGGCGTGTTCGTGGGACTCAGCGAGCACGGCGACGTCACCGCCCGGGTGACCGCCCTCACCCACACGAGCTGTCACTACGCCGGATCCCGGAGCTTCGAGAGCGCCGACTGGCACGGCCGCGTCCGGGCCTGGAGCGGCTGCCCGGACGGCGGCTCGGTCACGGAGTCGGCCCTGGTACCGGCAGGGGACTCCGGGGGGCCGCAGGTGTACGTCCAGGTCCGCCGGCGGGGTGACGGCGACGGGACCGAGACCGTACTGCGCTCACTGCGGGTGACCTGAGGACGTTCCGCGCGCCCAGGTGCGGGGAAGGGATTTCCGGGCGAGGCGAACTTTTCCGGCGCCCCGCGCATCGGAGTGTGGTGACGGCGCACCCGGCGCCGGAGGCACGCGCCCGTCGCGTGCCGTGAAGATCCAGGAGTGTTGAGCGACATGGCGTACTCATCCCGGTCCCCGCGGCGCGGGGCCCTCCTCGCGGGCGCGGTCGCCGTACTGGGCCTGCTGACCGCCTGCGGCAGCCAGGACGGCAGCTCCGCGCCCCAGAAGGTGTCGGGCACGGCGGGTCCGGCCACCGAGGCCGGCGGCAGCCCGGCCTCCACCGTCTCCTCCCCCGCCGCCTCCACCCCCGGTGGCACGGCTTCCTCCTCCGCACCGAAGACGGGCACGACGTCGGGCGGAACCAGCAGCGGCACGAACACCGGCACCGGCACCGACAGCGGCGGAAAGACCGCCGCCACCAGCACCCGGTGCCACACCTCGGAGCTGCGGGCCGCCGTCGGCCGCAACAACCCCGGCGCCGGCCAGGAGAACTTCCCCCTCGTGCTCACCAACAGGTCGGGCCGGACCTGCACCCTGCGCGGCTATCCGGGAGCGGCCTTCGTGGACGCCTCCGGCACCCAGCTCGGTCCCGACCCCAAGCGTTCCTCCGGCACTGCGGCGACCGTCACGCTCAAGCCCGGGCAGAGCGCCTGGGCCGGTCTGACCTTCTCCAACCCGGAGATCAGCGAGGCGAAGACGGCCAGGCCGTCCGGGCTGCTGATCACCCCGCCGGACGAGCGGGACCATCTGAAGGTGGCGTGGACGGCCGGGGAGGTCCCGGTCGGCGGGAACTCCTCCTCCGTGTTCCTGACCGTCTTCAGCCCCGGCACCGGCGCCTGACCGGCTCCCGCCGCCGGGACGGACCCCGCCCGGCGGGACTCGTTCCGGCGCTCCGGGATCGATTCCCGGGCGCGGCGGGCACCCGGTCACCGTGGTGCGCGCGCCGGCGTTTGCTTTCATGGGCGGGCACCACCTGGAGACCGATCCGGAAGGACCCGCCCTGAACACCCCGCTCGCCGAGGCCCTGTCGGCCGTGCTGCTCGTCGCCGTGCTCGCCTGGGCGGTCGTACGTCCCTTCGGCTGGCCCGAGGCGGCGCTGGCCGTGCCCGCCGCCGGGATCGTGATCGCCACCGGTGCGATCCCGCTGGAACACGCCCGGGCGGAGGCGGAGCGGCTCGGGCCGGTGGTGGGCTTCCTGGCGGCGGTGCTGGTGCTCGCCCACTTCTGCGACGTGGAGGGGCTGTTCCAGGCGTGCGGGGCGTGGATGGCGCGCTGGGCGGCGGGCCGGCCGGTGCGGCTGCTGACGGCGGTGTTCGCGCTGGCGTCGGCCATCACGGCCGTGCTCAGCCTGGACGCCACCATCGTGCTGCTGACGCCGGTCGTCTTCGCCACCGCCGCGCGCACCGGCGTACGGCCGAAACCGCACGTGTACGCGTGCACCCATCTGTCCAACACGGCGTCGCTGCTGCTGCCCGTGTCCAACCTGACGAACCTGCTCGCCTTCGCGGCGAGCGGACTGAGCTTCACCCGGTTCGCGGCCCTGATGGCGCTGCCCTGGCTGGTGGCGATCGGCGCCGAGTACCTGGTCTTCCGGCGGTTCTTCGCCCGGGACCTGACGGCCGCGGCCCCGGTGTCCGCAGAGGCCGCCGAGGCGCCGCCGCTGCCGCTGTTCGCGCTGGTGACCGTGGGCTGCACACTGGCCGGGTTCGTGGTGGCCTCGGCGTTCGGCGTGGACCCGGCGTGGGTGGCCGCGGCCGGCGCGCTGGTGCTGGCCGGGCGGGCGCTGCTGCGGCGCAGGGCGACGCCCCTGGCCGTGGTGCGGGCGGCGGCCCCGGCGTTCCTGGCGTTCGTGCTGGCGCTGGGCGTAGTGGTGCGCGCGGTCGTCGACAACGGGCTCGCGGACGTGCTCGGGCGGGTCCTGCCCGGCGGCACCGGGCTCGCCGCGCTGCTCGGGACCGCCGCGCTGGCCGCCGTGCTGGCCAACCTCATCAACAACCTGCCGGCCGTGCTGGTGCTGCTGCCGCTCGCCGCCCCGGCCGGTTCCGGCGCCGTGCTCGCGGTGCTGCTCGGGGTGAACATCGGCCCGAACCTGACGTACGCCGGGTCGCTCGCCACCCTGCTGTGGCGGCGGATCGTGCATCAGCACGAGCACGGCGTGGACCTCGGGGAGTTCACCCGGCTGGGTCTGATCGCCGTGCCCTGTTCGCTGGCGGTGTCGGTGGTGGCACTGTGGGGGGCGCTGCAGATTCTCTGAGGAATTCCGTGAGCCGAGGGAGGCCGGCCGGATGCGCGTGATCGCCTGGCTCGTCGAGGGCACCTGGCCCGCCTGTGTGGACGCCGTACGCACCCACGCCCCGCCGGACGCCGAGGTGGTGCTGCTGCACGTGTCCGGACCGGACGTGCCCGGGGTGGCGCACGGCGCGTTCGCGGGGCTCCTGGGCCGCGGCCATCCCGAACGGGATCCGGGCGGGCTGCTGGAGGCGCTGGAGGGCACCTCGGCCACCGAGATCCTGGACGCGGCGGCAGAGCGGCTGGGGCGGCCGTGCGCCCGCGCCGAGCGGTCCGGCCGGGTCGAGCGGGAGGTGGTGGCCGCCGCCGAGGGCGCGGATCTGCTGGTGCTTGCGCGGGACGGCGACCGTTCGCGGCTCGGGCCGCGCAGTCTGGGTCCGGCCGTCCGGTTCGCCGTCGACCACGCGCCCTGCCCGGTGCTGCTGGTCTGGCCCGAACCGGCCCCCGGCCTGGCGACGATCCCGCCCCCGCCGCCGCATCACCACCACTGAGCGGGCGGCGGGTCAGTGGTGGTGGTGCCCGCCGCCCCCGCCGTAGCCACCGCCGCCCCAGGAGCAGTAGGACGGGTGGACGGAGCAGAAGTCGGGGCTCGGTGAGTCCGGCGGCGGGGCGGTCGACACGGCCGCCGTCGGGGTGGGCGACGGGGACGGGGACTTCGCGGCCCCGGGGGTGACCCTGGCCGGCGTGGACGGCGCGGGCGTGCTGTCGATGTCCCAGTTGACGATCTGCATCTCCAGGTCGGGGGCGTCGGTGTCGACGCTCCAGCGCTGGGCGGAGGTCGCGGTGCGGACCTTGAGCACGAGGGCGCCGGAGCCGTCGGTGGCGGCCGGGGCAAGTGCCAGGTCCTGGTCCGAGCGGGGCACGAGGGCGCCCTGGAGGGTGAAGTCGTAGCGGATGTCCTTGGCGGCCCTCGCGGTGGCCGAACAGGGCGCGAGCCGGACCGAGTAGCCGAGGTGGGAGTCCAGGCACAGGTCCGGTGCGGAGGCGTTGCGCAACAGCCCGTCGGTCTCGTACCGCCACTGCTGGACGGGGGCCGAGGAGCACTTGGTGAGTTCGGTCTCGGCGCCCTGGACGGCCTTGCGGCCGACGACGTCCACGCACAGGCCGGAGGCGAGGTTGTGCAGCCGGCCGCGCAGGGCCCCCTGGGTGGTGTCGCTCGAGCCGGCCCAGGACGGGCCCGGCCCGGCGGAGTCCTCGCCCGGTGTCCGGGAGGGGGTGGCGTCGGGGGCGGGCGCCGGTTCGTCTCCGGGGCTGAGCACCGACCACAGGACGAGAGGCAGTACGACGAGGCCGCTGACCGCGGCGGCGGCGAGGGCGAGATCGCGGCGGCGGGCGCGGCGGGCGGCCCGGTGCGCGGACCGGCGGGAGGGTCCGGGTGGGTTGAGGGGCGCGGTACGGCGGGATGCCGCTGAGGCGTGGGACGGCGCGGGAGCGAAGACCTCGCCGCCGGGCGGGGCGGCCGCCGGTCCGGGCCCGGGGCCGGTGGCCGCGTCGGGGAGGGTGGCGCGGGCCTCCAGGTAGGCGCGGGCGCCCCAGCCGAGGACGGCCTCGGCGAGGGCGAGACCGAGTCCCGCGTTGAACTGGGCGAGTTGGTCGGCGGTCTGCCGGCAGTGCCGGCAGCCGGCCAGGTGCCGCTGCAGATCGGGGTCGATGTCGACGCCGCCGCGCCGGAAGGTGACGTCGAGCATGCGCAGGTAGCGCCGGCACTCGGTCTCGGGCGCGAGTTCGCGGTGTGCCTGGAGGCACTCCTCGCGCAGCCGGTCGCGGGCGCGGCCGAGTTCGACGTGGGTCTCCTCCTCGTCCTGGCCCAGCAACGCGGCCGGTACGGCGAGGGGTTCGGCCTCGACCTCGATGTGCCACAGCACGGCGCGGGCGGACTGGGGCAGCCGCTGGAAGGCCCGGGAGAGCAGCCGCCGGCCGGGCGGCGGGAGCAGCCGGGCGGACGCCCGCTCACCGGTGGCGGGGTCGGTGCGCAGGGCGGGGTGCAGCAGTTCCTGACGGCCGTCGCCGTCCCACTCGGCGGCTATCCGGCGGACGGTGACCAGCAGATGGGGCCGCCACGCGGCGGACGGGCCCGACTGCCTGAGGGACTCGCCGAACAGCCGGGTGAAGGCGGCGGTGGTGAGCATGCCGGCGGCCCGGGGCCCGTCGGTGCACAGCCGGGCGTAGGCGAAGGCCGCCTCCCAGTGCCGGTCCAGGAGTTCACCGACCGGGTGCAGCGCGGGTGAGGTTCCCGTCCACTTCCGCAGTTCGGCGCTCAGCCGCTCGTCCGGGACTTCGAACCGGCGGCCGGTCGGCACGGAATCCGACCTGCCTGCGTCATTCACCGCTGCATTCCTCCAGAACGGCACGGAAATTAGTCCATACCAACGGGTATGGATTGGCCTCGGCATCCCGAACGCCGCCGTGGCAGCTCTTTTGAAGCGTGGGGGGCGTACGGAGCGGCCTGGCGCATGCAGCGGAAAATGTAATTGTCTGCGCGCCGACAGCGCACACTTTTACACAGTCGGGCACTAGGGAACAAGAGATCTCCCGGTTCCCGACAACGGAATTCCGGCGGTTGCCCTTTTGACATTTTGTCAAGAAAGCCTTCGTGCCGCATTACCGCCGTTCACACCCGCTCGCCGGGCACCCGGCGGCGACTGGGCGCCGGTCCGCGCGGCACGGGGGCGCGCCCGCGCGGACCGGTTCCGGACCGTCAGTGGCCGCTGATCGCGCGCGGCGTGTAGGGCTGCTCGAGTTCTTCCATCTCCTTCTCGCTCAGCTCGAGTTCGACCGCCGCCACCGCGTCCTCGATGTGCCCCGGGCGGGCGGCGCCGACGATCGGCGCGGCCACCGTGTCACGGTGCAGCAGCCAGGCCAGCGCCACCTGGGCGCGCGGCACACCCCGGTCCTCGGCGATCCGGGTCACCGCCTCGACGATCGAGCGGTCGCTCTCCAGGTACAGGCGACCGCCGAAGGCGTCGCCGGCGCTGCGCTCGGTGACCGTGCCCCAGTCGCGGGTCAGCCGGCCACGGGCCAGCGGGCTCCACGGCAGCGTGCTCACCCCTTGGTCGGCACAGAGCGGGAGCATCTCCCGCTCCTCCTCGCGGTAGAGCAGGTTGTAGTGGTTCTGCATGGACACGAACCGGGTCCAGCCACCCAGCTCGGCGGTGTACTGGGCCTTTGCGAACTCCCAGGCGTACATCGAACTCGCCCCGACGTAGCGGGCCTTGCCCGCCTTGACCACGTCGTGCAGCGCCTCCATCGTCTCCTCGACGGGGGTGGTGTGGTCGTAGCGGTGGATCTGGTAGAGGTCCACGTAGTCGGTGCCGAGACGGCGCAGGCTGTGGTCGATCTCGGTCAGGACGGCCTTGCGGGACAGGCCGGCGCCGTTGGGGCCCGGCCGCGTCCGGCCGTGCACCTTGGTGGCCAGCACGATCTCGTCGCGGTCGGCGAAGTCGCGCAGCGCCTTCCCGACGATCTCCTCGCTGGTGCCGTCGGAGTAGACGTTGGCGGTGTCGAAGAAGTTGATGCCCGCCTCCAGCGCCTGCCGGATCAGCGGACGGGACGCCTCCTCGTCGAGCGTCCACTCGTGCGTGCCGCGGTCGGGCAGGCCGTAGGTCATGCAGCCCAGACAGATCCGCGACACGTCCAGGCCCGTCGAACCGAGCTTCACGTACTGCATCGTTGCTGCTCCTGCCTTCGGAAGCGGTGGTCACTCAGGAGCGTACGTCCGGCTCCCGGCGCCGACTTGACCCTGGCCGTGGCCGGAGGGTTGGATTTCCGGACGTGCCGCGCCGGTCGGGAGCGGGGCCATGACGGCGACGCGACGGAGTGGACGTGCTGACGAAGGGTGCCTCCCGCGTGGGCGGCCGGAGGACGCGGGTCGCAGCCGCCCTGCTCGTCACGGCCCTCGCCGCGACCGCGTCATCCGGCTGCGGCTCGGCCCGCGAGGCGAGGACCGCGGAGTCCCCGGCGTACCTGCCGCCGCCGCGGCACGCCGGCTTCGACTACCAGATCGGCGGCGCCTATCCCCCGGCCCACGGGGTCCGCGTCGTCAGCCGCGACCGGTCCGGCTCCCCCGCGCCCGGCCTGTACAACATCTGCTACGTCAACGCCTTCCAGGCCCAGCCCGGGGAACGTTCCGACTGGCCCGCCGACCTGCTGCTGCGCGACGGCCACGGCAGGCTCGTCATCGACGAGGACTGGGACGAACCGCTGCTGGACATCCGCACCCCCGCCAAGCGGAGCCGGGTGGCGGCGCGCGTGAACCGGTGGATCGACGGCTGCGCGAAGAAGGGCTTCGACGCCGTGGAGCCCGACAACTACGACAGCTACACCCGTTCGGGGCGGCTGCTCACCGCCGCCGACGCGGTCGCGTTCATGCGCCTGCTCACCGGGCACGCGCACGCCCGGGATCTGGCCGTCGGGCAGAAGAACACCGCCGAACTGACCGCCCGGCGCAAGGCGGCGGGACTGGACTTCGCGGTCACCGAGGAGTGCGGGCAGTACGACGAGTGCGAGGCGTACGCCAAGGCGTTCGACGACCACGTCGTGGACATCGAGTACACCGAGCGGGGGCTGCGCAGGGCCCTCGCGCGCTGGGGCGGCCGGCTCAGCATCGTCCGCCGCGACGTGGGCGTCTCCACACCGGACGCGCCGGAGTACGTCCGCGAGGTGCGCTGAGGGGGCCGACCGGCCCTGGTGCCGTGCCGCCTCCCGGTGACCGACCCGGCGTGGCGCGGTCCGACAGTCGTACGGTCGGCTCATCCTCGGCCCAGACGACCGGCAGTCGGCCGGTCCCGGCCGCCGGAGGACACCAGGTGCCGACACGTCCCACCATCCTGAGATGCCTGGCGGGGGCGGCGCTGCTGCCCGCCGCCCTCGTCACCCCCGCCTGGGGGCAGCCCAGCGCCACGCCGTCGGCGCCGTCCCGGGCGGCCGAGGGGCCGTCCACGCTGTGCGCGCCCGCCGGCACCCTGCGCGGCCCGTACGGCCAGCTGGCCGTCGTCAGCGTCTGCGCGGGCAGCGGCTCCCCGCAGCTCACGGTCTCCGCCCCGGCGAGCTGCCGGCGGGCCGGGGTACGGGTGCGCTACACCTGCCGGACCGAGGGCACCTGGACGGCGCACCGCGCCGGGCGGACCCTGGCCACCGGGACGCTGCCGGGCGCACAGGAGTACCCGGGGCCCGGCACGTACGACATCACCGCCGACGTGCGGGTGCGGTCGGCGCCGGCCGGGGTCGACCTGCGGGGCACCGTGGAGGCCACGCTCACCGTGACCGCGCCCAAGGCGAAGCCCACGCACGCCGTCACCGTCGACCGCACCACCCTGCGGCGCAACACGACCACCACGCTGACCTACACGGTGCGCCGGGACAGCGAGGAGGGCGACGGCAGCGCCCGGCTCGGGCTCATCGGCGAGGCGGCCACCGGTGTGCGGATCGCCACGGACGACGCCCGCTGCGTCAACCCGCTGGTCGGCCGCTACCCCTCGAAGACCCGGCTGGGGCACTCCCTGGACTGCGCGCTGACCGCGCTGCAGCCCGGCCACCCGGAGAGGGTGAAGGTCCGCGTCACCGTCGGGCCCGACTGCTCCACGGTGGTCTCCAAGCTGGGCTACTGGGTGGCGCAGGGCCAGTCCCTGTACACCGGGGGGATGCTCGCCGGGCCGACGCTGACCTGCGTCTAGGGGGCGTCTCCCCGATCTTCGCGGGATCAGGCCGCACCGGGCGTCGCGGACCCGCGAAGATCGGGCAGACGCCCCCTAGCCCGGCTGCCGGCGGGCCGGGGTCCGCTCCAGCAGCGCCAGGGCGCTCTCCCAGGCGAATCCGGGCCGTCCGCCGTCCTCCCCGGGCGGGCCGGCGTACGGCTGGCCGAAGCGGACGCCCATCCCGCGCAGCCGGACCAGGCTCTCCCGGTACGCGGGGTGGGCGGCCAGCGCGTCCGCCACACAGGGCAGGACGGCGATCGGCACGCCGAGACCCACCGCCTCGCAGAGCGTGCCGACGGCGAGCGTGTCGGCGAGGCCGGCCGCCCACTTGTTGACGGTGTTGAAGGTGGCGGGCGCCACCACCACGGCGTCCGGCGGCGGGAACGGGCGGGGATCGGCCGGGGAGCGCCAGGCCGACCGGATCGGCCGGCCCGTCAGCTCCTCGACGGCCGCGGTGTCGAAGAACCCGCCCATCGCGACCGGTGTGGCGATGACCCCGACCTCCCAGCCCCGTTCACGGGCGGCGCCGATCAGCCGGGTGACTCCGGCGGCGATCCCGGCCGCGCAGACGATGACGTAGAGGAAGGGCTTGCCGGCCTGTGAGGTCATCGCACGACCCTACTGAACCGGGAAGGGCGGCCGCGGACCGCGCCCGGGGCCGCCCTCCCCGGCCTGTCAGCCGGCTGGTTCGGTCACCCTGATCGCGCTCACCGGACAGGCGCGGGCCGCCTCCCGGACCATCGGGTCGCCCGCCCCGTCCTCACGGCCGGGGAGCAGAGTGCTGTAGCCGTCGTCGTCCTGGGTGAACACGCCCGGTGCGGCCAGCGCGCACTGGCCGGCGCCGATGCAGCGGTCCTTGTCGATGTCGATGTGCATGCCCAGAGCCTCTTACCAGGTCACGGGGAGTTCCAGCATCCCCTGGATCGTGTCGCCGGGTTTGAACGGGATCTCCTCGGCGGGCGCGGCCAGCCGGAGGCCGGGGAGCCGCTCCAGCAGGGTGCCGAGGGCGATCTCCAGTTCGGCGCGCGCGAGGTTCTGGCCCAGGCACTGGTGGATGCCGAAGCCGAAGGCCACGTGGTGGCGGGTGGAGCGGTGGAAGTCCAGGGTGTCGGGGTCGGCGAACACGGACTCGTCGCGGTTGATCACCGAGGTGGCGAAGAGGACGCCCTCGCCGGCCCGGATCGTGGTGCCGGCGACCTCGATGTCCTCGAGCGCGAGGCGGAGCAGCCCGTCCGCGATCGAGAGCATCCGCATCAGCTCCTCGACGGCGGCGGGCAGCAGCGCCGGGTCGGCGCGCAGCTCGGCCAGCCGGCCGGGGTGCCGCAGCAGGGTGTAGGTGCCGAGGGAGATCATGTTGGCGGTCGTCTCGTGGCCGGCCACCAGCAGGATGACGGCCAGCGCCACCACGTCCCGCCGGTCCAGTTCACCGGTGCGCAGCCGCTGGTGGACGAGGTCGTCCAGGACGCCGTCGCCGGGTTCGGCCTGCCGCTCCTTGTCGTCGATCAGCCCGCCGAGGTACTGCTCCAGCCGCTCGCGCGCCCCCTGCGAGTCGGCGGCCGTGGGGCCGCGCAGCAGCGTCCGGGACTGTTCCTCGAAGAACTCGTGGTCGGCGTACGGCACGCCGAGCAGCCCGCAGATGACCATGGAGGGCACGGGCAGGGCGAAGGCGGAGACCAGCTCGGCCGGCGGGCCCTTCTCGATCATCGCGTCCAGCAGTCCGTCGACGGTCCGCTGGATGGTGGGGCGCAGCCCGGCCGCGCGCTTGAGGGTGAACGACGGGATCATCATCCGCCGCTGGGTCTGGTGGACGGGGTCGTCGACGCCGAGCAGCGCCACCCGGCGGTCGCGGACGGCCGCGAAGCGGGCGGTGGGCACGGGGAAGCCGGGACGGGTGCGGTCGGTGGACAGGCGGGGGTCGGCGAGCAGCGCGCGGGCGGTGGCGTGGCCGGTGACCATCCAGACCTCGCGGCCGTCGAAGAGGGTGACGCGGGACAGGCTCCGCCCGTCGCGCAGCGGGTCGTATCCGGTGGGCGGGTGGTAGGGGCAGGTTCGGTCCTGGGGGAAGGCGACGGGGTCGGCCGGGGTCCCCGGGCCGGTGATGTCCGTCAGTTCCGTCATGGAAAGACCTCGCAGACGAAGAGGTGCGTCGTGCCGATCTTCATTAGATGCCCGAGGCACCTATGGGGCGACGGCAAGTTCGGCCAGATCGGTGTGCGCCGGGATGTGGCCGAACAGCGTGCTGACCAGGGAACGGAACGCGCCGAAATTCATTTGCCGGTGCGGGCGCGGCGGCCCCAGGATCGGCCCATGCTTCTTACAGACTCCCTCCTGCCGACGCCCGCTGCCACCGTCCTCGCGGTGCCGGGCCGACAGCAGCCCGGCCGTCCCGGGAGGCCCGGCACCGCACGCCCATGACGGGCGCGCTGGTCGCGGGGCTGCTCGCGGGGTACGGCATCGCCGTCCCCGTGGGCGCGGTCGGGACGTATCTGGTCTCCCTCACCGCCCGTACCTCGCTGCGCACCGGCGCCTCGGCGGCGCTCGGCGTCGCCACGGCGGACGGCCTGTACGCACTGCTCGCCACGCTGGGCGGCGCCGCCCTCGCGGCGCAGCTGCGGCCGGTGCTGGACCCGCTGCGCTGGGCCTCGGCGCTGGTCCTCGCGGTGCTCGCGGTGCGGGCCGCGCTGCTCGCCCTGCGGCAATACCGCGCGCAGCGGCTGACCACCCGCCCCGAGCGGCCGGTTCCCGGCGCGGGACGGGCGTATCTCGGCCTTCTCGGGATCACCCTGCTCAATCCCATGACCGTCGTCTACTTCGCGGCGCTGGTGCTCGGCAGCGGCACCGCGCAGGAGGGCGGGCCGCCGGAGCGGGTGGCGTTCGTGGTGGCGGCCTTCGCCGCGTCCGCGAGCTGGCAGTTGCTGCTGGCCGGCGGGGGCGCGCTGCTCGGCCGCTCGCTGACCGGTCACCGGGGCCGGCTGACGACCGCACTGCTCTCCAGCGCCGTGATCCTGGTGCTGGCGGTGCGGATGACCACGTAGCCGGAAGCGGGGTTCACCCCCGCGGGTGACGGGGCACGCGGTACGGATGATCCGGACGGCCGCGCGTGTTGTGGCCGTCCGGAGCACCATCAGCCGGACCGACGAAGGAGACGGATCCCATGCCACTTGAGGGCGAGTACGAACCCAGCCCGACGCAGTGGGTGCGCGAGCAGGTCGAGCTGTACGAGAGTTCCGGGGGCACCGAGGGCACGACGCTGCGGGACACCGGGCTGCCGGTCATCGTGCTGACCACCCGGGGTGCCCGCAGCGGCAAGATCCGCAAGACACCGCTGATGCGGGTCGAGCACGACGGCCGGTACGCGGCGGTCGCCTCGCTGGGCGGGGCGCCCAAGCATCCGGTCTGGTACTTCAACGTGAAGTCCGATCCGCACGTCGAGCTGCAGGACGGCGCGGCCAAGCAGGACATGCGGGCCCGGGAGATCACCGGCGCGGAGAAGGCGGAGTGGTGGGAGCGGGCGGTGGCCGCGTTCCCGCCGTACGCCGACTACCAGCGCAAGACGTCCCGGGAGATCCCGGTGTTCGTCCTGGAGCCGTTCGAGGGGAACTGACGGGGCGCCGCCGCCCGGCCGGACGCAGGTTCCGGCCGGGCGGCGGCGCCTTTGAGAAATTCCCGCGCCCGAGGGTATGAACCCGTCCGGGGCCGGGCAGCCGACGTTCAGGCCCCGCCGCGCTCCCCCGTCGCGGCGGGGCCCTTTCGTGCCTCCTGGGCCGACCGGTCGGTCACGTCGAGGTAGATGTGGTCGGCGGCCGGAACCGTGGTGGAGATCGACCGCTTGATCCGCACGGAGACCTCCTCCACCCGCTCGCTGTCCAGGCCGGGCACCAGGTCGATGCGGGCGGCCACCAGGGTGGAGTCGAGACCCATCTTCATCGTGAGCAGGGACTCCACGCTGTCGATCTCCGGCTGGGCGTCGAGCAGCGAACGGATCCTGCCGGTCAGCTCCGGGTCGGCGGCCTCGCCGACCAGCTGGTCCTTGGCGTCCCGGCCGAGCCTGTAGGCCACGTACACCAGCAGCGCGCCGATGGCGATCGAGGCGGAGGCCTCCCAGACGACCTGGCCGGTCACCATGTGCAGGGCCATGCCGATGAGGGCGAAGGTCACGCCGAGCACCGCCGTGCCGTCCTCGGCGACGACCGTGCGCAGGGCGGGGTCGCGCAGAGCGGCGCGGCCGCCGCCCTGCCGCCGCACCTGGTGCAGGGCCCGCAACAGCGAGGCGCCCTCGGCGAGGAGCGCCACGCCGAGCACGATCAGGCCCGCCACATAGCCGCTGAACTTCTCCTCCGCGCCGCTGCGCAGCGCCTCGATGCCCTGCCAGAAGGAGAAGCAACCGCCCATCACGAAGATCCCGACTGCCGCCAGGAGAGACCAGAAGAAACGTTCCTTGCCATAGCCGAAGGGGTGCTGCCGGTCGGCGGGGCGGCTGCTGCGCCGCAGGGCTGCCAGCAGGAAGACCTCGTTGAGGCTGTCGGCGACGGAGTGCGCGGCCTCGGACAGCAGCGCGGGCGAGCCCGCGAGCACGCCGCCGACGGCCTTGGCCGCGGCGATGACGAGGTTCGCGGCCAGGGCGACCAGCACGGTGATCTTGGTGTGCCGGTCACCGCCCGATTCGCCGGTCCGCCGGGTGTCCTTCCCATCGTTGGAGTCCTCGGCCGTCCGTGCGGCCGTCTGCTGTTCAGAGGATGTCCCACTCACTTGGTGCCGACTGCCCGCGCTCCACCGGATCACACCGTGCCGGCGGGCGAAAAAGGGGAACGCGTGGTGGCGGAACACGCGCCCGCGCACGGCGAGGAGGACGAGATGGGCGGCGACGGCAACAGCGCCTGCGGACACAGGACGTTCAGCCGGTCCAGGAGCCACGTCGACGAGCGGATCACCGCCGACGCCCGGGGACGGCCGGCCGTCCCCGGGCGAATGAGTGGCGGCGTGAGGACGCCCCGCATGAGGACCGTTTGACGAGGAAGGAGTTCTCCATGGCGAAGACAAAGAAGAAGAAGCTTCCGGTCGTCTACCAGCCGGTCGGGTTCGTGCTGAGCTGGGCGGGCGGAGCCCTGGCGGGGATGGCCTTCCGCAAGGCGTGGATGGCGTTCCGGCACGAGGAGGACGCGCCCGACGCGCTGGACCCGGACCGCGGCTGGGGCGAGATCCTGCTCGCGGCCGCGGTCCAGGGCGCCATCTTCGCGGTGGTGCGCAGCGCCGTGGACCGCACCGGGGCCAAGGCCATCGAGCGCACCACGGGCGTGTGGCCGGCCAAGGACAAGGGCGGCCGGGACTAAGGGGCGTCTCCCCGGTCTTCGCGGGTCCGCGACGCCCGGTGCGGCCTGATCCACGAAGATCGGGGAGACACCCCCTGGGGCCCGCCGGTCCGGGCCGGGCTCACGGGGCCCGGCCCGGACGGACGTCCCCGGATCCGTCGTCCCTGCTCGGGATCCGTCATCCCTGCTTGGGTGCGGGCGACGGCACCAGGCGCAGCGTGAAGGAGTGTCCGGCGGGGTCGGCGCAGCCGCGTTCCTCGAACGTCCCCGCCAGGTCCCTCGCCTCGATCGGACGGCCGCCCAGCCCCACCACCCGGCGCTCCGCCTCGTCCAGGTCGGCCACCAGGAACTCCAGATGGGCCTGCAGGGAGTTCTCCGGGCGCGGCCAGCTCGGCGGGGTCGCGTTGGCGTCCCGGCGGAAGGCGAGCCGGAGGCCGTCGCCGCCCCGGATCTCCACCAGGTTGGCGGACGCGTGCGTCTGCTCTCCGTCCAGCAACTGCCGGTAGAACTCGGCGAGTTTCTCCGGCTCGGCACAGTCCAGCACCACGACGCCCGCGGTCACGAGGGGCATGTTTCCTCCCGGGGGGTTCCGTTCTTCTCCGACCCCCTGCTGATATCCCCGTCCCGCCGATTCAGTCGGCGGCCAGCCACGCTCCGTCACGCATCAACTCCCGTCCCTCCAGCTCGTTCTCCTCGCGCCAGGCCTGGACGCGCCGCGGGAGCACGGTGAAGTACAGGTAGCGGGTGGCGAGCCGGCGCGGGTCGAAGCCGGTCTTCCCGGCGAACACCTCGGCGTCCTCCTCCGGCAGGTCCTCGGGGGTCACGGCCCGCACGGTGCCCTCGACGATGACGACGTCGCGGGTCGGCCCGATACCCAGCCTGGCGCGCCCGGTCGCCGCGAGGTTGCGCCCGGTGGGGCTCTCGGCCGGGGTGGCGATCAGCAGGGCGGTGCCGTCCCAGACGAAGGAGAGCGGGACGAGGTAGGGGGCGCCGCCGTCCGCGCCGGCGGTGGCCACCCAGGCGTCCACGTCGTGCTCCAGCCGGTGGAGGGTGTCCTTCTTGCGCTGTGCGGCGGTGCGGGCGGGCGGCGGGGTCATGGTCGTGCCTCCTCGGCATCGGTTCTCGCTGGTACGACGTGCGGACGCCGTCAAGTGTGACCGTCCGCCGTCCGTCCGCGCACGGAGGTGATCAAGGCGTGTCCGGGCCACCGTCCGCGGGGACGTCTGTCACCTGCGCGCAGAAATGGCCCCCACAACTGTTGCCCGGTGATGAGCCCGTGCGGGTTACTCGCGGGTATCGTCACCGCCGTGCCCAAGAGAGCCGCGGCGGTGGGTGTCGACACGGGCGGCCCGTTCAAGGCGTTGCCCCCTGGACTCCCCGACCGCCTGAGACCGTACGCAGCCGAGATCACCGAGGAGGTCGTCCGCGCCATCGGGACCCAGATAGCCGAGTACGCGCGTCCGATGGACGACACGTACATGCAGGGCGTGCACCGGGGCGTGGACCACGCGCTGCGCGGGCTGCTGGAGCGGATGTCGCAGCCGGACACCGACTGGCAGCCGGTCAAGGAGACCTACGAACGCATCGGCCGCGGGGAGGCCGAGGAGGGCCGCAGCCTCGACTCGTTCCAGTCGGCGCTGCGGCTCGGCGCCCGGGTGACCTGGCGCCGGGTCAACGCGCTGGTGGACGGGGGGGCTGCTGCCCCGCGACGTACTGGGCGCCTTCGGCGAGGCGCTGTTCCTGCACCTGGACGAGATGGCGGCCGCCGCGACCGCGGCCTACACCGAGGCCCGGCTGCACGCGGCCGGTGAACTCCAGCAGCGCCGGGCCCGGTTGGTGGATCTGCTGACCGCCGATCCACCGGCCCCGGCGGGCGCGATCGCCGATCTGGCGCACGCCGCGCGCTGGACGGTGCCGCGGGCGGTGGCGGTGGTGGCCGTGGACCCGGGCCCCGGCGCGGCTCCGATCGTGCCGCCGGAGTTCCTCACCCGGTTCGACCTGCAGCCCGCGCTGGTGGTGGTGCCCGATCCGGAGGGCCCCGGCCGGGCGCGCGCGGTGGCCGGGGCGCTGCGGGGGCTGCCCGCCGCGATGGGGCCGCCGGTGGGGCTGCACGACGGGGCGAGATCGCTGCGCTGGGCGACGGAGGCCCTCGGCCTGGTACGGCGCGGGGTGCTGGCCGCAGCGGACCCGGCCGGTGGCGTGGTGCGCTGCCAGGACCACCTGCCGGCACTGCTGCTCCTGCGCGACGACGCCCTGCTGGACGCGATGGCCGAACACCGGCTGCGCCCGCTGGAGCAGGTGCGCCCGCCCCAGCGGGAGCGACTTGCGGAGACCCTGCTGGCCCTGCTGGCGTCCGGCCGGGGCGTCGCCGAGGTGGCCGCCCGTCTCGCGGTGCACCCGCAGACCGTCCGGTACCGGATGCGCCAGCTCGACACACTGTTCGGCGAGTTGCTGCACGACCCGGAGGCGCGCTTCGAGATGCAGCTCGCGCTGCGGGCCCGCGAGCTGCGCGGCGGCGCCTTGGCCCCTGAGTGACTTCCTGGACGGATGTCCCGCTATCCTGGACGCCTGTCCAAGAAGTAGAGGAGGTCCCCGGTCGTGGAACTCGTGGCGAACGTGCTGGTCGGCCTGGTGGCCGCGCTGCACGTGTACATCCTGGTGCTGGAGATGTTCCTGTGGCAGCGGCGGCCCGGGCGGCACCTGCACGGATTCGACCCGGACCTGGCCCGGGCCACCGCTCCGCTCGCCGCCAACCAGGGCCTTTACAACGGCTTCCTGGCGGCCGGCCTGGTGTGGGGGCTCGTCGCGTCCGGTGCGACGGGGTTCGGGGCGCGGGTGTTCTTCCTGTCGTGCGTGGTGGTGGCGGGCCTGTTCGGCGCCGTCACGGCCAACCGCCGCATCCTGTTCGCCCAGGCGCTGCCCGGCGCGGTCGCCCTCGCGGCCGTGCTCGCCGCCCGGTGAGCCGGGCACCCCAGGAGGACCCGCGGGCGGCCCGTACCCGCGCGCGGCTGCGCGCCGCCCTGCTCGAGGAGTGCGCCGAGCGCCCCCTGGCCGAGGTGGGCGTGGCCGCGCTGGTGCGCCGGGCCGGGGTGGGCCGGGCGACGTTCTACGTGCACTACGACGGGCTGGAGGCGCTCGCGGTCGACGCCTGCGCGGACGTCGTACGGGAGGCGGTGGACGCGCTGCACGCCTGGCGGGGCAGGCCCGATCCGGTCCACGCCCCGCCGGCGCTGCGGGAGTTCTTCGCGGGCCTCGCCCCGCACGCGGCCCTGTACCGCTCCCTGCTGTCACCGGGCGGCGGCGGGCCGCTCGGCCGGGTGCTGCACCGGGACCTGCGGGCCCGCAGTCTCGCAGAGCGCGAGCTGGCGGGTGCCGCGGACGCTCCGCTGATCGCCTCGGCGGTGGCCGCGACGTTCGCCGGTGTGCTCGCGGACTGGCTGCACGGGCTGCTGTCCGGGACGCCGGAGGAGATGGCCGGTCAGGTCTGGCAGTTGCTGGTCGCGCTGCACCGCAGCCGCTGAGCCCTCACTTGCAGCCGACGCCCCGTCCCACCTCCGGCCAGGCCTCCGTTCCGGCGGCCGTCCGGACGTACACGGTGTCCCGGTCGCCGGTGAGCCACAGCCGCAGTCCGCGGTAGTGATACCCGGTGTCACGGGCCGTCGCCGGCATCCGCACCCGCGCGCGGTACGGCGCCCGGAGCAGACCGTCCCGGCCGAGCACGCCGTCGGGGTCACGGGCGTAGGTGCGCCCGTCCAGGCCGAGGAATCGGGCCGACTGCCAGTCGCAGTGCTCCGGTCCGGCCGAACTGCTGAGCCTGCGCACCGGGACGCGGCGGCCGGCGCGGTCCGTCCACACCTCCAGCCCCTCGGCGTCCGTGTAGCGCGCGGGCAGTTCGGCGGGATCGCAGGAGGCGTGGGTCTCCGGGCCCCAGCCCGGGCGTCCCGGCTGGTCCCGGGCCACCACGACGGCCACCTTCGTGCGCCCGTGGACGTCGAAGGAGTACAGCACCCGGTCCGCCTCCGCGCGCTCCACGCGGTAGCCCTCGGCTGGCTGTACCGGCTCGAACATCTCGAACCAGAGCTTCAGCCCGTCCTCGGGCGTGTCACCGCCATCCGCCCTGCTCCAGCCGTCGGGCCCGCCGCCGTCGTAGATCTCCCCGTCGCACTCCAGTGCCCGGCCGGCCGCTCCGGAGGCCTGCCGCAGCGCGCGCGGACCGGACTCGTCGGCGCTCCGGGTGGCGACGTGCAGCGGCCCGGCGTACGGGGCGGCCGGGGGCGTGCCGCGGACCACCACCCGTACCCCGGTGCCGTCGTCGCACCCCACCAGCGCCGCCGCCGTCAGCACCGCCACCGTCACGAGTCCCGCGCGCATGTCCCACCCCTGTTCCCGTCTGCCGCTCTCCGTCCTTGGACGGCGAGCGGGCTCGGAACGTTCAGCGGGCGCTCTGGAACGTCCGCCGGTAGGCCTGCGGGGAGACCCCGATGGAGGCGTGCAGGTGCTGGCGCAGGGAGGCGCCGGTGGCGAAGCCGACCTCGGCGGCGATCCGGTCCACCGGCAGGTCGCTCGACTCCAGCAGGTGCCGGGCGCGCCCGACGCGCTGCTGGATGAGCCAGCGGCCGGGGCTGACCCCGACCTCGTCGTTGAAGCGGCGGGCGAAGGTGCGCAGGCTCATCCGGGCGTGCTGGGCGAGCTCGGCCAGGGTGAGCGGCTCGGCGAGCCGTTCCAGGGCCCAGGCCCGGGTGGCGGCCGTGCCGGAGGAGCCGTTCTCGGGGACCGGCCGCTCGATGTACTGGGCCTGGCCGCCCTCCCGGAACGGCGGGACGACACAGCAGCGGGCGACGAAGTTGGCCAGGGCACTGCCGTGGTCGCTGCGGACCAGGTGCAGGCAGACGTCGACGCCGGCGGCGGCCCCGGCCGAGGTCAGGATCCGGCCGTCCTCGACGAACAGCACGTCCGGGTCCAGCTCGACCCGCGGGTACCTGCGGCGGAACAGGTCGGCGAGGTGCCAGTGGGTGGTGGCCCGGCGGCCGTCGAGGAGCCCGGCCTCGGCCAGCACGAAGGCGGCGGTGCATATGGAGACGATCCGCGCGTCGGGGCGGATCCGGGCGAGGGCGGCGGCGACGGCCTCCGGCAGCCCGGTGGGGAGGCGGGCGGGGAGCACGGAGGGGACGACCACCGTGTCCGCCGTCTCCAGCAGCTCGGGGCCGTGTTCCACGCCGATCGTGAAGTCCGCGCTGCTGCGCACCGGCTGACCGTCGACGCTGCAGGTCAGCACCTCGTATCGGCCGTCGGCGGCGCCGAGGATCCGGCTCGGGATGCCCAGTTCGAAGGGGTAGACGCCGTCGAGGGCCAGGACCGCCACCCGCTCCGGGCTCATTGTGCCGCGCATGGCACGATCCTATCGGAGCTTGGCCATCGTGCCATTTTCCGGACGCCCGCCGCCCGGCAGGCTGGGTGACCATGAGCGATGTGAACACGATGCGCGCCATCGGCCAGGACGTCCTCGGCGGTCCCGAGGTCCTGAAGGAGGTACGGGTGGAGCGGCCCGTGCCGCGGCCCAACGAGGTGCTGGTCCGGGTGCGGGCCGCCGGGGTCAACCCCACCGACTGGAAGCACCGGGCGACCGGCGGCTTCCTGGGCGAGCCGCCGTTCGTCCTCGGCTGGGACGTCTCCGGCGAGGTGGCGGAGACCGGGATCGGCGTGGCCGCCTTCCGGCCCGGTGACGAGGTCTTCGGGATGCTGCCCTACCCCTTCGGCCACGGCTCGCACGCCGAGTACGTCACCGCCCCGGCCCGCGCCCTGACCCACAAGCCGTCCTCGCTCGACCACGTCCAGGCGGGCGCGCTCCCGCTGGTGTCGCTGACCGCCTGGCAGGCCCTGACCGAGCACGCCGACGTACGGCCCGGGCAGCGGGTGCTGATCCACGCCGCGGCCGGCGGGGTGGGGCACGTGGCCGTGCAGATCGCCAAGGAGCGCGGCGCGTACGTGATCGGTACCGCGAGCGCCGGGAAGCACGACTTCCTGAGGGAGTTGGGCGTCGACGAGGCGGTCGACTACCGCTCCACCGACTTCACCGAGGCGGTGCGGGACGTCGACGTCGTCCTGGACACCCTCGGCGGGGACACCTCCGTGCGGTCGCTGCGGGTGCTGCGGCCGGGCGGCGTCGTGGTGTCGATCCTGCCGGTCGGCTCACGGGAGTTCCACGACGAGGCCGAGCGGCTCGGGGTGAGGGCGGTGCGCATGCTGGTGGACGCCGACCGGTCCGGGATGAACACCGTGGCGGAGCTGGCGGAGTCGGGCCGGCTGCGCGCCACGATCGCGGGGACCTTCGCGCTCTCGGACGCCGCCAAGGCGCACGAGCTGGGTGACACCGGCCGGACGACGGGCAAGCTGGTCCTGCTGGTGGACTGACCTGGGCGGAGGGCGGGCGCGGGCCCGGCCCGGGCGGGCCCGCGCTCCCGCGCCGCCGCCGCCTTGTCACCCATACCACGGGCCGACACGCGTGAAACCCGAAGACATATGTCAATCGAACATGCTCAAATTCCTTCTATCGAGGGTAACTTGACGGTCGAGGGTCATGCTTTTCCGGGCGCGGGTGGGAGGTGGTGCCGTCGTGCGACAGGAGCCCACACCACGCACCCGGCATCTGCGCGTGCGTGAGGACCGCGGACACACCGTGCTGGAGTTCCGCGGTGAGATCGACATCGCGGCGGCGGCCGAGATCGTCCCCGCGCTGGACCGGGCGACCGGCCTGCCCGGCGCCCGGATCGTGATCGACCTGCGCGCCGTCGACTTCTTCGACTGCTCCGGGCTGCGCCTGCTGTACCGGGCGCGCGGCCGGGTGCTGGAGCGGGGCGGACGGCTGCACCTGGTGTGCGCCCATCCGCTCACCCTCCGGGTGCTGCGGGTCACCGGCCTGTCCCGGCTGCTGCCGCCGCAGCCGACGCTCGAAGCCGCCCTGGAGCAGTCCGAGGCCTCGTCCGGCTCCCTGTGAGCGTCAGGTGCCGCGCGGCTCCTCGAAGAGGGCGCTGACGGACTCGCCGTTGTGGATACGGCGCACGGCCTCGGCGAGGGCGGGCGCGATCGACAGGACCCGGAGCTTGTCGGTGTGCTCGTCCGCCGGGACCGGCACGGTGTTGGTGCAGACGATCTCCAGCACGTCCGGCTGCTCGCTCAGCCGCTTGAGGGCGCCGGCCGCGAACAGCCCGTGCGTGCACGCCACCCGGATCGAGCGCGGCCCCATCTCACGCAGCTTCTGGAGGAGTTCGAGCACCGTGCTGCCCTTGGCGATCTCGTCGTCCAGCACGATGACGTCCCGGTCGGTGACCTCGCCGATGACGGAGCTGATGCTCACCCGGTCGTCCGCGAACCGCTGCTTGGCGCCGGCCGCCACCTGGGCGCCGATCAGCCGGGCGAAGGCGGCGGCCTCCTTGGCGTTGCCGAGGTCCGGGGAGACGACCGTGGTGCGCGTCAGGTCGTACCGCGCGAAGTGCGCGGCCAGTTCCCGCAGGGCGTGCAGGTGATCCACCGGCACCGAGAAGAAGCCGTGCACCTGGGGGGCGTGCAGGGTCATGGCGAGCATCCGGCCCGCGCCCGCGGCCACCAGCAGGTCGGCGACCAGCCGCCCGCCGAGGGAGATGCGGGGCGCGTCCTTCTTGTCGGACCGGGCGTAGGAGTAGTGCGGCATGACGACGGTGATCCGGGCCGCGGACGCGCCCCGGGCGGCGTCGCACATCATCAGCAGTTCCACCAGGTGCTCCTGCACCGGCCGGACCAGCGGCTGGATCAGGAAGACGTCCCGCTCCCGGCAGTTGGCCTGGAGCTGCACCTCCAGGCAGTCGTTGGCGAACCTGCTGACCCGGGTCGGGCTGAGCGGCACCCCGAGGTGGGCGCAGACCTCCTCGGCCAGCTCGGGATGGGCACTGCCACTGAAGACGGCGATGTCTCGCACGATCCGCTCCTCGCATGATCATCACGGGCTGCGCCGCCATGCTACTGGCGGCGCTCCGCCGCCCGGGGCAAGGGTGCCCCGGGCGCGTCCGCCCGGCCGCGGTCCGGCGCGCGCCGGGGGCCGCCTTCCGGCCAACCTCACGGTCTGGCCGGGCGTTTGGCGGGCATCAGTGTCAGCAGGAAGGAGGGTCGCCATGACGACTGACGCCAGACGCCTGCCCCGGCGCATGCCCGGCTGGGCGAAGGTGGTGACCGCGTTCGTGCTGGTGCTGGTGGTGCTGTTCGCGGGCATCCGGCTGGCCGTACTCCCGGGCATCAAGGACCTGTTCGGCACCGAGACGCACGACCGGAGCGGCCCCGCGCTCCTGAAGTCCATCCAGGACATGAGCCGTTACGACGCCGCCTCCGGCAACTTCCAGGTGGTCGTGGACCTGGAGAAGGACGCGAAGTTCCTGCCCGACGCGATCCGCGGCACCCGAACCCTGTACGTCGGCGCGGGCACCGTGGACGCCTATGTGGACCTCGGCGCGGTCGGGGACCGGGACGTGTCGGTGAACGGCGACCGGACGACGGCCACGCTCCGGCTGCCGCACGCTCGGCTCGGCAGGCCGGCGCTGGACCCGGACCGCTCCTACGCCGTGTCCAAGCAGCGCGGTCTGCTCGACCGGCTCGGCGACCTGTTCTCGGACAACCCCAACGGCGAGCAGGCGGTGCAGAAACTCGCCGTGCGGCACATCGGCGACGCCGCGAAGGACAGCGGGCTGACCGGGCGGGCCGAGTCCAACACCACCGAGATGCTGCAGGGGCTGCTGCGCTCCCTCGGGTTCAAGGAGGTGCACGTGTCCTACGGGGCCTGACCTCAGCCGCCCAGCAGTCCCGGCCGGGCCGGCACCCCGAGCGCGGTGGCGCCCACCAGCAGCCGGGCCACGTGGTCGCCGACGTGGCCCGGCTGCGGCCGGCGCAGGGGCAGGGCCCGGTCGGGGGCGCCCATCCGTCCCGGCCGGGCCACCGCGGACGTGGCGAGGGCCACGGCGAGCAGCGCGGAGAACAGGCCCAGCAGGACGCCGGCGAGCGTCCGGTGCGGGGCGGCGTGGGCGCCGCCGGAGCCGGCCTCGTTGACGGACCGGGCCCGCGGTGCCGTGCGCCCGCTCATCACCGCCTCCTCGGTCCGCCCGGCAGGGTGTTGTGCGGCGTTTCGTGGCGATACGCCGCTCGGGCATCCAAGTACCGCCGGGTCCCGCAGGGCGGGCGGCG
Organism: Streptomyces sp. NPDC002386; assembly: GCF_053593175.1. Taxonomy (NCBI): domain Bacteria; kingdom Bacillati; phylum Actinomycetota; class Actinomycetes; order Kitasatosporales; family Streptomycetaceae; genus Streptomyces; species Streptomyces sp. NPDC002386. The sequence goes on from NZ_JBSFBX010000016.1 coordinate 137,210, forward strand.
CGCGGGTCCCGGGCCGGAGTGCCCCGGAGGCGTGAACGGAAACCGCCGGCGTGGTCCGACCGTCGTCCGGGCGGCGGCATTCCGCGCCGGTTCAGGGGTAACCGCGCAGTTAATCGAGGACGTTGACTATTCCAGGAGAGTGACCGAATGGCCCGGACCGCGCTACGCCTGCCCACCGCGCTGCGTGCGCCGAAGAAGCGGGAGCGGCCCGCGCCGACCCGCCCCACGGCCGCACCGCACGCGGTCGCGCTCCCATGGCGGCTGCTGGCGATGCTGGTCGCCTTCGCGTTCATGGTGGCGTTCGCCGTCGTCCTGGCCCGGCTCACTCTGGAACCGTCCCCGGCGTCGGTCTCGCTGACGCACAGCAATCTGCACCCCGGGCGGTCGCTGACGGCCTATCTGGAGTACGCGCCGTGGCGGGACACGGTCAAGCAGATCGGCGGCAACGTGCTCCTCGGCGTGCCCTTCGGAGTGCTGGTCCCGGTCCTGGCGCCGCGCGCGCGGGGGATGTTCCGGGTCCTGGTGCTCACGGCCCTGGTGATGCTGGTGGTCGAGCTGTTCCAGGGCGCCCTGGTCACCGGGCGGGCCTTCGACATCGATGACGTCATCCTCAACACCACCGGCGCGCTGCTCGGTTGGCTGCTGCTCGGACGGCGGCTCGGACGGTCGGTGCACCGCCGGGTGGACCCGGCGGAAACTGAGTGAGCGTCAGAAACTGGTCCGGACCAGAGTATTGACCCGCTCTTATCTCACACCTTGAATCAAGAGGGCATCTCACCCCCACGAACGGAGAGTCATGCCCTCCCCACGCCTGCTCCGCAGATGTCTGTTCGCCGCTCTGTCCGCCGCGCTGGTCGGCTCGGCCGCCGTCGGCCCGGCCCGCGCGCAGAGCACCGCCCCGGCCGCGGCGTCCGCCGCGGCCGTCTCCACCTTCTCGGACACCTTCGACGGGGCCGCCGGCGCGGGCGTCGACTCCTCGAAGTGGACGCTGGAGACGGGTGACAACGTCAACAACCACGAGCGCCAGTACTACACCTCCGGCACGAAGAACGCCGCCCTTGACGGCCAGGGACACCTGGTCATCACGGCCCGGAAGGAGAACCCGGCGGGCTACCAGTGCTGGTACGGCAGTTGCCAGTACACCTCGGCCCGGCTGAACACCTCGGGCAAGTTCAACGCGCAGTACGGCCACGTCGAGGCCCGTATGAAGATCCCGCGGGGACAGGGCATGTGGCCCGCGTTCTGGATGCTCGGCACGCCGGTGAACTGGCCGGACTCGGGCGAGATCGACGTGATGGAGAACGTCGGCTTCGAGCCCTCCACGGTGCACGGCACCATCCACGGCCCCGGCTACTCCGGCTCGGGCGGCATCGGCGCCGGCTACACCCTGCCGGGCGGCCAGGCCTTCGCGGACGCCTTCCACACCTTCGCCGTGGACTGGGCGCCCGACTCCATCACCTGGTCGGTGGACGGCAACGTCTACCAGCGCCGCACGCCCGCCGACCTGGGCGGGAAGACCTGGGTGTTCAACAAGCCGTTCTTCCTGATCCTGAACCTGGCGGTCGGCGGCTACTGGCCGGGCGACCCGGACGGCTCCACCCCGTTCCCGGCGCAGCTGGTGGTCGACTCGGTGTCGGTGACGACGAGCGACAGCGCGGCCGGTGTCCCGATCCGGGGCCTGGCGGGCAAGTGCGTGGACGTGGCCGCCGCGAACTCCGCCAACGGCACCCCGGTGCAGCTCTACGACTGCAACGGCACGGCGGCCCAGCAGTGGACGGTGGGCTCGGACGGCACGATCCGGGCGCTCGGCAAGTGCCTGGACGTCACCAGCGGCGGCACCGCCGACGGCACACCCGTCCAGCTGTGGGACTGCAACGGCAGCCCCGCCCAGAAGTGGGCCCTCCCGGCGGCCCGCGACATCGTCAACCCGCAGGCGAACAAGTGCCTGGACGTGTCCGGGAACAACTCGGCCAACGGCACCCGGCTGCAGATCTGGACGTGCACCGGCGGCGCCAACCAGAAGTGGACGGTGGGCTGACCGCTTGGCTGCCCGGGGCCGTCGCGGGGGACCGGATCTCCGCGACGGCCCCGCTCAGGTGGTGGCCGGGCTCCGGGACGGACGCTGGCGGTCCGCGTCGACGGCGACGGCGTGCCGTACCGGGCCGCGTGGCCCCGGCCGGGGGTCAGGTGCGGATCCTGGGCGCGCGCGGCCTCCGGGCCAAGTGGCGGCGCGAAGGATGTGGTTGTCGCGCACGTGCTGGTACGGCTCCCGTGAGCGGGGGCCGTCGCCGCGGCCGCCGCCGCTCCCCCGCCGCGGCCCGGCCCCGTCTCGGGTTCGGGCGCAGGCGCGCCCGTGAACGGCCGGCCACCCGGCGGGCCGGCGTCCTCAGTGGTGCAGGGTCCAGGTGTACTTGTCGCCGCCCACCCAGCGGATGGAGTCCGGGTCGTCCAGATCGTGGATGGGCAGACCGTGGGACGCGGCGGCCTCCAGTACGTCGGTGAGGGTCCGGGCCTCACCGATGACCTCACCGTCGATCTCCATGATCCGGAAGGGCGGCCCGCCGTGCCTGCCGGGGCACACACCGAGTACCAGGATCCGTGGGTGGGAGATGTGCGGAACTCCTTGTTCGGTCATGCAATAGAGCGTAGAACGCCTCGCGGGCCGACGGCTCATCCGTGTGCGCCGTCCAGGAGACCGGGGAACCCGGCGGGGGCTTCACCGAGCTGGAGGTGCGCGCATGGATCCCGTCGCGGCGCTGGACCGGATCGCCTTCCTGCTGGAGCGGTCGCTGGCCCCCACCTACCGGGTCAAGGCCTTCCGCACCGCGGCCCGGGTGCTGTCCGCGCTGCCGGACGGGGAGATCGCCGAGCGGGCGGCGGCCGGGACGCTGGAGGCGCTGAAGGGAGTGGGTCCGAAGACCGCGCAGGTGGCACGTGAGGCACTGGCCGGGGAGGAGCCCGGCTACCTGCGCAAGCTGGAGGAGGAGGCCGGCGCGGAGTACGCGGGCGGCCCCGGGGCGGAGCTGCGGGCGCTGCTGCGCGGGGACTGCCACACGCACTCGGACTGGTCGGACGGCGGCAGCCCGATCGAGGAGATGGGACTGACCGCGGCCCGGCTGGGTCATGAGTGGACGGTGCTGACCGACCACTCCCCCCGGCTGACCGTGGCCCGAGGGCTGTCGCCCGAGCGGCTGCGCGAGCAGCTCGCGGTGGTGGCGGAGCTCAACGCGCGGTGGGCGCCGTTCCGGCTGCTCACCGGTATCGAGTGCGACATCCTCGAGGACGGGTCGCTGGACCAGGAGCCCGAGCTGCTGGAGCGGCTGGACGTCGTGGTGGTGTCGGTCCACTCCAAGCTGCGGATGGACGCCCGCTCGATGACCCGCCGGATGGTGGCCGCGGTCCGCGATCCGCACGCGGACGTGCTCGGTCACTGCACCGGCCGGCTGGTCACCGGGCGCGGCCGGCCGGAGTCCGAGTTCGACGCGGACGCGGTGTTCGCGGCCTGCGCCGAGTCCGGTACGGCCGTGGAGATCAACAGCCGGCCCGAGCGGCTGGACCCGCCCCGGCGGCTGCTGCGCCGCGCGGTGGCCGCCGGGACACTGTTCGCCGTCGACACCGACGCGCACGCCCCCGGTCAGCTCGACTGGCAGATCCTCGGCTGCGCCCGCGCCGAGGAGTGCGGGGTGCCGGCCGGGCGGGTGGTGAACACCTGGCCGGCCGACGAGCTGCTGGCCTGGACGCGCGAGGGCCGCGTACCGGCGGGCGTGGCCGGGTCCTGACGTGGTACCCGGAGGGAGCCGAGAGAGAGGAACACCCTGGATGGACCGCGCCGCCGTGTTCGACGTCGACGGGACGCTCGCCGACACCAATCATCTGCATGTCGTGACCTGGTGGGAGGCCTTCCGGCAGGCGGGGCACGACGTGCCCATGCACGCCGTGCACCGGGCCGTGGGCCTCGGTTCCACGGATCTGATCGCGCATCTGCTCGGCGACGGCCGGGACGAGGACCAGGACGCCGCGCTGAGCGCCGCGCACAAGGCCCTGTACGGCCAGTACTTCGACCGTCTGCACGCCCTGCCGAAGGCCGGTGAGCTGCTGCGGCGGCTGCACGGCGACGGCTGGCGGGTGGTGCTGGCCACCTCCGCGAGCGGCGCCGAGCTGGGCGCGCTGCGCCGGGCGATCGACGCGGACGAGGCGATCGCGGGAACCGCGAGCGCCGAGGACGTGGCGGAGGGCAAACCGGCCCCGGAGCCGGTGGAGCGCGCGCTGGAGCTGGCCGGGGTGCCGGCCTCCCGGGCGGTGTTCGTCGGGGACACCGTGTGGGACATGCGGGCCGGCGCCGGGGCCGGGGTGCGCTGCGTGGGCCTGCTGTGCGGGGGGATCCCGCGGGCCGACCTGGAGGAGGCGGGGGCCGGGGAGGTCTACGACGATCCCGCCGACCTGCTGGACCGGCTGTCCGACAGCCCGCTGGCCCGTATCCCGAAGTGACTCAGGTCATGGTGGACCGCCGGAACACGGCAAGGTGGTTGCCCGTTGAACCAGCCGTGGGTGCGGACGGGACAGTGTCCCCGGGCCTCACCTTTTGCCCACAGGGACGATCGTCCGGCTGAAGCCCTGTGGAGCGTCTCGCCGAGAGGCGACCGCCGTCCGCGCCCACCACAAGCCGCCCCGGCCGTGTCTCCCCCGTCACGGCCGGGGCTTTCCAGTGCCGCCTCCGTGTGCGCGCCGGGCCGCCGGGTACCCGGCGGGTCCGCCGAAGTCTCCGCGGAAGGAGCCGAAGGTGACCAGCGCAGCGGGCAGCAGGGTCGTGGTGACGGGCGCCACCGGCAATGTCGGCACCAGTGTGGTGCGCGTCCTGTCGGACGATCCCGGGATCAAGTCGGTCCGGGGCATCGCGCGCCGGACGCCGGTGTGGTCCCCGCCGAAGACGGAGTGGTCGGCGGTCGATCTCGCCTCCGAGACGGCCAACCTGGCCGAGCGGTTCGAGGGCGCCGACGCCGTGGTCCATCTGGCCTGGGCGTTCCAGCCGACGCACGATCCGGCGACCACCTGGCGGACCAATGTGCTGGGCAGCAACCGGGTCTTCGAGGCGGTCGCCGCGGCCCGGGTGCCGGTGCTGGTGCACGCCTCGTCCGTGGGCGCCTACTCGCCGGGCCCGAAGGACCACGCGGTGGACGAGTCGTGGCCGACGCACGGCTGGCCGGACGCCGCGTACTGCCGGGAGAAGGCGTACCTGGAACGCACCCTGGACATCTTCGAGCGCGACCACCCCGAGGTGCGGGTGGTCCGCATGCGGCCCGGCTTCCTGTTCAAGCGGGAGTCGGCGAGCGAGCAGCGGCGGATCTTCGGCGGCCGGTTCCTGCCGGGCCCGCTGGTCCGGCCCGAGATGCTGCCGTTCCTGCCGGACGTACCGGGGCTGCGCATGCAGGTGCTGCACACCGACGACGCCGCCGAGGCCTACCGGCTCGCGGTGCATTCCGAGGCCGCCCGGGGCGCCTTCAACCTCGCCGCCGACCCTCCGGTGGACGCCTCGCTGCTGGGCGAGATGCTCGGCACCCGGCCGGTCCGGCTGCCCCGCGCCGCCGCCCGGTCGGCGCTCGCCGCGGCCTGGGGGCTGCGACTGGTCCCGGCCTCCCCGCACCTGTTCGACGCGGTCCTGCGGCTGCCCCTGATGGACTGCTCCCGGGCCCGCGACGAGCTGGGCTGGCGCCCGCGCCGGACGGCCGAGGAGGTCCTGCGGGAGTTCCTGGACGGACTGCAGCAGGGCGGCGGCATGGAGACCGAACCGATGCACGGAAGGAAGGTCGGCTGAACCGCGGCCGGCACGAGGGGAGGAGACCCATGAGCACACAGCCGCAATCCGGGCCGGAGCCCGGGCACGAGGAGCATCCCGTCCCCCGGGACCCTCCCGACCAGCAGGCCGGTCCCGGTGCGGACGCCTGGGACGGCACCCCGGAACCACCGCCCCGCGAGGAGACGGCCGAGGGGACGGCGGGACCGGACGGAGGGACCCGGACGGGCGAGGACATCGGAACCGACGAACAGCCGGAACCGGACGAGCCCTCCGCCTGACGGCGCGACCCACGGACGGACGGCCCGAGAACCCGCGGCCCGTCGCGGCGATCCCGCTCCCCCGGCAGGGCGGCGGGACCTCCGCGACGGGCCGCGGGGGCGTCTCCCCGATCTTCGCGGACCCGCGAAGATCGGGGAACCCCCCCCCTAGCGCGGTGCCCGCTCCTCCAGGGCGGCCCGCCAGGCGGGATGGCGGTCCTCCGTGACCGGTTCGGCACGGCGGCCGCCGCGGGCGAAGAAGTCGGCGAGCGGCAGGATCGCGGCGCCCACGGTGACCGCGTCGGGGCCGAGCCGGCCGAGTTCGATGGTGACCTTGTCGGCCGGGTGGCGCAGGGCGTAGGTCGCCGCGTGGCGGCGCACGGCGGGCAGGAACCGGGTGCCGAGCTGGAGGCCGGCCCAGCCGCCGATGAGGATCCGCTCTGGCTGGAACAGGTTGATCAGGTCGGACAGTCCGGCGCCCAGGTACTCGGCGGTCTCCTCCAGCACCGCGAGCGCCACCGGGTCGGGGTCGGCGCCGTCCAGCGGATAGGCGGCGGCGAGCATCGCGGTGAGCGCGGTCTCCTCGTCGGCGTCCCCGGGCGGCCGCCCGCCCTCCTCGCGCCACCGGGCGAGCAGCGACTCGGCGCCCGCGTAAGCCTCCAGGCAGCCCGGCGCACCGCACCGGCAGCGGCGCCCGCGCACCCGTACCGTCAGATGGCCCCACTCGACGGCCCGTCCGTGCTCCACCTCCGGGGTGACCAGGCAGGCGCCGACGCCGGAGCCGAAGAGCACGACCACCGCGTTGCGCGCGCCGCGCCCGGCGCCGAACCACATCTCGGCCTGGCCGAGGGTCTTGGCCCCGTTGTCTATGAAGTAGCGGACGGTGTCCGGGAGCCGGGAGGTGGAGCGGAGCAGTTCCTCCAGCGGCACCGCGTCCCAGCCGATGGTCTGCCCGTGCACGACGGCGCCCCGGTCGGCGGTGTGCTCGACGATGCCGGGCACGCCGACGCCGACGCCGAGCAGCCGCTCGGGCACGGCCTTCGGGGCCGCGAGCACCTCGGCGATGCCGTCACGGATGTGGCCGACGATCCCGTCGACGTCGTAGCCGTCCTGGGTCAGCGGGCGTTCGGCGCGGGCCAGTTCGGTGAGCGCCAGATCGAACAGTTCGACCCGGACCCGGGTCTCGCCGACGTCGACGCCGATCATCTGGCCGCTGTGCGGGGCGACCCGCAGCAGCGTACGGGGGCGGCCGCCGTCGGAGTCGACGCTGCCGGCCTCCTCGACCAGGCCGTCGGCGACCAGGTCCGCGACCACGTTGCTGACCGAGCCGGAACTCAGTCCCGTCGCCGGGCCCAGTTCGAAGCGGCTCAGCGGGCCGTCGAAGTACAGCCGTTGCAGCAGGGCCGTGCGGTTCCCCCGCCTGAGGTCCCGTACGGTCCGCCCGTTCCGCCCCGCCATGTGGCTCCCTCCGTACCTGTCCCGACCTGCAACATACCCCTCGGGCCAGCCGGAACGCGACTTTCCGACAACCCTTATTTCATGTACTGAGCTAACCAGGTCGGCCACGAGGGGTCACCGCTCGCCCACCCTTCGCGGTAACAGCGTACGGAAATTCATTGGCAGGCTCTTCCGTTGGCTATATAGGCTAGCCGTGAACCTAGAGGCTCTAGGTTCCCGTCACGGAACACGGAATCCGGAAGGACCCCTTTCATGCGAGCGCTCTCCGAGCAGGACATCCGCGCCTCCTTCGTCAACTGCTCCAAGGGCGAGGCCAAACGGCTGGCCGTGCCGCGGGACCTGGGCGAACGGCCCTGGGACGACCTGGACTTCCTCGGCTGGCGGGATCCGGGGGCGCCCGACCGGAGCTATCTGGTCGCCGAGCGGGAGGACGGACTCGTCGGGGTCGCGCTGCGCTATCCGGCCGCACGGCGCGGGCTTCTGCACCGCAGCCTGTGTTCCGTGTGCCTGACGACGCATCCCGGCGGAGGGGTCTCCCTGATGACGGCGCGGAAGGCGGGTCCGGCGGGCCGCGAGGGGAACTCGGTCGGGGTGTACATGTGCACGGACCTGGCCTGCTCGCTGTACGTCCGCGGGAAGAAGGTGCCGGAGTCGGGGGGCCGGTTCGAGGAGAGCCTGACCCTGGAGGAGCAGATCGCCCGTGCCACGGGCAATCTGTACGCCTTCCTCGACAGGATCCGCGACTGACACCTCCCGGTCCGGCGGCCGGCCGGCGTCACGGACGGACGCCTCCCCGATCGGGGACGTTCGGCCCGGCCGGGGAGCGGGAACAGGCCAAGGGATGCACGACGTACGAGAGTGGAACGCGGCACTGAAGCGTCTGGTGATGCGCTACCGGGAGCCGGTGGTCGTCCAGACGCTGCGGTCCGCCACCGCGGCGACGATCGCCTACGTGGTCGCGCTGCGCCTGAGTCCCGAACCCGCCCCGCTGACCTCCCCCCTGACCGCCCTGCTGGTCGTCCAGGTCACCTTCTACGCCACCCTCACCAACGGCATCCGCCGGGTGAACTCGGTGGTCGCCGGGGTGCTGGTCGCCATCGCGTTCAGCCTGCTGGTGGGCCTTACCTGGTGGAGTCTGGCGCTGCTGATCGTGGCCTCGCTGGGCGTGGGCCATCTGGTCCGGGTGGACGAGTACGTGGCCGAGGTGGCGATCAGCGCCATGCTGGTGCTCGGGGTCACCACCGTCGGTTTCACCGCCTGGGCACGGATCGTGGAGACGCTGATCGGCGCGGTCGTGGGCATGGCCTGCAACCTGCTGCTGCCACCCCCGGTGTGGGTGGACAAGGCGGGCGAGTCGATCGAGGACCTGGCGCGCCGGGTGCGCCAGCTGATGCTGCGCATGGGCGAGGAGGCCGCGGGCCGCGTCTCCTGGGAACTGGCCGCCGAACGGCTGCACGAGGCCCGCCGCCTCGACCAGCACATCGCCCAGGTGGACGCCTCGCTGCGGCAGGCGGAGGACAGCCTGCGGCTCAACCCGCGCGTCAAGGAGGGGCTGCTGCACCGGGTGGTGCTGCGCACCGGTCTGGACACGCTGGAGATCTGCACGGTGGTGCTGCGGGTGCTGGCCCGTTCCATCACGGACCTGGCCAAGGCCCGGGGCTCCGAGGACCTGTTCCCGAAGGAGATCGGCGCCACCGTGGAGCAGCTGCTCTCCGAGATCGCCGACGCGATCGTCAGCTTCGCGGTCCTCGTGACCACCGATCTGAGCCAGAACGCCGAGTCCGCGGAGGCGCGGCTGACCGCCGAGCTGCACACGGCGGCCGGCACCCGCGACCGGCTCGACGAGCTGCTCCAGGAGAAGGTCGGCAAGGACTGGGAGAACTGGCAGCTCATGGGGGCCGTGCTGACCGAGGTGAACCGGATCATCGCCGAGCTCGACACCGAGCACCGCACCCGCCGCCTGCTGGAGGAGCTGGACCGGGTGTCCCGGGAGCAGCGGGCGCGGCTGCCGCGGATGAGCCGGCTGCGCGAGCGCCTCGGTGTGCAGGAGGACCTGTGGCGGAACCGTACGGGGTTCGGCGAGCGTTCTCCGTGAGAGGTGCCGCGGCGGGGCCGGCACCACGAGGCGAGGGGGCGGACCGATGACCGGCACCGAGGTGCGGATCGACGGGAACACGCTGAGGCTGCCCGGCGGCGTGGCGGTGCGGTTCGTCCGCACCCTGAGGCTGCCCGAGAAGGGCACGCACCCGCTGCCGCCGGGGCTCGGCGAGTTCCCGGTGCGGCGGGTCTCCGACTTCGGCGACCGGGTTCCTCCGGAGTGGCGCCGGCGCGGTGGCGTGATGCTGCCGGTGTACCTGCGGGAGGCGATGTGGCTGAGTTTCACCGGTACGACGGAGCCGGCCGCCCTCCAGGTGGGCGTGGGCAAGGTGTGCGCCGTGTCCGGGAAGCCCTGGCGAGACCACCTGGTCCGCAAGCCGCAGAACTACGTCGTGCTGCCCCGGCAGCCCTGGCTGGACGGCATCAACTCCGGCAAGGGCACGGTCCGGCAGTTCGTCGCCGTGCCGCTCGGTCTGGGCGCGACGGTGGAGGGCCAGGTCACCGGCGAGGAGGTGTGGGGCGGTGTGCAGCTCCAGGCGTTCGGGCTGAAGGACCACGCGCTGGCCGAGTGGCGGCGCGAGGAGCGTGAGCGGCAGCAGCGGCTGAGGGCCGCCGGACCGTTCGGGGGCTACGGCGCACCCGCGCCCGGCGGCGGGCCCGTCCCCATGGCGGCGGCCGCTCCCGGCGCGGCCCTTCCGCCGCCCGCCGCCCCGGCCGGTGCCGCTCCCCCGGGGCGCGCGGCGGCGATGGGGCTGGGCGTCGGCGGCTCGATGCGCCAGGAGGTCTACCGGGACGACCGGCGGCTCGAGGACTGGTCCGGGACACCCTCCGGGCGGGTCTTCGTCCACCTGGTCACGCCGCCCGAGTGGCGCCGCATCACCGGCGAGGCGCCGCCGCCGTCACCGGTGGACCGGGCGGCGTACACCCGGGCCGGACTGCCCTGGTACGACTACTACGACGAGGACGCCGAGGACCTGGACCCCACCGGCACGCTGACGGGCGTCAAGCCGGTCGGCGACTGGCTCGGCGACGACCTGGACCCCTGGCAGCAGCCGTCCCCCGGGCAGGTGACCCCGCTGAAGGACGCGCCGGGCAAGCCGGTCGAGGACGGTGAGTGGTAGACGCGGACCCGGTTGCGCGATACGCGACGGCCGGCGCCGTTCTTGCCTTCGCCGGCCGGCCCGCGCCAAGGTGACCGGACCAGCGGGACGACCGACGACCTGAGGTGCGGCATGGACGAGGAGGAACGGGCGGTGCGCGGCGGCTCCGGCGCGCCCGGCCGGGACCGGGAGGCGGGGACGGGCTGGAGCAGACGCCGGTTCGTGGGGGCGGTGGCGGGCGCGGCCGCCGTGGTGGCGGTGCCCGTCACGGCGGCCGAGCCACCCGGCCCCGCCGCGCCGGCCCCGCCCTCCGCGCGGGCCGGTGAGCGCACGGCGGTCCGGCCGTCGCGCGGGCCGGACCGCCCCCGTCCGCTGTACCTGGGCACCTACACCTCCGCGGAGGGCGGCGGCGCCGGCATCGGGCTGGCCGAGTACGACCCGGCGACCGGCCGGATCACCGGCGAGGGGACGCTCACCGGCGTTCCCGATCCCTCGTACCTCGCGGTCCACCCGGACGGCCGCACGCTCTACGCGGTCGACGAGCGCGAGGACGGCGCGGTCACGGCCGTCCGCCTGGCCGACCGGAAGGTCCTGGGCGCGCGGAGCACGGGCGGGGCGGCCCCCTGCCATCTCTCGGTCCACCCCGGCGGACGCTGGCTGCTGAGCGCCGACTACCAGTCGGGCAGTGTCGCCGTGCACCCCGTCGACGGCTCGGGCGCGCTCGGCGAGCGCACCGCCCTGGTCACCCACAGCACCCCGGCGCCCGGCCCCGGCCGGCAGGGACCGCACGCGCACCAGTTCATCACCGCTCCGGACGGCGGCCATGTGCTCGCCGTCGACCTCGGTACCGACACCGTCTACAGCTACCGCCTCGACCAGGACCGGGGCACGCTCACCGAAGTGGCCCGGGCGCGCACCAGGCCGGGCGCGGGTCCGCGCCATCTGACCTTCCACCCCGGCGGCCGCCACGCCTACCTGGCCAACGAGGTGGACGACACGGTGGCCGTCTGCGGCTACGACCCGGCCACCGGACGCCTGACGATCGGCGACCCGCAGCCCACGGGCTCGTCCGGGGGCACCAACTACCCGGCGCAGTTCCTGGTGACCGCGGACGGCTCCTTCGCCTTCCTCGCCAACCGCGGCCACAACAGCGTCGCGCGGTACGCCGTCGAGGACGCCGGGGCCCGGCTGCGGCTGCTCGGCACGGTGCCGGTGGCCGGGGACTTCCCGCGGCAGATCGCGTTCTCGCCGGACGGCCGGCTGCTGTTCGCGGCGAACCAGCGCTCGGGCACGGTCAGCGTGTTCCACGTGGACGCGGCGAGCGGCGGGCTGCGTCTGGCGGGCGAGCCGTTCGCGTCACCGGTCGCCGTCTGCGCGCTGCCGCTGTAGGGCGCGGGGGCAGGCGGCGGCGCTCGCCCGGGCCAGCAGTGCGTGCATCCGCTCGGTGAGCTGGGAGACGTCGTCGGCGGGGGTGTGGAACGGCAGTCGTACGTCGCCCTGGGTGCGGGCGCGTTCGATGCGCAGGGTGAGGCCGTGCCGGTCGACGGCGAGCGGCACCACACGGGTCGCCGCGTGCAGGTTCTCGGGGCGTACGAGCCGGGTGAGCCGTTCGACGGCGTCCGGGTGGGCGTCGGCGAGATGCGTCAGGAGCCGGGCCTCGGCTCCGGTGAGCGGGTCGGGCCGGGCGGCGGCGAACTCGTCGAGGTCGACGGGTACGGAACCGGACGGCTGCCACAGCACCACGCGGGTGGGCCGCAGGAGCAGCGAGTCGCCGACGGGGGTGAACCAGCCGGCCAGCCAGAGCCGGGACCGGATCCGCCGGCGCACCGGCACCGGTGCCGCGTCGGCGAACTCGACCACGGCCGTCGGCTCTCCGCGCGGCGCGCACAGCGCGGCCGCGACCAGGGCGCTGTCCTCGGGCACGTCCAGCAGCACACCGCCGTCACCGGTCAGGCGGTGCGCGCCCACGTACTCCTCGCGGGCACCGTCCGCCGTCACCGCGCACGACCACGCGGCCGCCGCCACCGACCGCGCCCGCTGAGCCGTGCCGGGTCCGGCCGCCCCGTCCTGGGTGTCACCCATGCCCATGCCTCCTTAGGTAAGCCTTGCCTAACCTATCGAAGATCCGGGCGCGCGCCAACCACGCCTCCGGCGGGGGCAGGTCAGCCGATCACTCCGAGGAGTGCCCGGGCGCACAGGTCGCGGACCTGTTCCCGGTCCGGCTCGCCGTCCCGCAGCCACTCCAGGCAGACGGCCGTGGTGAAGGCGAGCCAGCCGCGCACGGCGAGCCGCACCCCGGGAGCGCCCTCGGAGGCCGGCCCGAACTCGGGGTCCACCGCCAGCGCGGCCAGGATCTGCTGCTCCTGGGCGGCGAGGGCCCGCCGGTAGACGCGGCGCACCGCCTGGTCGCCGGCCGCGTCGGCACGGTGGAAGGCACGGAAACCGTGCGCGTGCTCCTGGACGTAGGCGAGATAGGTGTCGAGGCTGGCGAGGAGCTGTTCACGCACCGGCACCCCGGGCACGGCCGCCGTCATGCGCAGCATCCGCTCGCTCTCGCGCTCCACGACCGCGGCGAAGAAGTCCCGCTTGGTCGGGAAGTAGTGGTAGAGGAGCCCCCGGGAGACTCCCGCGATCTCGGCGACCTGCTCGATCCACACCTCGTCGTACGGGCTCTCCGAGAACAGCCTCGCGCCGACCGACAGCAACTGCTCACGGCGCTCCCCGGTGCTGAGTCTGCGCCGGGCGCGTTCCCCCTGGTTCGCGGGCATGCCGTCACTTTACTTGACGCCGGTTCAACAAGCGGACCACACTGGAACGCGTTATTGAACCCACGTACAACACGCGGGCGTCACAGGTTCAACCATCCGCTGGGTCAAGGGAGATCGCGTCATGGCGGAGACGACGGAGACCGGGCTGCCCAAGGGGTTCCGGGGCGCCGAGCAGGGCTGGCCCGAGCTGCACCGCATCCCGCATCCGCCGCGCCGGCTGCCGCTGCTCGGCGACGTGCTCGGAGTCGACCGGCACCGGCCGCTGCAGGACTCGATGCGCTTCGGCCGTGAGCTGGGTCCGGTCTTCCGGCGCCGGGTGTTCGGCAACGAGTTCGTCTTCCTGTGGGGGTCGCGGCTCGTCGCCGACCTCGCCGACGAGTCCCGGTTCGCCAAGCACGTCGGCCTCGGGGTGGCCAATCTCCGCCCGGTCGCCGGCGACGGCCTGTTCACGGCCTACAACCACGAGCCCAACTGGCAGTTGGCGCACGACGTGCTGGCGCCCGGCTTCAGCCGGGAGGCCATGGCGGGGTACCACTCGATGATGCTGGCGGTGGCCGCCCGGCTGACCGGCCACTGGGACCGGGAGCTGGCGGCCGGCCGCACGGTGGACGTGCCCGGCGACATGACCAAGCTGACGCTGGAGACGATCGCGCGCACCGGGTTCGGGCACGACTTCGGCTCCTTCGAACGGGACCGGCCGCATCCGTTCGTCACCGCGATGGTCGGCACGCTCGGCTACGCGCAGCGCCTGAACAGCGTGCCCGCGCCGCTGGTGCCGCTGCTGCTGCGCGGCGCCGCCCGGCGCAACGCCGCCGACATCGCCCATCTGGACCGTACGGTCGACGAGGTCGTCGCGGCCCGGCGCCGCTCGGGCGGCGGTGACGGGGATCTGCTGGACCGCATGCTGGACACCACGCACCCGGAGACCGGGGAGCGGCTGTCCGCCGAGAACGTGCGCAAGCAGGTGATCACGTTCCTGGTGGCCGGCCACGAGACCACCTCGGGCGCGCTGTCCTTCGCCCTGTACTACCTCGCGCGGCACCCGGAGGTCGCCGCCCGGGCCCGCGCCGAGGTGGACCGCGTCTGGGGCGACACCCCCGAACCGGGCTACGACCAGGTCGCCAAGCTGCGCTACGTCCGCCGGGTGCTGGACGAGTCGCTGCGGCTGTGGCCGACCGCGCCCGCCTACGCCCGCGAGGCCCGGCAGGACACGGTGCTGGCCGGGGAGCATCCGATGCGGCGCGGCGCGTGGGCGCTGGTCCTGCTGCCGCTGCTGCACCGCGACCCCGAGGTGTGGGGCGAGGACGCCGAGCGGTTCGATCCCGACCGCTTCGAGGCGGGTGCCGTACGGGGCCGGGCCCCGCACACCTTCAAGCCGTTCGGCACCGGCGCCCGGGCCTGCATCGGCCGCCAGTTCGCGCTGCACGAGGCAACTCTCGTCCTCGGCCTGCTGCTGCGCCGCTACGAGCTGGGTGCCGACCCCGCCTACCGTCTCCAGGTCACCGAGCGCCTGACGGTGATGCCGGAGGGACTGCGCCTGCGCCTCGAACGACGCCCCGCACCGGCCCCGGCCGCCGTGCCCGCCGCCGTCCCCGGCCCGGCCGCACGCTGCCCGGTGGGCGGAGCGGGGGACTGAGCCCGCGGGGACTGGTACTTGCGCCCGCCACAGCGGCGTTGACGTACGCCCGCGCGAGGAGGCACACCCAGTGCGCGAGGCGAGTGACCGCGCCCGTGCGATCACCAGCCACCTCACCCGACGCGGCGCGCCCGCGCCCGGTCCGGTCACCGAGCCGGAAGGCGGCCCCCGCTCAGCCGCCGGACGCCCAGTGCGCGGGGCGGGAGACCGAGTCGGGCAGTTTCGTGCCGGTGCTGCCCCGGGCCGCGTTGACCTGGGGCTGGGTGAGGAAGAAGGCGCCGGTGAGATCCGCGTCGGTCAGATCGGTGTCGCGGAGGTCGGCGCCGATCATGTCGGCGTCGCGCAGGTCGGCGCCGGTGAGGTCCGCCGCGATGAGGTAGGCGCCGCGCAGGCTGGCCCCGCGCAGATCGGCGCCGCGCAGCCGGGCCCCCATGAGGTCGGCGCCCCGGCGGTCCTTGGCTCCGCGCTTCCCGCCCTTGCCGCCCCTGCCGCCCTTGCCGCCGGTGGCGTCCGCGCGGGCCAGTTCGCTGGCGCGCAGCAGCAGGACGTTGACCTCCTGCCGGTGGGCGGCCACGTCCAGCCCGGCCAGTTCCTCGGGGGTCCCCCGGGTGAGCAGTTCGGTCCGCTCCAGGGCCTCGCGCAGGCCGGCGTGCACCGGCCGGGCGGCCTCCAGGCGCAGCGCGTCCGTCAAGTACCAGAGCAGTTCGTGCAGTTGACGGACGACGGGGAAGACCTCGAACATCCGGCGGGCCTGCTCCCGGGAGCCGGAACGCCAGTCCTGCCCGCCGAAGGTGAGCCGCGAGACCTTCTGTCCCGCGCCGAAGCAGTCGTAGACCGTGCAGCCGGCGAAACCCTTCTCGCGCAGGCCGGCGTGGATGCCGCAGCGGTGGTCGTCCCGCAGGTTCGGGCACGGCCTGCCCGCGGGCTTGTCGATCGCGAAGTCCGCGGACGCGGCGAAGGGCAGGGCGACACAGCACAGCCCGAAGCACTGGGCGCAGTCGCCGCGCAGTGCGGTGAGGTCGGCTATCTGATCCGGCATGGCGTCCAGCCTACTGACCTGCTCGGCCGCGGGGCGCGCTGCCGCACCCCGCGGCCCCTGCGACCGGCACCCGGCCCTCAGTCCGCCAGCACGGGCAGGTCCAGCCGGGCCAGCCGCTCCGGGTCGGCCAGGATGTACACGCCGGTGATCCGGCCGTCGGCGACCGTGAACGCCGTGACCGAGACCGGCCGTCCCCCGGGCGCGGTGACGAGCCCCACCGCTCCGTTGACCAGCACCGGACGGGCGTGCACCGCGAGGTGGGAGAACATCGAGGCCTGCTCGGCGACCGAACGGGCCCCACTGACCGCCTTGGACGCGCCGGTACCCCGGACCAGGACTCCCGCGTCGGCGCGCAGCGCCACGTCCGGGTGCAGCAGGGCGAGCAGCGCCTCGAAGTCACCGCCGCGGGTGGCGGCCAGCCAGGCGTCCACCACCTGCCGCTGCCGGCCGAGGTCGGGATCGGCCGACGGGCCGGCTCCCTGCACCCGGCGGCGGGCCCGGCTGGCGAGCTGCCGGGTGGCGGCCGGGGTGCGCTCGACGATCGCGGCGATGTCGTCGAAGGGCACGGCGAACATGTCGTGCAGGACGAACGCCAGCCGTTCGGCGGGCTCCAGGGTCTGGAGCACCACGAGGAGCGCCAGCCCGACCGAGTCGGCCTCCAGCACCTCCTTCTCGGGGTCGGCCTCGCCGAGGGGCCGGACCACCGGATCGGGGACGGACGTGTCGTCCATCGGCTCCTCGCGGCGCGCGGTCCGCGAGCGCAGCATGTCCAGGCAGACCCGGCCCACCACGGTGGTCAGCCAGCCGCCGAGGTTGCGGATCTCCGCCGCGTCACCGCGGCCGAGGCGCAGCCAGGCCTCCTGGACCGCGTCCTCCGCCTCGGTGAGCGAGCCGAGCATCCGGTAGGCCACCGCGCGCAGGTGCCCCCGGTGCGCCTCGAAGCGGTCGGCGAGCAGGTCGGTGCCGTTCATCAGGTCCCCGTTCGTTCGGTGGCGGCGGGGGCCCGGCACCGGCCCCCCGCCGCGGGCAGCGGCGGCGCGGTGATCGTCGGCGCGCCCGTGGCCGCAGACTATGCCGCCCGTCCGCCGCCGCAACTCCTTTTCCCGCGCCGCCCGTCGGCTCACGCCTCGTCGCGGGTCAGGGCGAGCAGCCGGTCCAGGACGCGGGGCGCTCCGGCCCGCAGACCATCGTGCTCGAACTCGTCGGTCACCCACGTCCGCAGCCCCCGCACGGCACGGGCCGTACGCAGGGAGTGGGCCGTGTCCACGTACATGTCGTCGTGGTAGACCGCCGCGGCGACCGGGACCTCGTTGGCGGCGAGCCGGGCGGGGTCGTACAGGGGCTGCCAGTCCGTGCGGGCGGCGAGCAGTTCGGCGGTCTCGCGCAGCGGGCGCAGGGCCGGGTCGGTCTCGAACATCCAGGGGTGCACCGTCTCACCGGTGAACAGCACCGGGGCGTCACCGGCGATCGCCTTGGCCGCGTCGAACTGCGGGAACTCGGCACGGACCCGCTCGGCGGCCCAGGCGGTGGGGCGGGCGTCCTGACCGTAGATGGACTCGTGGACGAGCGCGTACAGCGGGTGCCCGGCGTACGACAGCAGGCCGCGCACCTGCTCCTGGAAGGCGTCGGACAGCTCCGGACCGCCGGGCGTGCGGACGAACGCGTCCTCGAGGAGGAAGTGCAGCCGGTGGCTGCCGTCGCTGGCCCCGAGCATCAGGCCCAGGGACTGGAACGCCTCCACGGTGAGGCGGTGGCCGCCGGGCAGGACGACGTCGTGGGTGAGGAGGTGGTCGGCGATGCGCCGGGCCCGCTCGACGTCCTGCGGGTAGCGGGCGTAGTGCGCGGCGACCTTGCGTTCGACGCGCGGGTACGCGGCCCGGTAGACGTCGTCGGCGTGGGCGTCGAGGGAGGGCAGTCCGCCGGTGACGACCGCGGTGTTCAGGCCCTCGGGTGCCAGCGAGAGGTAGGACACCGTGCAGAAGCCGCCGAAGCTCTGGCCCAGCACGGTCCACGGGGCGCCGCCCGTCAGCCGGGGACGGATCGCCTCGCAGTCGCGGACGATGGAGTCGGCGCGGAAGTGGGTGAGGTACTCGGCCTGCTCGGCGGGGCCGCCGCGCAGCGGGAGGGTCTGCCGGGTCGCGGGCGTGGACCCGCCGGTGCCGCGCTGGTCCAGGAGGAGGACGCGGTAGTCCCGCAGGGCGCGGTCGAGCCAGGCCTGCCGTCCGACGAAACGATTGGCCCCGAAGCCGGGGCCGCCCTGGAGGTACAGCAGCCAGGGCAGGTCCTGCCCCGCCTTGTCGCCGGCGACGGCCTCGCGGGCGTACAGCTCGATGGTCTCGCCGTCGGGCCGCGCGTGGTCGAGGGGCACGGTGAAGCGGTGGTCGGTGAGGACGACACCGGGCTGGCGGTAGCTGGAAGTCAACGGATCTCCCCGGACGGACGACACGGACGCGCCCCAGTTCAGCACACCGGCGGCCGGTCCCACCCTCCCGGGATCATGGATTCCTACTGAACCTCCGGTCAGCGGGCGCCGAGGCTGGAGCGGCGCACCAGCGGCTCCGGGTGGAGCACCGCCCGCCGCTGCTCGTGCCGGCCGGCGGCGCCCTCGGGGCCGGCCCCGGTCTCCTCCAGCCGCGGCTCGCGGCGTGCGGCGGCGCGGCGCGCCGCGCGATGAGCCGCGCCCTCCGGCCGGCGGATCAGGCCGATTACCCTGCACACGTCCGACGACCGACGCCGAGGAGCCGCGATGCGCGTCGCCCTGTTCCTGACCTGTGTCAACGACACGCTCTATCCGGACACCGGCCGGGCGGTGGTGAGACTGCTGGGCAGACTGGGGGTCGAGGTCGACTTCCCGATGGGCCAGACGTGCTGCGGGCAGGCGCACTACAACACCGGCTACCGGCACGAGGCGGAGCCGCTGGCCCGGCACTTCGCCGAGGTCTTCGGGGAGTACGAGGCGATCGTGACGCCGTCCGGGTCCTGCGGGGCCATGGTCCGCGAGCTGTATCCGCGCATGGGTGAGCGGGCGCGGGCCGAGGGGCGGGGCGGGAGCCTGGCCACGGTGCTCGCGCCGGTGGTGCCGAAGACGTACGAGCTGACGGAGTTCCTGGTGGACGTGCTGGGGGTGACGGACGTCGGCGCCCACTACCCGCACCGGGTGACCTACCACCCCACCTGCCACGGACTGCGCGCCCTGGGTCTCGGCGACCGGCCGCGGCGGCTGCTGAACGCCGTCAGGGGGCTGGAACTGGTGGAGTTGCCGGGTGCCGAGGAGTGCTGCGGGTTCGGCGGCACGTTCGCGGTGAAGAACGCCGAGGTGTCGGCGGCGATGGGCGCGGACAAGGTGCGCAGCGCCGAGTCGACGGGCGCGGAGGTGCTGTGCGCGGCCGACAACTCCTGTCTGATGCACATCGGCGGCACCATGAGCCGGCTGCGGACGGACATGCGGCCGGTGCACATCGCGGAGATCCTGGCGAGCACGGAGGAGGAGCCGGCCGTATGAGCGCGACCCACCTGGGCATGCCGGCCTTCCCCGAGGCCGCGCGGGAGGCCCTCCGCGACCCCACCCTGCGCGGCAATCTGCGTCACGCCACCCACACCATCCGGGCCAAGCGGGCCAGGGCGGTCGCCGAGGTGTCCGACTGGGCGGAGCTCCGGGAGGCGGGCCGGCGGATCAAGGATCACACCCTGCGCCATCTGGACCGGTACCTGGTCCAGTTGGAGGAGGCGGTGACGGCGGCGGGCGGTACGGTCCACTGGGCCGCCGACGCCGACGAGGCC
Organism: Streptomyces sp. NPDC002386; assembly: GCF_053593175.1. Taxonomy (NCBI): domain Bacteria; kingdom Bacillati; phylum Actinomycetota; class Actinomycetes; order Kitasatosporales; family Streptomycetaceae; genus Streptomyces; species Streptomyces sp. NPDC002386. The sequence continues at coordinate 157,139 of NZ_JBSFBX010000016.1, forward strand.
AACCGGATCGTCACCGCACTGGTCAGGGCGACCGGCGAGTCGGAGGTCGTGAAGGTCAAGTCGATGGCCACGCAGGAGATCGGGCTCAACGAGGCCCTCGAGGCCGCGGGCATCCGCGCCTACGAGACCGATCTCGCCGAGCTCATCGTGCAGTTGGCCGAGGACCGGCCCTCGCACATCCTGGTCCCCGCCATCCACCGCAACCGGGGCGAGATCAGGGACATCTTCCGCGCCGAGATGGCCGGGTGGGGCCGCCCCGCCCCCGAGGGCCTGAGCGACTCCCCCGCCGAGCTCGCCGAGGCCGCGCGGCTGCACCTGCGGGAGAAGTTCCTGCGGGCGAAGGTCGGCGTCTCCGGCGCCAACTTCATGGTCGCCGAGACCGGCACGCTGGTGGTCGTGGAGTCCGAGGGCAACGGGCGGATGTGCCTGACCCTGCCCGAGACGCTGATCTCGGTCGTCGGCATCGAGAAGATCGTGCCGGCCTGGCGGGACCTGGAGGTCTTCCTGCAGACGCTGCCCCGCTCCTCGACGGCCGAGCGGATGAACCCGTACACCTCGATGTGGACCGGCACCACCGGCGAGGACGGCCCGGACACCTTCCATCTGGTCCTGCTCGACAACGGCCGCACCGACACCCTCGCCGACGACGTCGGCCGGCAGGCGCTGCGCTGCATCCGCTGCTCGGCCTGCCTGAACGTGTGCCCGGTGTACGAGCGGGCCGGCGGCCACGCCTACGGCTCGGTGTACCCGGGCCCGATCGGGGCCATCCTCAGCCCCCAACTGCGCGGTACCGGGAGCGAGATCGACGCCTCCCTGCCGTACGCGTCCTCGTTGTGCGGGGCCTGCTACGAGGTGTGCCCGGTCGCCATCGACATCCCGGAGGTGCTGGTGCATCTGCGGGAGCGGGTCGCACAGGGCGGACAGGCGGTCCGGGAGGGCAACAAGGTGGTGCTGAGACCGTCCCGGGGCCATGCCGCCGAGCGGGCGGCGATGCGGGCCGCGCGCTGGGCGTTCGCGCGTCCGGGTGCGCTGCGCGCCGGGCAGCGGCTCGCCTCCCGCACCCGCCGGCTGCATCCGCGCACCCTGCCGGGTCCGGGACGGGCCTGGAGCGGGACCCGGGATCTGCCGGCCGTGCCGGCGGAGCCGTTCCGGGACTGGTGGCAGCGTACGAACGGCGGGAAGGACACGGCGAAGTGAGCGGCAGGGAACGGATCCTGGGCCGGGTGCGGCGGGCGCTCGCGGACCTGCCCGCGGACGAGCGGCCGTACGAGGAGGCGGTGGCGCGGGCCTATCTGCGCGAGCACGGCGACCGTACGGCCGGGCGGACCGTGGAGCTGCTGGCCGAGAACCTGGCGGACTACCGGGCGGTCGTGCACCGCACGGAGGCCGGGGAGCTGCCGGAGCTGCTCACGCGGCTGCTCGCCGCACGCGGGTCCGAGCGGGTGCTCGTGCCGCCGGGGCTGCCTCCCGGGTGGCTGGCGGCGGCCGGCCCCACCCGAGTCCACGACCGTGCCGCGAGCACGGCGCGTGAACTCGACCGGGTGGACAGCGTCGTCACCGGCTGCGCGGTCGCGATCGCCGAGACCGGCACCCTCGTCCTGGACGGCTCCCCCGACCAGGGCAGGCGCCGCATCACCCTGATCCCCGACCACCACATCTGCGTGGTGCGCGTACCGGACCAGGTGGTCGCCTCCGTCCCGCAGGCCCTCGGCCGCCTGGACCCCGCCCGCCCGCTGACCTGGATCTCCGGTCCGTCCGCGACCAGCGACATCGAACTCGACCGGGTGGAGGGGGTGCACGGGCCGCGCACCCTGGAAGTGGTGCTGATGAGCGGGACATGACCGGCGTCGGCGTCGGGGGCTCCGCCGTGGGAACACCGGACTGCGCATAGGGTGGAGCCGGTAAGCCCGCCACCGTGAGAGGTCTGTGATGCCCGAGCTCCCCTCGGACCCCGCCGTCGCGCAGTTCGGCCCCCAGGGGCTGCGCCGCATCAGCGTGCCCGCCTCGTACGGAACCGTGCCGGCCTCGGCCCGCGCCCACCTCGCGCAGGTCGGTGTGCCGCTGCACGTCGGACCGTACTTCATCGCCGCGGACGACACCGACGGGCCCACGCTCGGGATGTTCACCGGCCACCGCGGCGTCGCCCTGCAGGGCGACTGGGCGGAGTGGGTGCGCATCGGCACCGACCGGCTGGCGCACCTGTGCGTCCGCACCGACGGCTCCGTACAGGCCCTCTTCCTCGGTCGCGGCGAGGCCGCCCTGTCCGTCAACTCGGACGTGGCCGCCTTCACGCACTGCGCCGCCGCGCTGGACCGCGCCCTCCCGGTGATCGCCGCCTCCGACGGACTCCAGTCCGCCGCCGAGGCGTTCGCCGCGCTGGTCCGGGAGATCCGGCAGATCGACCCGGAGGCCGTGGCCGACCGGGAGAACTGGTGGTCGCGGGTGCTCGACGACGTCCGCCACACCCTCAACTTCCCCTTCTCCTCGGCCTTCGAGTACGTCGACGAGGACGGCACCAAGAAGATCGTCACCGCCCAGGCGGGACCCGGCCGTCCGCACCCCGAGGAGCAGCTGTGGCAGCAGCTCGCATCCGCCGGGGTGGAGCCCGAGCAGGTCCGCCGTGTCTACTGCGAACTCGAACCGTGCATGATGCCGGGCCACTACTGCGCCGCCTGGCTCCAGGCCGTCCTCCCGCACGCCGAGTTCACGCACAGCTTCGACTACGGCGACACCGCGGAGTCCCGCGAGGAGGGTCTGAAGGAACTCATCACCCACGCCGCGCGGCAGGCCGGGCAGTGACGCGCCGCCCGGATGCCCCGGCGGCGGGGGCGGGTTCATGACCGCCGATCACGCCGCACGCTGGTCCCGGCCCGCCTCCGGGCGGGAGCCCGCCGCGGCCGCCCTGCTCTCCTGGCTCCGCGACCCCCACGCCCCCGGCCTCGCCGTGATCACCGGCGCCGAGGGCAGCGGCAAGTCGCGGCTGCTCGCCTGGCTGATCGGCCACGGCACCCGGCCCGGCACGCCGGCCGAACGCCGTGTCCACGGCTTCGTGCCGCTGCCCGGCCAGACCGCGACCACGGCCGCCTGGATGCTCGGCGAACAGCTGTCGATCGCCGCGCGCTCCCCGGGCGACCTGCTGGCCGCGCTCGACGCGGACCGGCGCCGCACCGTCGTCGCGCTGCCCGAACTGCACTCCGCGGACCAGCCCGGCTCCCTCGTCGAACTCGCCCTGGACCTCGCCTCGCTGGAGCACGTCCGGGTACTCGTCGAGGTCCGCTCCGGTACGGAATGGGCGCGGGCGCTCACCGCCGGACCCTGCGCCCGTATGGACCTGGACGAGCCCCGGTGGACCGACGAGGCCCGCCGTGAGTCCTGGGACGCGGCCCACCCCGCCGGCCCCGCGGCACAGCACGCGGAACCGGAGGAAGCGTTCGACCTGGACGATCCCGCGTCGGTCTGCGCCGCCGACCCGTGGAGCGTGACCACCGCGTACGAACGCTCCGGGGAGAGCCACGGCGGACTGCGCGCCGCCTGGCTGCGGGCCGGCGCCTCCCTGACCCGGGAGCAGCCGGCCGCCGAACGCGCCCTGGTCCTGCTCGCCGCCCTCGGTGACGCCGGTGATCCGCGACTGCCCGCCGCCCTCGACTCCCTTGCCCGGGACGCCTCGTGGACCCTGGTCTGGCACCGGGTGCGCGGCGACGTCACCCCGCCGTGGCCCGGCCCGGTCCGGTCCCTGGTGGCCGGCACCGGCCCCCTGGCGGGGCAGCTCGTCGTCGCCGACCACCAGGGCAGCGTGCGCGTCCTCGACGCGGAGAGCGCCCGCTCCACCGGACGCCTCCCGCACTCCGCGCCCGGCGCCCGCGCCATGGCCGAGCACGGCGACGGCGTGGTCAGCGTCCTCGACGAGCACGGCCTCCTGCACACCCAGCGCGCCGCCGAGTCCTCGGGGCCCAAGGGACTCGCGGCCCTGCTCGACGACGGCCGCTCCGAGCGGAGCGGGGTCCTCGAAGCCGTTCAGGAGTACGCACGGCGCCAGCGGGAGACGTTCACCGCACTGACCGGTGCCGGGGACCGGGTCGTCCTCGGTGACGCCGCCGGAACGGTGCACGTGGTGACCGCCGGCGCCGAGCCGCGCACGTCCACGCTGCACCGGGGGCGCGTCACCGCGGTCGCCGGGACCGCCCTGCCCGTCTCCGCGGCGGGGGACACCGTCCTGCTGCTGTACACGGGCGGCGCCGACGGCACGGTACGTGCCTGGGCCCCTCACACCGACCCCATGCCGGAGCCGGTGGCCGCGCGCGACTGCGCCGTCAACGCCGTGGCGGTGGCGGCGGCCGGCGCCGGACTCGTCCTCGCGATCGCCTGGGCCGACGGCCTCGTCGAGCACCGGGTCCTGGACGACGACCGGCTGCGTACCTTCCGCCCCGGCAGCCAGGCCAACGCCCTCGCCTTCACGGCGGACGGGGACCTGGTGGTGGGGACGGACGAGGCACTGGTGCGGATGCGGGGGCGGTGACGGCCGGCGTTCGCCGTTGCGATCCGTCGTACTCCGTCTTCCGTGCGGGCCCGGCCAACTCCCCCGCCGTCATCGTCAGATGGAACTCTTGTCACATAACCGTGACGCGGTCGGTTTACTCTTGTGCACCTGACAACCTGCCCGTTAGCTGGGTGCAGGTGAGCCAGTAGTCGACGGGGGACGGAGCACGCGGCCATGGGTCTGGTACTGCCGAGCATCATCGATGAGGCACTCGACCTCATCGGGGTCAACTGGCCCAATGTCGACGAGGACGACTACTTCGAGATGGCGACGTCCATGCGGGACTTCGCCGAGGAGTTCGAGGGCCACGGCGGTGAGGCGCACAAGGCGGTGAGCCGCATCCTCTCCTCCTCCGAGGGCTGGGCCGTCGACTCCATGCAGAAGCACTGGTCGCACGTGAAGACCCGGCACCTGGAGAAGATCCCCGAGGTGGCACGGCTGTTCGCGGACGCCTGTGACGGCGTCGGCCAGATCATCCGCGGCATGAAGGTCAAGGCGGGCGTCGAACTCGGTGTGCTCGCCGGCACCATCGTCGCCGAACTCGCCGCCGCCCCGGTGACTCTGGGCATCTCCGCCGCGGCCGCCGCCGGTGAGATCGCGCTGATGCGCACCATCGTGAAGCGGCTGATCGACGAGGCGGTCGACCAGATCGTCGACGCGCTCATCGCGAAGGTCACCGAGCCCGTCACCGGCAAACTCCAGGAGCTCGTCTCCGACATGGTCCTCGACCTCGCCGAGGGAGCCTTCAACCCCGGCGACAAGCCGGGCGGCATGCAGCTGGCCTCCGCGGGCGACACCGGCGGTTCGGGCAGCGGGGGCAAGAAGACGGTCATCGACCACGTCGAGTTCGAGGACGGCGCCGGCAAGGTCTCCGGCCACGGCAGCGACATGGGCAGCCAGTCCGGGATCCACCTCGGCAAGTCGAAGCACTCCTTCCACAAGACCAAGGGCAAGGACGTCTTCACGAAGGCCTTCGACGGCATCCTCGAGGGCGCCATCGACGGCATGGAGAAGGCCGCCAAGAAGGTGACCGACCATGTCGCCGACACCATCCCGGAGCGGGTGAAGGCCGCCTCGCGGCACCAGAAGCGCAAGGACCACGACGTCGGCGACGAGGCCGACAAGGTCGACGTCAAGAAGGTCAAGCGCGACGGCGACACGCCCATGTACCTTCTCAGCGACGACGGTTCGATCCGCCAGTTGCACCACGACGGGACCACCAGTCCCGTCCACCACAGCGACTCCTCCGGAGTGAACCAGGTACTCGGCGACAAGGCCTGGTACCCGTGGAACAACAAGAACGAGAAGCAGCGCAAGGACAAGCCCGGCAACGGCGGGCGGGTCGACTCCAAGAAGGTCGCGCCCGGCTCCACCGAGCTGGCCCGCGCCACCCAGCTCGGCCGCTACGCCAACCGCTCCGAGCGCCCCGACTCCTACATCTCCGGCGGCAACTACGCCTCGGCGCTCTACGACGACGGCAAGGGGAACCGGTTCATCCTGGTCGGCGCCAGCGGCAAGGCGCACTCCGAACGCTCCATCGGGCACCCGCTGATAAAGAAGGGCCACGAGGGCAGCGTCAGCCATCTCTACACGGAACGGGAGCCCTGCCAGAAGAATCCCAAGTGCGACAAATATCTGGCGAGGGAGTTCCCCGACCACCTCGAGGTCACCCACAGCGCGAAATACGACCAGTCCGAGAAGGGGCCGGACGGCACGGAGCTGAGCAAGTACAAGAAGGACCGGGAGCACCGGGCCTACGTCCAGTGGCTGGAGGACCAGTGGGACCAGCACGGTGCCGCCGGTGGACGCACTGATAGCGTGATGAACCTCTCGCCCTCGGACCGCAGGTTCCTTCCCTAGCAGGGCGGGTCGGCCAAGAATCCCACGGCGCCCGGCGCCGCCGAGTTCGGAGTTCCGGAAGTGCTTTTCGACGTCACCCGCGGCGAACTCGTCGACATCTTCGGCGAGGACCGGATCGCGACCGTGCCCGCCACCGCCTTCCCGCCCGCCGTCGCGGACACCGAGGGCGCCCGGCTGCTGCAGACCGTCGGCGCCCCCACCAGGACGCTGCTGCTGCGTCAGCCCGACGAGGAGGACGGCCTGCTGCCCCTCGTCCGGGACGTCGTCGACGTCGAGGACTTCGAGGACGCCGAGGAGGGGGCGGGCGAGTGGCCCGTCATCGGCTGGCTGCTCAACGCCCACCTCGCCCTCGACCCCGGCTCCGGCAGGGTGTACGCCGTCGACCCCGACGAGGAGACGGTGCGGGAGCTGCACACGGACGTCTCCTCCCTCGTCCACGTCACCCTCCGGTTGCAGCGTCTGCTCGACGAGTTCACCTTCAGCGGCGACGAGGAGGACGAGGAGGCCGACTTCGAGCGCCTGGACGCCGAGGTCGACCGCGTCCGGGAGGAGACGAGCGACGTCGACCCGCTCCCCTTCCAGGACGACGAGACCGTCTGGTCGGTGGTGGGCGACGAGATCGCCATGGGCCAGCGTTTCCGGGGCGACAGCGCGGCGGCCCGCTCGCGCCACCGCTGATCGCCGACCGGGTTGGCAGGGCGGCCGGACCGCGTGACAGGAGCGCTGAACAAGCGCTTAGATAGTGACGACGCCCTTCCCCGACCCTGCCGGAGGCCCCGTTGTTCACGTCCGTCGACGACGTCTCCGCCCGCCTCGCCGAGACCGGCTACCTCGCCTCGCCCGCCGTGGCCACGACCGCCTTCCTCGCCGCCCGGCTGGGCAAGCCGCTGCTGGTGGAGGGCCCCGCCGGGGTCGGCAAGACCGAACTGGCCAAGGCCGTCGCCCAGGTCGCCGCCGCCCGGCTGGTCCGGCTGCAGTGCTACGAGGGCGTCGACGAGTCCCGGGCCCTGTACGAGTGGAACCACGCCAAGCAGCTCCTGCGGATCAGCGCGGGCCGCGGCGAGAGCTGGGACGAGGCCCGCACCGACATCTTCAGCGAGGAGTTCCTGCTGCCCCGTCCGCTGCTCACCGCGATCCGCGGCGAGGAGCCGACCGTCCTGCTGATCGACGAGATCGACAAGGCCGACGTCGAGATGGAGGGCCTGCTGCTGGAGGTGCTCAGCGACTTCCAGGTCACCGTCCCCGAACTGGGCACGGTCACCGCGACCCGCCGCCCCTTCGTCGTGCTCACCTCCAACGCGGGCCGCGAGCTGTCCGAGGCGCTGCGCCGCCGCTGTCTGTTCCTGCACATCGGGTTCCCGGAGGAGGAACTGGAGCGGCGGATCGTGACACTGAAGGTGCCGGGGCTGCACGCGGCGCTCACCGAGTCGGTGGTCCGGGTGGTCGGGGCGCTGCGCGCGATGGACCTGCGCAAGGTGCCGTCGGTCGCGGAGACCGTCGACTGGGCGCGGACCCTGCTGGCCCTGGGCGCGGACACGCTGGACGAGAGCGTCGTACGGGACACCCTGGGCGTGCTCCTCAAGCACCAGGAGGACGTGCTGAAGGCGGCGGCCAAGCTGGACCTGGACTCGCTGTGACCGGTGTCGGGGGCCGGATCACCGGGCTGGTGGGCGCGCTGCGCGAGCACGGTGTGCGGATCGGCACCGGGGAGACGGTCGACGCGGCCCGCGCCGTCGAGGCCCTCGGCCTCACCGACCGGGAGCTGCTGCGGGAGGGGCTGGCGGCGACTCTGCTGCACGGCCCGGCCCAGCGGGCCGTGTTCGACCCGGTCTTCGACCTGTACTTCCCCCGCGGCACGGGTGGCCCGGAGCAGGCGCCCGCGGACCGGGAGGAGCTGCGCGACCGCCTCGCGCGGGCGCTGGCGGCAGACGACCGGGCGCTGCTGGGCCGGCTGGCCGCGGAGGCCGTCGACGGCTTCGGCGGGTACGGCGGCGCACCGGAGTCGGACGGCTGGTCGGCGCACCAGACGCTCGACCGGCTCCGGCCGCAGACCCTGCTGGCCCGGGTGCGGGCCGACGTACGCGGCCGGGACGGCGGCTCGGGGTTCGCGGACCGGCTGCTGGACGACGAGATCAGGCGCCGTATCGAGGTGTTCCGGCGGCTGGTCGGCGCGGAGGCCCGGCGCCGGGTCGCCGAGCGGCGCGGACGTGACGAGATCGCCCGGCGGGCCGTGGCCCCGACCGCGGACCGGGTGGACTTCCTGTACGCGCGCCGCGACCAGCTCGCCGAACTGCGCAGGGTGGTGTGGCCGCTAGCGCGGAAGCTGGCGACCCGGCTGGCCGCGCGCCGCCGCCGGGCCGCGCGCGGCACGATCGATCTGCGCCGGACGCTGCGCTCCTCGCTGTCCACGGGCGGGGTGCCGATGCGGCCGGTGCTGCGCAGGCGTCGTCCGGTCCGGCCCGAACTGGTGCTGCTGTGCGACGTGTCGGGCTCCGTGTCGGGGTTCTCCGACTTCACGATGCTGCTGGTGCAGGCCCTGCACGACCAGTTCAGCAAGATCCGCGTGTTCGCCTTCGTCAACCGGCTCGACGAGGTGACCGGGCTGCTCGCCCACGGCCGGGCCGACCCGGACGGGCTCGGCGCCCGTATCCGCGCGGAGGCCACGCTCACCGGCTGGCACGGCAGCAGCGACTACGGCGTCGCCCTCGGCGAGTTCACCGAGCGGTACGGCGCGGCGGTCGGGCCCCGGACGACGGTGTTCGTGCTCGGCGACGCCCGGACGAACATGAGCGATCCGAATCTGCCCGCCGTCCGTGAACTCGCCCGCCGGGCCCGGCGCGTGCACTGGCTGAACCCCGAGCCGCACGCCCAGTGGGGCACCGGCGACTCGGCGGCGCCGGCCTACGCCGAACTGGTCGAGATGCACGAGTGCCGTACGGCCCGGCAGCTCGGCGCGCTGATCGCCCGGCTGCTGCCGGTGTGACGCGGGGTGGTGCGGCGGAGCGGCCCGGCGTGATCGACTGGTCACCGGCCGGCCGTACCCCGCCACGCGTCTCGGGAGGAGGCGGACCGCCCTGCACCCGCGGAACAGGACGAGGACGAACGACATGAGCATGAGCCACCCGCCCGTGCGGCTCGGCACCTTCCCCACCCCGCTCGAACCGGCGCCCCGGCTCGCCGCCGCGCTCGGACTCGGTCCGGACGACCTGTGGGTCAAGCGGGACGACCTGGCCGGTCCGGGCGGCGGCGGGAACAAGGTCCGCAAGCTGGAGTGGACCGTGGGCGCCGCGCTCGCCGAGGGCGCGGACACCCTGGTGACGACGGGCGCCCCGCAGAGCAACCACGCCCGGCTGACGGCCGCCGCCGCTGCCCGGCTCGGCCTGGACGCCGTACTGGTGCTGCGCGGCTCGCCGGGTGCGTCGCACTCCGGGAACCTCGCCCTGGACGGCCTGCTGGGAGCGCGGCTGGTGTGGGCGGGGGCGGTGGACCGGGCGGGCCTCGACGCGGCGGCGGCCGAGGTGTGCGCGCGGCTGCGCGCGGGCGGTGCCCGGCCCGCGCTGATCCCCTTCGGCGGGTCCAGCGCGCTGGGAGCGCGCGGGTACGTGCGGTGCGGTGAGGAGCTGCGCGAGCAGGTGCCGGACCTGCGCACGGCGGTGGTCGCGCTCGGTTCGGGCGGCACCATGGCGGGGCTGGTAGCGGCCCTCGGCACCGGGTCGGTGCTCGGCGTCGACGTGGGGGCGCTCGCCGATCCGGCCGCGGCGGTGGCCGGCTTCGCGGCGCCGCACACCGCCGAGGAGGTCACGGACCGGCGGCTGCGGGTACGCCGCGACCAGGTGGGCGACGGCTACGCCGCGCTGACGGGTCCGGCGGCCGAGGCCCTCCGCCTGGCGGCGCGGACCGAGGGGCTGCTCCTGGACCCGACGTACACCGCCCGCGCGCTGGCCGGTCTCGCCGCCGCCGTCCGGGACGGCGGGGTACGCCGGGGTGAGAGGACCGTGTTCGTGCACACCGGCGGGCTGCCCGGCCTGTTCGGACACGCGGAGGCCGTCGCCTACGCCGAGGAGGGCGCCGGCGCGTTCCACCGCGACGGCTGAGGGGCCGCGGGCGGTCCGCCCTCGCCCGGAACGCGCCACCGGGCCGCGCCCCCGTCGCGGCCCGGTGGGTGCCTTGCGCGTCCCGTCAGCCCTTGGCGTACTCGTTCGCCATCGTGCCGGCGAAGTCGAAGACCACGACCTGCTCGTCACCCACCACCCAGGCGTCGTGGCCGGGCGGGCACACGAAGACGTCACCGGGGCCGACCTCGCTCTCGCCGCCGTCGTCCATCCGCAGGTGCATCCGGCCCTGCACCACGTAGCCGTTGTGGTGGACCAGGCAACTGGAGGTGCCCGCGATGGGCCCCACGGACTCCGACCAGCGCCAGCCCGGTTCGAAGGTTCCCACCGCGAAGTCGAGCCCGGTCAGATGAAGGGCTTCGAGGTGGCCGCGGGGGAAGTCACGCCGCTCGTCCGGCTTGTCGACCGTCTTCACTTCCAGCATGACGGTGTCCTCCCTTCCGGCCGCTCGTCACGGCCGGGGCCGGCCCCCGTCCCCCGGCGGCCTCGGACGGCACCGGCAGAACAGACGACGGTGACCGCACCCCACGCCTCCATCGTCGGCCCGCCCCGCGGGCGCCGCCATCCGGAGGCGGCGTCTACCAGCTCCGTCCCGCCCGCAGCAGGAGATCGCGGACCCGGGGCACGTCGGGGTTGTCCGGGACGCCGGGGCGCTGGACCAGGAAACCGGTGTTGATGGGCGGGTCCTCCGGCGTGAGCAGCTCCACCAGCGCACCGGACTCCAGCGCGTCCACGCACAGGTAGCGGGGCAGCACGCCGAACCCGGCGCCCGCGACCACGGCCGCCAGCACCCCGCGCAGGTCCGGCACGGTGACGGCGGCGGTCCACGACAGACGCCGGCCGAAGACGTGCCGCCAGTAGCGGCGGGCGATCGGCAGGTCCTCGGCATAGGTGATCAGCGGTACGGAGCGCAGCGCGGCGGGGCCGTCGGACGGCAGCCGGTCCCGCAGCGGACCGGCCCAGACGGGGGCGGCGACCAGGACGAACTCCTCGTCGGCGAGCGGCACGGCGTGCAGCGTGCGGCCGCGCGGGCGGGTGGTGGCGATCACCAGGTCGTGGCGGCCGGCGCGCAGTTCGTCCAGCAGCGGATCGGTCAGGCCGGTGGCCACCCGCAGCCGTACGCCCTCCGCGACCAGCGGCGCGAGGGCGGGCAGGACGGTGCTGCACAGGAACTCGGCGGGTCCGGCGAGATGGACGGGCTCGGCGCGGGCGCCCTCCGGCGGGTGGGGGCCGGCCGCACCGGCCAGTTCGTCCAGGGGGCCGGCGATCCGGGCGGCCAGCTCGTCGGCCACGGGCGTCGGCGCGACCCCGCGCGGCAGCCGCTCGAACAGCTCCCGGCCGCTCTGCCGTTCCAGTGCCCGCATCTGCGTGGTCACCGTGGGCTGGGACAGGCCCAGCACCCGGGCGGCGCCGGTGAAGGAACCGGAGCGGTAGACGGCGAGGAAGGTGCGCAGCAGGTTCAGGTCGAGCGGGAGGGAGGAGGGCGGGCCGGAGGCGGGAACGGGGGCGGCGGAACGGGCGTCGGAGGGGGCGGGGTCGGGGATCTCCACGCGTCCGAGTATTCACCGGGACCCGCTCTCCACCACCCATAGGAGTTCCGATGTCGGACATTGAATGCTTCATTGGATGCCTATGGGTCGTCTCGCCTAGGTTCTTACCCGAGAAGCAAGCCCCCGGAAGAAGAGACCCATGTCGAAGATCCTTTTCGTACTGACCGGCGCCGACCTGTGGACGCTCGCCGACGGCACCCAGCACCCCACCGGCTACTGGGCCGAGGAGCTCGTGGTGCCCTACCGCGCCGTCAAGGCCGCGGGCCACCAGGTCGTCGTGGCAACGCCGGGCGGTGTTGTGCCGCCGGTCGACCGCGCGAGCCTGGCCGCCGAGGCCAACGGCGGTCAGGACAAGGCCGACGAGATCGCGCGCGCCGTCGCGGCGATCGCCGAGCTGCGGGAGCCGGTGAAGCTGGCCGAGGTGGACCTCGGTGACTTCGCCGCCGTGTTCTACCCGGGCGGGCACGGCCCGATGGAGGACCTGGCCGTGGACGCCGACTCGGGCCGGCTGCTCGTCGCGGCCCTGGACTCGGGCAAGCCGCTGGCCGTGGTGTGCCACGGTCCGGCCGCGCTGCTCGCGGCGGTGCGTGCCGACGGTTCCAACGCCTTCGCGGGCTACCGGGCCGCGGCCTTCACCAACGAGGAGGAGACCCAGGGCGGTCTCGCCGGGCAGGCCAAGTGGCTGCTCCAGGACCGGCTGACCGCCGCGGGCGTCGACGTACGGCCGGCGGAGCCGTGGGCCCCGCACGTGATCGTGGACTGGAACCTGATCACCGGCCAGAACCCGGCCTCCTCCGCCCCGGTCGCCGAGGAGCTCCTGAAGCTGCTGGGCTGACGCCTGGCGCGGGCGCGGAGAATTTCCCGGTCGCCGGGTGCAACCTCGTCCGGGGTCGGACGTCTGTCCGGGTGGAGGCCTCCACTTCGACCCACGTCCGACCCGAGCGACCGAAGGAACCCATGTCCGCACATCAACTCCCCCGCCCCGGCCGCAGGCGCAGGCTGCGCACCGTCCTTGGGGTCTCCGCCGTCGGCGCGGCCCTGGCCGTGGGCGGCACCATGACCGCCCAGGCGGTGCAGGGCGACGCCCGGCCCGCCTCCCACTCCGGCGCCACCGCCACTCCGTTGCCCGCGGGCGGCCACGCGACGCCGTCCCCGGTACCGTCCCCGACCCGTCCGCCGACGTCGAAGCCCGTCCCGTCGCCGTCGCACCCGCCCACGGTCGCCCCGACCCCCGTGCCGTCCAGCCCGCACATGCCGACCCCCGTGCCGTCGGTGCCGGGCACCAAGGCCGCGTCCCCCGTGCCGTCCCCGACGCGTCCGGGCACTCCGGAGCCCGTCCCGGCGCCGCACCACGGCCACCGGACGGCGTCGCCGAGTCCGGTTCCGGCGAGTGAGTCCGCCACGCCCGCGCCGGTTCCGCGGCACCACTGAGGCAGCGCCGGTGCGCGGGGAGTCGCCCGGAGCGGCTCCCCGCGCACCGGACGGGAGATCCATGACGACAGCCACACCACCGGCGGCGGCCCTCCCCTGGGGCCCGTCCCGCACCCCGGCGCGCGGGCGGAGCCGCCTGGGACCTCGGTTCGCACCCCTGCGCGCCCGCCTCCTCGCCCGCGTCCGCGCCGGGGGTCCGGCCGCCCCGGCACCGACAGGCGGCACCGGCATCGGCGCACGAGGGCCGGCCACCGCCGAAACCCCGCCGGGCATCGAGGAGTTGTACCACCACCGCCGGCTCTCCCTGGTGCGCCTGGCGCTGCTGCTGGTCGACGACCTGCCCACGGCCGAGGACGTCGTACAGGACGCCTTCACCGCGCTGTTCCGCCGCCACGGCCACCGCCTCGGCTCGCTCGACGACCCGGAGGCGTATCTGCGGACGAGCGTCGTCAACGGCGCCCGCTCGGTGCTGCGGCGGCGCAGGACCGTACGGGCGCACACCCCCGAACCCGAGCAGCACGCGCCCGCGCCGGAGGAGGACGTCCTGCTGCACGAGGACCACCGGGAGGTGCTGGCGGCCCTGCGGACGCTGACCGCCCGGCAGCGCGAGGTCCTGGTCCTGCGCTACTGGTCGTACCTGACGGAGGCCCAGATCGCGGCGACGCTGGGGCTGTCGCGGGGCACCGTGAAGTCCACGGCCAGCAGGGCCCTTGACGCCCTCGGCCGACGTCTGGAGGGGCTGCGATGAACGACTCCGCCACCGGAACCGGGACCGCGCCGACGCGGGTCGAGGAACGGCTGCGGGCCGCCCTGGACGCACGCGCGCGGTCCGTCGGCCCGGCCGACCTGCGGCCACCGCGCCCGCCGTCCGCGACGCGCTCCCGCCGGCTGCCGGTACGCCGGGTCACCGTGGGCCTGCTCGCGCTGGCCGCGGTGGCGGCCCTGGTGTTCCTCACCGTCCGGGACGACCGGCCCCGCCCGGCCGAGCCGGCCCGCTCCCCCCGGCCGGTGACCGGCACCCCGACACCCGTGCCCACCACCGTCCGCCCGTCGCCGGCCCAGCCGTCCCCGAGCAGTCCCGCGCCGTAGAACACCCCCTCAGGGCCTGGCAGCCACGCCGGGTGCCGGGGCACAGGTCTCTGCGTCGCGGCCCGCAGGCGACTAGGTTGGGCCGCATGAGCAACCTTGACCGCGCGCCGGTACCGAGTGTGTGCGGCGGCCGCGGATTCGTCGTCGCCGAGCCCGTCCGTGAACTGCTGAGCCCCCGCCGAGTGAAGCTGGGCGAGTCGACCGAGGTGCGCCGGCTGCTGCCCAACCTGGGCCGGCGCATGATCGGCGCCTGGGCGTTCGTCGACCACTACGGTCCCGACGACATCGCCGACGAGCCCGGTATGCAGGTCCCGCCGCACCCGCACATCGGGCTGCAGACGGTGAGCTGGCTGCACCAGGGCGAGGTGCTGCACCGCGACTCCACCGGCAGCCTGCAGACCATCGGCCCCCGGCAGCTCGGCCTGATGACCTCCGGCCGGGCGATCAGCCACTCCGAGGAGAGCCCCCGGTCGCACGCGCGCTTCCTGCACGGCGCGCAGCTCTGGGTCGCGCTCCCCGACGAACACCGCCACACGGAACCGAGGTTCGAGTACCACGCCGAGCTGCCCCAGGTGACGGCCCCCGGTCTGACCGCCACCGTGATCCTCGGCGACCTCGACGGAGCGTCCTCCCCCGGTACGGCGTTCACCCCGATCGTCGGCGCCGACCTCGCCCTCACCCGGGGCACCGACGTACGCCTGCCCCTGAACCCCGACTTCGAGTACGGGGTGCTGGCCATGTCCGGCGAGGTGCACGTGGACGGCGTACCGGTCCTGCCGGGTTCGATGCTCTACCTCGGCTGCGGCCGGACCGAACTCCCCCTGCGCGCCGAGTCGGACGCCGGGATCATGCTGCTGGGCGGCGAGCCGTTCGCCGAGGAGCTGATCATGTGGTGGAACTTCGTCGCCCGCACCCAGGCGGAGATCGAACAAGCCCGCGAGGACTGGGCACGAGGCAGCCGCTTCGGTGAGGTGAAGGGCTACGACGGCGCGCCGCTGCACGCACCCGAGCTGCCGCCGGTGCCGTTGAAACCCCGCGGAAGGGTGCGCTGAGCCGGGGAAACGTTGGAGCACATGGTTCATGCCCACTGCCATACCTCCGCTGACCCCATGCTGACGCCACTGATGGGTCATCAGTAACCACCGATGTCACGCCTGCGCCCCTACGAACCAGGCAATCGCCGCGTCCTCGTGGCGGCGGGCGACAGGGATTCCGCTGAGGATCCAGGAGGCCGGAAAGTCCCCGGCTTCAGCGCGGACCCAGAGTTCGTCCATCCGGTCGTCGGCCGCGAGGAAGCGTGCGAGCCGGTAGGCGGCCGGTACCGAGTCACGCCACCGCGCAGCGGTCCTCTCCGCAGTCGCGCAAATCATCCGCGCTCTGCGAGGCAAGGCCTGACGCCATGCATCGCGCCGGCCAGCACGCATGGACGGTGGTGGAATCACCGGACCATGCTCTTGCGCCCCCTCCTGGGCAAGTGGACGACGCCCGGTGGGCCGCCCGGATACGGGCGGTGCCCGAGGAGTCAGGCGGCACCTACGGGTCCCCAGGATCATGCGGGTCCGCGGGATCGAGGGGTCCGGTTGCGTCGCCGGTACCGCACCACCGTCCCCGAACCGGCAGCCGCCCAGGTCCCGAACACGGAGTACGTCGGCGACATCACCTTCCTGCCCATCGAGGGCGGGAAGTCCTGCTAGCCGGGCACCGTCATCGACCTCGCCTTCGCCGAAGCCTGCACCGGAATTCGGGGTCGGGGCCCGTCTAGACTTCCCAGCCCGACTGACGGAAGGCTGGCGCTATGCGGAGACTCCTCTACGGCATGAACCTGTCCCTGGACGGCTATGCCGCCGCGCCCGGCGACGACCTCAGTTGGAGCCGGCCGAGCGACGAGCTGTTCCAGTGGTGGCTCGACCAGGAGCGGGCGATCAGCCTGTTTCTGTATGGGCGCAAGCTGTGGGAGACCATGAGCGCCTACTGGCCGACCGGCGACCGGCAGCCGGGCGCCACCCCAGCGCAGATCGAGTTCGCGCGGAACTGGCGGGACACGCCGAAGGTGGTGTTCTCCTCGACGGTCGACAAGATCGACTGGAACACTCGCCTGGTCACCGGCGACGCGGTCGCGGAGATCACTCGGCTCAAGGCCGAGGACGGTGGGCCGATGAGGGTTGGTGGCGCAGCGCTCGCCGGGGCGGCGATGCGGGCCGGGCTGATCGACGAGTACGCGATCGTCACCCATCCGGTCCTGCTGGGTAGCGGCACACCCTTCTTCACCGCGCTGGACGGCTGGGCGAACCTGAACCTGGTGGAGACACGGACGTTTCCCGGCGACGTGGTCCTGACCAGGTACGAGACGAGGCGCTGAACGCGCTGGCCGAGCGGTGGGACATCGACGACGACCAGCGACGGATCGGGTCAGGCCGCAGCACGGACAACCGGGTCCAGGGCCGATCGCCCAGACCCACGGTCCGAAGGACCCACCCGCCGACGCAGCACGGCAAACCGCCCCGCGTCTGCATCCGAATCTGGGGACGTCAGGGCAAGGGCCCGCTCTGGGGAGTCAGCCGTGAGTGCCCGCGTTGCTGGACGAAGGCACGATCTTGGGTTTCAGCGCGTGTGCCGGAGTGCCTCTGGCGCTTCTCGTTCTCAAGTCACCGATCTTCCCGACGGCCGCACATAAAGGCGTGCTTCGTTGATGTGACAGCGAAACGACGTGCACATCAGCCCGCTCCTGTTCGCCGGCCGGCGGCGGCCGCGAGCCTGGGGGGACCCTGACCGGACGGCCCCCATCAGGGCCATTCGACCCCTACCACCCAGGAACGCCCGGGTTGACGCTGGCAGACGGAGGTTCATGCCGACCGAAGGGCGTGGGATCGGTGATCACACGAGTGCGGATGCCGCACCGGCACCTGACGCCGCCCGCCAAGCCCGGGCCGCCGCGCGAACCTCCCATACCTCCGTCCCGGCAACCGCGCCCGTTCGGCGGACGGTGGATGTTCTGGTGGATCCTGATGACGCTCGTCTTCGTCCTGCTGCTCTCTCGCGCCCGCTCCGGGCCACACACGAGTTCACTGTCCTACAGCGACTTCGTCGGCAAGGTCGGCGCCAGCCAGGTGCAGACGGTCGACATCAACGACAAAGGCGCGATCAGCGGCGCGCTGAAGGACGGCACGAAGTTCACCACCCAGATACCCACCGCGCTGGGCACCGGGGCCCAGCTCCAGCAGCAGCTGGCATCACACCACGTGCTCATCAAAGCCAGCCAGAGTAGCAGCAGCGGCGGCTCGGCGTGGTTGTCCGTGCTCTTCACGTTCCTGCCGTTCCTGGTGCTGATCGGCCTTGTCGTGTGGATGGGACGCCGTGCCGCGGGGTCGGTGACCGGCGGGCTGAGCGCCATCGGACGCTCGCACGCAAAGATCATCGAGGCAGAGCGACCCACCACCGGCTTCAACGACATCGCCGGCTACGACGGGGTCAAGCAAGAGATCAGCGAGGTCGTCGACTTCCTGCGCAATCCCGCCCGGTACACCGCGGCGGGTGCCAAGGGACCCCGAGGCGTGATCATGGTCGGGCCGCCCGGTACCGGCAAGACGCTCTTCGCGCGAGCCGTCGCCGGCGAGGCGGACGTGGCGTTCCTGTCGGTGACCGGCTCCGGGTTCGTGGAGATGTTCGTCGGGGTCGGTGCCTCCCGGGTGCGCGATCTGTTCGGCGAAGCCCGCAAACGCGCCCCGTCGATCATCTTCATCGACGAGATCGACGCGCTCGGGTCACGTCGCGCCGGCGGAGCACGGTTGGGCGGCAACGACGAGCGCGAGCAGACGCTCAACCAGCTGCTGTCCGAGATGGACGGCTTCGACCAGTCCAGCGGCATCGTCGTCCTCGCCGCCACCAACCGGCCCGACGCCCTCGACCCGGCCCTGCTGCGCCCCGGTCGCTTCGACCGCCAGGTCACCGTGCCGCTGCCCAACCAGTCCGAGCGGGCCGCGATCCTCGCCGTCCACGCCCGCGACAAGACCCTGGCCTCGGACGTCGACCTGGATACCGTGGCGCGCGCCACACCCGGGTTCTCCGGTGCCGATCTCGCCAACCTCGTCAACGAGGGCGCCATCAACGCCGTACGGGACAACCGTATCCGGATCGAGCCGCACGACCTGGATGCCGCCCGCGACCGTGTGCTGCTCGGACGCCGGGAGTCCTCCAACGCGCTGCTGCCCGAGGAACGCCGCTCGGTGGCCGTGCACGAATCGGGCCACGCCCTGGTCGCGGCGTTGTGCGAGCACGCCGACCCGGTGGCGAAGGTCACCATCCTTCCGGCCGGTGTCACCCTCGGCGTTACCGAGCAACTCCCTGAAGCGGAACGCCACTTGTACAGTGAGAGCTACCTGACCGACCTTCTGGCGGTGCGCCTCGGCGGGCGCGCGGCCGAGCTCCTGGTCTTCGGCGAGGGATCGACAGGAGCCGCCAACGACCTGGCCGGAGCCACCCAGATCGCCACCCGCATGGTCCGCGAGTTCGGCCTCTCCTCCGAACTCGGCCCGATCGGCTACGCCTCCGCCCACCCGAACTTCCTCAGCGAGGCCACCGACGAGCCCGGCCGGCCACCGTACTCGGAACAGACCCAGCGCATCGTCGACGAGGAGGTCGCCCGGCTGCTGCGCCAGGCCGAACAGCGCGCGATCACGCTGCTGCGCGGCCATCGGCCCGCCCTGGAACGCCTGGCCGGCGAACTGGTCACCCATGAGACCGTCGACGGCTCGGTAGTGCTCGACGCCCTGCGCCAGGCACGCAGCCAAGCGGACGGAAGAAGCGATGACCACGCCGTCAACGCGTCATCGCCCCCTACGCGTCCGGAGTCGGAAGTTCGCAGCCCGGCGCGGTGATCACCCGGCCGCGATCTGCTCGAGCGGGAGGCACTGGCGGTGGTGTCCGGCAGGAGCAGCGGGGGCGTCCGGGGGGCGGAGTCAGCCATGCCAAGCCTGCCGTCGTTTCACGGAACTCCCGCGGCCGTCGCCGCTGCGCACCCGCTGCATCCTTCGCCGGAAAATACCTGGTCAGAACGATCAAAGCAGGCCGAACGGGCGTACAGTGAAAGCACCGGGAGTACTTCGCACACCGGCCTTCACGCGGGTGTCGTTTCCGGCGATCACGAAAAACCGGGCTGCCGACGGGAAGCCCGGGGGCAGGTCCGCACCATGACCACCACCCTCGACCGGACCGCGCCGCGCGACCTCGCCGCAGAGCTTCCGGCACGCTTGTCTCTCACCCCGAAGACCACCCTCGCCGGCCAGCTCGACGGGGCCTGGTGGCCCTGTTCACGCGATCTCGAGGCGGAGCTTCCGCCCCTTGCGGCCGCACTCGACAAGGTCTGGGGACGCATCACACGCGTCACCGTGAACCCCACCCGCTGGCCCGTCATCCCACGCAAGGTGCCTGTGGCCGGGCACACCGTGCATGTGGGCTGGTTCACCGAGCAGCACCCCGACAAGCTGATTCTGCTCTCCTACACCGTCGGCCGCTGGGACCTGCTGGTGATCCCGCCCGAGACCGAGCCCGCCGCCGCGGCCCGCCTGATGGCCGCCGCGGCGATCCCCGGGAGCGTCCTCACCGCCGGCGCCCTGATGGCCGATGAAGTCGTCATCGGGCGCGGCATTCGCGACGCCCTGCGCCGGGAGGCCAGCTGGGAAAGCGAGGGCGGTGCCTGCATGTCCCCCTTCGGGAGCCCGTTGGACAGGCGCGCCGTCCCGCTGCCCGGCAACACCTGGAGGTGATGGAGGCCCGGCATGCACCGGCAGACCAATCGTGTGTCGCGGGCCCGGCATCCGGCGTTGGCGACGAGGTCGCCTTCGAAGCAGCCGCCGGGGACGCGACGGTCGGCGTCGCCCTCCTCGACACCGTCGTCAAGGACATCCGCGCCACCGTCTTCGACCTGCAGCACCGCAGCCGGGGCACAGCCAAGGGCCGACCCGACGACCAGCCGAGCAGGAGGCGGCCGACCCAACGCCCGGCGCATCAGGGAAGTGACGAAGCCATGGCATATCCACACCATGACCGCCGCCACGCGACACAGCGCCGGCACGCACGGACGGCCGACCGGCGGGCGCGGACCGCGGCACGCCGATGGCGCCACGACGGCAGCGAGCCACGCTGGGCAAGCAGCGACCTACCGGCCCGACGACTCCTGTCCCGCCTCTTCGGGGCACTGTTCGCGCTGGGCGCCGCCGGCTTCGCCGTCCTCGCCTGGAGAGCGGGCCCTGCCTCCCAGCCCGACCGCGTCCTGCTCATCGCGCTGGCCGCTCTCTGCGCAACGTCCACCGCCGTGGCCATCGCCGACCTGTACGTCATCCGACGTCGAACAGCCGAGCAACGCCGCTGGAATCGCTGACCCGCCCCGTCGGCGCCCCTCGGCCCAACCCGGTCTCCACCGCTCTCGTGTCCGCGTGGGAGGCCCCGAGTCAGAGCATCCTCGGCAACCTGGCCATCGGCGGTGACCGTATTGAGCCCTGCTGCGACAAACCCGTCCCCTGTGGCCTCGCCGAGGCACGACGACACCGCGTCCGTGACGTCCACGGCGCCCTCCGCGGGAGCCCCGCGTCCTCACCCGGTGTGGAGCCCCAGGGCCGCGACGCGTGTGCCCAAGCGGCAGTGCCGAGATCATGAGGCCGGCCGGTATGCCGCACCGATGAACGGTGCCCCCTCCTCCGGAGGGGGCAGGTGAGCGTCTTTGCTCCGGCGCGGCTGCCTGTGCTCGCGCCGGGGGTGGTGTCGGCGGCGGCCTTGTCGGGCGACGCTGTCCTTCGTGAGCTCGGTGTCGTCGCCGGGGAGGGCCTGGGTGGCGAGGAGGCCGCGCGACGGCAGGCGCAGTTCGGCCCCAATGCGGTCGCTACGCACCGCGCCCGGGTGTTTCCCGTGCTGTGGCATCAACTGCGCTCGCCGCTGCTCGGACTGCTGGTGGCGGCCGCTGTCGCGTCCTTCCTGGTGGGCGAGCGCGGCGATGCGGTGATCATCGGGCTGATCGTGAGCGCGTCCGTCGGGCTGGGCTTCGTCAACGAGTACCGGGCCGAGAAGGCGGCCGAGGCGCTGCACTCCCAGATCCACCACCAGACGGTGGTGCTGCGCGACGGCCGGGCCACGCTGGTGGATGTCACGGCGCTGGTGCCCGGTGATGTGGTGGAACTGCGTCTGGGTGACATCGTGCCGGCCGACCTGCGGCTGGTGGAGGTCACCGGTCTGGAGTGCGACGAGTCGGTGCTTACCGGCGAGTCGCTGGCGGTGGACAAGAACATCGCCGTTGTCGCGGCCGGGACCCCGCTGGCCGAACTGTCCGGGTGTGCCCTGATGGGCACGGTCGTCCGGACCGGCGCCGCTCGCGGGGTAGTGGTGGCCACCGGGGCGCACACGGAGTTCGGCAAGATCGCCGCCGGGCTCGACACCCACCCGCTGGACACCGAGTTCCAGGTCGGCCTGCGGCGCTTCTCCCTGCTGCTGGTCCATGTCGCGGGCGCGTTGACCACGTCGATCTTCGTGATCAACGTCGCCCTGCACAAGCCGCTCATCGACGCGCTGCTGTTCTCACTGGCCATCGCGGTCGGTATCACCCCCCAGCTGCTGCCCGCCGTCGTCTCGACCAGCCTGGCCGCCGGGTCACGCCGGATGAGCCGGCGCAAGGTGCTGGTCAAGCGGCTGGTCTGCATCGAGGACCTGGGTGATGTCGATGTCCTGTTCACCGACAAGACCGGCACGCTCACCATGGGCCGCATCGAGTACATGCGCGCCGTTCCCGCCGACGGCCACGGCTCCGAGGCGGTCGTGCGGTGGGGGCTGCTCAGTACCGAGAACGCGGCGCGCGATGCGCGGGACGTCGGCGGGAACCCATTGGACCAGGCTCTGTGGCGGTCTCCGGCCGCCGCCGGCGAGCGGACCGCCCTGGACGGGTACACACAGGTCGCGGTACTGCCCTTCGATCACGAACGGCGCATGATCTCGGTCCTCGTGCGGGACGGGGACGGCCGGTCGAGCCTCGTCACCAAAGGCGCTCCGGAAACTGTCCTGGACCGCTGCGCCGATGTCCCGCCCGGAGCCCGTAACGCGCTCGCGGCGGAGTTCACCGCGGGAAACCGCGTGATCGCCGTCGCGACCCGGCCCGTCGACACCGCCACGCGGTCCGTCGGGCCCGAGGACGAGCGGGAGCTGAGCCTGGCCGGACTGCTGGTGTTCCTCGACCCGCCCAAACCGGACGCCGCCACGGCGTTGCGCAGACTCGCCGACCTGGGCGTCGCGGTGAAGGTCGTCACCGGCGACAACGCCGCGGTCGCCGCCAAGGTCTGCCATGACCTGGGGCTCACCGACGCGGGCGCGATGACCGGCAGCGAGGTCGACGCCCTGGACGACGCGCAACTGGCCGAGGCGATCCCTCGGACCACCGTCTTCGCCCGAGTGAGTCCCGAGGCCAAGGCCCGTATCGTGCACGTGCAACGGCTCAGCCGCGGCGGCGTGGCGTTCCTGGGCGACGGAGTCAATGACGCACTGGCTCTGCACGCGGCCGACGTGGGCATCTCCGTCGACTCGGCCACCGACGTCGCCAAGGACGCGGCCGACGTCATCCTGCTGGAGAAGAACCTCAACGTCCTCGCGGACGGTGTGGTCGAGGGCCGCCGGATCTTCGCCAACACCATCAAGTACGTGTTGATGGGCACTTCCAGCAACTTCGGCAACATGGCCTCCGCCTCGGGCGCCTCGCTGTTCCTGTCCTTCCTGCCGATGCTCCCCTCGCAGATCCTGCTGAACAACCTCCTCTACGACAGCAGTCAGCTGGCCATCCCCACGGACAACGTCGACGAGGAGCAGCTGCGCAAGCCCTCGCACTGGGACATCGCCTTCATCCGCCGCTTCATGATCTCCTTCGGGCCCCTCAGCTCCGTGTTCGACTTCGTCACCTTCGGCGTCATGCTCTGGGTCTTCCACTCCGGGCCGGCCCAGTTCCGCTCCGGCTGGTTCGTCGAATCGCTGGCCACCCAGACCCTGGTGATCTTCGCCATCCGTACCCGGCGCATCCCGTTCTTCCGCAGCCACCCCAGCCTGCCGCTGACACTCGCCGCGCTCGGCGTCGTCACCATCGGCGCGGTGCTGCCGGCCACCCCACTCGCCCACACCCTGGGCTTCCAGCCGCTTCCCGGGGGATTCTTCGCCACGCTGATCGGTATGATCCTCGCCTACCTGGCCCTTATCGAGATCGGCAAACGGCTCTTCTACGGGGCCGCAGCCGTGGCACCCCCGGTGGGGCGCTATGCCGGCCGCCGTCACCTGCGGCGCCGCGCCGGCCGCTTCAGCACTGCCGCGCCCCAGCCCACGCCGGTCGACGGCCCGCCGTGATACGAACCGGATGGGCCGTCATCTTGTCGGCAACGTCACCCAGAGCGGCAGCGGCCAGTATGTGGCTGCGTACGGCCAAGGAGCCGTCGCAGGCGCGTCGGCGATCTCGGTGCTCGACTTGCCGCGCACGGCCCGCACCCTCACCCGCGCGGCGCACTGCTGCGCGACGCCGGCCCGCGGTCACAGGCCGTCGCGCCGCCCGGGGGCAGGACGCATCAGCCAGGTCACAGTTCGGCTGACGTCCGAGAGCGAGACGATTCCGACGAGCCCGCCGTCGTCCACGACCAGGACCCGGTGCTCGGCGCCCGGCTCCATGCGCGGCAGCAGATCCGCCAGCGGGCTGTCCTGCCCCACCACGGTGACCTGCGACAGCGGCACCATCACCTGCCTCACCGTCACATGATGTGCCTCGCTCTGCGGCACCTGTCTGGCACTGTCGAGGGTCACCAGGCCGACCGGGACCCCGTCGTCGGTCACCGGGAACGCCGAATGCCGGTATCGGAAGAGCGGAGCGGTGAGGAATCCCGCGACCGTGGTGTCCGCGGGAACCGTGAGAGGTTGGCGCGTCATCGCGTCGCGCACCGGCACACCGGCGAGTGCCCCGCGCAGCTGGGCCTGCTGTCCCTCGGCAGTGGCGGCCGCGATGAGGAACCAGCCGATCAGTGCCAGCCAGAGGCCGCCGAACGCCCGGCTCGTCAGGAACGTGATCACACCCAGCGCCACGAGAAGCCACCCGAAGAACCGCCCCGCCGCGGTCGCCCCCGCTGTCGCCCGAAGCCGGTCTCCCGTGCGCCACCACAGGAACGCGCGCAGCAGCCTGCCTCCGTCGAGCGGGGCGGCCGGCACCGAGTTGAAGATCGCGAGCAGCACGTTGATGCCTGCCAGCCACGCCACCATCTCCACCACGATCCCGGACACGGACGCCAGGTCGAGCAGCCAGGCCCCGAGTGCGAACAGCCCGCCCAGCAGGAGGCTGACGAGAGGGCCGACGCCGGCGATCCTCAGCTCCGCGCCGGGGCTGGACGCCTCGGTCCTGAGCCGGGCCGCTCCGCCCAGCAGCCAGAGCACGATGTCATCCACCGCGACGCCGTTGCGCCGTGCCACGACGGCGTGCGCCAGCTCGTGTGCCAGCAGGGAGGCGAAGAAGACCACGGCGGTACAGAGGCCGGCCGCCCAGTACACCGCCCAGGCACGCCCCGGATACGTCTCCGCAAGGCGGCCCTGCGACAGGCCGAACGCGATGATGCCGAAGATGAGCAGCACGCTCCAGTGCACGCCGACCCGGACTCCCGCGATCCGTCCCAGAACGAACGTCGCCCTCACAGCGCTCTCCCCTGTTCAAGCCGTCATCCGCACCATGTCGTCGTTGATCACACGCTCGCCCCGGAATCTCTCGCCGCGCGGATCCTGCCCACTTCCAGTACATCCTCGGGCCCCATGCATCGCGCGGCGGCCGGCGAGTGGCCACTGCGAACCGAACGGGGGGAGGCTGGAAGCAGGCGATCCATGTTCCCGGCGTTCCCGGCAGCGGTCCTGATCGCCGAGAAGGCTGCGACCGCGCGGGCCGTCCAGCGGATGGGAGAGAACCCATGAGGGTGGGAGTACTGACCGGCGGCGGTGACTGCCCCGGCCTCAACGCCGTGATCCGCAGTGTCGTCCGCAAAGGCGTCGCCGAATACGCCTTCGACTTCGTCGGGTTGCGGGACGGCTGGCTCGGCTTGCTCGAGGACCATGTCATACCACTGGACATCGCCGGCGTGCGGGGGATCCTCCCCCGCGGCGGAACCATCCTCGGCTCCTCCCGTACCAACCCGTTCACACACGAGGACGGGCTGCGACGCGTACAGGACACCCTTGCCAGGCACGACGTGGACGCGCTCGTCGTGATCGGCGGCGAGGACACGCTCGGCGTGGCCAACGAACTGAGCCGTCAGGGAATTCCGCTGGTCGGCGTACCGAAGACCATCGACAACGACGTCTCCGGCACCGACTACACCTTCGGCTTCGACACCGCGGTCGGCATCGCGACCGAGGCCATCGACCGCCTCCACACCACCGCCGAGTCGCACATGCGCGCCCTGGTGGTGGAGGTCATGGGCCGGCACTCCGGGTGGATCGCCTTGCACGCGGGTATCGCGGGCGGCGGAAACGTGATCCTCATCCCGGAGCGGCCCTTCGACATCGATCAGGTCTGTGAGCAGGTGAAGAACAGATTCAAGATCAACTACGCGCCGATCGTCGTGGTGGCCGAGGGGGCCGCCCCGAAAGAGGGGCAGGCGGTCCTCAAGGATCAGTCGCTGGACGAGTTCGGCCATGTACGGCTGTCCGGCGTCGGCGAGTGGCTGGCTCGGGAGATCTCGGACCGCACCGGCAAGGACGCCCGGACCACGGTGCTGGGGCACATTCAGCGCGGCGGCACCCCGAGCGCCTTCGACCGCTGGCTGGCCACGCGCTTCGGGCTGCACGCCGTCGACGCGGTCAAGGACGGTGACTTCGGCGTCATGGTCGCCCTGCAGGGCACCCGGATCGTCCGCGTCCCCCTCGCCGATGCCACGGCGCGGACCAAGCGCGTCGATCCGTCGCTGTACGACGAGTTCGAGGTGTTCTTCGGCTGACCGGCCCGCCGCCACCGGATCGCCGCGCCGGATCCGCCGCCCCGCCGGCAGATCTCCGGTCGGCCGTCATCCGGCGTGCGGTACGACCGCCACCGGGCAGCGGGCGTGGTGCAGCACGGCGTGCGCGACCGGGCCCAGTCGGCCTTCGGCCGCCCGAGGATCGGTGCGGCGGCCCACGACGAGCAGGGCCGCGTCCCGGGAGACGTTCAAGAGTGCTTCCGCGGGCTGGAGCAACATGACGTCGGTGCGGACCGTCACGCGGGGATACTTCTCCCGCCAGTCGCTCAGCGCGTCCGAGAGCCGCAGAACCTCCTGGTCCTCCCACGTGGCGCGGTCCCCCTCGGTCACCACCAGGATCCGCGCGGAGACCGCCTCGGCAGGAAACGCCCATGCCTGGACCACCCGCAGAGGTGCTCCGACCGCCTCGGCGGCAGCGAACCCGAAGTCCGCCGCCTCCCCGACCGGGCGATGCGCGTCGAACCCCACCACCACCTGCGCGGCGTCGCCTTCCGCGCGTATCCCCGTCTCGAAGGCGCTGGGCCGCTGGGGAACGAGGACGACGGGGCAGGGGGCTGCCGCCGCCATCCGCAGGGCCACCGAGCCGACCGCGAGACCGTCGAAACCGCCCGTCCCCCGCGTGCCGACGACGAGGAGCCCGGCCGCGCGGGCCGCGGCGAGGAGAGCCGGGGCCGGGGCGTCGTCGGCCTGCTCGCCCCGCACGTCGACATCCGGGTACCGCTCGACCAGGCCGGTGACCAGCTGATCGAGCATGCGCGCACCGACGTCACGCATCCGGTCCAGGGCCGGGCGGGGAACGACGGCGCCGGGAAGAGACGGAAGGGCATGGAACAGGCGCAGGGGAACGCCGCGCAGCGCGGCCTCGCGCGCCGCCCAGTCGGCTGCCGTCGCGCTGTGTTCGGACCCGTCGACACCCGCCAGCA
This sequence comes from Streptomyces sp. NPDC002386, assembly GCF_053593175.1. Classification (NCBI taxonomy): domain Bacteria; kingdom Bacillati; phylum Actinomycetota; class Actinomycetes; order Kitasatosporales; family Streptomycetaceae; genus Streptomyces; species Streptomyces sp. NPDC002386. The sequence continues at coordinate 184,637 of NZ_JBSFBX010000016.1, forward strand.
CACGGTGGCTCATCCCGTCCTCCTTCGCCCGGCCCGCACCTGCGCGGGCGGCACACCGCCCTGTCTCCCCTCACACCGCCCTGTCTCCCCTCTTCCACTGTTCCACGGCAGGACAGTTCCGGCTCCGGGACCGGATGCGGGGCCCGCGCTCGCTCGGTCCGGTGGACTCACGCCCACCCGGCGCCGGGCGCCGCCTCCGAGACGGCGTGCGCAGATTCGCGTGGGCTCGGCGGTGAGGGGGAACCCGGGGACCCGTCCGTCTCTGGCACTTCCGAACGACCGGAGAGGTGAGCCGATGACCGACATCCAGGGCTTGCTGGGCGACGAGGCCGGGGATCTGCTGTCCTACACCGCCCAAGGGATTCCCAGGGAGGACCTGGTGGTCCCGGGTCATGACTTCGTCGACCGGACCGTGGCCGCGACCGACCGCTCGCCGCGGGTGCTGCGCAACCTGCAGTCCCTCTTCGACCACGGCCGCCTGGCCGGCACGGGGTACGTGTCGGTCCTGCCCGTCGACCAGGGCATCGAGCACTCCGCGGCCTCGGCGTTCGCCGCGAACCCCCGCTACCTCGACCCCAGGAACATCGTCGAACTCGCCGTCGAGGGCGGATGCAACGCCGTCGCCAGCACACTCGGCGTACTCGGGGCGGTGTCGCGGCGATACGCGCACAAGATCCCCTTCATCGTGAAGCTGAATCACAACGAGCTGCTGACCTACCCGAACCACTACGACCAGGTCATGTTCGGCAATGTCGAGCAGTGCTTCGAGCTCGGTGCCGCCGGCGTCGGCGCCACGGTGTACTTCGGTTCGGAGCAGTCGGACCGCCAGCTGGGGGAAGCCAGCGAGGTCTTCGCGCGGGCCCACGAACTGGGCATGTTCACCGTGCTGTGGTGCTACTTGCGCAATGCGGCGTTCAAGAAGGACGGCGTGGACTACTCGGTGTCGGCCGACCTCACCGGTCAGGCCAATCACCTCGGCGTGACCATCGAGGCCGACATCGTCAAGCAGAAGCAGCCGGAGAACAACGGCGGCTACCTCGCACTGGACTTCGGCAAGACGGACAAACGCCTGTACGACAGGCTCACCACCGACCACCCGATCGACCTCACCCGCTGGCAGGTGGCCAACTGCTACATGGGCCGGGTCGGACTCATCAACAGCGGCGGCGCCTCGGCGGGAAGGGGGGACCTCGCGCAGGCCGTACGGACAGCGGTGATCAACAAGCGGGCCGGCGGCACCGGGCTCATCACCGGCCGCAAAGCCTTCCAGCGGCCCACCGAGGAGGGCATCGAACTCCTCCACGCCGTCCAGGACGTCTACCTCGACAACAGCGTCACCGTGGCCTGACCGGACTCCACCGATCCGCGTCGGGCGATCCGCGTGAGGCGGAGGGCCGGGCTGCGCGGACTGGGCGCGGGGCACCCGATTCGGGTGAGGTGCAGGGCTACGACGGTGCCCCGATCAGGCGGGGCGGCGCTCCGCCCCGGTACGGGCACGGCGCCAGGCGCCGTCGGCGAGAAGGCGCAGGCCGTTGAGGCCGACGACGACGGTGGAGCCCTCGTGGCCCGCGACGCCCAGCGGCAGGGGCAGCGTCCCTGCCAGGTCCCAGATCACCAGGCCGGTGATGAACACCGAGGCGACGACCAGGTTCTGCACGACGAGGCGGCGGGCCCGGCGGGAGAGGCGGACCACCGCCGGGACGGTGGCCAGCTCGTCGCGGACCACCACCGCGTCGGCGGTCTCCAGGGCGAGGTCGGAGCCGGCGCGGCCCATGGCGATGCCGGTGTGGGCGGCGGCCAGCGCGGGGGCGTCGTTGACGCCGTCGCCGACGACCAGCACCTTCCGCCCGGCCCGTTCCATCTCCCGCACCGCCGTCACCTTGTCCTGCGGCAGCAGCCCGGCGCGGACGTCGGTGATGCCGACCTCGGCGGCGAGCCGGGCCGCCGCGCGCGGGTTGTCACCGGTGACCAGCACCGGGGTGGCGCCCGTCAGCCCGCCCAGCGCCGCGACGGTGGCGGCGGCTTCGGCGCGCAGCCGGTCGGCGATGCCCAGGACCCCGGCCGGCTCGCCGTCGAGGGTGACCAGCACGGCCGTACGGCCCTCCTCCTCCAGACCCGCGGCCGCGTCCACGGCGGGACGGCCCAGGTGGCCGACCGACAGCCGGACCGGGCTGCCGACCGCGACGGTCCTGCCCTCGACGGTGGCGCTCACGCCGGTGCCGGGCGCGGAGCCGAAGTCCCGCGCCGGGGGGATGTCCAGACCGCGGGCGCGGGCGGCGTCCACGACCGCCCGGGCCAGCGGGTGCTCGCTGGGGTGTTCGGCGGCGGCGGCGAGCCGCAGCACCTCGTCCTCCGTCAGGCCGGAGGCGGCGAGGGGACGGACGCCGGTCACCCTCGGGGTGCCCTCGGTGAGGGTGCCCGTCTTGTCGAGGGCCACCGCGTCGACCTGCCCGAGGCGTTCCATGACCACGGCCGACTTGACCAGGACGCCGTGGCGGCCGGCGTTGGCGATGGCGGACAGCAGCGGCGGCATGGTGGCCAGCACCACCGCGCAGGGCGAGGCGACGATCATGAAGGTCATGGCCCGCAGCAACGTCGGCCCGAGCGCGGCGCCGAAGGCGAGCGGGAGCACGAAGAGGGCGACGGTGGCGGCCACCATGCCGAGGGAATAACGCTGTTCGACCTTCTCGATGAACAACTGGGTCGGAGCCTTGGTCTCCGAGGCCTCTTCCACCATGGCCACGATCCGGGCGATCACCGAGTCGGACGGGTCCCGCTCGACCTTCACCCGCAGGGCGCCGGTGCCGTTGAGGGTGCCGGCGAAGACCTCGTCCCCCGCGCCCTTCGCCACCGGCAGCGGCTCACCGGTGATGGTGGCCTGGTCGACCTCACTGGCCCCGTCCAGTACGCGGCCGTCGGCGCCGACCCGCTCACCGGGCCGCACCAGAACGATCTCGCCCACCGCGAGCCGCCCGGTGGGGACCGTCTCCTCGGCGCCGTCGTCGGCGACCCGGGTGGCCGTGGCGGGCGCGAGGTCGAGCAGACCGCGTACCGAGTCGGCGGTGCGGGCCGTGGCGATCGCCTCCAGCGCGCCCGAGGTGGCGAAGATGACGATGAGCAGAGCGCCGTCCAGCACCTGGCCGATCGCCGCCGCCCCGAGCGCGGCGACCACCATCAGCAGGTCCACGTCCAGGGTCTTCTCCCGCAGCGCCCGGAGCCCGGCCCAGCCCGGTTCCCAGCCGCCCGTCGCGTAGACGGCCGCGAACAGCGCGCCCCAGGTCCAGGCCGGTGCCCCCGACAGGTACGGCGGCAGCGCGATCAGGAACAGCACCAGCGCGGCGGCGGCCCAGCGGGCCTCGGGCACGGCGCGGATCCGGGTGCGGCGGCGGGGCGGGCCGGCGTCGTGGGCGGCACCGGGCGGCGCCGGACGGGTGAGAGTGGACGACGTGGACGGCATCGGCGCGGGTCCTTCACGGTGGGCGGGGCGGGGTCCGGCCTCACCACCGTAACAGGAACAAATGAAGACTCATTCATGTGTTCATTCGTGGTGCCGTTACCATGACCGCATGGGTCACGGAGCCGCACAGTCATCAGGACACGTCCCGCGCAGGAGCCTGGACGCGGCCGGCGCGGCCAAGGTGGCCACCACCCTCCAGGCACTGGCGACCCCCTCGCGGCTGCTCATCCTCTCCCGCCTGCGCGAAGGCCCCCTGCCCGCGACCGAGCTGGCCGCCGAGGTCGGCATGGAACAGTCCGCCTGCTCCCACCAGTTGCGCCTGCTGCGCAACCTCGGCCTCGTCGTCGGCACCCGCAAGGGCCGCTCGATCGTGTACTCCCTCTACGACAACCACGTCGCGGAACTCATCGACCAGGCCATCCACCACGTCGAGCACCTCCGCCTCGGCCTGGCCGATGCCGCCGCCCGCACCGACCCGGAACCGCAGGAGGCGGGCCTGTCGGGCGTGTGACCGGAGGATCCGGGGCGGCCTCGGGCCCGGCGGCGCGGTTCCCGCCGTCCCGCCCGCCCGGTCAGTCGTGGGGGACGACCGCGACGGGGCAGTGCCCGTGGTGGATGGCGGCCTGAGCCACCGGACCCAGGCGGGGTGCCACACCCGGGCGGTGCCGGCGGCGGCCCACCACCAGCAGCGCCGCGCCCTCGGCGGCCTCCACCACCGCTCTGGCGGGGCTCTCGAGACGGACGCTGTCGGCCACGTCCACTCCCGGGTACTTGTCCCGCCATGGTCGCAGCGCCCCGCTGAGCAGCTCACGGGCGTCGCGCGTCAGCTCCTCGGTGACGTCGTGGTCCAGGCCCCAGGGCACGCGGGCGTGCAGCGGCACACTGCGCGCGTACACGGCCACGAGCGGCACGGCCCTGGCCGCGGCGCTGCGGAAGGCGAAGTCGAGCAGGTCGTCGCCGGCGCGCTGCGGCTGCAGGCCCACGACCACCCGGCCCGAGGCCGCCGAGGGCGCCGTCCCCTCGGCCGCTTCCGCCCGGACGAGGACCACGGGGCGTTCGGCCCGTGCCACGACGGGCATGCTGACGTCGCCCAGGAAATAGCTCTGCACGGGCTCCAGCCCCCGTGAGCCGAGCACGGTCAGCTCCGACTCCGAGGCGGCGCGCAGCAGCGCGTCCCGCGCGTCGTCCGCGACCAGGTCCCCGACGACGTCCAGCCCCGGGTGGTGGGCCCGTAGTTCCGCCTGCGCGGTCTGGACGATCCGGTTCGCCCAGTAGTTCTGGTCGGCCTCGGCGGGGACACCGGCCGGTTCCTGCGCGAGCAGGGGCCAGGCGTGCAGCAGGCGCAGGGGGAGCCCTCGCCTCTCGGCCTCGTCCGCGCCCCAGCGGGCGGCGGTCAGACTCTCGGGCGAGCCGTCGAGGCCCACGGTGACGACGGGTTGCATGGCGGCGGCCTCCGTCTCGTTCTGAGCCGGCGATGCCGGTGACGCGTGCGGCCGGGTGGCTCGGCCGGACGTCGCGCGCATGCCGGGCGTGGTGGTCCCCCTTCGAGCATCCCCACCTGTCCTCCCGGCCGCACGCCGGGACGGAGGCGCGCCCCCCCTCCGCCGGTGTGCGCGCGGCGGGAGGGCGCTCCACACTGGTGCTGAGCGGGAGGGCCGGGCCGACCTGAGAGAAGGAACGCCATGCTGGAAAGAGCCCAGGACGCGCCCCCGGGAGTCGACGCGGTCAAGGCGATCGGCACGGTGACGAAGGACGACTACGAGGCGGTGGTCCAGCCGCTCCTCGACGAGGCGCGCAGAGAGGGCCGCCGCATCCGGCTCCTGTGGGAGTGCGGCCCGGAGTTCCGGTCGTACCGGCCGGCGGCCGGGTGGGAGGACCTCAAGGTGGGCTTCGGCTCCATGCGCCTGTTCGAGGGCTGCGCGGTCGTCAGCGACATCCGCTGGATCCGCGAGTCGACCCGGCTCACGAGCTTCCTGATGCCCTGCCCGGTGCGCGTCTACGGCTGCGCGGACCGGGCGGAGGCGCTGCGCTGGCTCACCTCCCTGCCCGAGGGTCCCGGCGTGTCCCACCAGCTCCGTTCCGAGGCCAGGGTGGTCGTGATCGAGGTCGATCAGCCGCTGCGCGTCCAGGACTTCGACGCGCTGGCGCGGACGGTCGACGACTGGCTCGACACCCATGAGGCGCTGGACGGCGTCGTGGTGCACGCGCGTGCCTTCCCGGGCTGGGAGAACGTCAAGAGCCTGCTCCGGCACGTCCGTTTCGTCCGGGACCACCATCGCAGGGTCAGGCGGATCGCGCTGGCGGCCGACAGCCGGTTCGCCGAACTCGCGCCCCACCTGGCGAACCACTTCGTCCGGGCCGAAGTACGGCGGTTCGAGTACGACGAACTGGAGGAGGCCGTCGCCTGGGCCTCCGGCCCTCCCGGCCGTGACACCGCCGCCCCCGCCCCGCAGACCCCCGCGGCGGGCTGAGCACGTCGGATCACGGGGACCGCTCGGTCCGGCTCCGAACCGCTCGGTCCGGCTCCGGGTAGGGGCGGCGGAAGACGGGGGCCCGGCCGGTGCTCCACGGGCGTACGGCGGCCAGCGCCCGGGCGACCGCGGCCTCCAGCGCGCCGCCGGTGTCGACCGGGACGGCCTCGGGCCACGGCGCTTCCCTTGCCGCCATCGCGGCGGCGATGGCGGGGCCGGCGTCGGAGGCGCCCGGGGCGCGCGTCATGAGGCGGGCCGCCGAGACGTCGTCCGGCACCTGGCAGCGCAGGGCCGTCAGGTCGGCGCTGGTGCGTTCGGCCACCCGCCGGGCCGCCTCGCGGTGCGCCGCGTCGGACCAGGTGGCGTCCAGGACGACGGACTCGCCGGACGACAGCAGGGCGGCGGCGCGGTCGAGCAGGGTGCCGTAGGTCCGGGCCGTCCAGTCGGGCGTGTACAGCCCCTGGCCGTACCCGGCTGCCGCGGACCGGTCCGCGGGGAGGCCGGCCAGCTCCTTGCGGACCCGGTCGCTGCTGAGCAGGGTGACGCCCAGCCGGTCGGTCAGCGCCGCGGCGAGGGTGGACTTGCCGCTGCCGGGGAGGCCGCCGACGAGGACGAGCCCGACGGCGGAGGTCCGCAGGTGCCGCAGCGCCGCCGAGGTCAGCCGCCGGGCCGCCGCCCGCGCGCCGGACGCGCCCTGCCGGGCCTGGATCAGGGACACCTTGGCGCGTACGAACGCGCGGTAGGCGACGTAGTGGTGCCACAGGGACGGCGGAGCGGGATCACCGGAGAACGCGCCGTAGCGGGCGAGGAAGTACGCCGCCTCCTCCGGCGCGCCGAGCTGTTCCAGGTCCATGGCGAGGAACGCCGCGTCGTCGAGGCCGTCGACGTAGCGGAGCCGGTCGTCGAACTCCAGGCAGTCCAGGACGCGGGGGCCGTCGTCGAGGCAGAAGATGTCCTCGGCGAGCAGGTCGCCGTGCCCGTCGACCACCCGGCCCTGCTCGATGCGGGAGGCGAACAGGCGCTCGCGGCCGGCGAGGTAGCGGCGCACCAGCCGCTCGGTCTCCGTCACCTCGTCGGCACCGAGGCCGTCGGCGCCCAGGGAGCGCACCTGGGCGAAGCTGTCCTCCCAGCGGGAGGCCAGCGCGTCCCGGGTGCCCTGCTCGTCGATGTCCCGGCCGCGGGGCGCCTCCGCGTGCCACGCGGCGAGCTGCCGGGCGACGGCCCGCAGGACGTCGTCGACGGCGGCTCCCTCCTGTACGAGCTGGGCGAGGCGGCGGTGCTCCGGCATGCGGCGCATCACCACGAGCGGCTCGGGCTCCTGCGCACCGGGGCCGCGGTACTCGCCCAGCCCGAGGTAGACGTCGGGAGAGAACCGGCGGTTGAGCGTGAGTTCCCGCTCGCACGCGGCGCGGCGGGCCGCCACCGTGGTGCAGTCGAGGAACCCCAGGTCGACCGGCTTCTTGAGCTTGTGGGCGCGGTCGCCGACGAAGAACAGGACCGCGGTGTGGGTCTCGGCCACCTCCGCACGCGGCGGCGGGCCGCCGCCGTCCCGTGAATCGGGCATCTCCCCAGCCCCTCCGTCGCGCTCCGCCGCGCGTGGGCGCGGCAGGTCGGTACGCCACCATTCTGCGAGGCTCCGCCGTGCGCGACGACCGCTGCGGGCGAGGCCCGGCTCTCGGGCACCGCGTCGGGGCCCGCGGTGACGTGCGGGACCTCGGCTCCACCCCCTGCCGCCAGGGGTCCCGCCACCCGGGTGACGCCGCGACGACGCACGGATCAGGGGCCACGCGGCGCCGCCGGGTGCCGGGTGGCCCGTCCCCCGCCCCGGTCGGGACCAATGGCCCTGGCAGGCCCGCGGTACCGGGGCCTTGCATGGAATCGGCGCCCGGGTGCCCGGTTCAGGCGGGCCACGGGCCGGGCGGGCACCAGGACCGCGGACCAAGGAGCCGCCTCATGAAGGTCGCCGAGGTCATGACCACTCCCCCGGTGTGCGTCGCCCCGGACGTGTCCCTGGCCGAGGTGATCCGGCGGATGACCGAGTCCGCCGTGGGTTCCGTCCTCGTGGTCGAGGACGGAACCCTGCGCGGCATCGTCACCGACCGCGACCTCGCCGTGCGCGGCATGGGCGGCGGTCTGGGCGTGGCGGCCCGGGCGGACGCGGTGATGTCGACGGCCGTGGTCACGGTCGAGGCCGACGACGACCTTCAGTCGGCCTACCGCGCGTTCCGCCGCACCGGGGTCCGCCGGCTCCCGGCCCTGGACGCGGGCCGCGTGGTGGGCGTGCTGACGATCGACGACCTCTTCCTCGACGTCTTCCGGCGGCTGGCCGATCTGCTGGGCCCGGTCGCCTGGAGCGTCCTGCGCGAGCCGCCGGGACCGCCCTCGGAGACCCGGGCATGAGCACCCGTCCCGCCCGGCGGGAGACGGCCGTGGCCGGTGCCGGCGAACCAGGGACCGACGTCACGCCGCCGGCCCGGGTACCGGACCGGCCGGAGGCGTCCGCTCCGCCCGTCGCCACCCTGCGGGTCCCCGAGGTCTTCGCCGCCACCGGTGGCTCGCCGCGCGGGCTCGCCCCGGCCGAGGCGGCCGCACGCCGGGCCCGACACGGCCCCAACGAACTCCCCCCGGTGAGCCGCCGCCATGTCCGGCGGCTGCTGGTCGCACAGTTCACCGATCTCTTCGCGGTCGTCCTGCTCGTCTCCTCGGCGATCACGTTCCTCGCGTACTGGCTGGGACGGCCCCGCGATCCGGCCACCCTGCAACTGGCGCTGGCGATCCTCGCGGTGGTGCTGCTGAACGCGGGCATCGGCTTCGCGCAGGAGTACTCGGCCGAGCGGACGGCGGAGTCCCTGCAGGCGATGGTGCCGCACACCTGCCGCGTGCTGCGCGACGCGGTGCGCCGGGAGCTGCCCGCGCGCGAGCTGGTGCCGGGCGACCTGGTGGTCCTGGAGGCCGGGGACGCGGTTCCGGCCGACTGCCGGCTGGTCGAGGCCCAGGAGGCGGCCGTCAACAACGCCGCGCTCACCGGCGAGAGCGATCCCGTCGCGCGCGTCGCGGAACCCGTGCCGCCGGGACCGCCGCTCCAGGCGCGCAACTGCCTGTTCATGGGCACCGATCTGGTCGCGGGCACGGGCAGGGCCGTCGTGTTCGCCACCGGTGCCGCCACCGAGTTCGGCCGTATCTTCCGGCTCGCCGCCACCGCCCCGCGGCAGAAGACCCCGCTGCAGCTCCAGGTGGCGGTCATGGCCCGCCGGGTCGCCGGGGTGGCGCTCGCGACCGGCGCCCTCCTGTTCGCGGTGCGCGTGCCGAGCGGGCAGCCGTTCGTCGACACGTTCGTCTTCTCGCTGGGCGTCATGGTGGCCCTCGTGCCCGAGGGGCTGCCGGCCACCCTGTCGGTGTCGCTCGCCATCGGAGTGCGCCGCATGGCCCGCCGGCACGCGCTGGTGAAGCAGCTGCTGGCGGTGGAGGCGCTCGGCTCGACCAGTGTGATCTGCACCGACAAGACGGGCACCCTCACCCAGGCCGAGATGACCGTCGTCCGGCTGTGGGCGGACGGTGTGCCGCACGCCGTCACCGGGGTGGGGTACGCGCCCGTCGGCGAGGTCGCCGACGCGGGGCCCGTCCGGGAGCTGCTGCGGGCGGCGGCCCTCTGCGGCAACGCCCGGCTGGTGCCGCCGGCCGGACGGGACCCCTGGCGGGTGCTGGGCGACACCACCGAGGGGGCGCTGCTGGTGGCCGCCCGGAAGGCCGGACTCGATCCCGCGGCCGAGGAGGCGCGGACACCACGGGTCGCGGAGCATCCCTTCGACTCCGTCCGCAAGCTCATGAGCACCGTGCACCGCGGCGCCGACGGCGGCCTCTTCGCCTACGCCAAGGGCGCCCCGCTCGAACTCCTCAGCCGCTGCGACGCCGTGCGGAGCGGCGGCACACGGACGCCGCTGACGGACGACGAGCGCCGCCGGGTGGCGGCGGCCGCGGACGACATGGCCGGGCAGGGCCTGCGGGTGCTGGCGGTCGCCCGGCGGGAGATCGCCGGTCCGCGCCCGCCGGTGGAGGAGGCCGAGACGCGGCTGACCCTGCTCGGGCTCGCCGGAATGTACGACCCGCCCAGGCCGGAGGTGCGCGACGCGGTGGACGCCTGCCGGCGCGCCCGGGTGCGGATCGTCATGGTCACCGGTGACCATCCGCTGACCGCGGAGGCCGTCGCCCGCCGTGTCGGCATCGTGCGCGAGCCGGACCCGACCGTGGTGACGGGCCCCCAGCTGGACGCGCTGGACGACAGCGGCCTCGACTCCCTGCTGGCCGGCTCCACCGAACTGCTGCTGTGCCGGGTCAGCCCCGAGCACAAGATGCGGGTGGTCACGGCGTTGCGGCGGCGCGGCGAGGTGGTCGCCGTCACGGGCGACGGCGCCAACGACGCACCGGCCCTGAAGCACGCCGACATCGGTGTCGCCATGGGCGCCTCGGGCACCGACGTGGCCCGCGAGGCCGCCGTGATGGTGCTGCTCGACGACTCGTTCGCGTCCATCACGACCGCCGTCGGCCTGGGGCGTTCGGTGTACCGGAACATCCGCAAGTTCCTGATCTACCTCTTCAGCCACAACATCGCCGAACTCGCGCCGATCCTCGCGGCGACCTTCGCCGGGTTCCCGCTGGTGCCGATCACGGCCGTGCAGATCCTCGCCATCGACCTCGGCTCGGACGTGCTGCCCGCCCTGGCTCTCGGCGCGGAACCGATGGAACCCGACGTGATGAACAGCCCGCCCAGGCCGCGCCGGGAGCGGCTGTTCTCGGCGGCCGTCATGGGCCGCATCCTGTTCCTCGGCGGCATCCAGGCCCTCGGCGTGTGCGCCGTCTTCTTCTGGCACGTCAACGCCTCCGGCATCCCCTACGCGGACTTCACCAGGAGCGATCCCGTCTACCGGGAGGCCATCACCATGGTCCAGGCGGGCATCGTCGTCAGCCAGTTCTTCAACGCGCTGGCCGTGCGCACCGACCGGCAGAGCGTCTTCCGCGCCGGGCTGTTCGGCAATCCGTGGCTGCTGGCCGCGGGCTGCTTCGGCATCGGGCTGATGGCGGCCATCAGCTACGCACCACCGCTCCAGGCCGTCTTCCGCACCGCGCCGCTGGCCGCCGCCGACTGGGCGGTCCTGGCCGCGTTCGGGGCGCTGCTCCTGGCCGCCGAGGAAGTCAGGAAGTGGGCGCTGCGGCGCCGGCGGCCGCGTCCCGAGGGAGGAACGCCATGAGAGTGATCATCGCGGGCTGCGGCCGGGTCGGGGCCACGCTGGCCACGCGGCTCGCCGCCGAGGGGCACGACGTACGGATCGTCGATCTGCGGCCCGCGGCGCGCAAGAAGCTGTCACCCGGCTTCTCAGGGGGCTTCCACGTGGGCAACGGCTTCAGCCGTCCGGTGCTGGAGGCGGCCGGGATCGCCCACGCGGACGCCTTCGTCGCGGTCACGTCCGGGGACAACGGCAACATCGTCAGCGCGCGGACCGCGAAGGAGACGTACCGGGTGCCGATCGTCCTCGCCCGCATCCACGATCCGTGCCGCGCCGATCTCTACCGCGAGCTGGGCATCCCGACGATCTCGAGTGTCCGCTGGGCGGTGAACCGCATCCACCGGATGCTGCTGCACCGCCACCTCACCCCGGACTTCTCCTTCGGCAACGGCGAGACGCTCCTGGTGCGCTCCCGGCTGCCGTCGTACCTCGCCGGGCGGCGGGTCACCGAGTTCGACGTGGAGGGCGAGATCCGGGTCGTGGAGATCACCCGTGCCGGGCGGTCGATGCTGCCCGCCCACGGGGTGCTGGCCCATCCGGGTGATGTCGTGACCTTCAGCGTCGCCGCGACGTCGCTGGGCCGGCTGAGCGGCTTTCTCGACAAGGAGCTGGGAACGTGAAGGTCCTCATCGCGGGCGCGGGCCGGCTCGGCACGCAGATCGCCCAGGTGCTGTCCGCCGCGCGCAACGACGTCACCCTGGTCGAGCACGACGACGACCGGGTGGCCGAACTCGGCGGCCTGCGGCAGGTACGCGTCGTGGCCGGCGACGCCTGCCAGCCGGGCGTACTGGAGCACGCCGGTGCCCTGGCCTGCGACCTCGTCGTCGCCGCCACCGGCCGCGACGAGGACAACCTCGTCATCGCTCTGCTGGCCAAGCGGCAGTTCGGGGTGGGGCGGGTGGCGGCGCGGGTCAACGAGGAGGAGAACTCCTGGCTCTTCGACCAGCGCTGGGGTGTCGACGTGGCCGTGCCCTCGGCCACTCCGCTGATCTCCCTCATCGAGGAGGCCACCGGTGCCACGGACACGGTGGCGCTGCTGCGGCTGAGCAAGGCGGGCGTCGAGGTCATCGAGACCGCGATCACCGAGGAGTCCCGGGCCGCGGGGCGCACCCTCGGCGAGATCGCGCTGCCGGCCGGCACGGTGGTCGCCACCGTGGTGCGCGACGGGCGGCCCACGGTGCCCCGTCCGGAGGAGCGTCTGCTCCCCGGTGACGAGCTGCTGCTGGTGTCGCACGAGGCGACCGAGCGGGAGATCCACGCGGCCTTCCAGTGAACCGCGGCCCGGCTCACCCGTTCTCCCGCGAGCGCCGTACGGAGGCGGCGACCCGGTCGACCAGCTCGGGGAGCGCGGAACGCACCGCGTCGCTGAACCCCGCTCCGAGGGCGACGTCCGCCACCTCCACGGCGTGCACCACGACCTTCGGCGGCAGCAGGCCGAGCGTCTCCGCCAGGGCGAGGCAGTCGCCGAGGCCGAGCGTGTGGGTGCTCGCCGTCCCCTCGGTCCGGGCGGCCGCCTCCGCCGCCGTGAACGTGTGCAGCGTCCCCGGGCGGCCCGGCCGCGCACGGAGCGCCTCCACCACGACGACGGCGTCCGCGCCGTGCCACAGGTCGAGCATGCGCGCCGGTTCGCCGTCGCTGACCGTCAGGACGGTGCCGTCGGGGACCCGGCCCCGCAGGGCCTCCACCGCCGCCGGACCGACTCCGTCGTCGCCGCGCAGGGGGTTGCCCACGCCGATCACCACGACCCGGCCGGTCATGCGCGCCGGACCGTCACGTCGAGGAAGTGGGTCGCGCAGGAGATGCAGGGGTCGTGGTTGCGGATGGCGCGTTCGCACAGGCGGGTCAGTTCCTCGTCGCCGGCGGCGGCCCCGGGCGTGCGCAGCCGCGCCTGCGCCGCCCTGCGCACGTCCTCCTCGATGGCCGCCTGGTTCTGGGCCGTGGGCGGAACGATGCGGGCCCCGGTGAGCGTGCCGTCGTCGGTGAGGGTGTAGCGGTGGTACAGCAGCCCGCGGGGAGCCTCGGTGGCGCCGGCGCCGGTCCCCCGGCGCGGGCGGACGTCGACGGCCGGCCGGTCCGGCCGCTCGTATCCGCCGATGATCCGCAGGGCCTCCTCGACGGCCTGGACCACTTCCACCGCGCGTACGACGATGCTGCGGAACGGGTTGTCGCAGACGGCGCCGGCCAGCGGGTCGCCCAGGCCGGCGTCCCGCCCCGCCCCGGCGGCCACCGGATGCAGCCAGCGGCCGCTGATCGCCCAGCGGGCCAGCGGGCCGGTCAGGTGGCGGCGGCCGTCCAGGGTGGCCGTCCGGGCGGTGGAGTGCGGCACCTGCCCCTCGGGTACGCGCTGTTCGAAGTCGGACAGCGGGAACTCGAGCGGTTCCGGGCCTTCGGCCCCCGCGGCCACGACCGCCGGGGTTCCGGAGTCGATGGCGTAGCGGCCGGGTTCGCGCAGGGCGAGGAGGTCGTGCTCGCAGACGGCGTCGGGGAAGTCGAACGACGCGACCCAGCGGACGGTCTCCAGCGCGTCCTCGCGGGCCCGTAGCAGCCGCTCGGCTAGCGGGCGGAGTTCCTCCGGTGCCGGCGTCCGGTAGAAACCGCCGACGCGGACGTTGACCGGGTGGACGGGGCGGCCGCCGAGCTGTTCGAGGATCGCGTTGCCGGTCTGCTTGATCCTCAGACCGCGCTCGACGGCGGCCCGCTCGCGGCGGGCCAGCTCCACGACGTCCGCGCAGCCGAGGAAGTCCGGGGCGTGCAGCAGGTGGATGTGCAGGGCGTGGCTCTCGATCCACTCGCCGCAGTACAGCAGGCGGCGCAGAGCCGCGAGGGGGCCGTCCACCGTGACCCCGCAGGCGTCCTCGATCGCCCGGCAGGCGCTCATCTGGTAGGCGACCGGGCAGATGCCGCAGATGCGGGCGGTGATGTCGGGGGGTTCGGTGTGGCCCCGGCCGGTCAGCAGGGCTTCGAAGAAGCGCGGGGGTTCGTAGATGCGCAGTCGCGTCTCGGTGACCGTGTCCCCGTCGACGCGCAGGTGGAGGGCGGCCTCGCCCTCCACCCTGGCCAGCGCGTCCAGTCGCAGGTCGCGGGTTCCGCGCTCGTTCATGCGGGCCTTTCCGGGCCGGTGCGGTCAGGGCGGGGGGTTCTGCCGCTCCTCGGCCGCGAGGTCGGGTACGGGGGCATGTTCCGGCGACGCGGCGTTGAAGGTCCGGAAGACACGCTGGATGTCCCGCTCGCTCATCCCGTCGTGGCGCAGTTCGGCGACCATGGAGCGCAGGTTGGGTTCGGCCGAGGGTCCGAAGCAGCCGTAGCATCCGCGTCCGTAGGCGGGGCAGATGGCCCCGCACCCGGCGTGCGTGACCGGGCCCAGGCACGGGGTGCCGTGCGCCACGGTGACGCAGGTGGTGCCGCGCCTCTTGCACTCGAAGCAGACGCTGTGGCTGGAGATCGAGGGCTTGCGTCCGGCCAGGTGGGCGGTGACGACCTCGAGGAGCTGACGGCGGTCGATGGGGCAGCCGCGCAGTTCGAAGTCGACGGGGACGTGGGCCGAGATCGGGGTGGAGGTCTCCAGCGTCCCGATGTACTCCGGCCGGGCGTAGACCGCGGCGAGGAAGTCCTCGACGTGGGCGAAGTTGCGCAGTGCCTGGATGCCGCCCGCGGTGGCGCAGGCTCCGATGGTCACCAGGTACCGGGAGATACGGCGGACGTGCCGGATCCGCTCGGCGTCCTCGGCGGTGGTGATCGACCCCTCGACCAGGGACAGGTCGTAGGGCCCGCGGCCGTCGAGCCGTGCGCGCTCCGGGCCGCCGCCCTCGACGGAGGTCATCTCGAGGAAGTGGTCGACGCGTACGCGCTCGGTGAGGCCGAGGAGTTCGTCCTCGCAGTCGAGCAGGGTCAGCTGGCAGCCGTCGCAGGAGGCGAACTTCCACACGGCGAGCGCCGGCCGTCGGCCGGTGTCGGGTCCGGGGTCCGGGGCCATGTCACAACTCCCTTACGAGGAGCAGGTTTGCCACGCGGTCGTACCCGACGACCGGCCCGTCACGGCACAGCAGGAGCGGGCCGAGCTGGCAGTGCCCGCAGTGGCCGGTGGCGCAGCGCATGTTCCGTTCCAGGGACACCTGGACGCGGTGCGGGACCAGTCTCCGGGTCACGAGGTCGCGCGCGGTGTGCCGCATCATCACCTCGGGCCCGCAGACCAGCGCGCAGGTCCGTTCGGGGCGCAGGTCCAGACGGTCGAGGAGGGTGGTGACGACACCCACCGCGCCCTGCCAGCCCGGGCCGGGCCGGTCGACCGTCACCTCCACCCGGGCCGGGCCGCGCCAGCTCTCGATCTCGTCGCGGTAGGACAGGTCGGCCGGGGTGCGGGCGCCCACCAGGACCGCGAGCCGCCCGTACCCGTCCGGGCGGTCCAGGACCGCGTGCACGACCGGCCGCAGCGGGGCCAGGCCGATCCCGCCGGCGACGACCAGCACATCGTGGCCGGCGGCCGCGCCGAGGTCCCAGCCGGTGCCGTACGGGCCGCCGAGACCGACGGTGTCGCCGGGGCGCAGCCGGTACAGGGCGGCCGAGACCGCGCCCACCGCTCGCACGGTGTGCACGAGACCGCCGTGGCGCCCCCGCAGGGCGCTGACCGAGACGGGGATCTCGCCGACTCCGAACGCGTAGATCATCGCGAACTGCCCCGGGGCGAACGGGGCGAGCGCCGCTCCGGCCGGCACCAGTTCGATCGACCGGGTGTCGGCGGTCTCGGTCCGCACGCCGGCGACGCGGTACGGCAGCGGGGGCGCCACGGTGGTCACGACGCCGTCTCCGGCGGGGGCGGCTGCGCGGACCGGGTCCAGTCGTGCAGGGCGGCGGCCTCCTCGGTGATGTCGATACCGACCGGGCACCACACGATGCAGCGGCCGCAGCCGACGCAGCCGGACGAGCCGAACTGGTCGTACCAGGTGCCGAGTTTGTGGGTCATCCACTGCCGGTAGCGGCTGCGCGCGGTGGCGCGGACCGGGCCGCCGTGCAGCTGGGAGAAGTCCAGGTCGAAGCAGGAGTCCCAGAGCCGCCACCGCTCCGCGTGGTCACCGGTGAGGTCGGTGACGTCCTCGGTGGTGGTGCAGAAGCAGGTGGGGCAGACCATCGTGCAGTTGCCGCAGGTCAGGCAGCGGCCGGCGACGTCGTCCCAGCGCGGCGCCTCGAGCGTTCCGGCCATCAGCTCGCGCAGGTCCGCCTCGGGCATGGTCCGTCCCATGCGGTCGGCGGCGGCCAGCACGTCGGCGCGCGCCGTCGCCCGGGTCTCCGGGTCGGCGGGGCGGGTGGGCAGTTCGGCCAGGATCTCCGCCCCTTCGGGGCTGCCGCCGCGGATCCAGAAGCGGTGCCCGTCGGCGTCGGCCACCTCGGTCATCGCCAGGTCGTAGCCGGGACCGGCGGCGGGGCCGGTGCCCATCGAGACGCAGAAGCAGGTGGCGCCGGGGTCGGTGCACTCGACCGCGATCAGCAGGGCGCCCGAGCGCCGCCGCGCGTAGCCGGGGTCGCGGTACGCCCCGCCGGTCAGTACCCGGTCCTGCACGGCGACGGCCCGCAGATCGCAGGGGCGTACGCCCAGGAAGGCGTAGCGCGGCGGTGCGTCCTGCTCGGCCGTGAGCACGAGTTCCCCGTCCGCCCGGTCGGCGCTCCACTCCCGTACCCGGGACGGATGCAGGAAGGACTTCCACGACTGGGGGCCCGCCGCGTGTCCGAAGGCGGCGCCGTCCGGCCGCTCCCGCAGCCGGTACCGCCCTGCTTCCAGCTCCACCCCCCACCCGTAGGGCAGTTCGTCGGCCGACCGGAGTTCCGCCAGTTCGACGGCGCCGTCCCGGACGGTCGGGCCGATCACGGTGAATCCGCGCCGGATCAGCACCTCGACGAGCGCGGCCATGCCGTCCTTGCCCATCACCCGCCCGTCGGCGGGGTCCGCCACCGGCTTCCCCGGGGTGTCGGCACCCATGACCGGCCTCCTTCGGCACGAAGGACGGCACTGGGACCATGCCGTCCCCTCAGGCCCACGATCCCAGCTTTTCCTGCGGGCCGCCGCGCCGGCAGAGCCACGTGGGCCCGTGTGCGGGGGCCGTTGGGCCCCCTGGCGGCCCGCGACGGCCGCATGCCGCGGGGGCGGCCGTCGGCTTGCGCCGTCCGGCCCTGTACGGGGGCCCTTCGACCCTGTGCGCGCGGTGCGGTCGGGGCGGATGGTCGAGGCAGGGCCGAAGGAAGGAGGGGCCGGCATGCCGTTCGAGACCGTCCGCGAGGCCACCCCGCCGCGCACCGCGCCCAATCTGCGCGACTACGACAAGGAGCGCGCGGGCTTCTCGTGGCGCGCGGCCCGCGAGGGGCTGCAGGGGCTGCCCGGTGGGCGGGGGCTGAACATCGCGCACGAGGCCGTGGACCGGCACGCGGCGTCGGGCCGGTCCGCGGCGGTCGCGCTGCGCTGCGTCGGCCGGGACGACTCCGTCACCTCCGTGACGTACGGCGAGCTGGCCCGTTCCACCTCCCGCTTCGCCAACGTGCTCCGGGCGCTCGGCATCGGGTACGGCGACCGGGTCGTGACGCTGCTGGGGCGCTGCCCGGAGCTGTACACCGTGGTGCTCGGCACGCTGAAGAACACCAGCGTCCTGTGCCCGCTGTTCTCCGCCTTCGGACCGGACCCGGTGTTCCAGCGGATGACGCTGAGCGACGCCCAGGTGCTGGTCACCACGGCGGACCTGTACCGCAGGAAGGTCGCCGGGCGACGCCACGACCTCGCCGTCCTGCGCCATGTGCTGATCGTCGGCGACGGGGCGGACGACCTGCCCGGCACCCTCTCCTTCGCCGCGCTGACGGCGGAAGCGGCCGACACCTTCACCATCCCGCCGACCTCCCCGCACGACATGGCCCTGCTGCACTTCACGAGCGGCACGACGGGCATCCCCAAGGGCGCCGTGCACGTGCACGAGGCGGCCGTCGCCCACTACACCTCCGCGCGGTACGCCCTCGACCTGCACGAGGACGACGTCTACTGGTGCACCGCGGACCCGGGCTGGGTGACCGGCATGTCGTACGGGATCACCGCCCCGCTCATGCACGGTGTGACGGTCGTGGTCGACGAGGGCGACTACGACGCCCGCCGCTGGTACCGGATCCTCGCCGAGCAGCGGGTGAACGTCTGGTACACGGCGCCGACGGCTCTGCGCATGCTGATGCGGACGACGCCGCGGACGGGGCCGTTCGACCTGCCCCGCTCCTTCGACCTGAGCGCGCTGCGGTTCATCGCCTCGGTGGGTGAGCCGCTCAACCCGGAGGCGGTGCTGTGGGGGCGGGACGTGCTCGGGCTGCCGGTGCACGACAACTGGTGGCAGACCGAGACCGGCGCCATCATGATCGCCAACTTCGCCGCCTGCGACATCCGCCCCGGCTCGATGGGGCGCCCGCTGCCCGGGGTGGAGGCGGCGGTGCTGCGCCGCGGCGGGGACGGCCGGGCGGAGGTCACCGACGGGCACGTCACCGTGCTGGAGGAGCCCGGCGTCGAGGGCGAGCTGGCCCTGCGGCCCGGCTGGCCGTCCATGTTCCGCGGCTACCTCCACGACGAGCCGCGCACCGCGGCGGCGTTCGCCGACGGCTGGTACCTGACCGGCGACCTGGTCCGGCGCGACGCCGACGGCTGGTACTGGTTCGTCGGGCGCGCCGACGACGTCATCAAGTCGGCGGGCCACCTCATCGGGCCGTTCGAGGTCGAGAGCGCCCTGATGGAGCATCCGGCGGTCGCCGAGTCCGGGGTCATCGGCCGTCCCGATCCCGTGGCGGGGAACATCGTCAAGGCGTTCGTCACCCTGCGGCCGGGCTTCGAGGCGACCGCCGCGACGCGGCGCGACCTGCTGGCCTTCGCCCGGCGCCGGCTGGGGCCGGCGGTGGCGCCCCGTGAGATCGCCTTCGACCAGCGGCTGCCCCACACCCGCAGCGGCAAGGTCATGCGCCGTCTGCTGCGGGCCCGCGAACTCGGCCTGCCCGAGGGCGACATCTCCACGCTCGAGGACGCCGCCCCCGAGGCGCCGTCCGCCACGACCAGGACGGAGCGGTCCGCATGACCACCACCCGCTCCCGGCGCACACCCCGGCCCGCCGCCCGGGCGGCCGGTCCGGCCGCGCACCGGCTGGCCCTGCTGGAGTCGATGCTGCGCGTGCGCCGGTTCGAGGAACGCTGTGTGGAGCTGTACAGCGCGGCGCGCATCCGGGGCTTCATGCACCTCTACATCGGTGAGGAGGCCGTGGCGGTCGGCGTCAACGAGGCGCTCACCGAGGACGACGCGGTCGTGTCGACCTACCGCGAGCACGGGCACGCGCTGGCCCGCGGGGTCCCGGCCGAGGCGATCATGGCGGAGATGTTCGGCAAGGTCACCGGCTGCAGCCGGGGCCGCGGCGGCTCGATGCACCTCTTCGACACCGGCCGGCGCTTCTACGGCGGCAACGCGATCGTCGGCGGCGGACTCCCGCTGGCGGCGGGCCTCGCCCTCGCCGACCGCATGACCGGCCGCGACCGGGTCACCTGCTGCTTCTTCGGTGACGGCGCCTTCGCCGAGGGCGAGTTCCACGAGACCGCCAACCTCGCCGCGCTGTGGGGGCTGCCGCTGCTGCTGGTGTGCGAGAACAACCTGTACGCGATGGGCACGGCCCTGGCCCGCCACCAGGCCCAGACCGACCTCGCGCTGCGGGCCGCCGGGTACGGCATGGTCTCCTGGGCCGTCGACGGCATGGACGTCCTCGCCGTCGAGGACGCCGCCCGGCGGGCGGCCGAGGGGGTGCGCGGCGGATCCGGACCGCACTTCCTGGAGATGCGCACGTACCGCTTCCGCGCGCACTCCATGTACGACTCCGACCGCTACCGCGACAAGGCGGAGATCGAGCGGTGGAGGGAACGCGACCCCGTCGAGGGGCTCGCGCGGCGGCTGCGGGACGCGAGGGAGCTGACCGACAAGGACCGTACGGCGCTGGAGGACCGGCTGGCCGCCGAGATCGACGCGGCCGTGGCGGCGGCCGAGCGGGCTCCGGAGGAACCCGTCGAGGACCTGCTGAAGTACGTCACCAGCCCGGTGGAGGCGATCCGGCCATGACCACGACGCACACCCGCACCGCGGGGTCCGGCGCGCCCTCCGGCCGGACTACGACCACCTACCGTGAGGCGCTGCGCGAAGCGCTGCGCGAGGCCCTGCGCGCCGACGAGCGGGTGTTCCTGATGGGTGAGGACGTGGGCCGGTACGGCGGGTGCTTCGGTGTGAGCCTCGGTCTGCTGGAGGAGTTCGGGCCCGACCGGATCCGTGACGCCCCGCTGTCCGAGTCGGCGTTCGTCGGCGCCGGCATCGGCGCGGCCCTGGCGGGCATGCGGCCGGTCGTCGAGATCATGACGGTCAACTTCAGCCTGCTGGCACTGGACCAGATCCTCAACAACGCGGCGACCCTGCTGCACATGTCGGGCGGCCAGCTTCCGGTACCGATAGTGATCCGGATGACCACGGGCGCGGGACGGCAGCTCGCGGCCCAGCACTCGCACAGCCTGGAGGGCTGGTACGCCCACATCCCCGGCCTGCGGGTGCTCGCCCCGGCCACCCTCGCCGACGCCCGGTACATGCTGGCGCCCGCGCTCGCCGACCCCGACCCGGTGCTGATCTTCGAGCACGGCAGCCTGTACAACGTCTCGGGCGAACCGCCCGCCGCCCCGGAGCCGGCCGACATCGACCACGCGGCCGTCCGCCGGGCCGGCACCGACGTCTCCCTGATCACCTACGGCGGCTCGCTGCCCAAGGCACTGGACGCCGCCGAAGAGCTGGGGAGCGGCGGCATCAGCGCCGAGGTCGTGGACCTGCGCACCCTCCGCCCGCTGGACGACGCCACGGTCGGCACGTCCGTGGCGCGCACGCACCGGGCCGTCGTGGTCGACGAGGGCTGGCGCACCGGCAGCCTCGCCGCGGAGATCTCCGCCCGCCTCACCGAACAGCACTTCTACGATCTCGACGCCCCCGTCGAGCGGGTGTGCAGCGCGGAGGTGCCCATGCCCTACGCGCGCGGGCTCGAGCAGGCCGCGCTGCCGCAGGTGGACGGAATCGTCGCCGCCGCGCGTCGCGCCGTGGGCGAGCCCGCGGCCGCCGGGTCCGACGCGGCGCGGACGCGGGCCGTCCTCGGGAGGTCGGGCTGAGATGACCGCGTTCACCATGCCCTCCCTCGGCGCGGACATGGACGAGGGCGTGCTGCGGGAATGGCTCGTGGGCCCCGGCGACCCGGTGCGCAGGGGCGACGTCGTGGCGGTCGTCGAGACGGACAAGGCGGCCATCGAGGTGGAGTGCTTCGAGACCGGGACCGTGGGACGGCTGCTGGTCGAGCCGGGGACCCGGGTGCCGGTGGGGACACCGCTCGCGGTGATCGAGGCCACCGAGCCCGGTGCGCGGGCGGGGGCCAGCGGGAACCGGCCGGCGACGGCCGAACCCCCCGGACGGGCTCTGCGGCCGCCGGTCCCGCCTGTACCGCCCGTGGCACCCGTGCCGCCCGCGCCGGCACGGAAGGAGCCGTCCGTCGCGGCCGGGACGGCCGGCGGCGCCGGGCCCCTCGTACGGCACCTCGCCGCGCTGCGCGGTGTCGACCTGACGACGGTGCACGGAACCGGACCGGGCGGGCGGATCACCCGTGCCGACGTGGAGCACGCCCCGCCGCCCCGCGCCCACCGGGTGCGGGCCACCCCGTACGCCCGGCGCCTCGCCCTCGATCTCGGCGTCGACCTGACGACCGTGCGGGGCACCGGTGAGGGCGGGGCCGTACGGGCGGCGGACGTACGCACGGCCCGGAGGGCGGGCAGCGGCCCGGGTGCCGGGGAGGCCGGGGAGGAGGCCGCGCGGCCTGCGCACCGCCCGCGCGACGGCGAGCGGCGCCCCCGTCCGGCGGCAGCGGCCGTCGGCCCGCCGGAGGAACGCGCGGACGCCATGCGCCGCGCCATCGCCGACCTGATGAGCCGGTCCAAGCGGGAGATCCCGCACTACTACCTGTCCACCACCATCGACCTGACGGCGGCCGGGGACTGGCTGCGCCGGACCAACCGCGGCCGTCCGCCCGCCGAGCGCCTCGTGCCCGCGGCCCTCCTGCTCAAGGCCGCCGCGGTGGCGGCGCGCGAGGTACCGGATCTCAACGGCCACTGGCGGGACGACGGGTTCGTGCCGGGGACCGAGGTCAATCTGGGCATCGCGGTGTCG
This sequence comes from Streptomyces sp. NPDC002386, assembly GCF_053593175.1. Lineage (NCBI taxonomy): Bacteria > Bacillati > Actinomycetota > Actinomycetes > Kitasatosporales > Streptomycetaceae > Streptomyces > Streptomyces sp. NPDC002386. Next base: position 207,074 of record NZ_JBSFBX010000016.1, read on the forward strand.
CTCCGGCAGGGCGGGCTGCTCGCCCCGGTCGTCCACCACGCCGACACCCTTTCGCCGGACGATCTCATGGCCCGCCTCAAGGACCTGGTCCAGCGCGCCCGCCGCGGCCGGCTGCGCGGCAGCGAGACGACCGGTGCCAGCCTGACCGTCACCAACCTGGGCGACCAGGGTGTGGAGGCGGTGTTCGGGGTCATCCACCCGCCCCAGGTGGCCCTGGTCGGCTTCGGCGCGGTCGTCGAGCGGCCCTGGGCCGCGGGCGGCATGCTCGGGGTACGTCCGGTGGTGACCGCGACCCTGGCCGCCGACCACCGGGCCACGGACGGCGCCGTGGGAGCGCGCTACCTCACGGCGGTCGAGCGACTGCTGCGGAAACCCGAGGAGCTGTGAGCCGGATGAAGCCCCTGAACGACGCGGACGCCACGGCGGTGGTCAAGGAGTCGATCACACACATCGTGCCCGACGCCGACTTCGGCCGGCTCGAACCGGACGACCGGTTCCGCGACGTGCTCGAACTCGACTCACTCGATTTCCTCACCCTCGTGGAGCTGCTGTCCGAGCGGACGGGAGTCCGCATCGACGAGGACGACTACCCCGAACTGGACACGCTGTCCGGCGCGGTGGAGTTCCTGGTCGGCAGGACCGCAGGCCGGTCCTGACCGCCGGCCCCCGAGGCGTCGGCTGTCGGTGCGGTGCGCTTCACTGTCCGGCATGCAGCTCACCCAAGCGGCCCTCGGCGATCTGCTCGCCGGACTCGGGCCGGACGACGGCCCCGTGTACCTGCCCGGCGATCTGGACGTGCATGAACTGACCGACCTGCTCGGCGGCAGATACGGCGCCCCTCGCACCCTCGTCCTCGACGGCTTCACCGATCCGACGGTCGACGAGTCCAGGGGCGCGGCCCTCCTCGTCCCCTTCCAGGACCGGGCCGTGACCATACGGGCGTGGGCGTACGGGGACCGGTGGATCGCCGCGGGAACGGCCCTGGACACCGAGGGGACCGAGCGGCCGGTGCTGACGGTCGCTCACCGGGAGGTGCCGCCGCCCCTGGCGACCGGCCCGGACGAGGACGTCGACTGGCTGGAGCGCCTCAAGGAGATCACCGGCTGGACCCGGCCCGACCAGCGGCCGGACGTGGACTGGGCGGAGACGGAGTCACGCCTGGGCACCGCGCTGCCGAGCGACTACAAGCGGATGGTCGAGACGTTCGGCGTGGGCGCCTTCGACGCGTATCTGGACCTGAACCAGGAGCCGTGGACGGATCTCAGGGAGGACGGTCTGCTCATCTGGGCGGGCACCGAGCACGAGGACGTGTACTGCTGGCGGGCCGAGGGCGACGACCCCGACCGGTGGCCGGTCGTGGTCCGCTCCTTCGACAACACGAGGGACCTCGTCCTCGACAGCGGGACCGCGCGGTTCGTCTGCCGCATCCTCGTCGACCCGCACCATCCCTACACGATGGCCCGTTACTTCGACACCCACTGGTTCATGAGCCACCGCACGTCATGACCTGGCTACGTGCACACGGCCGGTGGTTCACCTGCTCTTCGCCGGCGCCTGGTGATCTGGTCCCCGTCGGACCCGCTGTCCGATCACCGGACGCTCAAGGAGTCATCGCATGCGCAGAGCCACCCGCCGTCGCCTCACGGTCGCGACCGCGCTGGTCACCGCCACCACCGCCGCCGTGGCCGTCACCAGCGCCGCCGGCGCCTCCGGCGGCAAGGAGCAGGCACGGGACGCGATCCAGGACGGGAAGGCGAAGAACGTCATCCTGCTGATCGGCGACGGCATGGGCGACTCGGAGATCACCCTCGCCCGTGACTACACCGTGGGCGCCGACGGCCGCCTCGCCATGGACAAGTTCCCGCTCACCGGCGCCTACACCACCTACGCCGTGCACGCCGACGGCACCCCGGACTACGTCACCGACTCCGCCGCCAGCGGCACCGGCTGGGCCACCGGTGTGAAGACGGTGAACGGCCGGATCTCCAAGACGCCCGGCACGGACAAGCCGGTGCGGACCCTGCTGGAGCTGGCGCAGAGGAACGGCTACGCCACCGGCGACGTCACCACCGCCGAACTCACCGACGCCACCCCGGCCGTGCTCGCCGCCCACGCCACCGACCGCTCCTGCCAGGGGCCGGCCGACATGGCCAAGTGCCCCGGCGACACGATCGCCGCCGGCGGGCCGGGCTCGATCGCCGAACAGGAGGTCGGCCACAAGGTCGACGTCCTCTTCGGCGGGGGCAGGCAGCGCTTCGACCAGGCCGTCACCGACGGGAAGTACAAGGGCCTGACGGTCACTCAGCAGGCCCGGAAGCTGGGGTACCAGGTCGTCACCGACGACGCGTCCATGAAGGCGGCCAAGTCGGGCCGGCCGGTCCTCGGCCTCTTCGCCCCGGGCAACGTGGCCACCGAGTGGACCGGCAAGGCGGCGGCCGTCGGCGGCACGGCCCCCCAGCGGTGCGTCACCTCCAACCCGAACCGCCCCTCCGGGACCCCCAGCCTCGCCGACTCGGCCACCAAGGCGATCCAGCTCCTGGAGGCCAAGCAGCGGGCCAAGCACTCCAAGCAGGGCTTCTTCCTGCAGGTCGAGGGCGCCTCGATCGACAAGCAGGACCACGCCGCCGACCCGTGCGGCCAGATCGGTGAGACCGCGGCGTTCGACCGCGCGGTGAAGGTGGCCCGCGCCTACGCGGCCAAGCACCCCGACACCCTGGTCGTCACCACCGCCGACCACGGCCACACCAGTCAGATCGTGCCGCTGGAGGCCACGCCGCCCGGCCTGTCCTCCACCCTGGTCACCGACGAGGGCCAGCAGCTCAAGGTCAACTACTCGACCAACACCCCGGGCCAGTCGCAGGAGCACACCGGCACCGAGGTCCGTATCGCCGCCCAGGGCCCGCTGGCCTACCGGGTCCTCGGCGTCACCAACCAGACGGACCTGTTCACCACGGTCCGCGAGGCGCTGCGCATGCGCTGAGCCCGCGCGGCGGCGGGACGGGTCAACTCCCCCGCAGCGACGTCCGCGTGAGGGCGTGCCGTCCGGCCGACGGCACGCCCTCTCGGCGTCCCGGGGCCGGGTACGCCGAACGGGGCCCCATGCAAACATTTGATCTATCCATAGGAAAGTCATTAAGGTCGTGCTCCAGCCCCCGCTCAGGTGATCACTCAAGCGGAGTGACGGCGCAGGGGCCCGCCCACCGACGTGCCCGGCAGGCGGCCGAAGGAGCAAGGAGACCGTCCCTCGTGGCGTCCCACCGTCGACCCAAGCAGCCCAGCCGCACGCGTGTCACCGTGCTGACCACCGCGGCCGCCGCCGCCGTCGCGCTGAGCGCGAACGCCGCCAACGCCGCTCCGAGCGAGAAGCTCGGCAAGGACGAGGTCAAGGCGAAGGTCGACAAGCTCTACGAAGAGGCGGAGCAGGCCACCGAGAAGTACAACGGGGCCAAGGAGAAGCAGCAGAAGCTGCAGAAGGAAATCTCCACCATCCAGGACAACGTGGCCCGC
>NZ_JBSFBX010000017.1:0-23539 GCF_053593175.1 Streptomyces sp. NPDC002386
AACTCCACCCCGTCGCACACCACCGCCACCGCACCCGGCGACACCGCCACCCGACCCGCCACCAACGACACCACCGTGTCGCCCCCGGCGGCCTCCGAGACCGTGTCGTCCATGGTGACCGGTGTGGGTGCGGCGGCGGGCGCCAGGTGGTCGCGTTCGTAGGGCAGCAGGACGTCGACCACGACGACGGGGAGCGCCGGGTCGGCGACCACCTGTTCCAGGACCAGCGTGAACCGCTCGGTCAGCTCCTCGGCCGTCTCCCGGTCGAACAGGTCCAGCGCGAACTCCAGATGACCGGCCAGCGTCCGCTCCCCGGACTCCGCCCGCACCTCGTGCATCGCCAGGCGCAGGTCGAGGGTGAGGGGCCGGGTGCCGGCGGGTCCGTTCCGGTCGGTGTCCTCCAGGGTGAACAGCACCTGGAACAGCGGGTGATGAGGGGCCTGGTGGTCCGGGGCCAGCGCTGCCACGAGGTCGGCGAACGGCACGTCCTCGAGTTCGGCCGCCGCCAGCGCCCTGGCGTGGACGCGGTCCAGGAGCGTACCGAAGGAGGGGTTGCCGGACAGGTCCGCGCGCAGTACCCGGAAGGCTTCGGCGTCTCGCACCGCCGGTGCGGGTGAGCCGATCACGATGTCGTCGCCGGCGCCCATGCGGGACAGGAGGACCGCGAAGGCGGACGTGAGGACCGTGGACGGCGTGATGCCGCGGCCAGCGGCGAGTTTCTCCGCCGCGGCGAACAGCTCCGGGCGCAGTTCGAAGCCGGTCACCGCTCCCCTGGAGGTCGCCGCCGCGGGCCGCGGGCGGTCGCCCGGCAGCTCGATCGGCCCGCGTGCGCCGGACAGTTCGGCCCGCCAGTACGCCAACTGCTGCGTCAGCCTGCTCTCGCCCGCGGAGGATGGGGTCACGACAACAGCTCCGTTTCTGGTTGCACCGTGTCATCGGACACGCATCGATCGTCTCGATCCGGACCTGCGGATCCCCGGTCACCGTGCGGACCGGCCTCATCGGTCCCGCACGGCTCGGCTCGGTCAGCCGTCCGCGCCGCCGGTCGGCCTGCCGCGGAAACGCGGCGGCCCGGCGGCCACGGAAAACGTTCAGCGATAAACCGAAGTGACGACCTGCCAAATCGCGGTCGACCCGACGGGAATTCGGTCATTGCTCTCGCCGCCGGAGATTAGCCGGATCGAGCGGCGGTTGTCTGCGGTGGTCGGGAGCGGAATCCGGAATCGTCGATTCCACGGTAAAGATTTGGTTCGTTTCGCGACCGGGAGGTCTGGATCCATGTCCCGCGGCGGCCGGCGGCCTCTCGCCGCACCGCGTGACGATCAGGCTTCGGACCAGTTCGTTTCATGGCGCACGGGGGTGAATGAGGAGTCCGGTTCGGACCGGTCCCCGGAATGCTCCCTCGCGGTACCATCCGAGCGTCCCACTATCCGATCGGGACGTCGAAGGGAAGGCCGCGCGCCGTCGGCGTGTCCGGTTCTTTCCGGCGACCACCGACAATCCGACCAGATTCGTCACACTGCGCCACAGAGCATCAACACGGGGGAATGGCGATGCACGAGCACCTGCGCCTTCGCAGACCACGCCGACCGCGACCGGCTGACCCCCAGTCGCACCAAACCCGCCGTCCCGGATTAAATCCGGCATCCGTACCCCTCGGGCGATATCGGCACGGCAACGGAATACCGGAAAGCGGCACAACCGGCATGCCGGGGCGGTCGGAATGACAATAGAGCCGAAAGGTGACATCCGGATAGTTCTGGTCGACGACCACCGGCTGTTCCGGGAGGGCGTACGGGTGATCCTCTCCGTGGAACACGACCTCCAGGTCGTCGCCGAGGGCGGAGCCGCGGAAGCGGTGGGCATGGTGGCCGAGCACCACCCGGACATCCTGCTGCTCGGGGTGCAGCGCCCGGGCACGGCACCGGTGATGACGATCCGCCAGGTGACCAGGGTCTCGCCCGCCACCCAGGTGGTCATCCTCTCCACCCACTCCGACAACGACCTGATCCTCAGTCTGGTGACCGCCGGGGCCGCCGCCTATCTGTCGAAGAACATCGGCGGCCAGGAGCTGCGGTCCGAACTGCGGCTGGCGGCCTGCAACAGCAGGATGTTCACGGTGCGGGTGCCGCGGGCCAGGATGGCCGGCCACCAGGCGCACGTGCGGCCACTGGTGGCGCTCACCGAGCGGGAGACCGAGGTGCTGCGGCTCGTCAGCCAGGCGATGACCAACTCGCAGATCGCCACCAAGCTCTTCGTCAGCGAGGCCACCGTCAAACGGCATCTGACGAACGTCTTCACCAAGTTCAAGGCGCGCTCCCGGCTGGACGCGGTGAACCGGGCCGTCGCGCTGGGCCTGCTCGACGGCCACGAGGGCCGGGCCGGTATCGGCTGACCCCGGTCGGCGGTGCCCACCGCGCCGGCCCGGAGGCCCTACCGGACGGTCTTCCTGCCGAAGACGGACCTGGCCCACGCGTAGCCGACGACGGCGATCCCGGCGCACCACACGACGGACAGCCAGGCGTGGTCACCGACCGGCTGGTCGGTGACCAGGCCCCGCAGTGCGTAGATGACGTGGGTGATCGGCTCGTTCCTGGCGAACGCCAGCAGCCAGCCGGGCATGCCGTCGAGGGGTGCGAAGGCACCCGACAGGAACGGCAGGAGCGAGACCAACGACGCCATGCTCGCCGCGGAGGACGTGTTCGCCGCGGCGAGTCCCATGCCGGTGGCCAGCCACGAGACCGCGAACAGCATCAGCAGCACGATGCCGGCCGCCGCGAGCCAGCGCAGCGGGCTGCCGCTGGGCCGGAAGCCCATGCCGAGTCCGGCCAGCACGACCACCACGACACCGAACCCGGTGCGGATGGTGTTGCCGACGACGTGCCCGACGAGGACCGAGCCACGCGAGATGGCGAGGGTGCGGAACCGGTCGATGACGCCCTCGTTCATGTCGGTGCTCACCGCGACGGCGGTGGCGCTGCACGAGTAGGCGGCGCCCATCACGACGACGCCCGGGATGAGGTAGTCGATGTAGCGTCCGCCGCCGACGTTCAGCGCGCCGCCGAAGGCGTAGTTCATCAGGCACAGCAGCACGAGCGGCAGCGTGATCGACATCAGCAGGGTCGACGGGTTGCGCCGGGTGTGCCGGAGCACCCGGCGGATCATGGTCGTCGAATCGGACACCGCGTAGCCGATGGCGCTCATCAGATGGTCGCTTCCTGTGCGTCGGCCTCGTCGGCGCCGCGGCCGGTGAGCGCGAAGAACACGTCGTCGAGATCCGGGGAGTGGATGGAGAGGTTGTCGACGTCGATGGACTGGTCACCGAACTTGTCGAGCAGGCCCTTGATCGAGGCCACGCTGCCGTCGCTGGGCACGTCCACCGAGAGCAGGTCGCCGTTGCTCCTCGGATCGCCGAGGATGCCGCGGGCGGCGTCCAGGCTCTGCTGGTTGGCGAAGGTCAGCGTCACGTAGCCGCCGGGCACGCGCTTCTTCAGCTCGTCCGGGGTGCCCTCGGCGACCAGCCGGCCGCCGTCCAGCAGGGCGATCCGGTCGGCCATGTGGTCCGCCTCGTCGAGCATCTGGGTGGTGAGGAAGATCGTGGTGCCCTCCGCCACCAGCTCGGAGACCAGCTGCCACATGGTGCGCCGGCTGCGCGGGTCCAGGCCGGTCGTCGGCTCGTCGAGGAAGATGACGGCGGGCCGGCCCATGAGGCTCATCGCCAGGTCGAGCCGGCGCTTCATGCCGCCGGAGTAGTGGGTCGCGGCCTTGCGGGCGGCGTCCACCAGGTCGAAGCGCTCCAGCAGTTCGGCCGTCCGCGCCCGCCCCTCCCGCTTGCCCAGATGCGCCAGATCGGCCATCAGCAGCAGGTTCTCCTCGCCGGTGAGGAGCTTGTCGACCGCGGAGAACTGGCCGGTGACACCGATCGCGGCGCGCACCGCACGGGGCTCGCGGGCCAGATCGTGACCGGCCACCCGGGCCTGCCCGGCGTCCGCGCCGATCAGGGTGGTGAGGATCTGCACGGTGGTCGTCTTGCCGGCGCCGTTCGGGCCCAGCAGGGAGAACACGGTGCCGGCGGGAACCTCGAAGTCGATGCCGTCCAGCACCGTCTGCGGGCCGAACGCCTTCCGGAGCCCGGCCACCTCGATCGCGTTGGCCGAGGGCGCGCTTGTCATGTTGTCCTCATCTTCTCGTCGACCTCATCGACGGACGCTGGATGGCCTGCGAAGGCACCTGCCGCACGGTGCGAGGGGGATGGACGGACGGCTCGCCGAGAGTGGGTCCGCCTCACGAACTCCGGTCGGCCGACGGGAGCGGACCGCCCGGGGCCGGCCGCCCGGCGCAGCCAAGCTAGGGCGCCCGCGGTATTCGAGCAATATCGCGACGGCGCGACCGGCGACGGCAAGTCCTGTCTGCCACAGATGAGTTGACGGCCGCATGCGGATATTCCGCGGTCGGCCGGGGCGTCCCCGGCGGCGGGGATCGGCCATCGCGCCGGTGCCGGTACCCGGCCCGGCGCGAGACGGTACCGGGCGGGCGTTCGCGGAGCCGGCGGTGACCGTGCCGAGCACCGGGCGGCGGGTGCCGGGCCACCACCCGGTTCCGGCCAACGCCGGCCGCCGGCGCCGGCACGAAGGCACGGTTCCGTCCGGTCCGCACAATGAGACGAAAGTCGTAGACGGCGTACCACCCCCCGCTCAACTAGGAGTCGAGGGGCGCAGAGCGGATCGCGGAGTCCGGAACTCGCTGTTTTACTCACGGCTGGCGGGACGATCTCGGCGCCAGGCGGCCGGCAGGGCGCCGGAGGTCCGCACACCTCCGACGGCAGACGGGGGTCCGCGATGTTTCGAAACGGGGGCAACACATTGGGCGTCACATACGTAAGTTCCCTGCGGCAGAACCGGGTCGCCGCACGACCCCGGCTGAGCGAGGTCCGCGACATCCGGGACAGTGACATCGTCACCGTCTCGATCGCCTCGCTGCTGCCGGCGAACTCCCCGCGGCTCACGGAGGTGGACGAGCACATCCAGGTGCTCTCCGAGACCGACTCCGAACTCCCTCCCATCCTGGTGCACCGCGACACCCTGCGGGTGATCGACGGCATGCACCGGTTGCGCGCGGCCCAGCGGCGGGGCGCCACGACGATCGCCGTGCGGTACTTCGACGGGGACGAGCGTGAGGCGTTCGTCCTGTCGGTACGGCTGAACAGCGCGCACGGCCTGCCCCTGACGCTGGCCGACCGCAAGAACGCGGCCCTGCGCATCATCAACTACCACCCCGAGTGGTCGGACCGGTCGATCGCCGGGCTGGTCGGCATCTCCGACAAGACGGTCGGTGCCATCCGGCGGCGGGAGGGCGACAAGCTCCCCCAGCTGACGAGCCGGATCGGCCGGGACAACGAGAGCTACCCGCTCAACGCCATGCAGGGCCGGCTGCGCGCCAGCGAACTGTTCCGGCAGAACCCCGACGCCAGCACCCGTGAGGTCGCGCGGCTGGCCGAGATCTCCGCCACCACCGCCAAGGACGTCCGCAACCGGCTGCTGCGCGGCGAGGACCCGGTGCCGCCGAAGCAGCGCGAGCGGCAGGGCGGCACGGCGCAGCCCGTCCGGCCGGCCCAGCCGGTCCGCCCCCTGCCGGCCCGGGCGGCGCGGGCCCGGCGGCCCTCCGCCGTCGAGCTGAGCCGGCTGCGTACCGATCCGTCGCTGCGGATGTCGGAGTCGGGCCGCACGCTGCTGCGCTGGCTGGAGGCGCTGGGCAGCAACGAGGGCGAGTGGTCGGCGATCGCCGAGTCCGTGCCCAGCCACTGCGCGCCGGCCGTCGCGGAGATGGCCCGGCGGCGGGCCGACGACTGGCAGAGCTTCGCTATGGCCCTGGACCGACGCGTTCGGATAACTTCCGTTTAACCGGCGGGTTTCAGCCGGTGCCCGCCCGTCGCCCACCGACCTGACTTCAATTCAGCCGGTCTTACGCCGAGTCCGACTTCTGTTCAGCCGGACTTCGTCAGCCGTCCGGCCGCGGTTCGACTCGACTTGGCCCAGCCTGACTCGAATTCAGCCGGACCGCGATTTCACCCGGCCGCGATTCCAACCGCCCTGATTCGGCGGATGATCCAGCCGAACCCCTTCACTCGGACAATTCGCATCATCCCGCGGAGAGGCATCATGAGCGTGAACCCATTCGACGACGAGTCCGGCCGGTTCTTCGTGCTCGTCAACGACGAGGATCAGTATTCGCTGTGGCCGGCGTTCGCCGAGATCCCCGAGGGCTGGCGGGTCGTGTTCGGCGAGGAGGGCCGGGCCGAATGCCTGGACTTCGTCGAGAAGAACTGGACGGACATGCGCCCCAGGAGCCTGCGGGTGGCGATGGAGGCGGACAGCGGCGGCGCCGTCGTCTGATCCCCCGGCCACCGGAAGGCCCGGTTCGCCCCACACCGGCCCGAACCGGGCCTTCCGGCGGTTTCCGACCCTGGTTCCGATCCGCGCGGAAGACCTCCGGGCATCCCAGAAAGGGCCCCTCACGCGTGCCTGGTATCCCCAGATCCGCACGACGCCGGCATTACCTGCTGTGCGCGCCGACCCACTTCGACGTCCGCTACTCCATCAACCCGTGGATGGACCCCGGGCAGCCGACCTCCGGCGATCTGGCCGTCTCCCAGTGGCAGCGGCTGCACGGCCTGCTCGTCGACCTGGGGCACACCGTCGAGCTGATCGAGCCGGTGCCCGGTCTGCCCGACATGGTGTTCGCCGCGAACGGCGCGATCGCGGCGGGCGGCCGTGCGCTGGTGGCGCGGTTCCGCCACCCGGAGCGGGCCGGTGAGGCTCCCGCCTACCTCGACTGGTTCCGCGACCGCGGCTACCACGACGTACGCCAGGCCACCGTGGCCAACGAGGGCGAGGGCGACTTCCTGACCGCCGGCAAGCTCATCCTGGCCGGCCAGGGGTTCCGCAGCGACCCCGCCTCGCACGACGAGGTGCGTGCCTTCTTCGGCAGGGAGGTGCTGAGCCTGCGCCTGGTGGATCCGCGCTTCTACCACCTCGACACGGCGATCGCCGTCCTCGATGACGAGGAAGTCATGTATCTGCCGCGGGCGTTCGCCCCGGAGAGCCGGGAACTGCTCGCGGAGCGCTACCCCGACGCGATCACCGCCACCGAGGACGAGGCCTGTCTGTTCGCCCTCAACGCGGTCTCGGACGGCCGTCACGTGCTGCTGCCGACGGCGGCCACCCGGCTCGCCGCCCAGTTGCGGGAACGCGGTTTCGAGCCGATCGGCGTCGACACCACCGAGTTGCTCAAGGCGGGCGGCGGCGCGAAGTGCTGCACGCTGGAGCTGCACGGGACGGTGCCCGAACCGTCCGGTCCGAACTGACCGGAGCCCACGCGCGCGTGCGGCCGGTCCCTGGCGGGCCGGCCGCATCTCGTTGTGCGGACCTTGCCGGTACGGATCTCGTGGCCGTGCTGCCCCGGGCCTCGCGGCCGTGCCGCCCCGGGCGTCGCGGCCGTGCCGCCGCGAGCCTCGTGGCCGTGCCGCCGCGGGGCACTCGGCTCCGTCCGCTGAGCCCCGGGATCATTCCCGGGGGGCGAGGTGCGCGGCCAGTTGGGAGCGGCCCCTGATGCCCAGTTTCCGGTACACACGGGTCAGATGCTGTTCGACGGTGCTGACCGTGATGGACAGGCTGCCGCTGATCTCCAGGTTCGTCCGGCCCAGCGCGGCGAGTTCGGCGACGCGCAGTTCCGCCGTGCTGAGCGTGTCCGCGCCGCTGCTCTCCGGTTCGGTGCGCGCGGTCGCCGACAGGCGGGGCAGCACCGACACCGACGCCACGCTGCGGGACCCCGCGCCACGCTCCGGTCCGGGAGCCCGGGGTGCCTGCGCGGCGGCGCGGCGCTGGGGCACCCGGTCCAGCATGCGTGACGTCCGGTAGGCCTCCCAGCGGTGACCGCACTCGGTGAACTCCCCGGCGGCCTGCCGCAGCGTTCCGCGCAGCTCTCCCGGGTCCCCCGTGAGCGCCAGCACCCGCAGGGCCAGACCACGGGTGCAGCCGTCCGTCTCGGCGGCCAGCGCCAGCTGCCCGGCGGCGAGCCGCCGGGCGGCTCCCTCGTCGCCGAGGGCGAGCCGGGCCGCCGCGAGGTCGGCCCGCCAGGGCGCCACGGCCGGCAGATCGGTGCCGAGGGCCGTGAGCAGCCGGCCGCACTCGGAGAAGTCGGCCACCGCGGCGAGCAGTTGGCCGGTGGCCAGGAGGTAGTGCCCGCGGGCCCTGAGGAACCGGACGCCGGGCAGTGTCCGCAGCACGCCGTCCGGCAGTGGGTGCGTCAGCAGGTCGGCGGCTCGCTCGTACTCCTCGGCCTCCGTCCACGCGAGCAGCAGCGTGCCGAGCGGGTCGCAGATCGCCGCCCCCCAGTCCTCGGCCGGGAGCAGGCTGAGCGCGTGCCGGGCGAGATCGGCCGCGTAGGAGACGTCACCGCTGCGGAGGACCGCCGAGGACCACATGCCGGTGAGCACCGCCTGCCAGGTCACCGCGCCACGCCGGTCGGCCTCGGCCTTCAGGGAGCGCCACCAGGTCTCGGCGTCCCGCGTCCGGCCGGCGTGGACCAGCGCCAGCACCGCGGTCATCAGGGCTTCGAGGGTGTCGTCGGCGAGCCGGCAACTGCGCAGGAGGCGTTCGGCGGCGTCGGTCGACGCGGGGTCGCCGGGCCGGGCCCAGATGCCCGAGAGGGCCGTGCCGGCGAGCCGCCACGGGTCGTCGGCGGACAACTCCGCGGGCACGTCCGGCCCGGAGGGTACGGCGGACTCCGCCTGGGTGGGTGAACCGTCCTCGCCGGGCCCGAACCACCAGGTGTGGGCGAGGTGGAGGCCGGTCCCGGTCCGGGAGTCGGGTGCCATGGCGGCGAGGGTCCGCCGGCTCGCCCGCCAGCCCGGCTCGTCGCCCTCCCAAAGGGCCTGCCGTGCCGCGGCGGCCGCTTCGGTCCGGGTGGGCGGCGTGCTGTCGTCGGCCGGGAGCCGTCGCAGCGCCTGGAGGTACCGTCTGCTCGCCGAGGGTGCCATGCGCCAGGTGTGGTGGGCCAGTTCGGCCAGCACGAGCCGCTTGCCGGCGGTCGTGTCCGCGGCGGTGAGGGCCAGTTCCAGGCACTGCACGGCGAAGTCCGGGTCGTTGTCCGCGGCGGCCTGCCCGGCCGCCGCGCGCAGCACGGGCACCGTCCAGTGCGCCGGGGCCGATCCGGCGGCGACGAGGTGGGCCGCCACCTCCCTCGGTGGTGCGCTCTGCCGGAACTTGGCCTCCGCCGAGCGCAGTTGGGCGGCGGTACGGGCCTCGGGCGGGAGCCCGGCGAGGACCGCCGACTCGACCGCGGCGTGCCGGAACCGGCCGTCGGCCAGCAGCCCGGAGCGGGTCAGCGCGTCGAGGGCCGCGCCGGCCACACCGGGCTCGATGCCCACGAGGGCGGCGAGGAGCGGCGCGGCTACCCGGCCGCCGTGGACCGCGAGGACGCCGGCCACCTCGGTCAGCGGCAGGTCCCAGCGGTCGAGGTAGGAGGCCAGGGCGCGGGTGAAGGCGCCGCCGGCCGCCGGGACGGCACCGATGTCACCGGTGGTGAGGCAGTCCTCGGCCAGGGCGCCGGCCAGGAGCGGATTGCCCGCCGCCAGGTGGTGGATCCGGGCCGCCGCGCCGTCGCCCGCGTGGCCGTCGAGCATGTCGCGCACAGCCCTCTCGGTGAGCGGGGCGAGCCGGAGGTGGTGGTGCGGGTGACGGGTGAACACGGTGTGGCGGTCGAGCCGTGGGGCACGGTCCCCCTGACTCGCGGTGTCCCGGAGGGCGAGCACCATGGTCAGCCGCGTCGGGCGGAGTCTGCGCTGGAGGTGCGTGAGCAGCATCAGGGAGGCGCTGTCCGCGAGGTGCACGTCGTCGACGACGAGGACCGTAGGCCGTTCCCGGGCCGCTGCCAGGAGCGCCTTGGCGAGCCGCCACACCGCGTGGGTGAGGTCCGGGGACGCGGCACCGGACTCGCCGACGGCACGGCGGCGGCCGGTGTCCGCGCAGGCGGCCATGGTGTGCGCGGCCTCCTCGGCGGCGGTCGGGGGCAGGTCCGGGCCGGCGAGCAGCTGGTCGATGACGCCGCCGGCGAGGTCCCGTTCGTCCGCGGACCCGGTGGCGCCGAGCGCGCGCACGCCCTCCCGTACGGCGCCGTCGAGGAACTCGTCCAGCAGCCGGGTCTTGCCGCTCGCTACTCCCCCGCTGACCAGGATCAGCCGGCCCGGCCCGGTACGGCCCTCGGCCAGCCGCTCCCGCAGGAACGTGAGAGCCCGGTCCGGCTCGCCCTCCGTCACCGTCGTCCCGGTCGAGGAAGCGCGCTCCGCGCCGTCACTGCCCGTCTCTCCGTACACCCTGGAACCCCGCCGATCCTCCGGGAAACCCCCGCTTCCCCGCGCCCACTGAGGGATGGCGCCAATGGACGGCCGACGTTTCCAGATCGCCCGGCGACTGGCAACTTCCGCACCCGACCACCGCGTTCAGAGGTGAGGCGCGGTCCCGGGGAGGTCCGGGGGCGACGGCGGGCGCTGCGTCAGTCCGCCGCCCGGCGGCCCCAGGCCGTGCCGCCGAGCACCAGTACGCCGCCGACGACTCCGAGCGTCCCGAGCCGTTCTCCGCCCAGGGCGATGCCGGCCGTCGCGGCCCACAGCGGCTCGGTGCCCAGCAGCAGGCTGACCCGGGACGGCGAGGTGCGGCGGACCGCCCACATCTGCACGAAGAACGCGAACAGCGTGCACAGGGCGGACAGGAACAGCAGACCGGCCCACTCGCGCGGGCCGAAGCCGGACGCCGCGGCCCAGGGTGCGGGGGCGCCGGTCCCGGCCGACAGGGCCGCGAAGACGGCGACCGCGGTGCCGAGCTGGACGGTGGTGAGCGGCAGGGCACCCGCGCCGCGCACCGCGCGGAGCCGGGACATGACGAGGACGTGCAGGGTGCGCACGAGCGCGGCGAGCAGCATCAGCAGATCGCCGGAGGACGGCCGGGTGAAGCCACCGCCCTGGGTGAGCAGGACGACACCGAGCACCGACAGGGCCGCGGCGCCGAGGAAGTCGGCGGTGGGCCGGGTGCGGGTGACCGCGGCCTCGGCGAGCGGGGTGAAGATCATGGTGAGGCTGATGATCAGACCTGCGTTGGTGGCCGAGGTGTGCACGACCCCGTACGTCTCCAGCAGGAAGACACCGCTGAGGATCAGCCCCAGCAGGGCGGCGCCGCGCCACTGCGCGGCGGTCAGGGCGCGCAGGGAGCGCAGTCCGGCGGCCGCGAGCGCCGGCAGCACGAGAGCGAACCGCAGGCCCAGGACGGCGAGCACCGTTCGCGCGGTGGTGATGTCCTTCGCGGCGAGGTAGCTGGCGCCCCAGCAGACCGCGACGAGCAGCACGGGCAGGTCGGTGTGCCAGGCGCGGCGGGGCGCGAGGGCGCCGGGTACGGCGATCGACGACATCGGGGCGGCTCTCCCGGTCTTCCGAGTGGGTGCGCGGACGTCGGCGGCTCGCACGGGGAAAGATCACCGTACCGGCGGGACGGTCTTCGGGCCAGATCCCTGGCGCCGGGGTGCCCTCCGCCTCCCGGGGCGGTCAGAACGAGCCGTACTCGGGGCTGCCCAGCAGGTCGTAGCTCTGGATGGAGACGCCCGAGGCGGTGACGCGGCCTCCCGTGTGCGCGAAGCGGGTGGGGACGGCGCCTTCCGTGAACAGCCGGCGGCCGGCGCCGAGGACGACCGGGAAGGTCAGCAGGTGCAGGGTGTCGACCAGCCGCAGGTCCACCAGGGAGCGGAGCAGGGCGCCGCTGCCGTGGATCTGGAGTTCGCCCTCGGTGCGCTCCTTGAGGGCGGCCACCTCCTTGGCGAGGTCGCCGGAGACGACGGTGGTGCCGGACCACCCCGGTGCATCGAGGGTGGCGGAGACGGCGTACTTGGGCAGGGCGTTGAGCGGGCCCGCGACCGGGTCGGCGGGGTCGGTCCTCCTGGGCCAGTAGGAGGCGAAGATCTCGTACGTGCGGCGGCCGAGCAGGAAGGCGCCGGCGCGGCCGAAGGACTCGGTGACGAAGCGGCCGAAGTCCTCGTCGCCGTACGGGAAGGTCCAGCCGCCCTGGTCGAAGCCGCCGCTGGTGTCCTCCTGGGGGCCGCCGGGCGCCTGGTACACGCCGTCGAGGCTGACGAAGATGGTGGAGACGAGCTTGCCCATGACGGGTGCCTTCTTCCTCGGGCGGGGTCCGTTGTCCTCAGGTCGGACCCCGCCGGCACCCGGAACTCATCGGTTCAGCCGGTGTGGGTGGAGAACAGTCCGCCGGTCGGGCCCTGCTTGTCGCCGCCCTGGGCCTTCTTCAGGGCGTTGGCGAGGCTCTCGATGGTGAGGGACTGCAGGATCACCCTGCCGTTGCCCTCCAGGGTGGCCAGGGACAGGCCCTCGCCGCCGAACACGGCGTTCATGACGCCCTGCCGGTTCAGTCCGCCGACGCGCTGGACGCCGTACTGGATGCCCTCCTCGAAGGCGACGACGCAGCCGGTGTCGACCTCGATGCGGCCGCCGAAGTCCGCCGGGTTCAGGTCGATGAAGTTGCCCGCGCCGGCGATGATCACCGTGCCGTGCCCGGTGAACTTCTCCAGGACGAAGCCCTCGCCGCCGCTCATGCCGGTGCGGCCGCCCTGGAAGGCGATGCCGAAGTCGACGCTGGACTCGGCGGCCACGAAGGCGTCCTTCTCGGCGAACCACGCGCGCGTGCCGTCCAGCTCCAGGGCGCGCATCTCGCCGGGCAGCACGCCCGCGAACCCGACGGTGCCCTCACCGCCCTGGGAGGTGAAGTACTGGAAGGCCAGGGACTCACCGGCCAGCATGCGCTGGCCGACCTGCATGGCCGTGCCCATGGCCTGGCGCAGCACGCCGCCCATGCCGCCGGAGCCGTTCTGCTGCCGGCCGCCGTTGCCCGACGGGCCGGACAGGCGGGTCTCCATGGTCACGTTCACCGTCTTGAACAGGAACTTCCCGGCCTCGCAGTACACGGTCTGGCCGGGGCGCAGGTTGACGACCGCCATCTGCATGGCGTTGCCGACGATCTCTTGCTGAAGGGTCACGCGGGGAGAACGCGGGAGATGGAGCGAAGAGTTCCGGGTGTGACGAGGTCGATGTCCGTACGCCGCCGGTGCGGGGCGCCCGCGGCGGCTGGGATGGGGGCATGACGACGAACGGATCTCTCGACGGCAAGGTGGCCCTGGTGACCGGCGGCAGCCGGGGTATCGGGGCGGCGGTCGCGCTGCGGCTCGCGCGGGCGGGTGCGGACGTGGCGGTGACCTATGTGAACGGCGAGGAGGCGGCGGAGGCGGTGGTGCGGGCCGTGGAGGCGCTGGGGCGCCGGGCGGTGGCGCTGCGCGCGGACTCCGCCGACCCGCGGGAGGCGGCGGGCGCGGTGGGCCGGGCGGCGCAGGCGTACGGCGGTCTCGACGTGCTGGTGAACAACGTGGGCGTGGGTCTGCTGGGCCCGCTGGACACGCTGACCACGGCGGACGTCGACCGGGTGCTCGCGGTGAACGTGCGCGGGGTGTTCCTGGCGTCGCAGGGGGCCGCCGCGGTGATGGCGGACGGCGGGCGCATCGTCACCGTCGGCACCTGCATGACGCAGCGGGTGCCGGGGCCCGGCGGGACCCTGTACGCGATGAGCAAGTCCGCCCTGGTGGGTCTGACCCGGGCCCTCGCCCGGGAGCTGGGCGGACGCCGGATCACCGCGAACATCGTCCATCCGGGTCCGACGGACACGGACATGAACCCGGCGGACGGCCCGTACGCGGCGGCGCAGGCGGCGATGACCGCGCTGGGCCGCTTCGGGACGGCCGACGAGGTGGCGGCGACGGTGGCCCACCTGGCGGGCCCGGACGCGGCCTACGTCACCGGCGCGGAGTTCTCCGTGGACGGGGGGCACGCGGCCTGAGACGGCGCGCGGGCGCACCGGCACGCTCCCACCGGTGCGCCCCACGCGCGCGTACCGACGCCGAGCACCGGCCACGAACCGCTGGACACGCTCCCGCGCGCCGGCCGCCGTCGCCCGGCGGGGTCCGCTGGACACGCCCTCGTACGCGTACCGCCGCTGCCCGGGCGGGGCCGCTGAATACGTCACCGCACCCGTGCCGCCGCTGCCCTGGCGGGTGCCGAGACGCCCCGCGCAGCTGACGCCGCTGCCCTGGCGTCGGTCGCCGGATGGGCCGCCGCGCGCCTGCCGCCACTGCCCGGCTATGGCGGCCGGGCATGCCGTCGCGCGTCTTCCGCCGGGGTGCGCGCCCGATGAGACGAGGTGCGCGCCCGGTGACGAGGTGCGCGCGGGTGGCGGCAGGTCAGCCGGCGAGTTCCTGGTGGCGGGCGGCGAGGGCGGTGGCGCCCTCCTCGGTCGGGGTGCCGAAGACGCGGAGGCGGGAGATGCCGCCGTCGGGGTAGATGTCCACGCGCGCGTGGGTGCCGACGGCCGGTTCCGGCAGGACGAAGCGGTGGTTGGTGTCGGGCTGGAGGCGCGTGCGGGGCAGGATCTCCCGCCACTCGCCGTCCTCGCCGTCCCTGACGGACACCGAGGCCCAGCCGGCGCTGTTGCCCTTCAGGTACGCCGTGTCGATCTCGACGGCGCGGATCCGCGCCTGGGCGGCCAGCCGGTAGCGGATCCAGTCGTTGCCCCGGTCGCGGCGGCGGCGCGTCTCCCAGCCGTCGTCCATCTTGCGGGAGCGGCCGGGCTGGATGGTGTTGGTGGCCGGGGAGTAGAAGAGGTCGGAGGCGTCCTCGACCCGGCCGCCGTTCTCCAGCGCGACGACGTCGAAGGTGCCGAGCGCCTCCAGCCACCCCGGGTCCGGGACGACCTCGCCGTACACGCGCAGGCGGGCGATGCCGCCGTCGGGGTGCTGGTTGACCCGCAGGTGGGTGAAGCGCTGCTCGGCGGAGACGGCGAAGCCGTTGGCCGCGTGGCCGCCGATCTCGGTGCGCGGGACGAGCGTCGTCCACTTCACGTCGTCGCCCAGCAGCTGCTCCGGGGACGGGGAGCCGGGCACCGACGTGCCCTCCACGGAGACGGCCTGCGGGTAGTTGCCGCGGAAGTGGGCGGTGTCGACCACGATCCCGCGGATCACGCCGGGCGCGCCGAGCCGGACCAGCGCCCAGTCGTGGTCCTCGTCCGTAGGCCAGGGGTGCCCGGCGGAGCCGCCGCGCCGGCGCCGCGTCTCCCAGCCGTCCATGATCTTGCCCTTGTGCCCGAAGTGCTCGGGGTCGAACTCGGCCCGCTCGGGCACCAGGAGGTTCTCCCGCTGGGCGAAGAACTCGTCGTTGGCGGCGATGACGCCGGCGCCGAGCCGCCGGTCGGCGAGGTCGGCGTACTGGGTGAAGGGGAAGTCCGTGGTGCGGTAGTCCGCGTAGGGGTCGCCTCCTCCGTAGGGGTTCGCGTCGCCGGTGAAGCTCGCAGTCGCCGTCACTGTGATCAGGGTTTCCTTTCGTCGGTCGGCCGCCGCGGTCGCGGGGCCGGGGGAATCAGGGGGTACGGGTCAGCAGTCGCCCCTTCGGTTCGGTGAACTCGCCGTCCGCGGCGATGCGCTCGCCGCGCAGCCAGGTGGACTTCACGACGCCGTGCAGGGTGCGGCCGGCGTAGGCGGTGACCCGGTTGCGGTGCTGCAGGCCGGCCGGGTCGACGGTGAAGGTCTCGTCGGGGGCGAGCACGGCGAAGTCGGCGTCGCGGCCGGGCTCGATGGCCCCCTTGCGGGTCAGGCCGGCCAGGGCGGCCGTCCGGGTGGACATCCAGCGGACGACGTCCTCCAGGCCGTGACCGCGCCGGCGGGCCTCGGTCCACACGGCCGGCAGGCTGAGCTGGAGGCCGGAGATGCCGCCCCACGCGGTGGCGAAGTCGGCCGTCTTCAGGTCGGCGGTGGAGGGCGAGTGGTCGGTGACGACGCAGTCGATGGTGCCGTCGGCGAGGGCCTGCCAGAGCAGGTCCTGGTTGGCGGCCTCGCGGATGGGCGGGCAGCACTTGAACTCGCTGGCTCCGTCGGGGACTTCCTCCGCGGTCAGGGTCAGGTAGTGCGGGCAGGTCTCCACCGTGAGGCGGACGCCCTCGGCGCGGGCGGCGGCGATCAGCGGGAGCGCGTCGCTGGAGGAGAGGTGCAGCACGTGCACGCGCGCGTCGAGGCGTTTCGCCTGCGCTGTCAGGGCGGCGATGGCCGAGTCCTCGGCGGCGCGGGGACGGGAGGCGAGGAAGTCGGCGTACCGGGGGCCGCCGTGCTGCGGGGCGGCGGCCAGCCGGTGCGGGTCCTCGGCGTGCACGATCAGCAGGCCGTCGAAGCCGGCGATCTCGGTCAGGGAGCGAGCGAGCCGCTCCTGGTCGAGGTGCGGGAACTCGTCGACGCCGGACGGGGAGAGGAAGGCCTTGAAGCCGAAGACACCGGCGTCGTGCAGCGGGCGCAGGTCCTTCACGTTGCCGGGCAGGGCGCCGCCCCAGAAGCCGACGTCGATGTGCGCCTTGTCCGCCGCGACCTCCTGCTTGACCCGCAGGTTCGCGACGGTGGTGGTCGGCGGCAGGGAGTTGAGGGGCATGTCGACGAGCGTGGTGATGCCGCCGGCCGCGGCGGCGCGCGTCGCCGTCCAGAAGCCCTCCCACTCGGTGCGGCCGGGGTCGTTGACGTGCACGTGGGTGTCGACGAGGCCGGGCAGCAGCACGTGGTCGCCGAGGTCCTCCAGGCGTGCGGTGGCCGGCACCTGGGCGTCGTACGGCAGTACGGCCGTGATGGTGCCGGCGGACACGGTGACCGTGGCGGCCCGCGTCCCCTCCGGTGTGATGACGCGCGTCGAGCGCAGCACCAGTTCAGCGTCGGACACCCGGACCCCTCTCTCTGCCGCCGTTCACGTCCCGGATACGGGATTTACACCCATGTAACGGACTTCAACGTTCTGTTGAAGGAGTCTTCACTCCCGCTCCCCCGTCGTCAAGGGGCACACTTCTGAACAGCGTCGCGGGGGCAGCAGCTCTGGACGTTTCCACAAAGCGGAATTAGAATTCCGATGAGCAGAACGTAGCTACGTACAAGCAGGGAGTCAACCGGCCGCCGGGTAGGCTTCTGCCCTCCCCGCCAGTCCCGAAAGGAACGTGCCGTGCCGACGTCCAGCGCCAGCACCACCGACTCCGCCAAGTCCTCCGCCGGCGGGGTCCAGTCCCTGGAGCGCGCCTTCGATCTGCTGGAGCGGATGGCGGACGCGGGCGGCGAGGTCGGCCTGAGCGAACTGTCCGCGACCAGCGGGCTGCCGCTGCCCACCATCCACCGGCTGATGCGCACCCTGGTGGCCTGCGGCTACGTACGCCAGCAGCCGAACCGCCGGTACGCGCTCGGCCCGCGGCTGATCCGGCTCGGCGAGTCCGCCTCCCGGCTGCTCGGCACCTGGGCGCGGCCCTATCTGGCCCGGCTGGTGGAGGAGACCGGCGAGACGGCGAACATGGCCCTGCTGGACGGCGACGAGATCGTCTACGTCGCCCAGGTGCCGTCCAAGCACTCGATGCGGATGTTCACCGAGGTGGGGCGCCGCGTGCTGCCGCACTCCACCGGGGTCGGCAAGGCCCTGCTGGCCGGTGTCCCCGACGACGAGGTGCGCGCCCTGCTCTCCCGGACCGGCATGCCGGCCGCGACGGACAAGACCATCACCACGCCGGAGGGTTTCCTGGCGGCGCTGGAGGACGTGCGCCGGCAGGGGTACGCGGTGGACGACAACGAGCAGGAGATCGGCGTCAGGTGCCTCGCGGTACCGGTGCCCGACTCCCCCACGGCCGCCGCGATCTCCATCTCCGGACCGGCCGGCCGGGTCACCGAGGCCGCGACCGAGAAGATCGTTCCGGTGCTGCGGGGCATCGCCGTGGAGCTGTCCGAGGCCCTGGCGAGTTCGGGGGCCTGAGCCTCCGGCGGAAGCCGTGCGGCGGCCGCCCGTACGAGGGCGCGGGCGCCGGGCGGTCACCGTCCGGCCGTGACGGGCGCCGGTTCCGGACGCGTCCGGCGCCGAACGCGCCGCGGCCGGACACCGGGGCTCACCTGCCCGGCGGCTCCCCGAACAGGTCCACCGCCTCGCGGACCTCGGTCAGGCCGCGCGTCAGCGCGCTGACCGAGCCGATCGCGCCCGCGATCAGCAGCAGGGAGCGGCGCAGCCGGGGGGGCTCGGGCACGCCGCCGGCGGCCATCGCCGCGAGCGCGGCAAGCTCGTCCTCGGCTATCCCCCGGTCGGGGAAATCCGCCGGGAGGGCGGCGAGTTCGCGGCGCAGCCGGGACACCGCGGTCCGCAGTCCCGCCACTCTCACGTCCTCGTCGCCGCCGGTCACCGGCCTCTGCTCCAAGCTCCGCGACACAGCCCTCCCCCTCACACGCCGTCGTGCGCGGGTCAGTAAACGCCACGCCGTCCGGGAGCGCCACCACGCGGACCGAAATTCAGCCCAAGGGGCACGGGCCGCGCGGCCCGCGTCGGGTATGCAGGACGCATGACGGACAACCGGGACGGACACGAGGAGAGCGTCGCCGGGCTGCTGCTGGCCGCGGGCGGCGGCAGACGGCTCGGCGGGCGGCCCAAGGCGCTGCTGGAGCACCGGGGGCGGCCTCTGGTCGAACACGCGGTCGGGGTGCTGCGCGCGGCGGGGTGCGGGCGGATCCATGTGGTCCTCGGCGCCGCGGCCGACGACGTCCTGGACCGGGCGGACCTGAGCGGCTGCGTCACGGTGCGCAACCCCGACTGGGCCGAGGGCATGGGCTCGTCGCTGCGCGCCGGACTCGGCTCACTCACCGGTTCGGGGGTGACGGCGGCCCTGGTGAGCCTGGTCGACCAGCCCGGCATCGGGACGGCCGCGGTGACCCGGGTGCTCGACGCGTACGAGGGCGAGAACTCGCTGGTCTCGGCCGCCTACGACGGCGTGCGCGGGCATCCGGTGCTGTTCGGCGCGGCGCACTGGGCGGGCGTCGCGGCGTCCGCCACCGGCGACCGCGGGGCCCGCGCCTACCTGCGCGAACACGCGGCGGCGCTCAGGCTGGTGGAGTGCGCGGACGTGGCCGAGCCCTACGACATCGACACCGAGGCGGACCTGAGCCACCTTGAGTGAACGGGATGGCACCGAGCGCCACCTTGCCTCGACCCGGAGATTCTCGACATCAACAAACCATTGAAGTTCCACAATGAGGAAACTAGTATCCACTGTTCAGAAGCGCCCGGTCGCACAGCGGGCGCGATTCGTCCATTCCGTGCCACTTGGCACCCGGTGCCACCGCTGAAGGAAGTGACAGCTCATGTCCGCACCAGCGCCGTCTCCGCTGGCCATCGTCGACGCCGAGCCCCTGCCCCGGCAGGAGGAGGTCCTCACGGACGCGGCGCTCGCCTTCGTGGCGGAGCTGCACCGGCGGTTCACCCCGCGCCGTGACGAACTCCTCGCCCGCCGCGCGGAGCGCCGCGCCGAGATCGCCCGCACCTCGACCCTGGACTTCCTCCCGGAGACGGCCGCGATCCGCGCGGACGACTCCTGGCGGGTCGCCCCGGCGCCGGCCGCGCTGAACGACCGGCGCGTGGAGATCACCGGCCCCACCGACCGGAAGATGACCATCAACGCGCTCAACTCGGGCGCGAAGGTCTGGCTCGCCGACTTCGAGGACGCCTCCGCGCCCACCTGGGAGAACGTGGTCCTCGGCCAGGTCAACCTGGCCGACGCGTACACCCGGAACATCGACTTCACGGACCCCGGGTCCGGCAAGTCCTACGCCCTGCGCCCCGACGAGGAGCTGGCCACGGTCGTCATGCGCCCGCGCGGCTGGCACCTGGACGAGCGCCACCTCGTCGACGCCGAGGGCCGGCCGGTGCCGGGCGCGCTCGTCGACTTCGGCCTGTACTTCTTCCACAACGCCCAGCGGCTGCTGGACCTCGGCAAGGGCCCGTACTTCTACCTGCCGAAGACCGAGTCGCACCTCGAGGCCCGCCTGTGGAACGACGTGTTCGTCTTCGCGCAGGACCATGTGGGGGTCCCCCAGGGCACCGTCCGCGCCACCGTCCTGATCGAGACGATCACGGCGGCGTACGAGATGGAGGAGATCCTCTACGAGCTCCGCGACCACGCCGCCGGGCTGAACGCGGGCCGCTGGGACTACCTCTTCTCCATCGTGAAGAACTTCCGCGACGGCGGGCCGAAGTTCGTCCTGCCGGACCGCAACGCGGTCACCATGACCGCCCCGTTCATGCGGGCGTACACCGAACTCCTCGTCCGCACCTGCCACAGGCGCGGCGCGCACGCGATCGGCGGCATGGCGGCGTTCATCCCGTCCCGGCGCGACGAGGAGGTCAACAAGGTCGCCTTCGAGAAGGTCAAGGCGGACAAGGACCGCGAGGCGAACGACGGTTTCGACGGCTCCTGGGTCGCCCACCCCGACCTGGTCCCCATCGCCATGGAGTCCTTCGACAAGGTGCTCGGCGACAAGCCGAACCAGAAGGACCGGCTGCGCGAGGACGTCCACGTCGAGGCGGCCGACCTGATCGCCGTCGACTCGCTGGAGGCGAAGCCGACGTATCCCGGACTCGTCAACGCCGTCCAGGTCGGCATCCGTTACATCGAGGCGTGGCTGCGCGGGCTCGGCGCCGTCGCCATCTTCAACCTGATGGAGGACGCGGCCACCGCGGAGATCTCCCGCTCCCAGATCTGGCAGTGGATCAACGCGGGCGTCGAGTTCGAGAACGGTGAGAAGGCCACCCCGGAACTGGCCCGCAAGGTCGCCGCCGGGGAACTGGCGGCCATCCGCGCGGAGATCGGCGAGGAGGCCTTCGCGGCCGGCCACTGGCAGGAGGCGCACGACCTGCTGCTCCAGGTGTCCCTCGACGAGGACTACGCCGACTTCCTGACCCTGCCGGCGTACGAGCGGCTGAAGGGCTGACGGGACCCGGCGGCCCCGGTGGCCCCGGCGGCCGGCCGGGGCCACCGGTCAGCCGAAGTGCACCGCCCCGTCCGGCTCGACCCCTGGCCTGCCGTGCAGGTCGGGTACCCGCTTGAGCCAGTCGGGGCGGCCCGCTTGCGTCCGCGCCGCGCGCGCGGTCTCCTCGGCGGCCAGTTCCGCCGCGCCCGGGAAGTCGGTCGGCAGCCAGTCGGCCGACAGCCGCACCCGCTGCAGCAGGTAGTCGACATAGGCGGCCCGGACGTCGTCGGGGGCCGCGAAGCCCGCGTCCTCGGCCAGCCAGGCGTCCGGCACCTCGGCGACGATCCCGCGCAGCAGTTCCTCGGTGACGCGGGGCGCCAGTTCCGCGTCGGCGGCCAGGACGTCCGGGCCGTAGTGGCCGAGGGCGTGGTGGCGGAAGTCGTACCGCTTGCCCGGGGTGGTGGTGTCCCAGCGGTGGTGGAAGACGAGGGCGGCACCGTGGTCGATGAGCCACAGGCGCGGCGGCACGGTGCCGAGGGTGGGCCACACCATCAGGTTGGAGCTGTGCACCGTGCGGTCCACGTTGACGGTCAGGGCGTCCAGCCAGACGATCCGGCCCGCCTCCAGCGGGTCCACGGGGAAGGACCCGGCGACCTCCGGGGTGAAGTCCGCGGCGCCCGGCAGGTGGTCCATGCCCAGGTTGACGCCCGCGCTGGCGCCGTGCAGCTCCCGGACCTCCTGGTGGGGCTCGTCGGCGGCGATCGCCGGGTCGAAGTGGACGAGGACCAGCTCGGGGAAGCGCAGGCCCAGCGCCCGCGCGAGTTCCCCGACGATCACCTCGGCGACCAGGGCCTTGTGCCCCTGAGCCGATCCGGTGAACTTCACGACGTAGGTGCCGAGGTCGTCGGCCTCCACGACACCGGGCACCGAGCCGCCGGAACGCAGGGGTTCGACATAGCGGGTCGCGGTGACCTCTCTCAGCATTTCTCTGGCCGCTCTTCTCTCTAGCCGTACTACGATCCACGACCCACGTCGGAGGCGGGCCTCGGTCTCCCGCAGGAATGTGAGCATAGTGACCGAGCGTGACAGTTGGCGAGGGCACCGAGCCGCAGAGCAGGACGGCCTTACCGCTCGTCACGCTGGAGGGTTTCGCTGCGTTGTCGAGTGGGAGGACGCCGGCCAGTCGCCCGCTCAGGGCCGGAGCGCTCCCGGCGGGTCCCCGTACGTGCCGTAGCGGCAACAGCGGAGGAGTCCGCTCGTCGAGCGCGGGCGTCTACGAGAACTCGGCGGGCGGTTAACGTCCCTGGCCTCGAACAGAGCCTTTCGGAGCCTTCTCGCGCGCACCTTCACTTCGATGCCGTCGGGTGTCACTCCCGGGGGGAGAGAACCTTATGGGGTCTCTTTTCCGACGCGCTGATGAGGTTCCCGTTCCCCGAACGGGGTTGGGTATCACTCCTCCAGGGGGCGCGATTGCTCCGTTTCCCCGCCTTTCACCGGCCTGGTCTGCGGATTTGCCGCATGGCCCATCCGAGTCAGGCGTATATGCCATCCAGCCCATAAATCACTCCTTTCCGAGGAGATCGGCCAGCCGAGCGAGATGAATTCACTCGTACGGCTCCAGGTCCGATCCATGTGCCTGAGTAATATGCCAGCCGCAGAAACTGGCGATTCCGAGAATTGGGGAATCGCCGGACAAGCCACCCCCCTCAAAGGAGGTGGGCCTTCTATGAAGGTGAATACCCCCGTCGCGCAGCTACGGCGCGCATGGTCGGTCTGGACCGCGGCGCTAGTTGCCGTGGCGACCGCCGCTGTCGTAGTCACCACGACACCCACACAGGCCAGTGCCATCGCCACACCCGTACCTCTGGGTACGGCGGACAGCTTCGCGGTACTGGCCGGTTCCGCGGTCACCAACACCGGTCCCTCAGTGATCACCGGTGATCTTGGAGTGAGTCCGGGAACGGCCATCAGCGGCTTCCCGCCGGGCCTGGTGCTCGGGGCGCAGCACTCGGCGGACGCGGTGGCCGCCCAGGCCAAGACCGACCTGGTCGCGGCATATGACGACGCCGCCGGCCAGGCGACAGACGGGGCCCTCCCCGCGGACGCCGGTGGCCTGACGCTGGTACCGGGCGTCTACACCGCTTCCTCCACCCTCGGCCTCACAGGGACCCTCACCCTGGATGCCCAGGGAGACCCCAACGCCGTGTGGGTGTTCCAGATCGGTTCGGGTCTGACGACCGCGTCCGCCAGCCGGGTGCTTCTCGTCAACGGCGCCTCACCGTGCAACGTGTTCTGGAAGGTCGGCAGCTCTGCCGCCCTCGGCACCGACTCCACCTTCGTGGGCAACATCCTGGCCCTGACGTCGATCACCGCCACGACGGGCGCGACCATCGACGGGCGGGCGCTCGCCCGCAACGGGGCCGTGACTCTGGACACCAACACCATCACCCGGCCGCAGTGCGCGGCCGGCACCACCGGCACCACCACCGCGGGCACGACCGGCACCACCACCGCGGGCACGACCGGCACCACCACCGCGGGCACCACCGGCACCACCACCGCGGGCACGACCGGCACCACCACCGCGGGCACCACCGGCACCACCACCGCCGGGACAACGGGCACCACCACCGCGGGCACGACCGGCACC
>NZ_JBSFBX010000017.1:23634-203718 GCF_053593175.1 Streptomyces sp. NPDC002386
GCACCACCACCGCCGGGACAACGGGCACCACCACCGCGGGCACCACCGGCACCACCACCGCCGGGACAACGGGCACCACCACCGCGGGCACCACCGGCACCACCACCGCCGGGACAACGGGCACCACCACCGCGGGCACCACCGGCGGGAATGGTCACGGATGCAAGCCCGATGACCACAACGGCTATGCCGACCAGCCCGGCAAGGACGACGGCTACGACTGTGATCCTGCGTAGCGAATAGGGACCACTCCGGCAGGGTGACCGCTCGGAGACAGCCGCCCACGTGCGTGAGTAGGACGGGCGGCGTGCGGCACGGATCGTCCTCGATTCCGCCGCACGCCGTCGGCGAAAGCTCAGGAGAACCAAGTGAGAGAAGTCGGGGCGGAAAGCCCGGACGGGGCTATGCGGTATGGCGCCGCATCAGCGGATGCGGAGGGACCGGACCGGTCCGGTGCCGGAACGACGTCGACCGCGCGGAGGAGGGGCGGGAGACCGCCCGTGGTGGAGGCTTCTCCGGATCCGCCCAGGGTCCTGAAGGCCGGAGTGGGAATCACCGTGGTTCTTTGTCTGGCGACGGCCCTGGTACACGTAGCCCTGGTATTTCTGCAGGTGGCACCGCCGAATCCCCTCTCCCGGCAATACAGTCGGCAGGTCGACGCCTGGGTCTTCCCGTTGTTCGAACAGAACTGGCGGCTCTTCGCGCCGGAGCCCGAGTCGGTCAACCGGCAGATCTCCGCGAGGACCGCGCACACCACGCCGGACGGCACCGTTCAGGTCAGCGGATGGTTCGACCTGACCGCCGTCGACACGTCCGCCGTGAGACACGACCCCTTCCCGAGCCACACAGCACAGAACATGCTGCGCCGGGCCTGGACTTCGTACCTCGAAACGCACGGCGGTGATGACCGTTCGCGTTCGCAGCGCGCGCTGATGATCCAGGAGTACCTGCGCAACATCGCGGCGGATCGCGTCGCCGCCCATCGCCGTGGCACGTTCGAGTCCATCCAACTGCGAGTGACCGGTCTGCCCATCGCCGCACCGGCCACAGTGGGCGGCCGCCGTCCCGGCGTGGCCGCACCGCGGCCCACCGACACCCGTTATCTGCCCTGGTGGAAGGTGGCCGGCCATGCAGCAGGCTGAGCAGACATCGGTCGCGGCGGTCACTGCGCCGCGCCCCGGACACGGTACCGAGGGGGCACTCACGCCCACGCCGCAGCGAGTGACGTCCCGTATCGCCACACTCCTGACCCTCCTGCTGGAGCGGCCGGTCTCCTTGTACGCCGCGGCGGTGCTGCGCATCGGGTACGGGTTCCTCTACTTCGCCTTCCTGCTGCGCGAGTTTCCCCACCGCGACGAGATCTGGGGTCCAGGCTCTCCTTGGACACCGGCACAGGCCAGGCAACTCTTCGACGAAACCGGCTGGGCCAGCATCCTCACCCTGTCCGACAGCCGGGGGTACTTCGAGGCCTGCTACGCGACAGCCCTCGTCATCTCCGCACTGTTCATGCTGGGCTGGCGGACCAGAGCGGTGTCCGTCCTGTTCGCGGTCGTGGTGGCGTCGTTCCACGCCAGGGCGATCTACATGACGGACGGGGGGGACAACCTCATCCTCCTCATGGCCCTCTACCTCGTGTTCACCGCGTGCGGTCGACGCTGGTCCCTCGACGCGCGCAGAAGCAGGCTCCGAGCATCCGCCCCCCAGGCTGCCCGGCTCGCGCCGGACCGGGCACCGGGTGGATTCCGACGCCACGCCCGCGACGCGCGTCTGACGGTGGTCGCCGTGCTGCACAACTGCGGCATGCTCGTCATCGCCGCCCAGGTCTGCTTCCTGTACGGGGCAGCGGGCCTGTACAAGGTGCAGGGTGCCTCCTGGGGCAACGGCACCGCCCTCCATTACGTGCTGAATCTTGAGCTGTTCCGGCCCTGGCCCGCGCTCTCTCTCATGGCGGACAAGCACGACCTGCTGCTCACCCTCGCCGGCTATCTGACGGTGCTGCTGCAGGTGGGCTTTCCGTTCGTCCTGTTCGGCAGGCTCAAATACCCGGTCCTGACCATGCTGTTGGGTATGCACCTGGGCATTGCGCTCCTGCTGGGCCTGCCGCTCTTCTCCGGCGCCATGATCGCCGCGGACGCCGTCTTTCTTCCGGACCGCTTCTACCGGTATCCCGGCCGGCTGCGGCGGGGCACCGCCCGGCGGCCGGAGGTCCCGGAGGAACCAGGTGTCGTCGTGGACCAGGCCCGGACCGAGACCAGGGACCGTGAACCCACCCTGAGGTCCGGCCGCGGATGAGTGACGCGACCCGCGGTCACCTGTGCCGAGATCTCGTCCGATGCCGAGACACACGCGTGGTTGCGGCCGCTCGTCGGGCGGAGGACGGCGTGTCCCCACACACACCGCGTCCACGGCAGGCGACCTCGCCGGCGGGGAGTCGGTCTGCGCCGGAAATGTCGGCTCGGCGGTGGTGGCGCGTCGCCGCGGCTGTCGGACATCCGCCATTAGCGGGCGAACGACGTTCGCCCGCAGCCGAGTTCGGCGATCCGTGTGGCCTTGGGGGCCTTCGCTCCCCTGGGTGGCTTGTCGCGGCTGGGGAGGGCGGAGACTTCCAAGGCATGCCGATCGACGCGGACCACCCGTCGCAGGACGGCCTCGCGGCGTGATGCACCTGACTCCGTGGGCAGGTTGACCGTCGGCCAGTTCTCCGTCAACTGACCACTCCCAAGAAACAAATGACGACGCAACACATGAACTCGTGGAACGCGACACTATAAGGCGGAACTGGAACCAGTCGGACGCGGCCCGTTCCGGCCGCCTCGAATCGACCGGCGGGAAGGTCCCGCAATTACCCGGGGGCCGACCGGGTCAGCCGTTGGCCAGCGGATTCGGCAGCGGCAGGTAGCGGGCGGCGGCGCCGTCCGCACCGGTCCAGCGCAACAGCAGGTTGGTCTTGCCCGGGAGGGTGGGCGCCGAGAGCAGCGCGGGAATCTCGGGCAGGTCGTGGCGGGCGAGCTCGTGGCGGGCGGTCGGCCAGGGGTCGAGTCCGGGGTGGTGCTCGGCGAGGGCCGCGGCGATCTCGGTGAGGTGGTTGACGACCAGGCAGTACACCAGCCGCTCCCACCCTGCGGACCGGGAGACCTCCGGGAGCAGCTTGACGCCCTCGGCGTCCCGGAACAGGGCCTGCACGGGCAGGCCTGCCGGGTCCACCGCGACCAGGGTGTTCTGCAGATGCGCCTCCAGGACGACACCGTGCTCGGCGAACGCGCTCAGGGCGGGCGGCACGACCTGCCGCAGATACGCCTCCCACCAGGCCTCCGGGTCGCCGGCGGCGGCCAGGGGGCTCCCCTCGAAGCCCTCGGCCAGGGCGGCGGCGAGGAGCGGGGTGGCGGCGGGCAGGAGGTCGTCGCGCAGCCCGTCCCGCACGAGTACGGCCAGTTCCTCGAAGGCGAAGGCGGCGGTGCGGTAGCCGCGGTCGGACAGCCAGGCGGCGGGCGGGTCCATCGAGGCGAACGCGCCTTCCACGGCGGCGTCGGTACGGCGCAGCCGCAGCAGGTCGTGGCGCCACAGCCGGCGGATGTCGTTGGTGATGCGCACGTCGAGGCTGAACTTCAGGAACAGGTCGCGCCGGGGCTCGTACACCGTGCGGACGGCCGCCGTGGGCCAGGTGTCGAAGGCGGTGGTGCCGAGCCTGATCAGCCTGCCGTCGGCGAGCGCGGGTTCCAGGTCGCGGGCGACGAGGTCGAGCTGCCAGGGGTGGGCGGGCAGCAGCCGGTACCCCGGCGGGGCGGTGCCGAGGGCGTCCAGGGCACGGGTGTCGCCCTCCTCGGCCACCTGGTCCGCGCGCACACCGAGCAGCGCGAGCGGGAAGCGGGCGTGCGCCTCGGGGGCGTACGGCAGCCAGGCCGCGGCCGGGCCGCCACCGCGCGCCTTCGGGGCGGGATGGCAGGGATGGCCGGTGATCAGTGACTGCTCGGAGCGCAGATAGGGGTCGGCGGGGGCCGCCGCCCGGGCGCGGGCGGCGAGCAGGGCGGCGACGGCCTCCCGGCTGTCGATCATCTCGGCGGGCAGGTCGTCGCCCGGCTGCCCGGTGTGCCGGCGCAGCTCCTCGGCGACCAGTTTGACCAGCTCGGTGTGGCCGAGGCGGTGCCAGGCCCCGGCCGTGCGCACCTCCGGATCGGCGGGCCGGCGGCCGGCCCGCACCCGCAGCAGCCGGCCGGTGCCGGGCAAGCGGTGGACCCGGTGTTCCCCGGTGGCCGGCAGCGGCTCGGCGACCTCGCGCAGCAGGCAGTTCAGCAGGGGCGCGGACGCGTACGCGTCGGCGCGCCGTCCTGCGGCGTCACTGGGAGGCTTGAGGTCCACGCGATCCATTCGTCCGTCGTCGGGGTGCCGGTCCCGCCGGGCCGCCGGGCGGGTCCGGGGGCCGGTCGCGATCAGTATCTCTGCCGTACCCCACAATCGTGCCCCGAGCTGCCCTTTCCCGAGGAGCCGAACGTGTACGACTCAGCCACCGCCGAGGCCGGACTCGCCGAGGAGCTGGCCGCCGTCCGGCCCGGTCTGCTGCCGCGGTACCGGGCGGCGCTGCCCGGTGCCCGCGCGGCGGTGCTGACCCGGCTGTGGCGGGCTCTGGCGTACGAGCCGCTGCCGTGGATCTCCCACCGCGCCGGCGGGGCGCGGGGCCCGGTGCTGCGGCTCGCCGACGGCCGGAGTCTGCAGGGGCCGCCCGCGGACCCGTACGCGACCGGTGCCTACGTCACGTCCGTGCGCCTCGGCCGGGACCGCTACGACGACCCGGCGCGGCTGATGGCCGGCCTCGCGGTGCCGCACGCCGCCGGCTTCGCGGCCGAACTGGCGCACAGCACGGCCTCACTGGCCCTCTCGCGGGCCGGTGCGGACACCTCCGCGGCCTGGCCGGAACGGGACTGGGAGTGGGAGCAGCGGGTGACCGACGGGCACCCCTACCACCCCAACTGCCGTTCCCGGCCCGGTTTCTCGGTGGCCGACCAGCTCGCCTACGCACCGGAGCACCGCCCGGTGGTGGAGCTGGGGGCGGTACCGGTGCCGGCGGACCAGTGCCTGCTGTCGGGCGAGTGGCCGGAGGAACTGCGCGACGGGCAGCGGCTGTTGCTGCCGGTGCACCCCTGGCAGGCGGACCATGTGCTCAAGCGGCCGTACGACCCCTGGCGGGCCGCGCACCCGCTGCTGTCCCTGCGGACGCTGGCACTGCCCGGCGGTCCGCACGTCAAGACCGCGCTGAGCGCCCGGCTGACCTCGTCGGTGCGGGACATCTCCGGGTACTCGGTCGAGGTCGCGGCGGCCCTGTCGGCGTTCGCGGCGGACCTGGCGGGCCGCACCGGCGGGCTGCTGCACATCACCCGCACGCTCGGCGCGGTCACCGCGCACTCCCCCGATCTGGCCGCGCTGCTGCGGGAGTCGCCCGCCGGTTACGCCCGCCCGGGCGAGCGGGTGCTGCCGGTGGCGGCGCTGCCCGGCACCGGCCTGCCGGACTCCCCCGCCTGGCTGGCGGACTTCGCCCGGCTGGCGCTCACGGTGGGCCTGGGGCTGCTGGACCTCGGTGTGGCCCTGGAGGCGCACGGCCAGAACCTGCTGGTGATCCTCTCGGCGGACAACACCCCGGTGCGGCTGGTCTACCGGGACCTCGCCGACATCCGGATCAGCCCCGCCCGGCTGGCCCGGCACGGCATCGCGCCGCCCGCGCTGACCGGCCGCCTGGTCACGGACGACGAAACGGCCCTGCGTCGCAAGCTGTTCGGCTCGCTGGTGGCCGGAGCGCTAGCGGGTACGGCGGGCTCGGGCCCGGCACTCGGGGCGGCACTGGCGGCCGCCGTGCCCGCGCTGCCGGACACGCCCGACCTGGCCGCGCTGCGCGAAGGCCCGCTGCCGGCCAAGGCGCTGACGCTGATGCGGCTGTCCCCGGAGATCCCCGGTGACCAGTGGACGGCGCTGCCGAACCCGCTCGTTTTGGAGCCCGGCACCTGAGATCAATAAGATCCGCCGATGATCAGAAGACAACGGCTGGCGGCGGGAGTCTGCGCTCTCCTCGCCGCCCTGACGGCCGGGCTCGCGTTCCCCGCCGGGGCCGCCGCCGACGAGACGGAACAGGCCGCCCCGAAGGTCGAACTGGTGCTGGACGTCAGCGGTTCCATGCGGGCGCGCGACATCGACGGCGGCACCCGGATGGCGGCGGCGAAGCAGGCCTTCAACGAGGTGCTCGACGCGACGCCGGAGGAGGTGGAGCTCGGCATCCGCACCCTCGGCGCCAACTACCACGGCGACGACCGTAGGACCGGCTGCAAGGACACCGCGCAGCTGTACCCGGTCGGACCGCTGGACCGGACCGAAGCGAAGACCGCGGTGGCCACGCTGGCCCCTACCGGCTGGACGCCGATCGGCCCGGCGCTGCTGAAGGCCGCCGGCGACCTGAACGGCGGTGACGGCACCCGCCGTATCGTCCTGATCAGCGACGGCGAGGACACCTGTCAGCCGCTGGACCCGTGCGAGGTGGCGCGCGAGATAGCCGCCAAGGGCATCGGGCTGACCATCGACACCCTCGGCCTCGTCCCCGACGCCAAGACCCGCGACCAGCTCAGCTGCATCGCCGACGCGACCGGCGGCACCTACACCTCCGTGCGGCACAAGGAGGAACTGAGCGACCGGGTGGGTCAGCTGGTCGACCGGGCGGCCGATCCGGTGGTGACGCCGGTGGCCACCGAGGGCGCCGCCGAGTGCGCCAAGGCACCGGCACTGAAGTCCGGTCTCTACACGGACCGCGAGGAGTTCGGGCAGCAGCGCTGGTACAAGGTCGACGTGAACCCCGGCCAGGAGCTGCGCGCCTCGGTCAGCGTGGCCGACGACCGGGCGGTCGCCCCCGACTACGGGGTCCTGCTGCGGGCGGTGACCCTGCACGGCCGGGAGATCGTGCGCGGCGAGGCGGCGGGCACCGGCCGCACCGACGCGATCTCCACGGGCCTGCGGTACCCGAGGCCGGAGAGCGACGACGACGCGGCGGCCGCGGAGACCGTGTGCCTCCAGGTCACCAACTCCTTCTCGGCCGCCGCGGGCGTCAAGACGTCCCCGGGTCTGCCGCTGGAACTGACCGTGGACGTGGTGGACGGGCCGTCGCACGCGGCCGACGTGGCCGCCTTCGGCCTCGGCCGCGGCTGGTGGCTGCTGGGCGCCCTGGTGCTGGCCGGGTTCGTGGCCGGTCTGCTGTGGGGCTGGCTGTCGCGCTGGCGGGTCGCCGTCTGGAGGACGAACTGATGACTGTCACACGTGTGCTGGGCGCCGCGCTGCTGGCGCTCGGGCTGGCCGCCGGTCCGGCGGCCGCCGACTCCACGCCGTCGCCGAGCGCCTCGGACGACGGCGGGGTGCCCACCCGGGCGGGCACCTCGTTCCGGACGGCCACGGAGATCGAACAAGGCGGGCGGGCCACCGCGTCCGGCTCCACCGGCGACTACCTGTACTGGTCGTTCCCGGCGGACGCCGAGCAGCGGCCGACCGTCGCGGCGACGGTGAAGCTGCCCGAGACGCACGGCACGCAGACCTGGCAGATCGACGTGTACGACGGTCTGCGCCGCCGCCAGTCCTGCCAGTACGGCGCGGCGACCCGCACCGCCGGCCAGGGGACGTCCTCGGTCGAGCTGGCCTGCGTGCTGCGCACGGTACGGGCCTGGTCGGAGCCGTGGGCCAACGACCCGCTGCCAGGCACGTACTACGTCCGCCTGACCGTGGTGGACCTGGCCGCGTCCGACCTCGGCCAGCCGGTGAGCACCGAGATCCGTGTCGACTCCAAGGACATCGGCGGTGCGGCGGCCGTGGACGGCTCGCTGGCGAAGCCGCTGGTACCCGGTATCGCCGTCAAGTCGGAGGCGGACGAGGACGGTTCGAAGCCGGCGGTGCTGTCGAGCATCGAGCCTGACGACGGTTGGTCATCCGGCTGGTGGTCGGACCGCTGGGTGTGGACCGCGGCCGGCGGCATCCTGGCCGCCCTCGCGGGCATCGGCGGCTACGCGCTCACCCGCGGCTCGGGGCGGCTGTCCCGGGTGCCCCCGTCCGCCTGAGCCACAGCGGAAGGCCCGCCGCTCCGGCGGGCCTTCCGTGTCTCCGGGGCGGCCGTCCGCGCCGACTGGGCGGGCCCCCGTCCGTCAGCCCTCCCGCAGCGCCTTGGCGAGGGTGCCGTCGCCGGTCACGGTGATCCGTCCGGCGCGGACGGCGTCCGCCGGGGACAGCTCGCCGCGGCTGACGGCCGCACAGGTCGCCGAGTCCAGGACGAGGCGCGCGTCCACCGCGCCGGGCGCGGGCCCGTCCCCGTAGGCCGGTCCGTCGGCGGCGCCCACGTCGAGGTGGAACTCACCCTCCTCCAGGCGGACTTCGACGACACCCTCACCCTGGAGGGCCCGCAGCAGGGGCAGCGCGAACCAGTGCGCGCGGACGGCGTCCGTCGGGCGCCGCTCCCCCAGCTCGCCCTCGCCCCACTTCCCCAGGGCCTGCAGCACGGGCAGCAACTCGCGTCCGCGTGCACTGAGTTCGTAGACGTAGGCGGCGCCGGGCGGGGGCAGCCGCCGCCGGGTGGTGAGTCCGTCGCGCTCCATGTCCTTCAGCCGGGAGGCGAGTACGTCCGTGCTCACGCCGGGGAGGTCCGCGTGCAGGTCCGTGTAGCGGCGCGGGCCGGCCAGCAGTTCCCGGACGATCAGCAGGGTCCAGCGGTCGCCCACGAGGTCGAGGGCGCGGGCTGCGGAGCAGTACTGGTCGTAGCTTCGGCGAGGTGACATGCGGCGCAGTCTAGACGGGTTGTTGGACTTTCCAAGCTCCTACTTGGTAAAACCAAGCAACACGAGTTTCCGGAGGGGCGCATGGAGTTCCGGCAGTCGAACAAGCTCAGCGAGGTCTGTTACGAGATCCGCGGGCCGGTGATCGAGCACGCGGACGCTCTGGAGGAGGCGGGCCACAGCGTGCTGCGCCTGAACACGGGCAACCCGGCGCTGTTCGGCTTCGAGGCGCCCGAGGAGATCCTCCAGGACATGATCCGGATGCTGCCCCGCGCGCACGGCTACACGGACTCGCGCGGCGTCCTCTCCGCCCGCCGCGCGGTGGCCCAGCGCTACCAGACCCTGGGCCTCGCGGTGGACGTCGACGACGTGTTCCTCGGCAACGGGGTCTCCGAGCTGGTCTCCATGGCCGTGCAGGCACTGATCGAGGACGGCGACGAAATCCTCGTCCCCGCCCCGGACTTCCCCCTCTGGACGGCGGTGACCACGCTGGCGGGCGGCAAGGCGGTGCACTACCTCTGCGACGAGCAGGCCGACTGGAACCCGGACCTGGCCGACCTGGAGTCGAAGATCACCGACCGCACCAAGGCCCTGGTGATCATCAATCCGAACAACCCCACCGGCGCG
This sequence comes from Streptomyces sp. NPDC002386, assembly GCF_053593175.1. Lineage (NCBI taxonomy): Bacteria > Bacillati > Actinomycetota > Actinomycetes > Kitasatosporales > Streptomycetaceae > Streptomyces > Streptomyces sp. NPDC002386. The sequence continues at coordinate 33,045 of NZ_JBSFBX010000017.1, forward strand.
GTGTATCCGAAGGAGGTGGTGGAGGGCATGCTCGACCTGGCCCGCCGCCACGGTCTGATGGTCCTCGCCGACGAGATCTACGACCAGATCCTCTACGACGACGCCGTCCACCACTCCGCCGCCGCCCTCGCCCCCGACCTGGTGGTCCTGACCTTCTGCGGCCTGTCGAAGACGTACCGGGTGGCGGGCTTCCGCTCCGGCTGGCTGGTCGTCACCGGGCCCAGGCAGCACGCGAAGGACTACCTGGAGGGCCTGACGATGCTGGCCTCCATGCGGCTGTGCGCCAACGCACCCGCGCAGTACGCCATCCAGGCCGCGCTCGGCGGCCGCCAGTCCATCCGCGAACTCACCGCCCCGGGCGGGCGGTTGCACGAGCAGCGGAACGTGGCCTGGGAGAAGCTCAACGAGATCCCCGGGGTGTCCTGCGTGAAGCCCAGGGGCGCGCTGTACGCCTTCCCGCGCCTGGACCCGAAGGTGCACCGGATCCACGACGACGAGAGGTTCGTCCTCGACCTCCTGCTGCGCGAGAAGATCCAGGTGGTCCAGGGCACCGGCTTCAACTGGCCCTCGCCCGACCACTTCCGCATCCTCACCCTCCCGCACGCGGACGACCTGGAGGCGGCGATCGGCCGGATCGGACGCTTCCTCGGCGGGTACCGGCAGGGGTAGCCCGTACCGGCCGCGCTCACCCGGCGGCGGGCCGCCGTGACGGCCGGTCCGTCGTGCCCCCGAAGGGCGAACGGCCGTCCGGCCCAACCCGCCCTGCGGGCGTCCGGAGCGGTGTGAAACCGTTCGGGGGCATGCGCTGAAGGTCAGCGGGAAGGGCGTCGACGTGGGTGACCTTTTTCTTGTCCGGCACGGTGAGACCGAGTGGTCCCGGTCCGGACGGCACACCGGCCGGACCGACGTGCCCCTGACCGAGCACGGCCGGGAGGAGGCGCGCCGGCTGGTGCCGCTGATCCGCTCGCACCGCATCGGTGCCGCGTTCGTCAGCCCCCTGCAGCGGGCCCGGGAGACCGCCGCGCTCATCGGCGTCCAGGACGCGCGGGTCGACGCCGATCTGCGCGAGTGGGACTACGGCGGCTACGAGGGCGTGACCACGGTCGAGATCCAGCGGGAGCGGCCCGGCTGGTTCCTGTTCACGGACGGGGTCACGCCGGGCCCGCCGGAGCACCCCGGGGAGACCCCGGAGCAGGTCGGGGAGCGGGCGGACCGGATGCTCGGCAAGGTGGACGCCGCGCTGGCGAACACCGAGGGAGTGGTGCTGCTGGTCGCCCACGGCCACTTCCTGCGGGTCCTGACCGCGCGCCGGCTCGGGCTGCCGCCGCAGCACGGGGCGCTGTTCCAGCTCGCGACGGGGGCGCTGGGCCGGCTCGGCACCGAGCACGGGCGGCCGGTCATCGCGGGGTGGAACGTCCGGGCTCCCGGCTGACCGGTCCGGCCGGTCCCGGACCCCGGGGCGGGGCCGTTGTCAGACCCCGGTCGTACGCTCGGAACGAGTCGCCGGTCCGGCGGCTCCCGGGCGCCGGCGCATCGGAAGGGGCCGCCGTGACACGACCGCCGACCGTCGCACAGCGACGGCTGATCGAGGCCGCCGATCCGGTGACCGGACGGCTGCGCGGCACGCCGGCGCAGCTGGACGCGCTGGTGCGGCGGGGGCTCGCCTTCCGGCACCCGCGGCCGCCGCACGACCACTTCCTCACCCCGGCCGGGCACCGCACGCGCGAGGCGGAGCCCGCGGCTCCGGCGGCCGCCGAGGAGCCCGCGTCCGCCGGGGAGGGGTTCGCCGCGCGCGTCGGCGGGGAGGCGGAGGCCCCGGTGTCCGGGGCGGCCCGGCTGCGGGAGGTGCGCAGCGCCTGGCAGGGACTGCTGGAGCTGCGCCGGATGACCAACCCGGGCGGTGCGACCGACCGCCCGTGCGGCTGGGAGCGCACGCACCTGGTGCGGGCCGCCGCGCTCGCCCTGGAGGCCGCGGGGCACCGCCCGGCGGGCCCGGACGGCGACGGCTACCGGGTGCGGGCGACACCGCAGCCGGAGGCGGTCGCGGTCCACGCACCCGACGAGCCGGCCCTGCTGGCGTGCGCGGCGACGCTGGAGCGGGCGGGCTGGCAGGCGGGCGCGTACACGGAGCCCAGGACCAGGGTGCGGTACCTGCTGGCGTCGCCGCGGCGGACCTGAGGCGCGTGCGAGGATCATCGGGTCGAGGAAGCGAACGACGAAAGGGCGCCGGCCGTGGCCGTACCGTTTTCCGTCCGTGTGACCGTCCGCGGTTACGAGACCGACGTGCAGGGCCACCTCAACCAGGCGGTGTACCTCAACTACGCGGAGCACGCCCGCTGGTCGCTGCTCCAGGCCGTCGGGGTGACCCAGGCCCGGCTGCGCGACCGGGGCGTGGGGCCGGTGGCCCTGGAGACCACGATCCGGTACCGCCGCGAGCTGCTCGCCGGGGACGAGGTCGACGTGAGCTGCGCGTTCGAGTGGGGCGGCGGCAAGACCTTCCGGATCCGGCAGGAGATACGCAAGCCCGACGGCACGGTGGCGGCCGAGGTCACCGCGGTGGGCGGCATGCTCGACCTGGAGAAGCGGAAGCTGCTCGCCGATCCCCGTGAGGTGTTCGAGGAACTGGCGACGGACCTCGGACTCCTCGGTCTGTGACCACGGTCCTACGCGTCGAGCAGCTCCGGCGGGTGCTCGGCGTCGTAGACCGCCCGGGCCTCGGCGACGTACCCCCGGTTGCGTTCGGCCCAGTGGGCCAGCCGTCGCAGCGTCGGCTGCAACTCCCGGGCGACGGGCGTCAGTCCGTACTCCACCCGGGGCGGGACCGTCGGATGCACGGTACGGGTGACCAGGCCGTCGCGCTCCAGGTGGCGCAGGGTCAGGGACAGCATGCGGCGGCTGATGCCCTCGATGCCGCGCTCCAGCTCCGTGAACCGGACGGGCCGCGCGGCGGCGGCGACGAGGATCTGCACGCTCCACTTGCCGGCCACCCGGTCGAGCACCTCGCGCACCGGGCAGGCGCCCGCGTCCACCGCCCGGACGGTGACACCGGTGTTCCTGCGCGCCATCGGACTCCCTCCTCGCACCGGCCTCCATGCTCGCCCACGACACCCCCGGCCGCACCCGCTGGGAGGCGGGCGGGACCGTGCCCCGCTCCGCCTCCCGCTGCCCGCGCGCCGCTCAGTGGACGGGAGTCAGTTCCTCGCCCGACTCCATCGGATGGGTGACGTCGGCGGCGTCCCGGCTGCGGCCGAGGTGGTTGAAGACCAGGTTGAGCAGGACCGCGGTGACGCACCCGGTGGAGATGCCGGAGTCGAGCACGATCTTCGCGGTGTCCGGAAAGGCGTGGTAGAAATCCGGCGCCGTGATCGGGATGATGCCGACGGCGAGGGACACGGCCACGATCAGGACGTTGTTGTCCCGCTCCAGGCCGGCCCGGACCAGGGTCTGGATACCGCTGGCGGCGACCGAGCCGAACAGCACGACACCGGCGCCGCCGAGGACCGGGCGGGGTACGACGGCGATGAGCGAGGCGGCCATCGGGCACAGGCCCATCAGGACCAGGAAGCCGCCGCCCGCGGCGACCACGAAACGGCTGCGGATGCGCGTCATGGCGACCAGTCCGATGTTCTGCGCGAAGGCGCTGCACATGAAGCCGTTGAAGACCGGGCTGAGGGCCGAGCCGAGGGTGTCGGCGCGCAGGCCGGCCGCGATGGTCCGCTCGTCCGCGGGGCGCTCGACGATCTCGCCCAGGGCCAGCATGTCCGCCGTGGACTCGGTCATCGACACCACCATCACCACGCACATCGACAGGATCGCGGCGATGTGGAACTGCGGGGCGCCGAAGTGGAACGGCGTCGGGAAGCCCACCACGGCCGCCTTCGTCACCGGGGCGAAGTCCGTGACGCCGAACGGTATGGCGATCACGGTGCCCGCGATCAGGCCGAGCAGGACGGCGATCTGCTTGACGAAGCCGCGGGTGAAGCGGCGCAGCAGCAGCACGAGCAGCAGGGTGACGCCGGCCAGGGTGAGGTTGGTGGCCGAACCGTAGTCGTGTGCGGCCGGGTTCGGCCCCTGCGCCCAGTTGAAGGCGACCGGCAGCAGGGAGACGCCGATCAGGGTGATGACCGTGCCGGTGACGACCGGCGGGAAGTAGCGGACGGCCTTGCAGAAGACGGGGGCCGCGAGGAAGCCGAGGAGTCCGGCGACGATGACCGCGCCGAAGATCATGGGCAGGGCGTCGGACCTGTCCTCGGCGGAGGTGACGATCGCCGTCATGGGAGCGACGCCGGCGAAGGTGACGCCGTTGACGAAGGGCAGCCGGGCGCCGATCTTCCAGATGCCGAGGGTCTGCAGGAAGGTGGCGAGTCCCGCGGTGAACAGGCACGCCCCGGTGAGGAAGGTGAGCTCGGTGCCGGACAGGCCTACGGCCGCGCCGACGATCAGGGGCGGGGCGACGACGCCCGCGTACATGGCGGCCACGTGCTGCAGACCGCTGGTCGCCATCTTCAGGGCGGGGAGTTTCTCGTCCACGGGGTGGACGGACTGCTCGTCGGCGTCGACGGGGTGGGCGGACACGGCGGCTCCTCCGGTCGGTGGGACACGTCGGCTCTGACGCGGTTTCAGGGAGGTGGTGCACGGGGATGGGGGCACCTCCCGCTCGAGCGAAGTCGAGAGTGGGGGAGGGACCGGTGGGCCCGGGAAGGGGCCGGTGAACGGAGACCGTTCCGGGGCGCGCGCCTTCACGCGCGCCCCGGATCCGGCCGCTGTGGACCGCTGGGGTCCACCGCTGCCGGCCGGGAGCCGTCCCTCCCGGCCGGAGTTCCGGTGCCGGCTCAGCCCTGGGCGGCGATGCGCGCCAGGCGCCGGGCCTCGTGCCGCGTGGAGCGGGCGATGGCGTCCTCGTCGACCGTCAGCAGGCGGCCGTCCTCGACGATCTGCCGGCCGTTCACGAAGGAGGCGGTGACCGGGGCCGCCGCGCCGAGGACCAGGGCGGTCACCGGGTCGGCGATGGAGGAGTGGGCGAGGGTGTCCAGCCTCCACAGCACCAGGTCGGCGAGCTTGCCCGCCTCCAGCGAGCCGGTCTCGGCGGCGCGGCCGAGCACCGAGGCGCCGCCGTGGGTGCCGAGCCGCAGCGCCTGCCGGGCGCTGAGCGCGGCCTCCCGGTGCGCGCCGAGGCGGTTGATCAGCAGCGCGTTGCGCAGCTCGGTGTGGAGTTCGCCGGACTCGTTGGAGGCGGTGCCGTCGACGCCGAGGCCGACCGGTACGCCCGCGGCGAGCATGTCCGGGACCCGGGCGATGCCCGCGGCCAGCCGGGCGTTGGAGGAGGGACAGTGGGCGACACCGGTCCTGGTGCGGGCGAAGGCGGCGATGTCGGAGTCGTTCATGTGGACGCAGTGCGCCATCCACACGTCCTCGCCCAGCCAGCCGGTGGACTCGAAGTAGTCGGTCGGCCCCATGCCGAACAGCTCGTGGCAGAACTTCTCCTCCTCCACGGTCTCCGAGCCGTGGGTGTGCAGCCGCACCCCGAGGCCGCGCGCCAGCTCGGCGCCCTGCCTGAGCAGTTCGGTGGAGACGGAGAAGGGGGAGCAGGGGGCGACGGCGACCTGGGTCATGGCGTCGAAGGAGGAGTCGTGGTGCTCCTTGACGGTCGCCTCGGTGGCCGCGAGGGCCCCTTCGAGGGTCTCGACGGCGAAGTCCGGGGGGAGGCCGCCGTCCTTCTCGCTGCGGTCCATGGAACCGCGGGCGAGGGTGAAGCGCACGCCCGTCTCCCGGGCGGCGCGGATGATCGCGCCGGACAGGTCGCCGGAGCCGTGGGGGTACACGTAGTGGTGGTCCATGGCCGTGGTGACACCGCCGCGGGCCATCATCGCCAGTGATCCCCGGGCCGCCGCGTACACCATCGGCTCGTCGATGCGCGCCCAGGTCGGGTACAGCGCGACGAGCCAGTCGAAGAGGTTGTGGTCGGTGGCCAGGCCCCGGGTGATCCACTGGTAGAAGTGGTGGTGGGTGTTGACCAGGCCCGGGGTGACGAGGTGTCCGGTGGCGTCGATACGGCGTACGACGTTCTCCAGGCCCCCGGGGGCCTTGCCCGCGCCGACCGCCTCGATGCGGTTGCCGGCGATGACCAGGTAGCCGGAGGCGTACTCGGTGTCGTCGGCGTCGACGGTCGCGATCGAACAGTTCTCGATGACGATGCGCTGGGCTGCTGCCATGATTCGTCCTTTTCGCTCGGCGGACTGAAATGGGTGGGCACGGCAGGACCCTGGAGGATTTGAGTGCCGTGACCGGGGGACGTGGGTTCCCCGGCCACGGGTGCCGAGAGAGTGAACTGGCTAGAGGTTGGTGAGGTCCACCGGGATGCGCGGCTCGCAGCCGTCCCGCAGGACGGTCGCCTCGATCAGGCCGTAGGGCCGGTCGGCGGCGAAGTAGACCTCGTTGTCGTTCTTCAGCCCGAAGGGCTCGAGATCCACGAGGAAGTGGTGGCTGTTGGGCAGCGAGAAGCGGACCTCGTCTATCTCGCCGCGGTTGTTGATGATGCGCGAGCCCATCTGGTACAGCGTCTGCTGCAGCGAGAGGGAGTACGTCTCGGCGAAGGCCTGGAGCATGTGCTTGCGCACCTGCTCGTAGGACTTCTCCCAGTTGGGCATCCGCTGCTCGTCGTCGGTCCAGTTGAAGCGCCAGCGACCGGAGACCGAGGTGGCCAGGATGCGGTCGTGCGCCTCCTTCAGGGTGGTGTACTTGTCCTTGACGTAACCCCAGAACTCGGAGTTGGTCGAGTTCATCACCGTCAGGTCCTTCAGGCCCGAGACGACCTCCCACGACGATCCGTCATAGGTGATCTGCGCCAGCCGGGTCTCCTGGCCCTTGCGCACGAACGAGTGCTTGACCTCGTCCGCGCCGATGAACTTCGAGTTGGCGTCGGAGGTCTCGATCCGCTCCCAGGCGTACTCCTCGACGCGGATGCGGGCGCGGTGGATGGCCGGCTGCGAGGTGACGAAGTGGCGGGCGAGGTGGATGCCGAACTGCTCGGCCGACTCGATGCCGTGCTCCTTGGCGAACGCGTACACCGTGTTCTTGGTGGTGTCGGTCGGCAGGACGTTGGCGTTGGAGCCGGAGTAGTGGACCTCCTCCATGTCACCGCTGAGGGCGACGGAGACGTTCAGGTCCTTGATGTGGTGGGTGGCGCCGTCCCGCGTGATCTTTACGACCCGGTTCTCGGCCTTGCCGTACTGGTTCTGTCCCAGGATGGTGGGCATTAGCTAGCTCCCTCGGTAAACGGAGTAGCCGAACGGGTTGAGCAGCAGCGGTACGTGGTAGTGCTCGCCCGGTACGACGGCGAACGTGATCGCCACCTCCGGGAAGAACACCGCCGGTCCGCTGTCCCGATTCGCGGGGGCGTCCTGCTGCGCATCGGCTTGCTTCTTCTCGAAGTACGGCTCCACGGCGAAGTCGAGCCGTACGTGGGTGGTGCCCTCCGGCAGCGCCGGCAGGTCCTTGCACCGGCCGTCGGCGTCGGTCGCGGAGCCGCCGAGCGCCTGCCAGTCCGCGTCCCGGCCCCGGCGGACGGCGAGCCGGACGGCGACGCCCTCGGCGGGGCGGCCGGCGGAGGTGTCCAGGATGTGTGTGGACACGGAGGCGGTGGTGCTGGTGCTCATGGTGTCAGGCGTCCTCTTCGACGAGTCGGGCCAGCCGGATGCGGTTGATCTTCCCCAGTTCGGTGCGGACGATCTCCCGCTCCCGCTCGGGCGGGTTGCCGAGCCGTTCCCTGGCCGCGTCCCGCATCTGCTCTCCGCTGCGGCCGGTGGCGCAGATGAGGAAGACATGGCCGAACCTCTCCTGGTAGGCCAGGTTGAGTTCGAGCATCTCGGCCTTGAGGCCGGCGGCGGCGCCGGCCATGCCGCTCTGTTCCCGTGCGGAGGTCGGATCGCCCGGCGCGGGGCGGCCGATCGGCGGGTGCCCGGCCATCGCCTCGGCCAGGTCCGCGTCGCTCAGTCCGGCCGTCGCGGCGTCACTGGCCGCGTGCAGGTCCGCCACGGTGGCGTACGGGCGGCCGGCCAGCAGCCGCCGGGCCCACTCGGCGGAGGCGCACGCCTCGTGGAGGGCGGCGCGGGCCGCGTGCTCCTCCAGGACGTTGAACCGGGCCAGGCCCGGGGGCGTGGAAGTCGTAGTCACGGGAGCCTCCGTGGCCGGAAACGGCCTTCGAGCTGAACGGGCTGCCCAGTAGCTAACGCCCTCCGAAACACGACGTCAACACTTTGTTGAAAATTCCGGGTTACTTCCCGGGCCGCCCTCAGCCCTCCTTCTCGCGGTTGAGGTAGTTGTAGACGGTGAAGCGGCTCACGCCGAGCGCGCCCGCCACGGTCTCCACGCCGTGCCGGACGGAGAAGGCGCCGCGCGCCTCCAGCACCCGCACGACCTCCTGCTTGGCCTTGCGGTCCAGGTCGGCCAGCGGCATGCCCCTGCGGCGCTCCATGGCGGCGAGGATGTGGTCCAGGGAGTCGGCGAGCTGAGGCAGGCGCACGGCCACCACGTCGACACCCTCCCAGGAGAGCACGACGTCGTCGGGGCCGGCCTCGTCGGGCGGGAGCAGGTCCCCGCCCATGGCGTCGACCAGCGGCTTCACGGCCGCGATGAAGGACTCGTCCCCGGCACCGGTCACTTCCCGTCCTCCCCGACCACGTTGACCTGCAGCGAGATCCGGGTGGCACCGGCCTGGAGGGACTTGCGCAGCAGGGCGTCCACGGCCGTCAGCACGCTGTCCGCACCGCCCTCCGCCGTGTTGCCGAACGGGCCGACGTCCACGGCGTCCAGCTCGGCAGCCTCGATGACCTCGCGGGCCGCCAGGGCGTGCGCGGGCGCCTCCTCGAGGTCGAAGGGCTCGGTCGTGAACTCCACTCTCAATCGCACGCGCTCAACCTAACCCGCGGCCCCGGCCCCTGGGCAGGTCCGGCGGAGGACCGGCGTTCGACCCCCTTGACAAGCCGCGAGCCCCCCGGGCAGTCTTCCGTTAAGCAGAAACAAACTTCCACATTATGGAATTACAGGAAGGGAGCGCCGCCCCCGTGGGATTCGCAGACCAGCGCTTCAACGTCAACCTGTCGATCCTCTTCACGGAACTCCCGCTCCTGGAGCGCCCCGCGGCCGCCGCCGCGGCGGGCTTCACGGCGGTCGAGCTGTGGTGGCCCTGGGTCGACTCCCCCACCCCGGAACAGTCCGAGCTCGACGCCCTGAGGCGGGCGATCGAGGACGCGGGCGTCCGGCTCACGGGACTGAACTTCTACGCCGGGCGGCTGCCCGGCCCGGACCGCGGGGCCCTGTCGGTGCCCGGCGAGGAGTCGGAGCGGTTCCGCGCCAACATCGACGTGGCCGCCGGCTTCGCCGCGTCGCTGGGCTGCGGGGCGCTCAACGCCCTCTACGGCAACCGCGTCGAGGGCGTGGACCCGGCCGAGCAGGACGCGCTCGCCCTGGAGAACCTCGTCCTCGCGGCCCGGGCGGCCGACCGGATCGGCGCGGTGCTGCTGGTCGAGGCGCTGAACGCGCCCGAGTCGCCGCGGTACCCGCTGGTCTCGGCACCGGCCGCCGTGGAGGTCGTGGACCGGGTGAACGAGGCGACCGGGCTCGGCAACGCCAGGTTCCTCATGGACCTCTACCACCTGGCCATGAACGGCGAGGACCTGCCGGCGGTGATCGAGCGGTACACCGCGAGAACCGGCCATGTGCAGATCGCGGACAACCCGGGGCGCGGTGCGCCCGGCACCGGCTCGCTGCCCCTCGAAGACCTCCTCGACCAGCTGAGGAAGGCGGGCTACGACGGCTGGATCGGCCTCGAGTACAAGCCGGGCGACCGCCCGAGCGCCGAGGCCTTCGGCTGGCTGCCCCGCTGACCCCCGTACTGAAAGGCACCCCTTCATGAGCAACCTTCCCAAGATCGCGTGGATCGGCCTCGGCATCATGGGCTCCCCCATGTCCGAGAACCTGATCAAGGCGGGCTACGACGTCACCGGCTTCACCCTGGAGCGGGAGAAGCTGGACCGCCTGGCCGCCGCCGGCGGATCCGCGGCCGGCTCGATCGCCGAGGCGGTCCGGGACGCCGACGTGGTGATCACGATGGTGCCGGCCTCCCCGCAGGTCGAGGCCATCGCCTACGGGCCCGACGGCATCCTGGAGAACGCCAGGCCCGGCGCGCTGCTGATCGACATGTCCTCGATCACCCCGCAGACCTCCGTCGACCTCGCGAAGGCCGCCGCGGACAAGGGCGTTCGCGTCCTCGACGCCCCGGTCTCCGGCGGTGAGGCCGGCGCGGTCGAGGCGGTGCTGTCGATCATGGTCGGCGGCGAGCAGGCCGACTTCGACCTCGCCAGGCCCCTCTTCGAGGCGCTGGGCAGGACCATCGTGCTGTGCGGGCCGCACGGCTCGGGCCAGACCGTCAAGGCCGCCAACCAGCTCATCGTGGCCGTGAACATCCAGGCCTGCGCCGAGGCGGTGGTGTTCCTGGAGAAGTCCGGCGTGGACCTGAAGGCCGCACTGGACGTCCTGAACGGCGGCCTCGCGGGCTCCACCGTACTGACGCGCAAGAAGGACAACTTCCTCCGCCGCGACTTCGAGCCGGGCTTCCGCATCGACCTGCACCACAAGGACATGGGCATCGTCACCGACGCCGCCCGCAACGTCGGCGCCGCCCTGCCGGTCGGCGCCGTGGTCGCCCAACTGGTCGCGTCACTGCGCGCCCAGGGCGACGGCGGCCTGGACCACTCGGCCCTGCTGCGGGCCGTGGAGCGCCTCTCCGGCGCCCAGATCTGACCCGCACCCCTCGACTTCCGGGCCGCGGCGCCGCCGACACCTGTCCTGTCGCGCCCAGGCGGTGCCGCGGCCCGGAACCTGCTTCAACAAACTGTTGACGCCCCGTTCCCCCACTTCTAGGCTCCACGAAGCGGAAACAGGTTTCCGCTGACTCCCGCACGGAAGGTCCACGATGTCGAAGCGCGTGCTCACGACCGAGTCCGGCGCCCCGGTCGCCGACAACCAGAACTCCGCCTCCGCCGGCGTCGGCGGCCCCCTGCTCCTCCAGGACCAGCACCTCCTGGAGAAGCTCGCGCGCTTCAACCGCGAGCGGATCCCGGAGCGGGTGGTGCACGCCCGTGGCTCCGGCGCGTACGGCCACTTCGAGGTGACGGACGACGTCACCGGCTTCACCCACGCCGACTTCCTCGGCGAGATCGGCCGGCGCACGGAGGTGTTCGTCCGCTTCTCCACGGTCGCCGACTCCCTCGGCGGCGCCGACGCCGTCCGCGACCCGCGCGGCTTCGCCGTGAAGTTCTACACCGCGGAGGGCAACTACGACCTCGTCGGCAACAACACCCCGGTGTTCTTCATCAAGGACCCGATCAAGTTCCCGGACTTCATCCACTCGCAGAAGCGGGACCCGTTCACCGGACGCCAGGAGCCCGACAACGTCTGGGACTTCTGGGCCCACTCCCCCGAGGCCACGCACCAGGTGACCTGGCTGATGGGCGACCGCGGCATCCCGGCCTCGTACCGGCACATGAACGGCTACGGCTCGCACACGTACCAGTGGACGAACGCCGAGGGCGAGGCCTTCTTCGTCAAGTACCACTTCAAGACGAACCAGGGCGTCCGCTCGCTGAGCGCCGAGCAGGCCGCCGAGATCGCGGGCAAGGACCCCGGCTCCCACCAGACGGACCTGCTGCAGGCCATCGAGCGGGGCGTGCACCCGTCCTGGACCCTGTACGTCCAGATCATGCCGGCGGCCGAGGCGGCGGACTACCGCTTCAACCCGTTCGACCTGACGAAGGTGTGGCCGCACGCCGACCACCCGCTGCGGCGCGTGGGCCGCCTGGTGCTGGACCGCAACCCGGACAACGTGTTCGCCGAGGTGGAGCAGGCCGCGTTCTCCCCGAACAACTTCGTGCCGGGCATCGGACCGTCGCCCGACAAGATGCTCCAGGGCCGGCTCTTCGCCTACGCGGACGCGCACCGCTACCGCCTGGGCGTCAACCACACCCAGCTCGCGGTCAACGCGCCCAGGGCGACGACCGCGCACAACCACGGCCGCGACGGCCTCATGGCGGTCAACGCCCAGGGCCGGCACGCGAAGAACTACGAGCCGAACTCATACGACGGCCCGGTGGAGACCGGCCGCCCGCTGTCGGCCCCGCTGGCCGTGTCCGGTCACACCGGCACCCACGAGGCACCGGCGCACACCAAGGACGACGACTTCTTCCAGGCGGGCGAGCTGTACCGGCTGCTGTCCGAGGAGGAGCGGCGGCGGCTGGTCGCGAACATCGCCGGCGGCCTCTCGCAGGTCTCGCGCGACGACGTGATCGAGAAGAACCTGGCCCACTTCCACGCCGCCGACCCCGACTACGGCCGGCGCGTGGAGGAGGCGGTCCGCGCCCTGCGCGAGGACTGAGGTCCCGAGGACCGCGTCCGGGACCCGGCGGGGAGGCCGGGACCCGGACGCACACGACCCGCGACCGAGCGGTCCGGATGAGGGGTGACCTCTCGGTACGGCGGGCAGAGCGAGGACCGCGGCGGCGTGCGAGCCAGTGCGGTGGTGAAGGACGCGGGTCCCCTTCTCGACCAGAGGGAAGGGTTCGCGTGTCCGTCGCGGCCGCCGCGGTCCTCCAGCAGCGGCCTCCGTGCGGAGGCCCCACGGTCAGCCGTCCGGCGGCGCGAACGTCCTGTCGCGCCCAGCCTCGCGCCGTCGGACGGCCACCACCATCGTGCGGAGCGCCCCCGCGGCAGGGGGCGCTCTTCGCGCTGTCCCGGCCCCCGGGCGCTCCGGATCCCGGCCCGGCGTGCGTATCCGGCGCGTCCGCAGGACGCTGAACCCATGGGACATCCGACGCAGTATCCGCACATCGTGGTCCACGCCCCGGCCCTGGACGGCTCCCGGCGGGTCACCGAGGGGGACGTGACGCTGGGACTGGCCTCGCACCTGGACGACGTGGTGGAGATCCTGCGGCTGGCCGACCTGGACCGGATCGAGGTCGAGGAGAGCGACCTCATCGAGTGGCAGGGCGGCGGGCCGGAGGACTGGCCCGGCCTGTCGGAGCACGAGCTGTAGCGACGCCGGGTACGGCGGTGGCCGTACCCGGCCTACGCATACCTCAAATCAAGCTCTGAACCAGGGCGTTCAGGCTTCGACCGCCGTCGTGGCCGGGCACATTACCGTCATGCGGGGCCCGCCGGCACGGGGGCGGCGGGCCTCGTACGGGGGTGCCTCATGGATCGTACGAACCCGCCGCCCGTGGACCGTACGCCGCCGGAGCCGTGCGCGATCGCCCTGCTGCGGGGCGGTGACCGGGCCGCCGTGACGGTCGCCGTGCTCGCCCTGCACCTGCGCGGCGCGGTCGACTCGGGCCGGCCGGGAACAGTGCGCAGGACCGGCGCGGGGAACGCCGGAGCCTTCCGCCATCCCCTGGAGAAGGCGGTCCGTACCGGCCTCTACCGGCCCGCGGGGCCAAGGGAGTTGCCCGGCCGGGCGGTGGTCCGGCACGCGCTCGCCGGGACGCGGGCCGAACTCGTGGCGGCCGGACTGCTGCGAGCGCTGCCGCCGGGCCGCACCCGCGCCGCCCGCCGGCTCCTGGCCGAGCTGCGCGAGCGCCATCCGCTGCCGCGGGGCCCCGCCGGTCCGGAGGGCTTCGCGGAGCAGGAGGTGCTGATCACCGTCGCGCTGCACGGCGGGCGCGCGCTGGCCGCGCTGCTGCCGCGTTTCGCCCGTGACTCCGGGCTCACCGGCCGCGGCGCCCTCGCGGACGAGGGCCTGTTCCCCCTCGGCCGGGGCAGCGGCGTCCGCGGCATCACCTTCCACGGCGACGACAGCGCCGGGGACAGGGACGGCGGCGGTTTCGGCGGCGGGGCCCACGGCGGCCACCACCACGGCGGCTTCCACGGCGGCCACGACTTCGGCGGCGGCTGCGGGGGCGGCGGATTCGACTGAGCGGCGGGGACCGCACGCCGGAGGGGCGGCCCGTCCCCCGGACGGGCCGCCCCTCGTGTGCTCGTGGCTCAGACCCTCAGCGGGCTGATCGCCGTCGGCGCGTGGCCGGGCTCGGTGGCGAGGTCCTCGAACTCGGTGATGTCGCCGATGTCCATGGTCCGGCTCATCGCGATGTTGGTGACCCGCTCCAGGATCGCCTCGACGACGACCGGCACCCGGTACTCGGCGGCCAGCTTCCCGGCCTGCTCGAAGGCGGGGCCGAGCTGGTCCGGCTCGGTGACCCGGATCGCCTTGCAGCCCAGGCCCTCGGCGACCTTGACGTGGTCGACGCCGTAGACGCCGATCTCGGGCGTGTTGACGTTCTCGAACTCCAGGTTCACCTGGAAGTCGATGTCCAGCCCGAGCTGCGCCTGCCGGATCAGGCCGAGGTAGGCGTTGTTCACCAGGACGTGCACGTAGGGGATCCGGTGCTGGGCGGCGACGGCCAGCTCCTCGATCAGGAACTGGAAGTCGTAGTCGCCGGAGAGGGCGACGACCGGGGAGTTAGGGTCGGCCTTGGCGACGCCGATCGCGGCCGGGACGGTCCAGCCGAGCGGGCCGGCCTGACCGCAGTTGATCCAGTGGCGGGGCCGGTAGACGTGCAGCATCTGCGCGCCCGCGATCTGGGAGAGGCCGATGGTCGTGACGTACCGGGTCTCCGGGCCGAACGCCCGGTTCATCTCCTCGTACACGCGCTGCGGCTTCATCGGCACGTCGTCGAAGTGCGTACGGCGCAGCAGGGTGGCCCTGCGGTCCCGGGTGGAGGCGATCCAGGCGGTGCGGTCGGGCAGCCCGCCCGCCGCCTTCAGCTCCCGGGCAACCTCGACGAACAGCTCCAGCGCGGCCCCGGCGTCGGAGACGACCCCGTAGTCCGGCGGGAAGATCCGGCCGATCTGGGTGGGCTCGATGTCGACGTGGACGAACTTGCGGCCCCGGCGGTAGGTGTCGAGCTTGTAGCCGGTGTGGCGGTTGGCCCAGCGGTTGCCGATGCCGAGGACGAAGTCCGACTCCAGGAAGGTGGCGTTGCCGTAGCGGTGCGAGGTCTGCACGCCGACCATGCCGGCGTTCAGCTCGTGGTCGTCGGGCAGCGCGCCCCAGCCCATCAGGGTCGGGATGACCGGGGTCCCGGTCAGCTCGGCGAACTCGGTCAGCAGGTCGCAGGCGTCGGCGCCGATGACACCGCCGCCGGCGACGATGACCGGGCGTTCGGCGGCGAGCAGGAAGGACAGCGCCTTCTCGATCTGGGCGCGGGTGGCGACGGGCTTGTGGACCGGCAGCGGCGCGTACGTCTCCGGGTCGAACTCGATCTCCGTCTGCTGCACGTCGATCGGCAGGTCGATCAGGACGGGGCCGGGCCGGCCGGAGCGCATCAGGTGGAAGGCCTGCTGGAACACGCCGGGGACCTGCGCGGCCTCCATGACGGTGACCGCCATCTTCGTCACCGGCCGCGCGATGGAGGCGATGTCGACGGCCTGGAAGTCCTCCTTGTGCATCACGGCGGTGGGCGCCTGGCCCGTGATGCACAGGATCGGGACGGAGTCGCCGATCGCCGAGTACAGACCGGTGATCATGTCGGTGCCCGCGGGTCCGGAGGTGCCGATGCAGACACCGATGTTGCCGGGGCGGGCGCGGGTGTAGCCCTCGGCCATGTGCGAGGCGCCCTCGACGTGGCGGGCGAGGGTGTGGTGGATCCCGCCACCCTCCTTGAGCGCCTTGTAGAACGGGTTGATCGCCGCGCCGGGCACACCGAAGGCGTCGCTGACGCCCTCGAGCTTGAGGATCTCAACTGCCGCGCGGGCAGCGGTCATTCGGGCCATCGAGCACTCCTGCTTCGGCTGTCGGATGCGTACTCCCGTCGCGCCCCGCGGTGAGCACCGTCTCCGGAGTCATCGGACTGCTTCCCCATACGTTTTCCGTATTGCGGAAGTCAACTTCTACTATCTGGAAGTAATGTAAGGGGGGTGCCGGACGTCGTCAAGAGAGCCCGGGAGCCGCGGGGGGCCGGGCCGGGCAGAGGCGCCAAGCGCCGGACAGACGGACCGGGATGGAGGACGATGGGGACGCCGCCCCGACGCGACGCCTGAAGATGGATGGGCCATGCCCGAGAGCGTTCCGCTGCACTGTCCGGCCTGCCGCCGCGAGCACGTCTACACCGCACCCCCGTACCCCTGCGCCTGCGGCGCCCCCAGCGCCCCGCGGCTGGACGCGGCGGCCGGGCCGGTCGTGCTCGTCCACCGTGCCTGGGACGAGGACTGGATCACCGTGCGCTGCACGGCCTGCGGCCGGCGCAACCAGTGGCCGCATCCGGAACTGGGCTGCCCGTGCGGCGCGGTGCTGCGCATACCCGTGGCCGGGACCCGTTCTCCGGGCCCCGGCCACCGTCCGCCGGCGCGCTCCGCCGGGGCCGCCTCGGCGCTGGACGCGGTCACCTCCGCCGTGCTGTGCCTGCGCCGGCTCGGCCACCGGGACATCCGGCGCGCCGACCAGCGCCCGCCGTCCGGCATCGGCCTGGCCGCGCCCGGTCTCGTCGTACGGGTCGATCCGGCGGCGCGCCCGGCCTCGTCACGGGACGTGGAGTGCCTCTGGCTGACGGCCATGACGGAGTCCGCGGACTGCGTCTACTTCTCCGTCGCGGGCTACACCGGGGCGGCACGGGCCCAGGCCGACGCGCTGGCCGTCCCCCTGTTCACCCTCGACCACGGGGGGACGGCCACGCCGGTGAACGGCCCCGGCCGGCTCCTCGCCGAACAGGGCGCGTCCTGAACCGCCGGACCTCCCGCCGTCAGGCGCCGTAGGCCTGCCGCAGCTCCACCTTGCGCACCTTGCCCGAGACCGTCATCGGGAAGCTCTCCAGGATCTGCAGCCGGCTGGGGATCTTGTAGTGGGCGAGCCGGTCGCGGCAGAAGGCGCGCAGGTCCTCCAGGGTGAGCGGGTCCTCGGGATCCAGGGGGATGACGCAGGCCAGGACCTCCTCCCCGTACTTCTCGTGCGGTACGCCCACGACCTGGACGTCCCGGATCCCGGGGTGGGCGTAGAGGAACTCCTCGATCTCGCGCGGGTAGATGTTCTCGCCGCCGCGGATGATCATGTCCTTGATGCGGCCGACGATCTCGACGTAACCGTCCTCACGCATCACCGCCAGATCGCCGGTGTGCATCCAGCGGCCGGTGTCGACGGCCTCGGCGGTCTTCCCGGGCTCGTCCCAGTAGCCGAGCATCACGCTGTAGCCGCGGGTGCACAACTCCCCCGCCGTGCCCCGCGGCCGGGTGACCCCGGAGACCGGGTCGACGACCTTGACCTCCAGGTGCGGCAGGACCCGGCCGACGGTCCCGGTGCGGTGCTCCAGGTCGTCCTCGATACGGGTCTGCAGGGAGACCGGGGAGGTCTCGGTCATGCCGTAGCAGATGGAGACCTCCGCCATGTGCATCTCGGCGACCACCCGCTTCATCACCTCCACCGGGCACGGCGAGCCCGCCATGATGCCGGTGCGCAGGGAGGAGAGGTCGTAGGCGGCGAAGCCGGGCAGGTTCAGCTCCGCGATGAACATGGTCGGGACGCCGTACAGCGAGGTGCAGCGCTCCCGCTGGACGGCCTCCAGCGTCGCCTCCGGGTCGAAGGACGGCGCCGGGACGACCATGCAGGCGCCGTGGGAGGTGGCGGCCAGGTTCCCCATGACCATGCCGAAGCAGTGGTAGAAGGGGACCGGGATGCAGACCCTGTCCTGCTCGGTGTAGGCGACCAGCTCGCCCACGAAGTAGCCGTTGTTCAGGATGTTGTGGTGGGAGAGCGTGGCGCCCTTCGGGAAGCCCGTGGTGCCCGAGGTGTACTGGATGTTGATCGGGTCGTCGCAGGACAGCTCGGCCTCGCGCGCCCGCAGTTCCTCCCGCGGGACCGCCGACCCGCGCCCGGCGAAGGCCTCCCAGCCCGGATCACCGATGTACACGGTCTCCGTCAGCCGCGGACAGCGGACCCGGACCTCCTCCACCATCGCCCGGTAGTCGCTCGTCCGGTGCCGGACGCTGGCGAACAGCAGGGAGATCCCGGCCTGGTTGAGGACGTACTCGACCTCGTGCGTGCGGTAGGCCGGGTTGATGTTGACCATGACGGCGCCGACGCGCGCGGTCGCGTACTGCACGAGCACCCACTCGGCGCAGTTGACCGCCCAGATGCCGACCCGGTCACCCTTGGCGACTCCGCTCGCGAGCAGCGCGCAGGCCAACTGGTCCACGTCGGCGGCGAATTCGGCGTAGGTCCAGCGGCGTCCGGAGGGCACGTCGACCAGGGCCTCGCGTTCGGGCCAGGCGGCCACGGCGCGGTCGAGGTTGGCCCCGATGGTGTCGCCGAGCAGGGCGGTGGGGCCGGTTCCGTGGGTGTACGACAGTTCCGAGGTCACCGGAAGTCCTCCTCGCGGTACTCGTGGTCGGAGCCGGCGGCCGTGGCCTCGCGCAGCTCGATGCGGCGGATCTTGCCGGAGACGGTCTTGGGCAGCGCGGCGAACTCCAGCCTGCGCAGGCGCTTGTAGGGGGCCAGCACCTGGCGGGAGTGCTCGAAGAGGACCTTGGCCGTGTCGGGACCGGGCTGCCACCCCTCGGCGAGGACGACGTACGCCTTGGGCACGGCGAGCCGCAGTTCGTCGGGGGCGGGCACGACGGCCGCCTCGGCGACGGCCTCGTGCTCCAGCAGCGCGCTCTCCAGCTCGAACGGGCTGATCTTGTAGTCCGAGGCCTTGAAGACGTCGTCGCTGCGGCCGATGTAGGTCAGATATCCGTCCGCGTCACGGGACGCGACGTCACCGGTGCGGTAGTAGCCGCCCGCCATCGCCTCCGCCGTGCGGTCGGGGTCGCCGTGGTAGCCGGTCATCAGGCCGACCGGGCGCTCGGACAGGTCGAGGGCGATCTCGCCCTCGTCGGCGCCGGGGGCGCCGGAGACCGGGTCGAGCAGCTCCACCCGGTAGCCGGGGCTGGGCCGGCCCATGGAGCCGGTCTTCAGTGTCTGCCCGGGGCTGTTGGAGACCTGCACGGCCGTCTCGGTCTGCCCGAAGCCGTCCCGGATCGTGATGCCCCAGGCCCGCCGGACCTGCTCGATGACCTCCGGATTGAGCGGCTCGCCCGCGGCGACCACCTCGCGCGGCGGGATGGCGAGCTGCGACAGGTCGGCCTGGATGAGCATCCGCCACACGGTCGGCGGCGCGCAGAACGTGGTGACCCCGTGCCGGTCCATCTCGGCCATCAGGCGGGCCGGGTCGAACCGCGTGTAGTTGTGGATGAAGACCGTCGCCTCCGCGTTCCACGGGGCGAAGAGGTTCGACCAGGCGTGCTTCGCCCAGCCGGGCGAGGAGATGTTCAGGTGCACGTCGCCGGGCCGGAGACCGATCCAGTACATGGTGGCCAGGTGCCCGACGGGGTACGAGGTGTGGGTGTGCTCGACCAGTTTGGGGCGGGCGGTCGTCCCGGAGGTGAAGTACAGCATCAGCGGGTCGTCGGCCAGGGTGGGGCCGTCGGGGACGAAGTCGGGGGACGCGGCGTACGCGTCCTCGTACGGCTCCCAGCCCTCCCGCGGCAGCCCGCCGACCGCGATCCGGGTGTAGGTGCCGGGCACGTCGTCGAACTTGGCGGTGTCCTCGGCCCGCACCAGCACGTGCTTGACCCGGCCGCGCTCCACCCGGTCGCAGAGGTCGGCGGGGCCGAGCAGCGGGGTGGCCGGGATGACCACGGCGCGCAGCTTCATGGCGGCCAGCGCGGTCTCCCACAGCTCCGCCTGGTTGCCCAGCATCACGAGGACGCGGTCCTCGGCGGCGACGCCCCGCGCGCGCAGGTGGGCGGCGACGCGGTTGGAGCGCTCGGCCATCTCGGCGAAGGACAGCCTGGTCTCGGTGCCGTCCTCCTCGACGATGTGCAGCGCCGTCCGGTCGTTGCCCTCGGCGATCACGTCGAACCAGTCGAGCGCCCAGTTGAAGTGCTCGGGCCGCGGCCAGACGAAGCCCTCGTAGGCGCGGGTGTAGTCCTCGCGGTGCTCCAGCAGGAAGTCCCGCGCGGTCCTGAAGACCTCGGTCGCCGTCGTCATCGGTGTCCTCCTAGAATCCGGACCATTGCCGGGCGGCTCTCTGGCATCGTCTAATCCGTGATGCAGGTCTCACTACCCCCGAACGGGGGTGTGGTCCACGGTGAGCCGCACCGAAGGAGCGATGAGGTGGCAGCAGAGGCCGTGGCGACGACGGAGATTCGTGGTGCGCTGGCCCGGCTGCGGCACACCACCGGGCTTCCGGTCGCCTTCGGCGGGCTGGTCGAGGCCGGCCGGCCGCAGATCCGGATCAGTGAGCTGAGCGGCACCCACACCGCAGCTCTCAGGTCCCTCGCGGTGACGTCCGGCAACGGGCTCGGCGGCAGGGCGGTGGCACTGGCCCGTCCGTGCGCGGTGACGGACTACGCCGGTTCGCGGCAGATCAGCCACGAGTACGACGTGCCGGTGGCCGCCGAGGGCATCCACTCGGTGCTCGCGGTGCCGGTCGTGGTGCGGCGCCGGGTGCGCGGGGTGCTGTACGGCGCGCTGCGCTCGGCCCAGCCGCTCGGCGACCGCACGCTGGGCGCCGCGGTGGCGGCGGCGCGGGACGTGGAGCAGTCGCTCGTGGTGCGGGAGGAGGCGCGGGGGCTGCTCGCGGCGGCCCGGACCGAGCCCGCCGGGGCGTCCCGGGGGGCGGAAACCGGCCAGGAACAGGTGCGCGAGGCGCACGCGGCGCTGCGCGCGCTGGCGCCGCGGATCGCCGACCCGGAACTGCGCGCCGAGCTGCTGGCGGCGTGCGGGCTGCTGGCCGCGCCCCGCCCGGCAGGCGGCGCGAGCCTGGCGCCGCGGGAGCTGGACGTGCTGTCCTGGGTGGCGGCGGGCGCGACCAACGCGGCCGTGGCCGAGCGGCTGGGTCTGCGGCCGGAGACGGTGAAGGGCTATCTGCGCTCGGCGATGCGGAAACTGGGTGCGCACACCCGGGGGGAGGCGGTGACCGCGGCACGCCGGGCGGGGCTCCTGCCGTAGAGACCGGCCGGTCGGTGACGCTCGTAAGGAAACCTGCCCATTGTTGTGACCATGCCGCGAATTTTTTCCTGCGCTTGACCGTTTGTTATTTCCCTCACCACGGCTTCCGTCCGAATTTCAAGGATCGTTGCCTAGAATTTGGCCCGGACACGACACAGGAGGGGAGCGGTGACCGTGCGACGGGACTTCCAGGAGTCGGTTCGATGCCGTCCCGACCTGGTCATCGGCCGCGAAGAGCTGTTCGGGAGCGCCCGGGACCAACTCGACTCCGGTGGCAGCGTGCTGCTCCACGGCCCCGCCGGAATAGGTAAATCGACGGTCCTGCGGGCATTGGCCGAGGAATACGGCGCCACCGCGCGCCGGGTCCTGCGCTGCTCGGCGACCGAGTCAGAATCCCACCTTCCGTTCCTGGCCCTCGCCGACCTCCTCGGCCTGGCCCTGGAGGAGGTCGCCCCCCGGCTGCCGGCCGCCCAGCTCACGGCCCTGGAGTCGGCGCTCACCGGCCGCGGCGAGTCCAGCCTCCAGCGCGACGGCCTCGCCCTGCGCCTCGCGGTGCTCTCCGCGCTCCGGGCGCTCGCCGACCGGGGCCCGGTCCTGATCGTCGCCGACGATCTGCAGTGGCTGGATCCGGCCAGCGCCGAACTGCTCGGCTTCGCCGCCCGCCGGCTCGGCGACACCCCCGTGCAGATGCTGTGCGCGGTGCGCACCGAGGACGAGGCCTACGACCGCCATCTGCGCGCCTGCCCGCCGGGCACCCTCTCGGTGCGGCTGGGCCCGCTCTCCCGCACCGAGCTGACCACGCTGCTGAACCACCGCGGCTACGACGGCCTGCCCCGCTCCACCGTCCGGGAGGTGCACCGCACCAGCGGCGGCAACCCGCTGTTCGCCCTGGAGCTGGGCCGCGTCCTGGCCGAGAACCCGGCCCCGCCCCGGCCGGGCGAGCCGCTGCCGGTGCCCACCTCGCTGCGCGCCCTGGTGCTCAGCCGCCTCGACCTGCTGTCGGTGGAGGCCCGCCGCACCCTGCTGCTGGCCAGCGCCGGCGCCCGCCCCACCCTCGCCCTGCTGCACGCGGCCGGCCGGGAGCACGCCGAGGCCGAGTGCGCCCAGGCGGCCGAACTCGGGCTGCTGGCCACCGAGACCGACGACCCGGCCGTTCGGTTCGCGCACCCGCTGATCTCCGCCGCGCTGTACGCGGAGGCACCCGCGCAGGAGCGGCGCGCGGTGCACGCGGCGCTGTCGACCGCGGCCTCCGACCCCATCGAACGGGCGCGCCATCTCGCCCTGGCCACCACCGGCACCGACCCGGACGTCGCCGACCGGCTCGCCGAGGCCGCCGCCCTGGCACGGGACCGCGGTGCGCCCTCGGTGGCCGCCTCGCTCGGGCTGCTCGCCGCCCGGCACACCCCGGCGGCCGGCGAGCCCGGCCCGGACGAGCGGCGGCTGCGGGCCGCCGAGGACGCCATCACGGCGGGCGAGGCCGACCTGGCCCGGGACATCGCGCGCGAGGTGCTGTCCCGGGCCGTGCTGCCCGCCGAACGGGTGCGGGCGTGGATGGTGGTCATCGAGTCCGCCGGGCAGGCGCTCGGCGACGTGGACGCCGTCTTCCCGCAGGCGCTGGCCGACGCCGGTGACGACCCCAGGCTGCTGGCCCTGGTCCGCTACCAGCTCGCCTGGCGCGCCCTGGTCGTCGAGGGCGACTTCACCGAGGCCCGCCAGGAGGCCGCGCACGCCGCCGAGCTGGCCGCGCGGGCCGGCGACCGGCGCACCGAGCTGATGGCGCGCGCCTTCCAGGCGTCCACCGAGACCCTGATGGGCCATCCGGACGCCGCCGCCACCACCGCGCGCGCCCTGGAGGAGCCGCAGGACCCGTACGTCGCCTGCCACCACAACGGCGTCGGCTACGCCCGCTACCGCTGGCTGCTGATGAGCGACCAGCTCACCGAGGCCCGGGCCACCATCACCGCGCTGCTGCGCGAGGTGCGGCGGCGCGGCATGGTCGAGAGCGAGGTGCACTACCTGCGCATGTGCGCCGAGACCGAGCTGCGCGCCGGTCACTGCGGACGGGCCCTCGACCTGTCCCGGGAGAGTCTGCGGCTGGCCCGGGACGCGGGCATCGGCGAGAGCGCGTCCGCGATGCTGGCCTCGCTCGCCGAGGCGTCCGGCGGTGACACCGAGCGGGCGCTGGAGCTGGCCCGCGAGGCGGTCGGGCACGCCGAGGAGGACGGCGACCAGATGTACCTCTCGCGCGCTCTGGCCGCCCTCGGCTACGCCCAGTTCGTGGCCGGGGAGCCGCGGGCCGCCGTGGAGTCGCTGGGCCGGGTGCGGGAGCTGGAGCTGGGACTCGGCATCACCGACCCGGCGCGCGGCCGCTGGCACGGCGACCTGGCGGAGGCGCTGGTGCTCGTCGGAGAGCACGGCCAGGCGCAGCAGGTCATCGACGGGGCCCGGGAACACGCCGTCAGACTGGGCCGGGAGAGTGTCGTCGCCGTCCTGGACCGGGCCGAGGCGCTGGCCCGGGCGGCCCGCGGCGACCACGAGACCGCCATCGCCCAGCTGACGTCCGCTCAGGACCGGCTCGGCAAGCTCGGCAACGGTCTGGAGGAGGCCCGGGCGGCGTTCGCGCTGGCCCGGCTGCGCGCGCGGCAGGCGGAGAACCCGGCCAGGCGGCGGACGGCGTACGACGAGGCCGTGCGGCTGTTCCGGCGCTGCCGGGCGCTGCCGTGGCTGCACCAGGTGGACGAGGCCCTGCGCGCCCCGCAGCCGGAGCCCGCGCCGCCCGCCCGGGACCCGCTGGACGCACTGGACGGCCTGGCCTCGATGGAGCGTCAGGTCGCCGCGCTCGTCATGGAGGGGGCCACCAACCGGGAGATCGCGTCCCGGCTGTTCGTCAGTGTGAAGACGGTCGAGGCCACGCTGACCCGGGTGTACCGGAAGCTGGGGATCCGCTCGCGCGTCGACATCGTCCGATTGGCGGCGGCTCGCCGAGCGCGGTGAGCGAGGCGCTAGTTAACTGAGCCGGACCGAGGGTTTTCCCTCACCCAACCCCCTAGGGGGTTCCCTCATTGGGAGCCGAGGGACCCGGGTCCTAGCGTAAAGGACGTGCCGCTCGCCCGGGCACACGGGGTCGGTCTCACCCCCAGCCGCTCGGTCTCACCCGGGCAGGGGGTTCCCCCACCCACGTGCACCACCCCCACGCCCGGCGAACCCCCCACCGGCAAACCCGAGGAGACGCATGTTCGGCCTCAGACGTGCCAGAAGGACCACCGCCACGCTCGTGGCGACGGCCGCCGCGGCGGCCACCGCGCTCATCGCCTCCCCCGCCGCGGCCGACGCTCCTCAGCCCATCGTCGGGGGGACGACCACCACCACGACGGCGTACCCGTTCGTCATGCAGATCACGGACGCGTCCGGCAGCCAGTTCTGCGGCGGCACCCTGGTGGCCGCCAAGAAGGTGGTGACGGCGGCGCACTGCATGGTCGGTGAGACGACCAGCAGCGTCCGCGTGGTCGGCGGCCGGACCTATCTGAACGGCACCAACGGCACGGTCAGCAAGGTCAGCAGGATCTGGATCGACCCGGACTACACCGACGCCACCAACGGCGACGACGTGGCCGTGCTGACCCTGTCGACGTCGATGCCGTACACCAAGGCTTCGTACGTCTCCTCCTCCCAGACCAGCGTGTACGCGGCCGGCACCACGGCCCGCATCCTGGGCTGGGGCACCACCTCGGAGAGCGGAAGCTCCTCCAACCAGCTGCGGACCGCGACCGTTCCGGTCGTGTCGGACGCCGGCTGCGGGAGCTCCTACGGGTCGGACTACGTCCGGTCCGACATGGTTTGCGCCGGATACACGTCCGGTGGCGTAGACACCTGCCAGGGCGACAGCGGCGGTCCCCTGTTGATCGGGGGCGTCCTGGCAGGGATCACTTCCTGGGGCGAGGGTTGCGCGGAGGCCGGTTACCCGGGTGTGTACACCCGGCTGACCACCTTCTCGGACCTCGTGACCGCACAGGTCAACTCATAGCCCCGAGGACCACCCGAGCATCCCTCGGGTAGATGCCGGGGGGCGTTGCGAGCCACCACGAGCGGCCCGCAACGCCCCCCTCTCCATGTCCCCGGCCCCCGCGGCCACTTGCCGGCGGTGGGCCTCCGGCGGACGCGCGCGAGGCTCAGCGCGGTACGACGGTGCCGAACCGGACGTCGTACGGCTTCCCGGGGTGCAGTGCGGCCAGCATGCGGACGCCCTCCTCGGCGACCTCCTCGCGCTCGCCCCTCGTCAGCTCCCGGAACGGCTCGACGACGAGTGCGGTGCCCTCGGGCTTCCACACGCCCGCCAGGAAGCCGTCGACCAGGAGGGTGCGGTAGGCCTGGTTGCCGCGCCGGGCACGGCCCCGGTACTCGGGGGGTACGACCCGGCCGCGGTCGGCGTGCGAGAGCAGGAGATTGTCGTACTCGGGCAGGAAGCGGGGCGGGGCCGGGGTGTCCGGGTCGGGGCGGGGCGCGTCGGGCAGGTCGAACAGTTCGGCCCCGGCGGCGTCGCGGAAGGTGAGCAGCCGCGGGCGCAGCCGCTCGAAGGCGTCCCGCAGCCGGGTGAGCCCGGACCACGTCTGCATGTCCTTGACGGAGGCGGGACCGAAGGCGGCGAGGTAACGCGGGATCACGGTCTCGGGCGCCGGGGCCGGTTCGGCGGACCGGCCCAGCCACTGCTCGGCGGTGGTGAGGGCGACCCGGCCGGGCCGGCCCCACAGTCCGCGCGGGGTCACCTGGACCAGCGGCAGGGTGCAGCGGGCGGCGACGGCGAGGGACCCCGGGTCCGCGTCCGGCCACTCGGCGCTCAGTGCCTCGCGCAGCTCGGCCATGGTCCGCGGCTCCGCCTCCACCAGCTCACGGGCGACGGCGGCCAGCCGGCCCAGGTCGACGCCGGCCAGGCCGGTGCGGAAGTTCGTCAGCTCCCGCTCCCGGGCCGCCTGCACCAGCGGCCGCAGGGTCAGGCAGTCGTCGGCGGTGTGGGTGTGGATGGTGGAGCGCAGGGTGACGATGCGGACGGCCGCGCGGTCCGCCATGAGCCGGGACAGCCGCTCCGGTACGAACCCGTCGAGCCGGGCGGCGAGGGCGTAGTACGGCGGCTCGGTGTTCTGCGCCTGCAGACCCAGGAGGTGCCCCACGGCGTCCTCGGCGGACAGCGGCGAACGGCGCAGCAGGAGCTGCCGGTCCAGGGTGGCGCGGTTGAGGGCGCGGGAGTCCAGGAGCGGAGCCGGGGCCGTGCTGCTCTTCGTCATGGAGGCACGCTAACCGGACTTGCGGACACCTTCTGTCCGCGACCGGCGGGCCGGATCCGGGGACTCCCCGCACCATCGGCCCGGAGCACTCCTTCCCGCCGTGGAGTCCACCGTCGCCCTTTCGCCGGCGCATCGGAGCGATCTGGACGCCCCCGGCGACGGAGCTGCGACACCCCTCCCCCGCCGCCCGGGGCGGGGTGACGGGACCGCGCCGGGTCAGCGGGTGTCGCGGCCGGCGGCGACGCGGCCCATGGTCAGGGCCAGGCGGCGGACCTCGCGCCAGTTCATGGCCGGTGCCACGCGGGGCGCCCCGGGGCGGTGGCGCGGCACGCGGACGCGCAGGGCGCCCGGCTCGATGCGGCAGCGGACCGGGGTGGGCAGCATCAGTGCCTCGCCGTCGACACCGGCCGGGACGGCGGGGGCGTCGGCGTCCACCACGACCTCCTGGGCCGAGAAGGCGGTCAGCCCGCGGCTGCGCCCGCCGAGCAGCAGCAGTTCGGTCGCCTCCGTCGTGCTGTTCACGTCGACGGCCAGCACGCCCAGCCGGCCGGTGTCCAGCCGCTCCCGGTGGCCCAGTCCCGCCGCGTCGTCGCTGCGGTAGGGGTTGTTGCTCACCAGGACCGCCTGGGGACCCCTCAGGCGGCGCTCACCGGCGCGGACGACGAGCCGCGGGCCGCTGTGCCGGGTCAGCAGGTCGGGGAGCATCTCCAGGGTCGTACGGGCCTTGTCCTCGCGGTAGGCGGGGCTCTGCACCACGGCCGCGTACACGCCGAACGAGGCGTTGTTGACGAAGACGCGCTCCGTGCCACCGTGCGCGGGCCCCCGTCCGGCGCTGATACGGCCCAGGTCGACGCGGAGTTCGACGGCGTCGGTCAGCGCGTCGAGGCAGGCCGCGGGGTCCTGCCGGTCCAGGCCCAGGTCCATGGCGAAGTGGTTGCGGGTGCCGGCGCTGATCACGACGAACGGGACGTCGTGTTCGGCGGCCACCGCGGCGACCAGGGCCTGGGTGCCGTCGCCCCCGGCGACGCCGAGCAGATCGGCTCCGCGCCGCACGGCCCGCCGCGCCAGCTCGGCCACGTCCTGCGGCGCGGCCGGGTCCAGTACCACGACCTCCGCGCCCAGCGCCCCGGCGCGCTCGTCGAGGCGGAACTCGCCGACCTTGCCGCCACCGGAGCGCGGATTCATGATCAGGAAGGGGTGCCGGGCCCGGCCGGCCGGGAGCTCCGGCATCGCGGGCACGTCGTCGCCCGCGAGCGCCGCCCGCCCGGCGGAAATGGCCAGCGCCCACAGGCCCAGTGAGACCAGCACGACCCACAGCAGCCCGGCGGCGGCGTACAGGGCGAGCACGGCGAGCGGCGCCGCGACCACCAGCACCACGGCGAGCGACCTCACCCAGCCGGTGCGGCTCAGCAGCCACCACACACCGGCCGCCGTCAGTACCGTCCCGGCCAGGCCCACGAGCACCAGGAGGATGCTGCCCGGCCCGGCGAAGGCCAGCAGCACGGCCACCGCCGCGACGCCCGCCACCAGGGCCAGGCGCGCGGTCCAGCGCCTGTTCATACCGCGACCTCCCGCTCCCGTCGTCCCAGGCTACGAGCGGTCCCCGTGAACGGCATGTCCGCGCCCGGCGCGGCTCGCCGTCCGCCCGCGCGGGCACGGTGGCCACATCCGGACGGTCGCCTTCACCTTGTGTGGTGTCATTCCGGTGGATCAAGAACCGACAACCGAGGAGCAGCGATGTCCGAGGCTTTGGTACTGGGCGGCGGCGGGGTGGGCGGGATCGCCTGGATCACCGGGGTGCTGACCGGGCTGGCCGACGCGGGACAGGACGTCTCCGGCGCGGATCTGCTGCTCGGGACGTCCGCCGGTTCCACCGTCTCGGCGCAACTGGGCAGCGGGCTGGGGCTCGCGGAGCTCTACGCGCGGCAGGTGGATCCGGCGCTGCAGTCCGCCGAGATCATGGCCGTGATGGACCTGGAGGGGTTCGCCGCCGAGATCGGTGCCGCGGCGTCCGCCGGCGCCTCGGTGCCGGAGCTGCGCCGGGCCGTGGGACGGGCGGCGCTGGCGGCGCCGACCGTGCCGGAGACGCGGCGCCGGGCGGTGATCGAGTCGCGGCTGCCCTCGCACGGCTGGCCGGAGCGCGCGCTGCGGATCGTCGCCGTGGACGCCGAGAGCGGGGAGCCGCGGGTCTTCGACAAGGACTCGGGGGTGCCGCTGGTCGACGCGGTGGCGGCGAGCTGCGCGGTGCCGGGCGTGTGGCCGCCGGTCGGTATCGACGGGCGCCGGTACGTCGACGGCGGGGTGCGCTCGATGGCCAACCTCGACTTCGTGGAGGACGCGGACCGGGTGGTGGTGATCGTGCCGATGGGCATGACGGAGCCGTTCCCCAGCGAGCGGCCGGTGGAGGGATCGGTGCGGGAGCTGCGCGCCCGGGGCTGCGAGGTCGTGGTCGTGGCGCCCGACGAGGCGGCGCGGGCGGCGATCGGCGACAACCCGCTGGACCCGGGAACCCGCGGTCCCGCCGCCGAGGCGGGCCGGGCACAGGGACGGGCGCTGCGGCTGCCCTGGCACCACGGCTGAGGCACCACCCGCCTTCCCTGATTGGCGCGTACATGCCGTACGATACGGCCCCCCTGGCGCTCTGTGCGGAAGAGAGAATCGTGAAGAAAGCGCGTGTGTGTCTCGCGGTGGTGGCGTGCGCACTCCTGGCCGCCTCGTGCGGCGGAAGCGACACGTCCGTCGACACGTCCCGCCTGACGAGCCAGGAAAAGGAATGGGTCGAGTTCTCCTACGCGCACGAGAAGAACGACGAGATCAAACGCGCCTGGGAGGACCTGACCGCCGAAGGCGTCCAGTCCTATCTCGACCAGCAGCGGCCCCGCCTGTGCGGCGACACGCCCGCGCTGATGCAGAGCCTGAAGGAAGCGGGCTACACGGCGGACGAGATGCAGGAGTACAAGGACAAGACGGAAGCGCTGATCTGCTCGCACCTGTAGCGCGAAGGGTCCCCGCCGGCGACGGCGGGGACCCTCACACCTCGCGTCCGGCTACTGGCCGCCGGACGCCACCGCGCCTCCGAGGATCCTCAGCGAGTACCTGTCGTACGCCCGGTGCAGAACCATCGTCACCGGCCCCGAGGTGAACACCCCGCTGACGACGTACTCCTTCTTGTTCCCCGTCTCGGCGACCTTCCTCGCGTACAGCGCGTCGGTCTCCTTCCTCGCCTGCCGGAGCCAGGCGGAGGCCTTGCCGTGGTCGACTCCGGCCACGTCGAGTCCCGTGCAGGCGGCGAGGAAGCCGAAGTCGCCGGACCGGTCCGTGCCGGCTCTGCACAGCAGGGACGACAGGTTCCGGTGATCGGCGTATCCGGCCGACACCGTCACGCCGTCACCGCCGCGCCCGTTGACGTAGGTCCTCTTCCCGCCGTCGGGCATCTCCTGCTCGACGGGCCCGTCCAGCTTCAGCTTCCAGTCCTTCGAGAGCCCGGTGAGGAAGTCCTTCCCGGTGTAGCCCTCGGCCATCGTGTCCGCCGCGCCGAAGCCGGGCCGCTTGTCGCCGGCCACCGCGTGCTTCGGCAGATCGGCGGCGCGCGGGGCGGTCCGCGCCCCGGACGGCCCGGGTGAGGACGCCGCGGCCTTCGGGCGGTCGGACGCCGCCGTCCCGGGGCTGTTCCGGCTGCAGGAGGCGGCCCCCGCCGCGCCGATGACGACCGTCATCAGCACGGCGGGAACGCGCAGGGCGGCGCGCATCAGACACCGCCGTCGTTGAGGTTGCACGCGCCGGGGTCGGCGTAGTTGAACGGGACGAAGGCGATCGCGTCGAACACGACGTTGCTGTCCCCGGTACCGGCGTCGTGGAGGTTGTCCGCCTCGATCCGGCCGCCCTTCCAGAACGAGAAGGTGCCCATCTCGAACCAGGTGTCCTTGCCGGCGCTGCGGGTGCCCTGGTTGACCCGGCAGTAGTCGGCCTTGGCGCCCACCGTGTTGTCGCCCGGGATGAAGTTGTAGCGGACTATGGCCTCGGCGCCGTGGCTGGGCAGGTGCAGGAAGACCTTGTAGCGCTCGCCCGGCTGGTCTCCGGAGGGGAGCTTGGCCTGGTTGACCTCCCACCGGCCGGTGATCTTGTGGAAGTAGTCCGTGTCTCCGTAGCTGTGCGTGAAGAAGACGTGGTGGTCGTACCCGGCGCCGAGCTGGTGCAGGTCGATGGGGGCGAGGTACGGGGTCGCGCGGAACGTGCCGTCGTCCCGCAGCGTCGTGATGTTGTCACCGGCCTGGAGCGTGAACTTGCCGTCGTCGGCCGCCTCGAAGTCGCCGCAGCCGTAGGTGTCCTCGTGCTCGCCGAGGTCGTCGACGACGATGGCGTTGGGGTAGACGCTCGGGTGGTCGATGCACGGGCCGTGCTCGTACTTGCTCTGCAGTGCGGGCTCACCCGACCCGAGCGAGTAACTGAGCTTTTCGGTCGTGGAGTTGTCGGTGTTCTGACCGCCCATCCAGTCCACGGTGCCGTCCCAGTAGCACTGCGCGTCCCAGGTCGGGCACGGGTCGGCCGCGTCCGGGTCGCAGGAGTTGAGGGCCGGGTCGCAGAACAGGGTGCGCGGCGGGACCTTGATGACGCCGAACGGCATGTCCGGCTCGGAGTACGACTCCGCCGCGTCCCAGGTCTTCTGCGGGACTTCCGCCCAGCCGAAGATCTTCTCCGGGTAGTTCCAGTCGCCGGGGTGCGAGGCGTCGTCGTAGCTGTAACGCAGGAACGGCTGCCGGTCGGCCGGGTAGCGGGGGTTGATCGGGTTGTTGAAGAAGCCCAGCCCGACGGAACCGGAGGTGTAGACACCGGAGTTGTAGCCCCACAGCGCCGTGTACCAGTTCTCGATGTAGGCCGGGCTGCCGCCGTTGACGTTCATGCCCAGCGCCTTGATCTGGTTCCACTTCTCGGCCAGGATGCCCAGGCCGGCGGCGATGTTCGCCGCGTAGTCGGTGGTGACGGCGCCGGCGTGCAGGGCGTCGAGCTGCTCGGCGTGCTTCTCCGACATGCCGGTGGTCACCTGGGCGATGCCGTAACCGCAGTCGGCCTTCTCGCGGTCGGGGTAGCCGTGGATGCCGTTGGCGTTGCCGTACCAGTCGGACTTGGTGACGTTGCCCGAGTCACCGTTCATGGAGTGCCAGGACGCCTGCTTGAAGTTGGACTCCTGCGCGAGGATGCCCAGCATGACCTGAGCCGGGATCTCGCCGCCGCCGGTCAGCTGGGGCTTGGGGAACAGGCCCTGCGGGGTGTAGGCGCCGAGGCCGGTGTCGTGCCAGTTCGACGGGCGGGACACCGTCAGGTCGCCGTGCACGGCCTGGTCGACCGCCCACTCGACCATGTTCGCGCTGGGCTGGAGCGCCTGGCGCTTGGGGTCGTTGCGCTTGACGATGCAGGGCGTCTCCATCTCCGCGACCTTGCCGTACACGGCCGCACCGGATCCGGACAGGCACTGCGACTCGGGGCCGCCCTCACCACAGGTGGCGGGGTCCTGGTCGTCGGGTCCGGCCATGGCGAACGCGGCCGGGTCCAGCCGCACCGAGGAGTCCGGCACCGGCCGCTCGCGGTCGGCGTCCACGAGCGTGGTGGCCCTGGCGCCGGTCCGGAGCGCGGTCGCCTTGACCGTCAGCGTCCCGGCGCCCTTCTTCGAGGGCGAGCCGACGCCGGTGGTGATGCCCTTCATCTGCTCGGAGAACACCGAGTTGGTCACCAGGTGGCCGTGCCGGGAGATGCCGGCCACCCGGCCGTCGACCGCGTGCTTGGACAGCCCCGGGGCCTTGCTGGTGTCGATGCCCTTCACGTCGCCGACGACCGCGTCGCCGCCGGCCACGGGGAGGAGCTTGACGTCCCCCTTCGGGGCGCGGCCCAGCTCGGTGAAACGCCTGCCGTCGAAGCGGGAGATGACGCTGTTCCCGCCGTCGACCGTGCCGACGTCCACCGTGCCGTTCTTCGAGGCGGTCAGCGCGAACATCGGGCCGGGCACGGCGGCGAGCTTGCGGGGGGACAGCTTCCTGCCGCTGCCCCGGAGGTCGACGAGATCACCGCCGAGCACGCCCACCGTTCGCTTTTGCGTGGGCATGACATGCGTGAGATAGCCGTCGACCGTGCGGCGGGAGGAGACCGACCCGGTGGCGGCGTCCACCGAGATCACCGTGGTCGAGCCGGCCGACCTGTCGGTGGCCGAGCTGGAGGTGAACGCCACCTCGTCGCCCGTTCCGCAGCCCGGTGTGAAGTACGCCAGTTGCACCCGGTCGGGAATCTCGGTGACCTTGCCGTCGGAGAGACGGACGACCGCGGCGAAGGCGCCGTTCTCGTACGCGCCGGGCTGGTTGGACCAGGCCGACGGGGCGTAGACGGCCGCCGCGTAGTCTCCCGACCCCGTGGTGCAGACGTAGCCCGTCCACGGGCCGGCGTCGGAGAGTTCCTTGCGGTCGAGACGGGCGATCTCGTAGAAGGAGAACCCGTCGCTCTCCCGGGCCGCGAGGATGTGCAGCCCCTCGGCGTCGCCGGTGGCCTGCACGATCGCGTCCGACGACGAGGCGTAACCCGATCCCAGGTCCTTGCCGGGCGCGGAGAACAGACGGGGCGACGCGGCGCCCGCGGCGGCGGGCGCCGTCCTCACGGTGCCGTCCGAGGACGCCATCGGAACCAGGGCGGTGGATGCCGCCACCACGCTCAGGGCCAGGAGGGGATTGGTGGAGAAGTATCTCCTGAGACCTCTTCTGCGCATCATCTTCCTCATATCCAGTCCGTGCACAGGCCGTGCACGAGCGGGAGGCTCGCGTTGTTGTTGTCCTTGATGTACTGCAGCGGCTCCGGGTCGTACTGGGAGTCGACGTCGTTCCAGCACGCCTTCGCGGTCGTGGTCTTCCAGTTCTGCATCTTGGTGTAGGCGCCCGCCACACCGTCGGCGAGCAGACCCGTCGCGTCGTAGTCCTCGATGCCGCCGTCGGACGCACGCGTCGTCCACAGCGTCCCGTACACGTAGTCGGGGGACGTGTCGAGATCGCGCGAGATCTTCGCCCATACCCCCTGGCACTTCGGCGACCACATCAGCCGCACCGCCACCGACTCGTCCGGCTCCGTCGCCTGCTGGAGAATTTCGGCGTCGTCGTCGCACCCCATCTGAATGGGGTCCTTACCCGAACAGGTGGCCCTCCAGCAGTCGGCCGCGGCCGCCGGAGATGCCTGAATTCCCTGAAAGGCTCCGGCCATCAGGGTGAGGGCAGCAGCCGCCGGCCCCCATTTACGTATGCCATGCACACATATCTCCTCAGAAGTTCCTTCCCCTGCCGCCGCGAACGCGGCGGGGATAACGCGCAGCTTACGCGAACACACGCTCGGTGCAAGGCAGTTGCACCGCCCCGGACCTGCACTTATGTCGAATCGAGAGGGTTGCGCCCGCACCATCTCTTTTCCGCTGCTTTACGTCGACAGGCCAGACGATCAGGGGGATCCCGGTGCCGAACCACAGGAACAGGCGGAATCAATATCCCCGTTGCTCTCCCGCCTTTTTCACGGCGATTCGGACGTCCGCGCCCGCCAGCCGGTCCACCGCCGCACGGTGATGTCGACCACCGGGCCGGCCGGTGGACGGGACCGGTACTGCGGGTACTTGGCGCACAGCAGCGCCACGGCGGTCTGCCGCGCCCGGCGTGCGCCCGGGTCGGCGGTGCCGGGCGGCAGGACGCGGGCCTCGCCGTCGGCACGGACCCACCACAGGTGGTCCCAGTCCTCGTCGTAGACGTCCACGAGCAGCGAGACCGCCGGGTGCGCGGACAGGTTGGCCAGCCGCTTGAGGCGGTCGGTGGTCTTGGGCTTGTGGTCGACGGCGGTGACGAGCCGGTCGGCGCCGCCGGGAGCGTGATGGGCGAAGACCACCGGCACCTGGTGGGGCCGGCCCGACGCGTCGATGGTGGCCAGCCGGGCCACCCGCGCGGCGGCGAACAGCGACCGCGCCTCGCTCTCGGCCAGTCGGGGCATACGCCGCTCCTCGCTGTGCGGCCGGTCAGCTCACGCGCAGGGCGTCGAGCGCGCCGGCGACGGTGAGCTGTCCGAAGTCGTCGTACCACTGACCGACGGCACTGAAGACGGCCGGCCGGTACGGGCGCACGATCGCGTCCGCCTCCGGGGCGAGCGAGTCGAGCGAGTCGGAGGCGCCGACCGGGACGGCCAGGACGACGGGGCCGGGCAGTTCACCCCGGTCACGCAGGCCGCTCAGCGGACCGGCGAGCACTTGTCCGGCCTCGGCACGGTCGCGGAAGCGCATGGGCGGTCCTCTCGCCGCTGGCCTTCACTCCCCCGCTCCTCCATGGTGCTACGGCCGCGCCGCCGGGCGTTCGCATGAGGCCGAAAATCGAACACATGAACTATGAACCGAGTGTATAGTCCCGGCATGCCTCTCACGACTTCGGCCGGCGCGAATCCGGCCCCGCAGCCCGCGCCCCAGAAGATGCGCGGAACGCGACGCGGGTTGCGTCTGTCCACGCTCGCCTCGGTGGCCGCCTGTCTGGCGCTGACGCTGTCGGGCTGCGCGGAGGTCGACACGACCGCTCCCAGCACGGTGCGCGCCGAGGGTGCCCACGGGGCACCGGCCGGACTCGGGGCGGTGGACTGCCGCGAGGCGAAGTGCATCGCGCTGACGTTCGACGCGGGGCCGAGCGAGAACTCGGCGCGGCTGCTCGACATCCTCAAGGAGAAGAAGGTCCCGGCCACCTTCTTCCTGCTGGGCAAGCGGCACATCGACACATACCCGGAACTGGTCAGGCGGATGGCGGCCGAGGGCCATGAGGTCGCGAGCCACACCTGGGACCACAAGATCCTCACCCGGATCTCCGACGACCGGATACGTGAGGAACTGCGGCGGCCCGACGAGGAGATAGAGCGGCTCACCGGGCACCGGCCCACGCTGATGCGCCCGCCCCAGGGCCGCACCGACGCCGACGTGCACCGCATCTGCAAGGAGCTGGGCCTGGCCGAGGTGCTGTGGAGCGTGACCGCGAAGGACTACACGACCACCGACTCGGCGCTGATCACCAAGCGCGTCCTGGACCAGGCCTCCCGGGACGGCATCATCCTGCTGCACGACATCTACCGGGGCACCGTGCCGGCCGTGCCCGGCATCATCGACGCGCTGAAGGCCCGTGGCTACGTCTTCGTGACGGTGCCTCAGCTGCTGGCGCCGGGGAAGGCCGAACCGGGCCGGGTGTACCGGCCCTGAGCCGGCAGGCCGTCGGCCACCCTCCCGGGGCCGCCGTTGAGCCGTACAGGGGATCCGGGGCCGGGCGGACGGGCGACCGGACGGCGGCCATTGCCTACGATCGTGCCGTGCCCTACTTCTCCGTCGAACGCACCGTGCCCCTTCCGCTCGAGGAGGCGTGGCGGCGGCTGACCGAGTGGCCCCGCCACGGTGACGCGGTGCCCTTCACCCACATCACCGTCCTCACGCCCGCGCCGACGCACGAGGGCACCCGGTTCGTGGCCCGCTCGGGTGTCGGCCCGCTCGGGTTCGACGACCCCATGGAGGTCACGGTCTGGCGGCCGCCCGCGGACGGCGCACCGGGGATGTGCCGCCTGGAGAAGCACGGGCGGGTGATCCTGGGCTGGGCCGAGATCGAGGTCGGACCCGGGCCGGACGGCCGGGCCCGTGTGGTGTGGCGGGAGGACGTGCGGGTCCGCTTCCTACCCCGCCTCTTCGACGGCGTCGTGGCGGCCACGGCGCGGACCCTGTTCGGGAGCGCGGCGAACCGGCTGCTCCGGCGGGCGTGACGGGCGGCGGCCGCTCAGGCCACCGACCCGATCCGTCCCGCGGGAGCGGCCGCCGTGTCGTGGTGGATCGGGGTGTGGGCGCCGGTGAGGGAGACACCGCTGCCGCCGCGGCGGCAGGCGACGATCTCCGCGGCGATCGACAGGGCCGTCTCCTCCGGGGTGCGGGCCCCGAGGTCGAGACCGATCGGCGAGCGCAGCCGGGTCAGTTCGAGTTCGCTGACGCCGACCGCGCGCAGCCGCTCGTTGCGGTCCAGATGGGTACGGCGGGAGCCCATCGCGCCGACGTAGGCGACCGGCAGCCGCAGGGCGAGCCGCAGCAGGGGCACGTCGAACTTGGCGTCGTGGGTGAGGACGCACAGGACGGTGCGGCCGTCGACGTCCGTGCGCTCCAGGTACTCGTGGGGCCACTCGACGACGATCTCGTCGGCGTCCGGGAAGCGGGCCGCGGTGGCGAACACCGGGCGGGCGTCGCACACCGTGACGCGGTAGCCGAGGAACTTGCCGGCCCGTACCAGCGCGGAGGCGAAGTCGATCGCGCCGAACACGATCATCCGGGGCGCGGGGACCGAGGACTCCACCAGGACCGTCAGCGGGGCGCCGCAGCGCGAGCCCCGCGCTCCGATCTCCAGGGTGCCGGTGCGGCCCGCGTCCAGGAGGGCGCCGGCCTCGGCGGCCACGGTGCGGTCGAGTTCCAGATGGCCCCCGAAGCCGCCGTCGTGGGAGCCGTCGGGACGGACCAGCAGGGCGCGGCCGAGCAGTCCGGCCGGACCCTCGGTGATCCGGGCGACCGCCGCCGCCTCGCCTCGCGCGGCGGCGGCCAGCGCGGCCGCGAGCACCGGCCGGGCGGGATCGTCCGCCCGGACCGGCGTGACCAGGATGTCGATGACGCCGCCGCAGGTCAGGCCGACGGCGAAGGCGTCCTCGTCGCTGTACCCGAAGCGCTCCAGGACGGTCTCCCCGTCCTCGAGCGCCTGCCGGCACAGCTCGTACACGGCGCCCTCCACGCACCCGCCGGAGACCGAGCCGACGGCCGTGCCGCCGGTGTCCACCGCGAGGGCGGCGCCCGGCTGCCGCGGGGCACTGCCGCCGACGGCCACCACGGTGGCGACGGCGAAGTCACGGCCCTGCTCGACCCACCGGTTCAGCTCCTCGGCGATGTCCAGCATGTCTCGGTCTCCTGACGGGGTTGCGGTGGGCGGGGGTCGGCCGGACTGGGGGGCGTCTCCCCGATCCTCACGGGTCCGCGAGGATCGGGGAGACGCCGCCTAGTGCACGCCCAGCCAGCCCTCGATGGGGTGCAGGGCGAAGTAGACGAGGAAGACGGCCGTCAGGCCCCACATGAAGGCCCCGATCTCGCGGCCCCTGCCCTGGGCGGTCTTGATCGCCGTGTAGGAGATGACGCCCGCGGCGACACCGGTGGTGATGGTGTACGTGAACGGCATCAGGACGACGGTCAGGAAGACCGGGATGGCGGTGGCGCGGTCGGCCCAGTCCACGTGCCGGGCGTTCATCAGCATCATGGCGCCGATGACCACCAGGGCGGCGGAGGCGACCTCCTGCGGCACGATCGCGGTCAGCGGGGTGAAGAACAGGCAGGCGGCGAAGAACAGTCCGGTGACGACCGAGGCCAGCCCGGTGCGGGCGCCCTCGCCGACCCCGGTGGCCGACTCGATGAACACGGTCTGTCCGGAGCCGCCCGCCACGCCGCCGATGGCACCGCCGGCGCCGTCGATGAACAGCGCCTTGGACAGGCCCGGCATCCGGCCCTTGTCGTCGGCGAGCTTCGCCTCGGTGCCGACGCCGATGATGGTGGCCATGGCGTCGAAGAAGCCGGCCAGGACCAGGGTGAAGACGATCATGCCGACGGTCATCGCGCCGACCTCGCCCCAGCCGCCGAACTCCACGTGTCCGAAGAGCGAGAAGTCGGGCATCGAGAGCGCGCTGCCGTGCAGCTCCGGCGCGCCGCCCGCCCACTGCTTCGGGTCGATCACGCCGAGGCCGTTGAGCACCGCGGCGACGACCGTGCCGGAGACGATGCCGATCAGGATGGCGCCGGGGATGTTCCGGGCCTGGAGCATGAAGATCAGCAGCAGGGTGCCGGCGAACAGCAGGACCGGCCAGCCGGCGAGTTCGCCGGCGGGGCCGAGGCTCACCGGGGTCGCCTTGCCCTGGTGCACGAAGCCGGACTTGTAGAAGCCGATGAGGGCGATGAACAGGCCGATGCCCATCGTGATGCCGTGCTTGAGCGCGAGCGGGATCGCGTTCATGATCATCTCGCGCAGGCCGGTGACGACCAGCAGCATGATGACGACGCCGTACAGCACGCACATGCCCATGGCCTGCGGCCAGGTCATGTTGGGGGCGACCTGCGAGGACAGGACCCCGGAGACCGACAGGCCGGCGGCGAGCGCGAGGGGCACCTTGCCGACGAAGCCCATCAGCAGTGTGGTGAGGGCGGCGGCGAACGCCGTCGCGGTGATCAGGGCCTTCTGGCCGAGGGTGTCCCCGGCCGCGTCCTTCCCGGACAGGATCAGGGGGTTGAGCAGGAGGATGTACGCCATCGCCATGAAGGTGGTGATGCCGCCGCGCACCTCGCGCGCGACGGTGGATCCTCTGCCGCTTATGTGGAAGTACCGGTCGAGCCAGGACCTGCCGGCCGGGACGCGGGTGCCTTCGCCCGCGTCTTCGGCTGTGGTCCTGGGCTCCACTGACTGCTGGGTCATGGGCCAACTCCCAAGGTTCACAGGGGCACCCGGCTGCCGTGGGGCGGCAGGCGGGATTTGGGATTGGACGGCCCGGGGGACGGCCCGAGACGAACGTGGTACTTGCTGACCGGCGCCGGGACGGCCGTGGGTCGGGCGGGCCCGGCGCCGGGGTGCCGGCGTCGCGGCGTCGCCGCGACGCGATGGCGGCCGTCTCTACGCGGTGCCCGTGAGGTGTTCCGGGCGGACCGGTGTGCGGTTCAGCTCCAGTCCGGTCGCGTTCCGGATCGCCGCGAGGACGGCCGGGGTGGACGACAGGGTCGGGGCTTCGCCGATGCCACGGAGCCCGTACGGGGCGTGGTCGTCGGCGAGTTCGAGCACGTCGACGGGGATGGTCGGCGTGTCGAGGATCGTGGGGATCAGGTAGTCCGTGAAGGAGGGGTTCCTGACCTTCGCCGTCTTGGGGTCGACGACGATCTCCTCCATCACCGCCACGCCCAGGCCCTGGGTGGTGCCACCCTGGATCTGGCCGACGACGGAGAGCGGGTTGAGCGCCTTTCCGACGTCCTGGGCGCAGGCCAGTTCGACGACCTTGACCAGGCCGAGTTCGGTGTCGACCTCGACGACGGCGCGGTGCGCGGCGAAGGAGTACTGGACGTGCCCGTTGCCCTGGCCGGTGCGCAGGTCGAAGGGCTCGGTCGGCCGGTGCCGCCACTCCGCCTCGATCTCCACGGCGTCGTCCTCCAGGACGTCGACCAGGTCGCCGAGGACCTCGCCCGCGTCCGTGACCACCTTGCCGCCCTCCAGCAGGAGTTCGGCGGTGGCCCAGGCCGGGTGGTAGGAGCCGAACTTGCGCCGCCCGATCTCCAGGACCTTCTCGCGGACCAGTTCGCAGGCGTTCTTCACGGCGCCGCCGGTGA
The DNA here is from genome assembly GCF_053593175.1 of Streptomyces sp. NPDC002386. Classification (NCBI taxonomy): domain Bacteria; kingdom Bacillati; phylum Actinomycetota; class Actinomycetes; order Kitasatosporales; family Streptomycetaceae; genus Streptomyces; species Streptomyces sp. NPDC002386. The sequence continues at coordinate 72,760 of NZ_JBSFBX010000017.1, forward strand.
CGTACGTCTGCCGGGAGGCCGAGGTCGAACCGGCGCTGCCCACCTGGGTGTCGGCCGGGTGGATGGTGACCTGGCTGACGCCCAGCTCGGTACGGGCGATCTGCGCGTGGACGGTGACCCCGCCCTGGCCGACCTCCGCCATCGCGGTGTGCACGGTGGCCACCGGCTCGCCGGCGACGACCTCCATCCGGACGCGCGCGGTGGAGTAGTCGTCGAAGCCCTCGGAGAAGCCGACGTTCTTGATGCCGACCGCGTAGCCGATCCCGCGTACGACTCCCTCGCCGTGCGTGGTGTTGGACAGACCGCCGGGCAGCTGGCGTACGTCGGCGCCCTCGCTGGACTCCCACTGGCGCTCGGGCGGCAGCGGCATCGCCTTGACCCGGCGCAGCAGTTCGGCGACCGGGGCCGGGGAGTCGACGGGCTGCCCGGTGGGCAGGAGGGTGCCCTGTTCCATCGCGTTGAGCTGCCGGAACTCCACCGGGTCCATGCCGAGTTCCTCGGCCACCTTGTCCATCTGCGCCTCGTAGGCGAAGCACGCCTGGACCGCGCCGAAGCCGCGCATGGCGCCGCAGGGCGGGTTGTTGGTGTAGAGGGCGACGGCCTCGATGTCGACGTCGTCGACGACGTACGGCCCGACGCTGAGCGAGGAGGCGTTGCCGACGACGGCCGGGGAGGCGGAGGCGTAGGCGCCGCCGTCCAGCACGATCCGGCACTTCATGTGGGTGAGCTTGCCGTCGCGCGTGGCCCCGTGCTCGTAGTGCAGCTTGGCCGGGTGGCGGTGGACGTGCCCGAAGAAGGACTCGAACCGGTTGTAGACGATCTTCACCGGCTTGCCGGTGCGCAGCGCCAGCAGGCAGGCGTGGATCTGCATGGACAGGTCCTCGCGGCCGCCGAACGCGCCGCCGACGCCGGAGAGCGTCATCCGCACCTTGTCCTCGGGCAGACCGAGCACGGGCGCCATCTGGCGGAGGTCGGAGTGGAGCCACTGGGTGGCGATGTAGAGGTGGACGCCGCCGTCCTCCTCGGGCACCGCGAGGCCGGACTCGGGTCCGAGGAAGGCCTGGTCCTGCATGCCGAAGGTGTACTCGCCCCGGACGATGACGTCGGCCCGCTCGCGCGCCGCCGCCACGTCGCCGCGGACGATCGGCTGGCGGTGCACGATGTTCGGGTGCGGGACGTGGCCCACGTGGTGGTCGTCGCGGTTCTCGTGCAGGAGGATCGCGTCCGGTGCGGTCGCGGAGGCCTCGTCGGTGATGACCGGCAGTTCCCGGTACTCGACCTTGATCTTGGCCGCGGCGCGGCGGGCGGTCTCGGGGTGGTCGGCGGCGACGATGGCGACCGGCTCGCCGTGGTGGCGCACCTTGCCGTGGGCGAGGACGGGGGTGTCCTGGATCTCCAGGCCGTAGTTCCGCACGTCGGTGGGCAGGTCGTCGTAGGTCATGACCGCGTACACGCCGGGCAGGGCGAGGGCCTCGGCGGTGTCGATGGACACGATCTCGGCGTGCGCGACGGTGGAGCGCAGGATCTGGCCCCACAGCATGTCCTCGTGCCACATGTCGGACGAGTACGCGAACTCGCCGGTGACCTTCAGGGTGCCGTCCGGGCGGAGCGTGGACTCACCGACGCCGCCCCGGGTCCGGGAGCCCTGCGTGATCTTCGTAGGAGCGCCGTTCGTCGGCATCTTCAGACCCCCTCGGACTGGCGGGCGGCGGCCAGCCGGACCGCGTCCATGATCTTCTCGTAGCCGGTGCAGCGGCACAGGTTGCCGGACAGCGCCTCGCGGATGTCCGCGTCGGACGGGTTGGGGTTGTGCTCCAGCATCTCGTCGGCGGCGACCAGCAGGCCCGGGGTGCAGAAGCCGCACTGGACGGCGCCGGCGTCGATGAACGCCTGCTGCACGGGGCTGAGTCCGGCGCCCTCGCCGGTCTGCGAGTCGGTGCCCCCGGCCTGCCACCCCCTGGCCTCGTCGAGCGAGGTGCCGCACGCGCCGGAGTCGCCGCAGGAGCGCTGCCTGGCGTAGTCGGCGAGGCCCTCGACGGTCACCACCTCGCGACCCTCGGCCTGACCGGCGGCGACCAGGCAGGAACACACCGGCACGCCGTCGAGGCGCACGGTGCAGGAGCCGCACTCGCCCTGCTCGCAGGCGTTCTTGGAGCCGGGCAGGCCGAGGCGCTCGCGCAGCACGTACAGCAGGGACTCGCCCTCCCAGACGTCGTCGGCCTCCTGCGGGCGTCCGTTGACGGTGAAGTTGACGCGCATCACGCAGCTCCCTCGGTGGCGCGGCGGGCGCCGCGGTACGACTCCCAGGTCCAGGTGAGTGTCCGGCGGGCCATGACGCCGACCGCGTGCCGGCGGTAGCTCGCGGTGCCCCGGACGTCGTCGATCGGGTTGCAGGCGCCGGAGCACAGCTCCGCGAACCGCTTGGCGACCGACGGGGTGACGATCTTTCCGTTGTCCCAGAAGCCGCCCTCCTCCAGGGCCGCGTTCAGGAACTCCTCGGCGGCCTTGGCCCGGACCGGCGTCGGGGCGGCGGAGCCGATGCCGGTGCGCACGGTGCGGGTGGCGGGGTGCAGGGCGAGCCCGAAGGCGCACACGGCGATGACCATGGCGTTGCGGGTGCCGACCTTGGAGTACTGCTGCGGGCCGTCCGCCTTCTTGATGTGCACCGCGCGGATCAGCTCGTCGGGCTGGAGGGCGTTGCGCTTGACGCCGGTGTAGAAGGCGTCGATCGGGACGAGGCGGGTGCCGCGGGCCGCCGACTCCACCTCGACGTCCGCGCCGGCGGCGAGCAGGGCCGGATGGGCGTCACCGGCGGGCGAGGCCGTGCCGAGGTTGCCGCCGACGCCGCCGCGGTTGCGGATCTGCGGGGAGGCGACCGTGTGCGAGGCGAGCGCGAGGCCCGGCAGCTCGGCACGGAGATTTTCCATGATCTTCGTGTAGGGGACCGAGGCGCCGAGCCGGACGGTGTCCTCGCCGACCTCCCACTCGTAGAGGTCGCCGACGCGGTTCAGGTCGAGCAGGTACTCGGGCCGGCGGTGGTCGAAGTTGATCTCGACCATCACGTCGGTGCCACCCGCAATCGGCACAGCTGTGGGGTGCTCGGCCTTCGCGGCGAGCGCCTCCTCCCAGCTGGCGGGGCGAAGGAAGTCCATGACCGGCTCTCTTCTTCGTCTCGTGAGTCGTACGGATCGAGCCAATCCGGGTGCGGCGGTTCCGGCTCGTTCATGTGCTCTTTACGCGGAGTGGGCTCAGTACACCGCCCCGTACTCCGGCGGGGTCAGTCACCGAAACCATGAAGGAGTTGGCTGGCCACGACGGGCATCTTGTAGATTCGTATGAACGGAGGTCATCGGTAACCTCTCCGTTTTCCCCGGGAAACGCGGGTGCCGGCCCGACGGCTCCGCCGTGACGGCCCCGGGACCCGTGTTCCGGACCCGTCACGGGTCACCCACCAGGATTCATCGTAGATTTCGAGACACAGAACGGCGGCGACGAGATGCGGCTGCGCGCACTGCTGGACACCGATGCGCTGGGCCTGCGGCTGCTCGGCGGCGAGGACGAGCTGGACCGCTCCGTGCGCGGGGTCATGACCACCGACCTGCGCGATCCGAGCCGCTATCTGTCCGGTGGCGAGCTGGTGCTGACCGGCCTGGCCTGGCGCCGCGACGCCGGTGACTCCGAGCCGTTCGTGCGGATCCTGGTGCAGGCGGGGGTGGCGGCGCTGGCCGCCGGTGAGGCCGAGCTGGGCGACGTCCCCGACGACCTGGTGCTGGCCTGCGCCAAGCACCGGCTGCCGCTGTTCGCGGTGCACGAGTCGGTGGCGTTCGCGACGGTCACCGAGCACGTGGTGCGGCAGGTCTCCGGGGAACGGGCCGGTGATCTGGCGGCCGTGGTGGACCGGCACCGGCGGATGATGACCTCGGGCCCGGCGGGCGGCGGCCCCGACGTGGTCCTGGACCTGCTCGGCACCGACCTCGACCTGCGCGCCTGGGTGCTCTCCCCCACCGGCAGGCTGATCGCCGGCTCGAAGGTCGCCGGCCCGTCGCTGCCGCCCGAGACCTGCGCCCGCCTCGCCGCCGAGCACCTGGCCGCCACCCGCTCCGGCCGGCGCGGCCCGCACCGGGTGCCGCTGGACGGCAGCACCTTCTCCCTCTTCGCCGTCCGTTCCTCCGGGCGCTCCCCGCAGGCGGCCCGCGACATGCGCGAGACGGTCCTGTCGGACTGGCTCCTCGCGGTCGAGGCGGACGCCGGGGACTGGCCGGAGGAGCGTCTCGACCTGCTCCAGGGCGTCACCCAGCTGATCGCGGTCGAGCGCGACCGGCGGGACGCGGCGCGCACGGTGCGGCGCCGGCTCGCGCAGGAGGTGCTGGAGCTGGTGCAGACCGGCGCCGCGCCCGCCGAGATCGCCGCGCGGCTGCGGGTGGCCGCGCCGGTGCTGCTGCCCGGGCTCGGGGCGGCCCCGCACTGGCAGGTGGTCGTGGCCCGGGTCGAGTGGGACGGGGAGGCGGTGGAGGGCGGTCCGGTCGCCCAGTCGCTGCTGGAGGAGGTCCTGGTGGACCCGCTGGCCACCGGCCCCGAGCCGTCGGACCGGATCGCCGTCGCCCACACCGGGGACGAGGCGGTCGCCCTGGTGCCCCTCCCGGCGGTCTCCACCGACCAGGACGGCTCCGAGACCGGTCTGCTCGCCGAGGAGCTGCTGCGGGCGGTGCGGGAGCCGCTGTCGGCGGGCCTGTCCGACGACGGGCGGATCACCCTCGGTGTCAGCGCCGCCGTGCACTCGGCGGAGGGCCTGCGCGGCGCGCTGGAGGAGGCCCGGCACGCCCGCCGGGTCGCTGCGGCCCGCCCCGGCCGGGTCTGCGCGGCCGGCCACCAGGAGCTGGCCTCGCACGTGCTGCTGCTGCCGTTCGTCCCGGACGACGTCCGCCGGGCCTTCACGGCACGCCTGCTGGACCCGCTGACCGACTACGACCGCCGCCACCGCGCCGAGCTGATCCCGACCCTGGAGGCGTTCCTCGACTGCGACGGCTCCTGGACCCGCTGCGCCACCCGGCTCCACCTGCACGTCAACACACTGCGCTACCGGGTCGGGCGGATCGAGCAGTTGACGGGACGGGACCTGTCGCGCCTGGAGGACAAGCTGGACTTCTTCCTGGCGCTGCGGATGAGCTGAGGCGGCGGGGGCGTGACAGGGTCCGGCCAAGTCACGCCAAGGTCCCCCGACTTTGTGAATTCTTTCACCCATCCCCTTGGCCCAGCCCCATGATTGGTGCTGGAATGCCGCCACCACTCAACAGCTCGACGGCGTGCTCGGGGAGGGCAACGTGGCGTATTCCGCCATGTCTGGTAATGGAACGACCGCAGGTGACGATCCTCTCCAGACCGCGGTATGGCGGTTGCGCTCGCGGGCCTGCTGGGCCGACGCGGCGGCCATGCTGCCGGCGGACACCCCGGCCGCGACCCTGCAGCGGGCCGCCCTGCTGGTCGAGCGGTGCCTGTACACCGAGCGGGGCTGGGCGGAGGCGGAGGACGCGCTGCGCACGGCGGAGGCGCAGGCGCACACCGACGAGGAGCGCGGGGCGGCGGCCTGCGAACGCGGCCAACTCGCCTACGCGGCCACGCTGCACGGCGTACGGGACCGCGTGGACGAGGCGCGGGCGGCGCTCGGGCGGGCGGCCGCGCTGATCCCGCCGGGCGCCGTGGGGCGGGCGCTGCTGGACTTCCGGCGGGGACTGCTGGCGGAGAACCTGGCCCACGCACCGCAGGCGGCGCGCGCGGCCTACCGTCGCGCCCACGCGGGCGCCACGGCGCACACCGATCCGCTGCTGCTGTCCTTCACCTGGCGCCACCTCGCCGGACTCTCCCTGCGCGACGGGGAGTTGGCGGAGGCCCGGCACGGCTTCGCCGAGTCGCTGCGGATCCGCGAGGAGCTGGGCTACCTGGTGGGCACGGCTCCGGCGCTGGCCTCCCTGGCGGACGCGGAGTCGGAGCCGGAGGCCTCACGGCTGCGGGAGGAGGCCCGGCGGCTGTTCCGGCTGCTGGGCGGCGTCCCGACCTGGCTGGCCCGGCAGTTGGCCACGCCGGCGCCGGGTGCCGCGACCGCCTGAGGGCCGCCTCAGAGCCGACTGAGAGGTTGCTGTGCCAGTGTGACGCGCCCCGACCCCCTCAGGAGTGCTCGATGAGTCTGCTCAACGGCCTTCCGGCCCATGTCCTGCTGGTCCACCTGGTCGTCGTACTGATACCACTGACCGCGCTGGCCCTGGTGGCCGGCGCGGTGTGGCCGCGGGCCGCCCGGCGGCTGGGCGTGCTGCTGCCCTCGCTCGCCCTCGTCGCCCTGGTCAGCGTGCCGCTGACCACCCAGGCCGGCGAGTGGCTGGAGCGGCACGTCGACGACGACGCGCTGGTCCGGCGGCACACCGAGCTGGGCGACGGACTGCTGCCGTGGGCGCTGGGACTGTTCGTCCTGGCCGCGGTCGTGTGGTGGTCGGCCCGCGGTCCGAGGAGCGAGGGCCAGGAGGGGGGCGCGGCGCGGACCGCCCGGCTCACCGCGCTGCCGCTGCGGATCGTGGTCTCGGTGCTGTCCCTGGCGGTCGCGGCCGGAGCCGTGGTGGACGTGTACCGCATCGGCGACTCGGGCGCGAAGGCCGCCTGGCACGACGCCTACTCCAAGAGCGCGCACGGCGAGCGGGACGGTTCCTGACCCGTCTCCCGGGGCGGCCCGCTCCGCCCGCGGCCGGGCGGCACCCGTGAGGTGTCCGGCCGGCGTCAGGCGGCGCCCGCGAAGTGGTCGCCGACCAGGTCCCGCACCACGTCGAGGTCGCGGGCGATCAGCGCGTCCAGCAGTGCCGTGTGCTCGGCCGCGTCGGCCAGGAGGTCGGCGCGCCCGTGCCGGACCGGGCCGCCGGCGGCCGGCCACTGGGAGCGCCGGTGGAGGTCCTCCGCCATGCGCACGAGCTGCGCGTTGCCCGCGAGGGACAGCACCGCCCGGTGGAAGGCGCGGTCGGACTCCGCGTACGTCGCCGGGCAGCCGGAGGACGCGGCGCGCACCGTGTCCTCGGCCAGCGGCCGCAGCTCGGCCCAGCGCTCGGCGGACACCGTACGGGCCAGCCGCAGCATCACCGGCACCTCCAGCAGCGCCCGCACCTCGGCCAGCTCGGCCAGCTCCCGGGCGCCCCGCTCCATGACCCGGAAGCCGCGGTTGGGCACCACCTCGACGGCTCCCTCGAGGGTGAGCTGCTGCATGGCCTCGCGCACCGGTGTCGCCGACACCCCGAAGCGCTCGCCCAGGGCCGGCGCCGAGTAGACCTCCCCCGGCCTCAGCTCGCCCGCCACCAGGGCCGCCCGCAGCGCGTCCAGGATCTGCCCGCGCACCGAGGAACGCCGCACGGCCGTCCTGGGCCGCGGGATCGGGTGCTCGGCGTGGGTGTGCTCGCCCCGCGCGCCGGGCCGACCGGTGTCCCGCCCGCCGGCCGGCTCGGCCGCGCGCTCCCGCGCCGGGGCCCGGGCCTCGCCGAACGGGTCGGCGGAGCCCTGCACACCCTGCTTCACGGGGCCTCCTCCGGCTTGTCGGCACTTGGGGTCATTAACGGCGGGTTGTCACTTGTCCGTCAAGCACCATAGGCGTACGGGACGGCTGTTCAAATTTCCCGGGGTGCGAATAAGGTTAGGCTTACCTTCGCACCCAGCTCCCGATCAAGGTCCGGTGATCCCGCCATGCCCGCCACGGACTCGCCGTTCACCTCCGCGTACGCCCGCCTGACGGCCGTGTACCCGGGGCTGACGGTCACCGAGCCGGACCCGGCCCGGGCGCTGCCCGAGGGCGGCGGTTGGATCGCCGCCGCCCGGCTGGCCGAGGGCGGGGACGAGCTCGACGCCTTCCTCGCCTGGGACGAGGCGCAGGTACTGCGGGACTACGGCCGGCGGGCCCGCCCGGACGTCGTCGCGAGCTTCGGACTGCACCGCTACGCCTGGCCGGCCTGCCTGCTGATCACCGCCCCGTGGTTCCTGCGCCGCCGGGTACCCCGGCTGCCCGTGACGGCCGTCTCCTACGACCGCCCGGCCGGCCGCATGGCCGTCCGCCCGGCGTCCTTCGCCTGCCTGCCGGGCGATCCGGCGGCCGCGCTGCCCGGCGCGGTCGTCGTGCCGGACGAGGAGGCGCTGCGGGCCGAGGTGCGCGCGGCCGTCGCCGAGCACCTGGAGCCGGTGCTCGACGCCTTCGGGCCGCGGATGCGGCGGCGCGGGCGCGCCCTGTGGGGCATGGCGACCGACGAGATCGTGGAAGGCCTGTGGTACGTGGCCCACCTGCTCGGCGCGGACGAGGAGCGGCGGGCCGTGCGGGAGCTGGAGCTGCTGCTGCCGGGGGCGACCCGGCCGTACGCCGGCTCGGCGGCGTTCCGCGTGCTGACCGGGCCGGACGGCGAGCCGCTGGCCACCCGGGACCGGGCGAGCTGCTGCATGTTCTACACCGTGCGCCCCGAGGACACCTGCGCCACCTGCCCGCGCATCCGCGACAGCGCCCGGATCACCGAATTCAGCGCCAACACGGCTGCCTGAGCCTCCCTCAGGTTCGGACGGGCGCCCCGCGTCCCCTAAGATCATCGCGATCGGACCACCGGCCGCGGACAGACGTTTCACAACTCCCCCACCCGCATCGGGAACTTTCCGGGGAACCATCCGTACGGGTAGTCTTATTCGAACTCAACTCCCGCCCCTCACACGGCAGTTCGAGCAGATCGTCGCCTTGGGCATCCCCTTGCACCTCGTTGGCGGCCTCTTGCCCCGAAACCCTCTGAGGGCCGTCCGGAGTGGGCCACTATGGCGGGCGTTACGCCCTATCCCAATGCAAGGGACCCCTGATGAGACTGACCGACATATCGCTGAACTGGCTGCTTCCGGGCGCCGTGCTGCTCCTGGGCCTGCTGGCGGCGGTGGCGGTGCTCGCGCGCGGCAAGCGCTCCTCCGGGGAGAACGCGAATGCGGACGACTCGTGGGAGCGCAGCGAGGAGCGCCGCAGGCGCAAGGAGGCCGTCTACGGCACGGCCTCCTACGTGCTGCTCTTCTGCTGCGCGGCGGTCGCGGCCGCCCTCTCCTTCCACGGTCTGGTCGGCTTCGGTGAGCAGAACCTCGGGCTGACCGGCGGCTGGCAGTACCTGGTGCCGTTCGGCCTGGACGGCGCGGCGATGTTCTGCTCCGTCCTCGCGGTGCGCGAGGCCAGCCACGGTGACGCGGCCCTGGGCTCCCGGATACTGGTGTGGATGTTCGCCGCCGCCGCGGCCTGGTTCAACTGGGTGCACGCGCCGAGGGGGCTGGGTCACGCGGGCGCCCCGCACTTCTTCGCGGGCATGTCCCTGTCGGCGGCCGTGCTGTTCGACCGCGCGTTGAAGCAGACCCGCCGGGCGGCGCTGCGCGAGCAGGGCCTGGTGCCCCGCCCGCTGCCGCAGATCCGTATCGTCCGCTGGCTGCGGGCGCCGCGCGAGACCTACGGGGCGTGGTCCCTCATGCTCCTGGAGGGCGTGCGCAGCCTGGACGAGGCGGTCGAGGAGGTGCGCGACGACAAGCGGCAGAAGGAAGAGGCGCGCCGGCGCCGGCGTGACCAGCAGCGCGTCGAGCGCGCCCAGCTGCGTGCCATCAGCCGGGGCCAGCGGGGCTTCGGCGGACGCGGCGCACGGCAGGTGGAGGTGCAGGCGGTGGAGCGCGGCCCCGCGCCGGCGACCGCGGAGCCTGCCATATCGACGCCGGAACCGCTGCCCGCGCGCTCTCGGCCCTCCCTTCAGCCGGTCCGCAAGGGCACTGAGGCGATCACCGTCGACCTCACCGCGGAGGACGACACGATGGCCCTGCCGCGCCTGGACTCGCTGGAGCGCAAACTGAAGGATCTGGAGCAGCAGTTCGGATAGCACCGCACCGGGGACCGGGGACTGGGCTCAGTACGGGACGGGGGCGTGACCGCGCGGGTCACGCCCCCGTCCCGTGTCCGTCTCCCGGCCGGTCCGCCTCAGGCCGCCTCGGCGCCGAGTTCGAACCACACCGACTTGCCCACGCCGTGCGGCCGTACGCCCCAGGAGTCCGCGAGGGACTCCACCAGGACCAGCCCTCGGCCGTTGGTGTCCTCGCCCGTGTCCGGTGTCCGCGGCAGCGGCCTGCGGGCCACGAAGTCCCTGACTTCCACGCGCAGTCCGCCGGCCGAGACGACGGCGGTCAGCACGGCCTCCCGGTCGGTGTGCACGAGCGCGTTGGTGACGAGTTCGCTGGTGAGCAGTTCGGCTATCTCCGAGCGGCCCGGCCTGCCCCAGTGCCGCAGCAGTTCGCGCAGCTCCCGGCGCGCCTCGGGCACCGCCCTTAGGTCCGCCCGCCCCAGCCTGCGGCTGAGCCGCTGCTGGTGCCACTCGCGTTCGGTGATGGTGTCGGTCCGTTCCCCCACTTGAGCCGAGGAGGCCCCGATGGCTACGGGACCGCCCCCTCGTGCCTGCCTCTTCATGACCCCCGCCCGCACGTTTCCGGCCCTGCCCCTCCTGGTCGAACACGTTCACGGGGATCCATTCCCCATGCGCCTGCGGGCAGTCCTGGGGTCCGGCCGACGGCCGTGTGTTCGGCCACGGTTGCCCGCTCCTCGCGCACGGCCCCGGGCCCCGCCGCGATCCCGCTCGGCCCCGCAGGACCCCCGTACCGTGCCCCGGACGCCCCAGGACGGACAGACCGGGACGTGTGGCACCACTGGACGGCCCGCCGTCACGGGCGGTGAAAGTGGCCAAAAAGCACCGTCTTCGGGGGTGTCTCAGGGCCTGGGGACGTTGCGCAGATTGGAGCGGGCCATCTGGGCCATGCGCCCGACCCCGCCGTCCAGCACCATCTTCGAGGCGGAAAGCGCGAACCCGGTGACCATCTCGGCACTGATCTTCGGCGGGATGGACAGCGCGTTGGGATCGGTGACGATGTCCACCAGCGCCGGCCCCTTGTGCCGGAAGGCGTCCTTGAGTGCCCCGGCGAGCTGCTTGGGCTTCTCCACCCGCACCCCGTAGGCACCGCAGGCGCGGGCCACGGCGGCGAAGTCCGGGTTGGTGTTCGCGGTGCCGTACGAGGGCAGGCCCGCGACCAGCATCTCCAGTTCGACCATGCTGAGCGCGGAGTTGTTGAACAGTACGACCTTCACCGGCAGGTCGTACTGCACGAGAGTGAGGAAGTCACCCATCAGCATGGCGAACCCGCCGTCGCCTGACATGGAGACGACCTGCCGGCGGCGGTCGGTGAACTGGGCGCCGATCGCCATCGGCAGCGCGTTCGCCATGGAGCCGTGCGAGAAGGAACCGATGATCCGGCGGCGGCCGTTGGGCGAGATGTAGCGCGCGGCCCACACGTTGCACATTCCGGTGTCGACGGTGAACACCGCGTCGTCGGCGGCGACTTCGTCGAGCACGGCGGCCACGTACTCGGGGTGGATGGGCACGTGCTTTTCGACCTTGCGGGTGTAGGCCTTGACCACGCCCTCCAGCGCGTCGGCGTGCTTCTTCAGCATCCGGTCGAGGAAGCGCCGGTTGGTCTTCTCCTTCACCCGCGGGACGAGGCAGCGCAGCGTCTCGCGCACGTCGCCCCACACCGCGAGGTCGAGCCGGGAGCGCCGGCCGAGCACCTCGGGCCGCACGTCGACCTGGGCGATCTTCACGTCGTTCGGCAGGAAGGCGTTGTACGGGAAGTCGGTGCCGAGCAGGATCAGCAGGTCGCACTCGTGGGTGGCCTCGTAGGCGGCGCCGTAGCCGAGCAGCCCGCTCATGCCGACGTCGAACGGGTTGTCGTACTGGATGAACTCCTTTCCCCTGAGGGCGTGTCCGACCGGGGACTTGATCCTCTCGGCGAACCGCATCACCTCGGCGTGCGCGCCGGCCGTGCCGCTGCCACAGAAGAGGGTGACCTTGCCGGCCTCGTCGATCATGTCCACGAGCTTGTCGAGCTCCGCGTCGCCGGGCCTGATCGTGGGCCGGGAGGTGACGAGGGCGCTCTCGGCGGCGCGTTCCGGGGCGGGCTCGTCGGCGATGTCACCGGGCAGCGCGACCACGCTCACGCCGCTCTGCCCGACGGCGTGCTGGATGGCGGTCTGCAGCAGCCGGGGCATCTGCCTGGGGCTGGAGATCAGCTCGCTGTAGTGGCTGCACTCCTGGAAGAGCCGGTCCGGATGGGTCTCCTGGAAGTAGCCGAGGCCGATCTCGCTGGAGGGGATGTGCGAGGCCAGGGCGAGCACCGGGGCCATGGAACGGTGCGCGTCGTACAGGCCGTTGATGAGGTGCAGGTTTCCGGGGCCGCAGGAGCCGGCGCAGGCCGCGAGCCGGCCGGTGATCTGGGCCTCGGCGCCGGCCGCGAAGGCGGCGGTCTCCTCGTGGCGTACGTGGATCCAGTCCACGGCGGAGTGGCGGCGCACCGCGTCCACGACCGGGTTGAGGCTGTCTCCCACGACGCCGTAGAGGCGGCGCACACCGGCCCGGACGAGGATGTCGACGAACTGCTCGGCGACGTTCTGTTTGGCCATGGCTGTCGTCTGCCCCTTCGCTGTCCCGGGATACGCCCTCCCGGTCCATCAAGTCACAGGGGCGGCGGTTACGCCTCCCACACGGCCGCCGCCGTACGGTCGTCGGCGTAACCCTTCACCCGCACCTGGGCGTCCGCGAGGAACGCGGCGAGGCCGGGCGGGGTGGGGCCGGACCAGCGGCGGGCGAGGTAGGCGCAGAGCGCGGGCTCACCGCGCAGGGGTTCGGCGAGGCCGCCGGTCGCCATCACCAGCACATCACCCGGGCGGGCTACCGAGGCCCGGAAGCGGAAGGGTTCGCGGGGCGGTTCGGGGGCGGGTTCGAAGGGACTCGGCGGAACCGGGATGCCGAAGTCCATGGTGAGCCGGTCGCCCTCGGGGGTCTCGGCCGGGGCCGAGCCGAAGCCGACGACCGGTTCGCCCGTGGTGCCGCCGGACGGCACGCGGGGCTCTATGTCCTGCCACTCGCCGCCGCGCAGCCGGAACAGTCCTCCTTCGCCGGCACCGAAGAACACGCGGGTGCGGCAGCCGGGGTCGGCGGGCAGCAGCAGGCAGCGCAGGCCGGCGGTGCACTCCTCGGGGTCCAGGCCCCGATCGGCGGCGTCGGCCCGCAGTCTGCCGAGACTGCGGTCGGTCAGCCGCTGCAGGCCGGACTTGAGTTCGCCGCGCCGGGCGGCCCGGAGGTCCTCGACCAGCCGCCCGTGACTGCGGCCGACGGCCCGGCCGATCAGCCGGCACGCCTCCGCCGCCACCCGGTGCGCGCCGGGCGCCGTCCGGGCGCCGGTCGCCATGGCGACGAGTACCAGCGCCTGTTCGCCGGTGCCGAACCGCGCGGTCAGCAGCGCGTCCCGGCGCGGCTCGCCCCGGTACCGCGCCGAGTCCCCGCGCAGCGACACCGCACGCAGGGTGCAGGTGCCGTAGCGGGCCCCGTCCAGCGCGGTGTCGGCGACCTGCTCCGCCAGCTCGTCCGGATCGGCGAGGGGCAGCGCGGTGGGCTCGGGGTCGTAGGTGGGGGGCCCGGAACCGACGTGGTCGAGGGCGGAGGGCGGCGCGGGGACCGCTGAGGGCACGGAGGCGGGGGCGGCGTAGGGAGAACGCGGGGGCACCGAAGGCTCTGAGGCCGCGGCCGGGGCCGCCTTCGGCGGGACCGGGGGTGCACTGGGCGGGACCGGGGGTGCGCTGGGCGGGACCGGGGCTGCCTCCGGCGGAGTCGGGGCTGCACCCGACGGGACCGAGGCCGCACCCGGCGGGATCGGGGGTGCGTTGGGCGGGACCGAGGCCGCACCCGGCGGAGTCGGGGCTGCCTCCGGAGGGGGCGGGGCCACCTCCGGCGGGATTCGGGGTGCGCTGGACGGGGTCGGGGGCGCGCCGGAGGACTCGTTGCCGCCGGGCCGCTCCCGCACCGCGTCGCGCGCCGAGGTGTAGCGGTCGTCCAGGGAGTCGGGGGCCGGTGTGGGCCCCGTGTCCTCGGTGGAGTCGTCGTACAGCTGTCCCCACCAGTCGTCGTCATGACGGGCGGGCCTGCCCCCCTGCTGGCTCATGTCCCTGATTGTCCACCGCGGAGGCCGTATGGAAACGGGGCACGGGGAAATTCCGGCGTCCGCGTCCACGGTGGCGCGCCGCGGTGGAGGATGGCCCGAACTGCCGTACGAGGAAGGCGTGATGGCCGCCGAGCGGTCCCACCCCCCACGGGAGGACCGCCCGGCGACGTTCTGGGTGACCGGGCCACGCCGCGCCGGGTGGCCGGATCCGGTCGGATCATGCCCGGGATTCCTGGGCCGCGGCTGTGCGCCGCCGGTCCGGCCGGGTGTCCGCCAGTGCTGTTCACCCTGGCAGAGTGACCGCGGGTACGGCGATGATGTGCGGCGGCGGGTTTGCGCCGTGGCCGGTTTCCGCCACGGACCGCCCGCCTGAATGGCTTGTTCGCAGGAAAGGGGAACGCGGCTCGATGCTGGCAGCGATAGGCCTGGACGAGACCCACGAGTCCGCGTACCGGGCGCTGGTGTCCGTGGGCGCCGCCGAGGTGGCGGATCTGGCGCGGCGGCTGTCGCTGGCCGAACCGGACACCGAGCGCGCGCTGCGCCGGCTGGAGGGGCACGGCCTGGCGGCCCAGTCCCCGGCCCGGCCGGGCCGCTGGGTGGCGGCGCCGCCCGGCGTGGCGCTGGCCGCGTTGCTGACGCAGCGGCGGCACGAGCTGGAGAAGGCGGAGCTGACGGCGGCGCTGCTGGCCGAGGAGTACCGGGCCACGGCGGCCGAGCCGGAGGTGCACGACCTGGTGGAGGTGGTGACCGGCGCCTCGGCGGTGGCACAGCGCTTCCTGCAGATGCAGCTCGGCGCCACCGAGGAGGTGTGCGCGCTGGTCACCGGCAACCCGATGGTGGTCTCCGGGATGGAGAACGACGCGGAGGAGCAGGCGGCGGGACGCGGGGTCCGCTACCGGGTGGTGGTGGAGCGCGACGTGCTGGACCTGCCGCACGGGCTGACCGAGCTGGCGGCGGCGCTGGGCCGGAACGAACGGGTGCGGGTGATGGACCGGGTGCCGACGAAGCTGGTGATCGCCGACCGCTCGCTCGCCATGGTGCCGCTCACCGCCAGAACGGTGGAGCCGGCCGCGCTGGTGGTGCACGCGAGCGGGCTGCTGGAGCTGCTGGCGGGCCTGTTCGACTCGGTGTGGCGCGAGGCGCTGCCGCTCCGGCTGGCCGGCTCCGGGGTGGCCGAGCAGCAGCCGGACGGGCCGGACCCGACCGACCTGGAGGTGCTGTCGCTGCTGCTGGCCGGGCTGACCGACGTGAGCGTGGCCAAACAGCTCGACCTGGGCCTGCGGACCGTGCAGCGCCGGGTGAAGCGGCTGATGGAGCTGGCCGGGGTGACGACCCGGCTGCAACTGGGCTGGCACGCCTACGAGCGCGGCTGGGTGTCCCGCGACGAACCCGTCTGATCTGCGGCTTCTTCACTCCTCGGGCACGCTGGGCAGATGGGAGCGTGGGAACTCCTGTTGGTCGGCGTGGTGATCGCGCTCGGCCTGTGCGGAGTACTGGTGCCCGGAGCGCCGGGGTCCTGGCTGGTGTGGGCCGCGGTGCTGTGGTGGGCGCTGAAGGACCCCCGGCCGCTGGCCTGGGCGGTGCTGGTGGGCGCGACCGGGGTGCTGCTGCTGTCCCTGGTGGTGCGCTGGGCGCTGCCCCCGCGCCGGCTGCGGGCGAGCGGCGCCACGCCCCGCATGGCCGTGTACGCCGGGACGGGTGCCGTCCTCGGCTTCGTGCTGCTGCCGGTGCTCGGCGCGCTGCCGGGTTTCCTGGCCGGTATCTACCTGCACGAGCGGCTGCGGCTCGGCGGGCACGGCGAGGCGGTGTCCGCGCTGCGCACCACGATGCGGTCGGGCGGCTCCAGCGTGCTCGCCGAGCTGTTCGCGTGTCTGCTGATCGCGGGGGCGTGGCTGGGCGCCGTGCTGTGGGGCTGACCGGTCAGCGGGCGAGGGCCGCGGCGACGGTGTCGGCGATCGCGCGCATGCCGGCGTCGTTGAAGTGCAGATGGTCGCCGGGGTCGTAGCCGGGCAGGATGCGCTCGGGGCGGGCCGGGTCGCGCACGGCGACGTCGGCGTCGGCGACGGCGTCGAAGGCGCCGCCGGTGCGGATGAACGCGTTGACCCGCTGCCGTACGGCCTCACCGGCCGCCGTGTACGCGCTGTACCCCGCGTACGGCGTGAGGGTCACGCCGACGACCCTGATCCCGTGGGCGTGGGCGCGCGCGACGAGGGTGCGGTACGCGGCGGCGAAGGCGGCGGGGTCGTCCGCCACGGGGGTGCCCTTGATGTCGTTGATGCCCTCCAGCACGACCAGGACCCGCGCCCCGGCCCGGTCCAGGGCGTCGGCGTCCAGCCGGGCCAGGGCGCTCGGCCCGGTGCCGTCGCGCAGCAGGCGGTTGCCGGCGACACCGGCGTTGAGGACGCCGAGGCGCCCCAGCCGTTCGAAGAGCCGGTCCGGCCAGCGGCGGTTGCCGTCGGGGGTGGAGCCGTTGCCGTCGGTGAGCGAGTCGCCGAACGCGACGACGCTGCCCTCGGCGGTGCCGAGGACGTCGACGCCGGTGACGTAGTACCAGGAGCCGGTGGCCAGGGTGTAGGCGGAGCCGGTCTCGTCGGCCGCGTGGCCCGAGCCGCCCGGGGCCAGGTAGCTGGTCTGCAGGGCGGTGCGGTGGAACGTCGCGGGCCCGGAGTCGTCCGGGGTGAGGACGGTGACCAGCAGATCGGCGGCGGCCGGCACGGCGAGCGGGACGGGATCGGTGAGCACGTCCCGGCCGGGCTGGACGGTGGCCGTCGGCGCACCCTGGAAGGTGGCGGTGCGCAGGGTACCGGGTACGGCGTCCGGGCCCGCGGCCCGTCGCAGCGCCACCGTGACCGCGCCGAGCCGCAGGGGCGCGGTGCCGAGGCGGTTGCTGAGCCGGATCCGCACGGCACCGCCGCCGACGCTGAGATGGACGACGTTGCGGACGGCGGCACCGGGCAGCGCGGCCGCGGTGCCGGACGGTGCCGCCTCCCAACTGCCCGTCCACCGCGGTGCGGTGGTCGAGGCGACGGCCCTGGCCGCCGTTCCCGGCACCACCGCGAGCAACAGCGCAGCGAGCGCCCGCCCCGCCTTGACCATGTACCGCCCGCCCTTCCCACGACCCGTCGCTGGTGACCGTGCCACAGGGCGGGCGCGCGGGACCGGAGCGGCACCGGGGAATCCACCCGCTCGGCGTAGGGCGGTACCCGGGCGGGGGCGGAGGGTGGTTCGCGGCCGGGCCGGCCGGGCGTCGGCGCCGTCCGGTCAGCGGCGCGGTGCCGGGGCGGGATCCGGCAGGCCGTTCTCCAGGGTGAGCAGCAGGAGCTTCCGGTCGAGGCCGCCCGCGTAGCCGGTCAGGGTGCCGTCGGCGCCGATGACGCGGTGGCAGGGGCGGACGATGAGGAGGGGGTTGGCGCCGATCGCGCCGCCGACGGCGCGGACGGCGGCACGGGAGGCGCCGATGCGGGCGGCGATCTCGCCGTAGGTGGTGGTCGCGCCGTACGGCACGGTGTCGAGGGCGGCCCACACCCGCTGCCGGAAGTCGGTGCCGTGGGCGCGCAGGGGCAGCCGGAACTCCTTCAGCTCGCCGGCGAAGTAGGCCGCCAGTTGCTCCTCGGCGGCCCGGAAGGGTCCGGGGTCCTCTCGCCAGTCGGGCTCGACGGCGCGGCCGCCCTTCTGCCCGGGCACGGACAGCGAGGTGAGGGCGCCGTCCGGGCCGGCGGTGAGCAGCAGCCGTCCGGCCGGGGTGTCCACGGCCGTCCAGAGGGTCAGGTCCGTCACGGGGTCAACTCTCCTGTGATGCGAAGGTGCTGGATGGCGTACGACCGCCAGGGCCGCCAGGCCTCGGGGGTCTCGGAGCCGGGCGGGGCCACGTCGGGATCGCCGAGGGCGCGGACGCGGAGGGTGGCGGCCATGGCGGGGTCCATGCCGGGCAGGGCGAGCAGCGCCCGCTGGGCGTCGTCCCGGTCGGCGCCCGGGTCCAGCCGTACGGTGCCGTCGGCGAGCGCACGGGCGAGCGCGCCGAGCGGGCCGCCGGGTTCGGCCCCGGCGAGTGCGTCGGGCTCCGGGAAGAGGTGTGTGAGGCTGCCGCAGGGCGCGTCGAGCGCCTTGCCGTACCGCCGCACCAGCCGCTCGGCCCCGGCCACCCCGGCGAGCGCCCGCGCGGCGGGCTCCAGGGGGTCGACGGCGCCGGGCGAGCGCAGGCCGGGCCGGGCGGCGACCAGCGGGGCGAGCCGGGGGTCGGCGGAGAGCCGCTCGTCGACCGCGTACGGGTCGGCGTCGAGGTCGAAGAGCCGGCGCAGCCGCTGCACGGCGGTGGTCAGGTCCCGGGGGTCGGTGAGGTGCAGCCGCGCCTCCAGCCAGCCGCCCGGATGCGTGCCGCCGCCCGCTCTCGGGCCCCGGGCGCGCTCCTCCACGGCGACGATCCCGGTGCCGTGCGGCAGCCGCAGGGTGCGCCGGTAGGTCCGGCCGCCGGGGGCGCCGGTGACCTCCTCGACGCCGGGTACGGCCTCCTGGGCGAGCTGGTCGAAGACGGCGCGGGACTGGTAGGGGCCGCGGTGGGCGAGCCGCAGCGGGATGCCCGCGCCCGGCGTGGCCCGGCGGGCGCCGCGGCCGCGGGGCGCGGCGGCCCGTACCCCGCTCGGTGTGGCGTCGTACACCTGGCGGATGGTGTCGTTGAACTGGCGCACGCTGGCGAACCCGGACGCGAAGGCGATCTCGGTGATCGGCAGGTCGGTGGTCCGCAGCAGTGTCCGGGCGGTGTGCGCCCGCTGGGCCCGGGCGAGCGCCACGGGTCCGGCGCCGAGCTCGGTGGTGAGCTGCCGCTGCACCTGCCGGGCGCTGTAACCGAGCCGGGCGGCGAGTCCGGCGACGCCCTCACGGTCCACGACGCCGTCGCCGATCAGGCGCATGGCCCGGCCGACCACGTCCGCCCGGACGTTCCACTCGGCCGATCCCGGCACGGCGTCCGGCCGGCACCGCCGGCAGGCCCGGAATCCGGAGCCCTGCGCGGCGGCGGCCGTGCGGAAGAACCGCACGTTGGAGCGCTTCGGGGTGACCGCGGGGCAACTGGGCCGGCAGTAGATCCCGGTGGTCTCGACGGCGAAGAAGAACGCCCCGTCGAACCGTCCGTCCCGGCTGCGCACCGCCTCGTACCCGCTGTCCTCGTCCATCACGTGTTCCAGTGTGGCCCGCCCCGGCGGGGGCGGGCTGGCGGAAATCGGACACGCAGGTGGGAGGGGCGGCGGGACGGCCGCCGTCGGCCGGGGCCGCCGCCGGCCCCGGCCCCCTAGGCCCAGCGGCCGCGCTTGGCCTCCATCGCGGCCCTGCCCTGCGCCCCCTTCCGCTTCCAGTCCTTCCTGATCTCGGCGCGCAGACGGGCGTCCGTCTTGGCGACGATCCACTGGTTCTCCCGCAGCAGCTTGCGGTAGCTCTCCAGGCGCCGGACCGGAAGGTCCCCGTCGTCCACCGCGGAGCGCACCGCGCAGCCGGGCTCGCTCTCGTGCGCGCAGTCCTGGAACCGGCACCGCTCGGCCAGTTCCTCGATCTCGGCGAAGACCTGCCCGACCCCGCTCCCGGCGTCGAACAGCCCGACGCCCCGCAGCCCGGGGGTGTCGATCAGCACGCCGCCGGAGGGCAGCGGCAGCAGGTTGCGGGTGGTGGTGGTGTGCCGGCCCTTGCCGTCGACGTCCCGGGCGGCCCGCACGTCCATGACGTCCTCGCCGACCAGGGCGTTGGCGAGGGTGGACTTGCCGGCGCCGGACTGCCCGAGCAGCACCGTGGTGCCGCCGCCGACGAGCGCGGTGAGCACGTCGAGGCCGTCACCGTGCAGGGCGCTCACGGTGAGCACGGGCACGCCCGGCGCGGTCGTCTCGACGTCCTGGACGAGATGGGCCAGTGTCACCGGGTCCGGCACCAGGTCGGCCTTGCTGAGCACCACCACGGGCTGCGCGCCCGACTCCCAGGCCAGTGCCAGGAAGCGTTCGACGCGCCCGAGGTCGAGTTCGACGGCGAGGGACACGGCGACGACGACGTGGTCGACGTTGGCCGCGAGCACCTGCCCCTCGGACCGCTTGGAGGAGGTCGACCGGACGAAGGCGGTACGGCGGGGCAGCAGGCTCCGCACGTACCGCGGATCGCCGCCTGCCGGGTCGACGGCGGCCCAGTCCCCCGTGCACACGACCTTCATCGGATCGCGGGGGACGACGAACTCGGTGTCGGCGCGGACGACGCCGGCCGGGGTGACGACGTCGCACTGGCCGCGGTCGACCCGTACGACACGGCCGGGCAGGAGGCCCCGCTCGGCGTGGGGAGCGAACTCGGCCGCCCAGCCCTCGTCCCAGCCGTAGGCGGCGAGAGGGTGCGACGAAACCGAGGAGGAGGAGAAGTTCAAGGGGAACCCTTCGAGGGGGCGGCCCCGGCTCCGCGCTCGTGCGCGCTGGGAAAGGTCAGCCGGAGGCCACGGGGGTGGAGTGGATGATCTTCTGGTTGCGGGCAGCACCCGTCACAGAGACAGCCATCGGTCACACCTCCCGTTCCTCGTCCGGTCGCCGGCGGCCACCAACGGCCGTCGTGCGAAGCGGTCTTCACCGTAGAGCGCCGCACAGTCGGGCGCCACTGATTTATTTCGCCCGCCCGCTTCGGCCCCGCGGCCCGGGCGCGCGCGAGCCACCGGCCGGCCGAGGTGTGCTACGGTTGCCGCAGTTGCAGTTGTGGTACCCATGAATTCATGTGCGCCTTGACGGGAATGTTTCTCCTAAAGGCGCATTATTTGTTTTTCCGGCATCTCCGGATGGGGCCTCTGCCTACCAGAAGGAGAAAGTCATGGCACAGGGAACCGTGAAGTGGTTCAACTCTGAAAAGGGTTTCGGCTTCATCGCGCAGGACGGCGGCGGCCCCGACGTCTTCGCCCACTACTCGAACATCGCCACCCAGGGCTTCCGTGAGCTCCAGGAGGGCCAGCGGGTCAGCTTCGACGTCACGCAGGGCCAGAAGGGCCCGCAGGCGGAGAACATCGTTCCCGCCTGATCGCCGGACACGTACCCGCTCACCGGGGCCCGCACCGTCATGGTGCGGACCCCGGTTTGTGCTGTTTTCAGGAAGGCAGACAACCGCATGTCCCGCAGACCCCAGAAGTCGAACCGGCGCGCCTCGTCACCCCCACCGTCCGCGTCGTCCCCGAGGGAATTCCGGCTTCCGGAGAGCACGACACCCGCACTTCCCGCCGTCGAGGACTTCGCCGGTCTGGACATGCCCGCGGCTCTACTGAAGACGCTCACCGCGCAGGGCGTCACCACCCCCTTCCCCATCCAGGCCGCCACGCTGCCGAACTCGCTCGCCGGCCGTGACCTGCTGGGGCGGGGGCGCACCGGCTCGGGCAAGACCCTCGCCTTCGGGCTGGCGCTGCTGGCCCGCACCGCCGGTCTGCGCGCGCAGCCCAAGGCGCCGCTCGCCCTGGTGCTGGTGCCCACGCGGGAACTCGCCCAGCAGGTGACCGACGCGCTGACCCCGTACGCGACGGCGGTCAACCTCCGGCTGGCCACGGTGGTCGGCGGTCTGTCGATCACCAAGCAGGCCGGCACGCTGCGGCGCGGCGCCGAGGTGGTCGTGGCGACCCCCGGCAGGCTCAACGACCTCGTGGAACGCGGGGACTGCGTGCTCGACGACGTGCGCATCACGGTGCTGGACGAAGCCGACCAGATGACCGACATGGGCTTCCTGCCGCAGATCACCAAGCTGATCCAGCGCGTACGGCCGGACGGGCAGCGCATGCTCTTCTCGGCCACCCTGGACCGCAACATCGACCGCCTGGTGCAGCGGTTCCTGACCGACCCCGTGGTGCACTCCGTGGACCCGTCGGCGGGAGCGGTGACCACCATGGAGCACCACGTGCTCCATGTCCTGGACGGCACCGACAAGGAGGCCGTCACCACGCGCATCGCGGCCCGTGACGGCCGGGTGATCCTCTTCCTGGACACCAAGAGGTCCGCGGACCGGCTCGCCAAGCGGCTGCTGGCCGTCGGCGTGCGCGCGGCGGCACTGCACGGTGGCCGCTCCCAGCCGCAGCGCAACCGCACTCTGGAGCAGTTCAAGACCGGCCGGGTGACCGCGCTGGTGGCGACGAACGTCGCGGCCCGGGGCATACACATCGACGACCTCGACCTCGTCGTTAACGTCGATCCCCCCACCGACCACAAGGACTACCTGCACCGGGGCGGCCGCACGGCCCGCGCCGGCGGTTCCGGCAGCGTGGTCACGCTGGTCCTGCCCGAGCAGAAGCGGGACATGACGCGGCTCATGTCGGACGCGGGCATCCGCCCCCGGACCGCCCGCGTGAAGTCGAGCGATCCGGAGCTGGTCACCATCACCGGCGCCCGCGAGCCGTCCGGCGTACCGGTGACCATCGAGGTCCCCCAGCCGGCGACGCCCGCGCCGTCCCGCCCGGACCGGAAGACCGGCACCGAGCGCGGCGGACGGTCCGGTCGCCGCCGCCGCGGCGGCGGAGCGGGAGCGGCTGCCGGTGCGGCCGCCGCGACCGGCGGCCGGGGACCGGAGCGCAGGGCGGCCGCGGGCGCGGCACCGGCCGGTGAGGCCGCCGCGACCGGCGGGCGAGGCTCCGCCCGGCGGACCGGTGGCACCAGGGCCACGGGCGGTGCCGGCGGCGCGGGCGGCCGGGGCACCGACCGCCGGGCCGCGGCCGGTAACGCGACCGGCGCCGCCTCGGGCTCGGCCAAGGACTCCCGCGGTTCCCGCCGGCGCACGGCGGCCGGCGGTGCCGCGGGCGGCGCCGACCGCCGGGGCGGCCGGCGCACCACGGCCACCTGAGGCCTGCTCGACGAGCCCTTCGCGTACATGGCGGTCAGCCGAAGACCACCATGTGCGTGGAGGGCTCTCCCGGTGCCGGGGACGGCCCCGAAGCTCACCTCCGACGAGTACGTCGCGTACCGCGTCGTGCCGAGAGTGTCGGTGAACCGGCGGAATCCGTGATGGAACCGAAAACCGCTTGGTCCACGCCCGCCGGTCACCGCTGAGCTTCCTCAGAGCACGAGCAGGACGATCGCGGCGAGGACGACGACCATCAGGCAGACGCCGCTGCCGAGCACACAGCCCGGGTTGTTCGTCAGCTCGGCGAGCCGGGCCCTGCCGGCTGACGGTCCGCCCGGACCGGTGGGCCCTTCCGAAGGACGCGGGGGCGTCCGGTGGTGGGCCTGGACGGCGCGAGCGTCAGTGCCGGGCGACGGCGGCACCGCGGGTGTCGCCGCGTTGCGGAACGCGTCCCGCAGGAGCTGGCTCCACAGGTCCGGCGGCAGGTCGGGGACCTGTCCGTTCTCCGGTTCGACGAAGGTCTGCCAGAGCCAGTTGCCCGTGGTGGCGTGCCGCTCCCGGCTCATGCGGTAGAACAGCTCCCGCAGGTCGGACCGATACTGTTCGTCCCGGGCCAGCGGTGCCACGGCCCACTGGAAGACCCGGGCCGCCCGCTCGGCCGTCGCCGCCCTCGACAAGGTGGCCTCGGGGCCGCCGGGTGACTGCTGCGCGAAGTACAGGTTCTGCTTGAGCACTTCGGCGCAGAGACCGTGCCGGGTGTCGGGGTGACGCGCCTGGAGGCGGGGCGGCCTGCCCAGCTCTTCGAGGACCAAGTCGACGGCGTCCGGCGACAGTTGCTCCGAGCGGAGTTCGTCCAGCAGGAACTCGTCCGACTGCCTGCCGAGTTCCGCCAGCAGATAGCGGTGCCCCATGGTGTCCCCGCGCCGGTGGCCGCACAGCTCGCGGTGGAGTCCACCGGTGTCCGGAGCGCCCTGAGGGGACGCGGCGGGAGCCGCCGGGGCGGTGTCGAAACCGTCGGGCAGCGACAGCACCGGGTGCCCTCCGGTCCCGTACTCGGTCGACGCACCGGGAGCGGGAGCGGGATGCGGTCCGGGCGAGTGCGGGAACTCGGACACGGGGGCGGGGTCGGGGGTGCGCGAGGACCGGGGCGGAGAGATCTGTTCGGGGGCGAGTGCGGACCGGGGCGGAGAGATCTGTTCCGGAGCGTGTGCGGACCCGGGTGGAGAGGCCGGTTGGGGGGCGTGTGCGGACTGGGGCGGAGCGTCGGGAGTGCGTGGCGTACGGGGCTCGGACCCGCGCGGCGGGGTGGGTTCGTGTGAGGATGCGGCGTCGCGCTGGTGTGCCGGTTCACGTGACAGTGCCGGACCACGTGGCGGCGCCGGATGGCGTGGCGGCGCCGGGTCGCGTGAGGGTGGTTCGCGTACCGGGTCGGGGTCGCGGACCGGTACGGGTTCGGGGTCGCGGACCGGTACGGGTTCGGGGTCGCGGACCGGTACGGGTTCGGGGTCGCGTGCCGGTACGGGTTCGGGGTCGCGTGCCGGTGGGGACTCGGGCCGGCGGCGGGGACGGGCGGCCGGGCGTTCGGTGCCGAGGACGTCCTGCAGCCGGGCGCGCCGCCGGTCCCAGTCGAGGGCCGCGCCGTCGGCCAGGCCGTGGACCAGTTGCGGCGCGCCGGCGGGCGCGTCCGGGTCGGCGAGC
Source organism: Streptomyces sp. NPDC002386 (assembly GCF_053593175.1). NCBI lineage: Bacteria > Bacillati > Actinomycetota > Actinomycetes > Kitasatosporales > Streptomycetaceae > Streptomyces > Streptomyces sp. NPDC002386. Next base: position 97,330 of record NZ_JBSFBX010000017.1, read on the forward strand.
AGGTGCTCCACCAGCCGGGCGGCCGCCCAGTGTTCGAGCCCCGGCTCGGCCGGCCGGCGGCCCATGATCCGGGCCAGCGGGCCGGAGGTGCCGGTGTCCGGCTCCCAGCGCGGAACGGACATCAGCCGCAGCGGATGGGTGTCCACGGTGTCGTAGGTGGCGAACGTCCACTCCTGGCGGAGCCAGGAGCCGAAGATCAGGAACAACCCGAGATACACGAGCGGCACCCGGTCCGCGTCCGGCCAGTCGCGCGGTGTCTTCTCCTCGAGGAGCAGCGACACCCGCTGGGCCGGATCGCGCAGCAGCTCGGCGGTGGCCAGGATCAGCGCGTGTTCGACGCTCGGCAGCGCGTCCAGCATGCCGGGCAGCCGTCTGCGCGCCACGTCGTCGAGTTCCGCGCAGTCGATCACGGACTGCCGGCCCTTCGCCTGCTCGGCCTTCTCCTGGGGCCCCCAGCCGCGGTACGCCAGGCCCAGGCACTGGCGGGTCATCAGGGCCCGGGGGTCGCCGAAGAGGACGTGACTGACCGTGGACGGCCGGCCGCCCCGGTCGGTGGTGGGCCAGCGCCGGACGAGCATGACGTCGCCGTCGCGGGACACGGTGCGCACCACGCTCGGCCGTGCCGCCGCGGTGCCGGACACCCAGAGCAGCCGGCCGAGTTCCCGGCCCAGTCGCTCGGCCCGTTCGGGCGGGCACGAGTGGGCGACGGCGCTCATGCCGGTGCCCTGACGGCCGTGGTTGCCGTCCCAGCGGAAGACGACCTGGTGCACCGTGCCCCGGTCCTGGTAGCCGTTCACTGATGTTCCTCTCCCCCGGAGGATCCCCCGGATCCCCCGGCTCTCTGCGCTTCCTCCCACGGCACCGTCTCGAGCACGGGTGCCTCCCCCACCGCCAGCGCCTCGGCGCCGCCCGGCACGTCGATCAGTCCGTGCATCGCCAGCAGCGCCAGCAGCGGCTCCAGCACCCGCCGGGGCCCGGCGCCCGCCGGATAGCGGCCGTGGGCCTCCTGTCCCCCGGTGGCGGAGGCGATGTGCAGGGTGCACCGGCGGATCGCGTCGAAGGGGCGCAGCCAGGCCTGGCCGGCGTGCCGGCGCAGCAGCCCGTACACGTCCCGGCTCTCCTCGCGGATCGGCGCGGGGTCGAGCGAGGCGGCGGGCGGCCGGGCCAGCCAGCGGTCGACGGGCGGCTGGAACCTGAGCAGGTCCGCCTTGCCGAGCACCATCGCGGCCGGCACGTCCAGGTACGGGCCGTTCTTCGGCAGCCGGTCCAGGACGGTGCCGAAGGCCAGGTCGCCGTCCCGGTTCACCTCGACGTCCAGGCGTTCCCTGACGTGGTCGAGCTGGGGCAGCGGCAGGGCCAGCGCCGGGTCGACCACGAAGATCAGGGCGTCGACCCCGAGCAGGAACCGCAGCGCCGCGTCGGTGCGTACGAGGTCCTCGCCGCCGAGGTCGAAGAAGGCGACCGGGCGCACCTGGCCGCGCGCGTCGGTGATCAGCAGCGACTCCACGAAGCGGGCGAAGTCGTCGAGGCCCAGGGCGGCCGTGTGGTCCAGGACCCGGCCGCTGCGCAGCGGCTGCACCCGCTCCCGTACGAACCGCGCGTGCTGTTCGGGGTTGACGGACTGCCACTTGAGGCCGAACGGCTCCAGGCCGCCGTCGGTGACGGCCGCGATCATCTGGGTCAGCAGATGGCTCTTGCCGGTGGAGGACTGGCCGACCATCGCCACGGTCAGCGGGCGGCCGTACGTCAGGTAGGGCACCGGGATGAAGTGCTCGGGGAAGTCCGGGTCGGCCGTGCACTTCTGGACGGCGCCGCGCATGATGTCGGTGCGCCGTACCGGGTTGCCGATGCCCGCGAGGTCCAGCGGCTTGTACTGCATCCTGCTGTCGGTGACGAACAGTTTGCCGAGGTCGAGCTGGATGGCCTCCAGGCAGTAGGGGCACAGCACCTCCCCGCCGCCCGGCGCCGCCGGCGCCCCGGTTCCGTCCCCGGTGCGGGCCGCCGGTGCCTGCCGTTTGAGCCGCAGCGCCTCCTCGAAGGCCTCCCGGTGCGGGCGCTCCTCGTCGGCGGGCAGGGTGAGCCGGACCCGGCGGGCGGCTCCCGGCGCGAGGAGTTCGAGCAATTGGGCGGGGGTGGGCCGATCGGCCGCGCGCGCGGCGAAGGCCTGCCGCAACGTCCGGTCCAGCGCCCGGTGTTCGCCCAGGTCGGCGGGGGCCCGGTCGGCGGGCCCGGGCCGTCCGGTGACCAGCCGGTAGAGCACCTGGGCCGCGCTCCACACGGCGTCCCGCGGATCGGCGAGCCCTTCGCCACGGCGCTGTTCGGGCGAGCAGAAGGGCGGCCTGCCCCACGGGGACCTGGGCCGTCCGGTCCGGGTCATCGCCTCCAGACCCCAGAGCTGGACCCGGGCGCCGTCCCAGAGCACGGTGGCGGGCGAGACACCGCGCGGCACCAGGCCCTGGTCGTCCAGCAGGCACAGGGCGAGCATCAGGTCCCGGGTGAGGCGCTGCTGGTCGGTCGCGGCCATCACGTGGGTGCGTGCGGCGGGGACGCCCCGGGGTGCCGCGTACAGCAGGAACGGCTCGGCGGCGTCCGGTTCGTAGCCGATGATCCGCGGGAAGAGCGCCGCGTACTCCGTGTCGTCGAGCACACGGTGCAGGTGCAGCGCGGTGCCCGCCTCGGTGTCCAGCAGCGCGCGGGCCGCCGGGTTGGCCGCCTCGGCGCTGCCCAGGCGCACCTGCAGGCACTGCTGTCCCTCGTCGTCGAGCACGCAGTTGCGGATGAGCTGGGGCAGCAGCCGGTCGCGGCGGGACTCGGGCCCGAAGCGGGCCGGGGTGACGCGGCGCCGGCCCGACGGCAGGGTGAACGCGAGCTTGTCCGGGGGCGAGCTGGTCACCGGCGGTCCTCTCCTTCGTGCGCGTGCACCGGGCCGTGCGCGGGCGTGCGGCCGGGGTGCGGGGTGCGGTTCACCAGCGGTCGCCGTCCCGTCGGTCGTCCTGGTCGGGACGGTCGTACGGGGGCGCCTGCTCGTACCGGGCCGCCTCCTCGTAGGGGCTCGCCTGCTCGTACGCCGAGGGCGGCGGGTCGTACGCGTAGGAGTCCGCCCCGTACGCCTCCCTTCCGTACGCCTCCGTCCCGTACGCGTCCGTCCGCTCGTAGGAGTCCCAGTCCCTCCGGTCGGCGGCGTCCCGCCGGCCGTGGTCCGTCCGGTCGTGGGCGTCCTCCCGGCCGGCGGGGCGCGGGCGGTCGTACGGGTTCCGCGGCTCGTCCGGGATCTCGCGGCCGTACGGGTCCGTGCCGTCGTCGGGGCCGGCGCCGTAGCGGGGCCGGACGGTGTCCACCACGCCCATCCGCAGCGGCGTGAGCCGCACCAGGCCGGCGTACCGTCCCGAGGAGGTCCACAGGACGTCCTCCGGCTGGGCCGAACCGCTCGACCGCCAGGCCTTCTCCACCTCGTCGCGCACGGCCAGCGGCGCGAACCTGAGCCACACGGCGGCCGCCGGGTCGCGGCTGAGCAGCGTGCCCTGTTCGGGCGAGGACAGCTGCACCACGGACTGGCGGTCGGTCTCCGCGCCGACCAGTTCGGCGGGCCGGTGCGGGTCGGTGCCGAGCAGGTTCGCCGAGGTGGCGCGGACCCGGCGGGCGGCGGCGAACGGCGGTGCGGCCAGCACTCCGTTGTGCTGGAGGTGGCGGCGGGCCGTCGACAGCACGTCGCGGACCCGCTCCTCGGTGCGCCGCACGGCGAGGGCGCCGGCCTGGCCGCGTTCGACGGCACCCCAGTACGGCTTCATGGCCTCCAGGGCGGCGTCCGTCAGATCGGCGGCCAGGGTGGCGACCAGCTCCGGTCCGCCCTCGCCGCTGTCCCGCTCCAGCCAGCGCGGAACCCCCTTGGCGCGGTCGCTCCGGGCCGCGCCGGGAGTCCTCTGCCGGCTTTCCTGCGGCCGCTCGCCGTGCCCTTCGTCCCCGGCGGGCTCCTCCCAGGCGGGTCCGTCCTGCCAGGCCGGGCCGTCCTGCCAGGCGTACACGCCGGCCCAGTCGCCGTCCGCGTCGTCGGGGCCGGCGTCGTCCGTCTCCAGGGCGGAGGGGCCGGTGAGCCAGTCGTCCTCGGCGGGCGGGCCGGCGTCCGGTGCGGTGCGGGCGCCGGGCACCTCGAACCGCTCGGCCTCGGGCGCCGCCTCGGCCTCGGCGGCCGCGGCCGTCGCGCGCAGCATGCCGGCGACGGACCGGGCCGCGTCGGCGCAGTACAGGCGCTCCTCGACGGCCCAGTGCTCGCCGACCGCCTCGGCCAGCAGGGCGTCGAGCCGGTCCAGGGTGTGCCGCAGCCCGGCCGTCGTCCGGCCCGGCGCCCAGGCGGCGGCCGCCGCGTGCCACAGCCTGCGGGCCGTCTCCACGGCGACGCAGCATCCGGCCACCAGCGCGGCGCCGCTCAGCAGGGGCGGGGGCCCGGCCGCGTACGCCACGGCCACCCCCGCCCCGGCACCCGCGAACGCCGCGACGCGTGGGGCGACGGCCCAGCGGCCGGGGCGTCCGGCACCGCGCAGCCGGGCCTTCCCGAGTTCCGCCATGGCGGCGAACAGCAGGGGGACGAGGAGCGCCAGCGGGAGGAACGGCCCCCGCCACAGCGCGCCGAGCAGTGCGGCGACGGCCGCGAGCGGCGTGGCGGCCACGAGGCCGGGCACCGCCGCGCCGTCCGCAGTCCCGGACCGCTCCGCCCCGCCACCGGTGTCCGCGGCGCCCGTGCGCGCGTCGGCGCGGGCGCCGGGGAGGGCGGCCAGCTTCGGCAGCAGCGCCGAACCGGGTACCGGCTCCACCCGCCCGGCCAGCCCGGTGAACCGCTGGGCCACCGACCGCATGGGCAGCTCCTGGCCGAGGAGTTTCTGGGCGAAGTCCCGCAGCCCCTCACCGATCCGCTCGCCGATGCCCTCGGCGGACGGCACCCGCAGCCCGAGGGCCGTGAGCCGGGCCGCCGACTCGGCGGGGGACGCGGTCGCGCCGCCGCCGCGCAGCGCGGTGCCGACGAGGTCCCGGTACTCCTCCAGCGCCCGGTGCGCCTCGTCGACGTCCGCCTCGAAGGAGTCCCGGCGGCCGGGCCGCAGCAGCCCGGGCAGGCTCCGCAGTCCGGCCAGCGAGTCCTCGGCGCGGTCGAGTGCCTCCACGCAGGCGCCGTGGGTGTCGTCGGCCACGCCACCGGGCTCCCGGTGCCGCTGGTCCCGGCCGCCGCGGGCCGCCACCAGCCGGCGCAGCGGCTCCGGCAGATCGGCTCCGGAGGAGGCGGTCAGCAGGACGTCCGGCGCGAGTTCGGTGTCCTCGCCCGCGAACCGGGTCAGCGCGTCGCGCCAGGCCCGGTCGCGCACCTCCGGCGGCAGGTCCTGCTCCAGCAGCCGCACCCCGGGCGCGGCGACGGCCTCGGGCAGCGTGCCGATCGCCTCCAGCACCCCCCGGTAGAGGTCGGGCACCGACAGCACGTCGACCAGGACCGCCAGCGCGTCCGGGTCGTCGGCGGCGGGCTGCTCCAGCGCGGTGTGCGCCGAGCGCAGGTCACCGGCCCACAGCAGCCCGGTGCCCGAGGTGCGCAGCACGGCGGGCCGCACCAGCCTGCGGTCGGGCTGGAACGCCTCGTCCTCGCCCGCGTACGAGCCCGGCGCGCTGCCGACCAGCAGCACCAGGAGCCTGACCTCGCCCACCGCCCGGTAGCCGGTGAGCAGTTCGTACTGGAGCTGGTGGTCGGTCAGCCCGGCCGGGGTGTCGACCACCAGGAAGAGCGGGTCGTCGGGTTCCGGCAGCCCGGCCCGGCCGAGCTGCCGGGCCACCCTGGCGCGCAGGGCCGCGGCGCTGTCCAGCTCCGCCGCGCCCGCGCGCAGGTCCAGGTGGACGACGGCTCCGGAGTCCTGAGCGGTACTCACTGCGCGTCACCGTCCCAGGGGTTGCGGCGGGACCGGTCGCGCTCGTCGCCGCCGTACGTTCCGTGGCCGGCGGAGTCGTCCCAGGGCACCGTCGGCACGTCCTCGCGGCGACGCCGTTCCTCCGCGCCGCTCCCGGCGGGGGGACGGTCGTCCCCGCGGGTCTCCCGCTCGCCCCAGAGCTCCTGCCCCGCGTCGTCGTCCGTGCCGCGCCGGCCGCCGCGGTCCTCGGCGTACGACCGCTCGTAGCCGCGCCGGCGGGCGCCCTCCGGGGCGGCCCGGTCCTCGTCGTCGTCCTCGCGGAACCGGGCGCCGCGGTCCTCGGCGCGCCGCCGCTCGTCACCGTACGGAGCGTCGCCACCGTACGGGCGCTCCTCCGCGTACGGGCGCTCCTCCCCGAACGGCCGGTCGTAGCCACGGGGGCGGGCGGTGTCGCCGCCGTCCCGGTCCTCCCGGTCGGCCGCTCCCCGGTGGGTGTCGTAGGAGGACACGGGGGCGGTCCCCCAGTCGTCGTCATCGGTGGCGGGGCGTCGGGGGGCGGGTACGTCGTCCCGGCCCCGGGCCCGCCCCGGGGTGCCGCCGCGCACGTGTTCCAGCAGGGTGCGCAGGGTCGGCTGGACGGCGCGCTGGTCACCGAACTCCTTGTCCAGCGCGGCCGGCAGGGTCTCCGCCCAGAACTCCCACAGCGGCCGCACCCAGCCCTCGACCCGCTCGCCGCCGCGCTCCCGGCGATCGGCAAGCAGTTCGAGCTGGCGCGGGGCGATCTTCTCGACCAGGTCGACGAAGAGCGGATGGGGTTCGCTGCCGGTCCGGGCCAGGCCCAGCGGCTGCGCGCCCATCAGCTCACGGCAGTAGTCCTCCACGGTCCGCTCGTCGTCGAGGACCGTCCAGCGCTCGTACGACCGCAGCAGCTCCGCCCAGCTCGACACCCCGCCGGGGAAGTCGCCCAGGCGCAGGCGGACGCCGGGCACGTTCGGGCCCGCCTCCGGGAACAGCCGCAGCCTCACCCGGTCCGGGGAGGCCGGGTCGCCGTCCACGACGTCCACCTGGCCGTTCCACATGCAGCACAGCAGCCGGTGCAGGATGGTGCGCCGGTCCTCCTCGCTGCTGACCATCCAGCTGTCGCGGTGGCCGAGGCGCTGACGCCAGCGCAAGACGTCCTGCGCCTGCTCGGACTCCTTCGCCCGGGCCCACTGGCGCAGCACCTTGCGGGCCTCGGGCACCTGGGTGAGGCTCATCTCGCTGCGGAAGAGGACCACGGTGATCGAGTCGCTCTCCACCGCCCGGTACTCCACCGAGTTCTTCGCGTCCGAGGGCAGCCGCAGCGTCTTGCCGAGGTACTCCTGCACCTCCTCCGCGGCCTGCACCCGGGGGTGGGTGACCAGGACCCGCAGCGGTCCGGTGCCCTCCGGGGTGAACCCGACGGGCAGCAGACCGGCGAGCTTGCGTCCGAACAGGTCGAGCGCCTCCTTGCTGACCTGGTCGGTGGCTTCCTGGTCACCCGCCGCGGCGGACAGCAGGGTCCCCATGGCCGGCAGCAGCGGCCGCTCCTCCAGATGCGTACCGCTCTCCGCGAACAGCCGGGTGATGCGCGCCTCGAGCTGGCCCTTGACCTGGGCGACGGCGCCGTCCGGGTCCCGGCGGCTGCGGGTGTGGACGCGGCGCCAGGTGTCCCCGTCGACCAGCTTGAGCAGCAGTGCCGCCTCGTAGTCGGTCTCCCGCAGGCCCTCCCGGCGGATCAGCCGGGCGACCACGTCCTCGTAGAAGTGGTTGATGGTGCGCTGCGGCGGCAGCAGGTAGGAGATGCCGGTGCGGTCCTCGTACAGCTCGTGGCCCTTCTGCGCGGAGGCCTTGCGCTCCTGGTCGCCGTGGCTGCGGAAGGCCCGCACCAGGCGGTCCAGGTCGGCGCCGGCCGCGTCCGCGTGGGGCTGCCAGACCTGCTGCTGGTCGCGCCAGGCCTCGTGCCAGATCAGCCGGCAGCGCCACTCGTACCAGGCGTCCTGCTCCCGGATGGCGGCCTGGACGGCCTCGTCGCCCCAGCGGGCGGGCGCCATGCCGGCCAGCTGCCCCTTGATCCGGGGAATCTTGGGCGGCTGCTCGGTGACCCCCGCCGGGCGCTGCGGGGCACGGGCGCGGCTGTCCAGCATGCCGAGGAAGCCGAGCCGGACGATCCCGTGGTCGCTGTCGGGTATGCCGCGCACGACGCGTTCGGCGAGGAAGGGGTCGGCGCTCTGCAGCAGCTTGTCGACGGCGGGACGCGGGGCGAAGCGGTCGGCCATGACGGCGGCCTGGTGCTCGGCGTCCGCACGCAGCGCGGCCAGCTGCCGCTGCATGTCGCCGATGCGCTCGCCCAGTGCCTGCTCGACGTTCTTCCCGCCCCGGGGCAGCGGTTCGGGCTCGGGCACCGGCAACTGCCGTCGCTCCCAAAGCTCTTCGAGGTGGGAGTCGGCGAAGAGCTGCCGGATCATCAGCACTCCGTTGTCGCCGCGCAGGGCGGCCCGCGGCCGTTCCACCAGTTCGGTGACCGCCTCCCGCAGCATCCGGCCGGCGACCAGGTCGGCGAGCTGGTCCATGGGCGCGGTCATGGAGGCGACCAGGCTGGTGGAGACGCCCTGCCGGCCGATGCCGGTCGGCGACAGCGAACTGCGGGCGACTCCACGGTTGATGAAGCTCGCGGAGAAGGTCTGGTAGTCGTCGTCTGCGGCCGTCTTGCGGCCTCGGGAGCGGCCGTCGCCCAGTTCGGTGCCGATCAGCGACATCACCAGGGAGACGATGGAACGGCGCAGGTCGTCGGCGCGGATGCCGGCGGTCGGGCTGAACAGGAACGCCGTGGGGAGGATTCCGGTGCGCAGCCGGACGGGGTTGGTGCCCGGGTAGCGGATGGCGAAGCCGGCGTCCTGGTCGAGGTCGCCGATCTCGGCTCCCTCGGTGGGCGCGTTCTGCCGGTCCACCAGCCGGAACAGGTCCACCAGGGACCGGGCCGCGTTGAGTTCCGCCTCGCGCCCCCCGCCGGTGGCGGAGGAGAACGACGACGGCATCACCACCAGCGGGTAGATCTTGACGCCGTCGAACCGCCGTACCTGGAAGGCGTAGTTGATGAGGTGCAGGTAGTCCAGGAAGATGCCGGCGCCGGTGCCGCCGGCCACCGAGAAGGCGACGAACACGTCGCAGCCGCTGACCCTGCCGCCGCCCAGCTCGCTGAGTTCGCCCGCCGACTTGGCGATGGCGTCGATCGCCTGCAGCAGCGGTTCGAGGACGGGGTTCAGGCCGTGCCGGAGCGTCGCGAACAGGGCGGCGCGGCCGACGGTGGGGAGCTGGCCCGCGCCGTTGTGGAGCGGGGTGACCTCGGGCTCGCCGATGACGGGCGGGAGCCAGCCGGCCACCTCCTCGCGCATGCTGGCCCGGAGCATCTTGGTGACTTCCGGTGAACTGTCGAAGTTCGGCAGCAGGTGGTGGGTGGCCCGGGACGTGCGGGCGTAGGCGGCGCGCAGCGAGGGGTCCACGTTGAACTGCGGCAGCCGCTGCAGGTCGGATTCGCTGTAGTCGGCGTATACGAACTGGAGGCAGTCCGGGAGCTGGTAGGGGGCCTGGCCGCTCTGCCGGGTCAGTGCCATGCCGTCCGGCCCGCACAGCTCGGTGCGCAGTCTGCGTTCGAGTTCGGCGCCGACCAGTCCCCCGGTGCCGCCCAGGCCGACGAAGAGCATCGGCTGGAAGATCTTCATGGTTTCCTCCCCGCTCGCGGCCGGGGCGGCCGCGGGTTCGTGCTGGGACCTTCTGCGTGGTGCGTACGGCCTGGCGGCCGCGGTGCGGTGCGGTGTGCCGGGCGGGGAGCGATCGGGCTCCCCGCCCGTCCCCGGCGTCATTCGTAGGAGCTGTAGGCGCTGGGGGTGCTGCTGCTCTCGGGGGTGCCGGCCTCGGGGCGGGGGCGGGACGGCGGCTGCCTGCGGCGCCTCGGCTTCGGGGGACGCTTGTCCTCGCCGAGGGCCAGTTGCAGCGTCTCGGTCAGCGGGACCGGGCCGCGGACGGGCACCAGGGTCCGGCCGCCGCCCTTCCTGCGCAGGACCGCTCCGCCGCCCTTGGGATTGCGCTGGACGGCGTACGGGCCGTGGGGGCGCCGTTCGATGCGGGGGCTGCGGTGGGGTTCGGCGACCATGAACTCGTACCACTGCTTCTGCCCGTGCCCGGCCTGGTGCTCGGAGAGGACGCTGCCGTCCTCCGCGACCAGGTGCAGGGTCAGTCCGTACGGGTCCTTGGCGCGCCGGCGCTGGCGCACCCAGGCGGCGGCCACCAGGGCCAGCGCCACCAGCAGGGCGGCGGCGCCCAGGATCACCCACCTGTACTTGTCCCAGAAGCCCGGCTCGTGCGTCACCCGCACCGAGAGCGGGGACCGTACGAGGGTCCGGTCGTGGTCGGTGGTGTCGGCGACGGTGACGTTGCCGGCGAGGTCCAGCCCGTCGTCGCCGAGGCGGTCGCCGAAGACGCCGGCCGGGGCGACCTCGACGGTCACCTTCCGGGTGCCGGACGCGCCGGGCCCCAGCGTGATCCGCTCGGGGCTGACGGAGAGCAGCCCGGACTGGAGGTCGGTGACGGCGAGCCGCAGGGTGTGCGCGGTGCCGCTGGTGTTGTGCACGGCCAGGGTGCCGCTGATCCGGGCGCCCGGGTGGACGTCCGCGGCGGGCAGGTCGAGCGAGGTGGTGACGGGCAGCTGGCCGGGGGCGACCTCGCCGGACTCGCTGCGGGTGTCGGCGCTGAGCCCGGCGGCGGTCAGTGTGGCGCTCACCTTCAGGGCGCCGTCGGCGTCCTTCGGGACGCGCACGGAGCCGGTGAAGGAGCCGTCGCCGGCCCTCGGGTCGGCGGCCTTGCCGTCGTCGGTGAGGTCCAGCTTCAGCGGGGTGAATCCGTCGCCGGTGAGGGCGCTGCGCACCCGCAGCCCGTCGTAGTCGCGGGGGTCCTTGATCTGGTAGCCCTCGCGGGTCTGCAGCCGCATGGTCACCTCGACCTCGTCCCCGGCCTGCGGGGAGGGCGGGTCCATGGTGATGGCGCCGCGCAGCTCGCCCTGCCACAGCACGCTGACCGAGACGGGCAGCGAGCGGTGTCCCTCGGGTGCCTCGGCCCTCACCTTCCAGGGCCCGGGCAGCGGGTCGACGATCTTCAGCGCCTCCACCACACCGCTGCCGCCGGCCAGTTCGAAGGACGACTTGCGGTACTTGCCGTGCGTGGGCACCTTGTTGCCGTTGGGGTCGTAGTACGTGATCTCGACGGCGGGGTCGCCCTTGTCGACCACGATGCTGCCCACGGTCGCCAGCGGGGAGACGGCGATCTCCTGGGTGGACGGGGGCCGCTTCGGGGCGGGTCCGCGCTCGTGCCGCAGGCAGTGGGCGGCGGCGAAGATGTCCTCCAGGGTGGTGCCGATGGCCGCCGGCTCGACCTTCTTGGGTTCGGGGGTCGCGGACGGCAGGTCGACGCAGCCCTTCTGGTACCCGCCGGCGGCCATCCGCTTCAGCTCGTCCATGCGCGGCTGGTCCCCGAAGCCGAGCGGCCACACCTGCACGTGCTCGTCCCTGGCCTCCTTCAGCGCCAGGCCGAGCTGCCGGTCGCCCTCGTCGTCGCGGTGCGCGGGGTCGCCGTACTTGGGGCTGTCGCTGACGTCCATGTAGCCGTCGGTGAGCAGGAACAGCACCCGGGGCTGGGACGGGTCGGTGCCGTCGGTGAGGTCGTGGACGCCCTGGCGTATCGCGCTCGGGAAGTCGGTGCCGGTGCCCTGGCTCCTGGTCCGGCCGCGCAGCTTGGTGACGCAGCCGCCGATGGTGTCGCGGCCCGCCGCGTCCAGCGCGGTCCGCGGGCACACCGGGTCCACCGCGCGCTGGCCGTCGGACTCGGCGGCGGCGAAGCCGAAGACGGTGACATGGGACTGGGAGGAGACGTCGCCGAGCGCGATCCGGGCGGCGGCGGCCTTCTCGGCCTTCATGTCCGCGGCGGCGAGGCTCGCGGACTCGTCGACGGCCACGGCGTAGTTGACCGCCGGGAACGCCGGCCTCGTGTCCGCGACCGGCACCGGGTCGTGACCCGGTGGTGCCGACAGGGCGCCGGACAGCGCGGCCCCCGCCAGCATCGCGACCGCGGCGCGGCGCATCCCGCCCCCTCGCGTCTGCCGTCTTCCCGTGACTGTTTCCACGGCGGTCCCCTGATTCCTCGTTCGTTTCTGCATGGAGTGCTCGGTACGGGCGAACCCGCTCAGCGCGGGGTCAGGCCCCAGGCGAGGGCCAACGCCGCCGACAGGGCGAGCGAGCCCATGCCCCAGCGGATGGCCCGGTACTTGGCGGACAGGATCGAGCTGACGTCGACGGCCTGCACGAGCAGCCACCCGGCGGGGTCGCGCCCGGCGTCGGCCACCCGGGCGGACAGCCGTGTGAGGTCGCGGGCGGCCACCAGGTCGCCGAAGTACGTGACCTCGTCCCGGCCGCGCCGCGTGCCGGTGCGCGGCATCACCGCGCCGATCAGCGCGATCACCGCGGCGGCCCACAGCGCCGCGGCGAGGACCAGCGTCACGTCGGCGGGTCCGCGCCAGCCGGGCGCGCCGTGCCATCCGATCAGGAAGGCGGGCAGCGCGAGCGTCCCGGACAGCAGTACGGCGGCCTTGGAGTCGGCTCGTCCGAGGTCCTCGCGGATCGTGTCGAGCAGTCGTTCGGCGATGCGCTCCCCCGCCCCGTCGTGGCTGTGCCGACCCCCGTCCGGCACGAGCACGACCGGGGCGGGGGAGGTCCTGGCGGCCTCGTCCTCGGCGGTCATCGGTCCTCCTCCGCCCAGGACCAGCCGTCGCCGCGGGTGCGCCTGCGGCCGCGCGGCGGCTCCCGGTCGTGGTCGTCGGCCGGGTCGGGTTCCGGACGGTAGGTCCGGCCCCGCGGCGGCTCCCGGTCGTAGTCGTCGCCGTGGTCGGGTTCCGGACGGTAGGTCCGGCCCCGCGGCGGCTCCCGGTCGTAGTCGTCCGCCGGGTACGGCTCGGGGCGCCGGGCGCGGCCCCTGACGGGCTCCCGGTCGTAGTCGTCCGCCTGATAGGCCTCGGGCCGGTAGGTCCGGCCCCTGGACGGCTCGTGGTCGTGGTCGTCGCCCGGTTCCAGCTCGGGCCGGTACGCCCCGGCGCGCCGGGGCGGCCGCTCGTAGTCGTCCCCGGGACCGGTGTCCGGCCGGTAGGTCCGGCCGCGCGACGGCTCCCGGTCGTGGTCGTCGGCCGGGCCGGAGTCCGGACGGTAGGCCCGGGTCCGCGACGGCTCCCGGTCGTGGTCGTCCTCCGGCCAGGGCTCCGGCCGGCGGCGGGAGGGCGGTCCGTCCCCGAGGCTGTCGTCGTCCTGGTGTGTCTCGGCGCGGTGCACCTCCCGGGTGGACTCGGTGCGATGGGTCTCCGTCCGGTAGGTCTCCGCGCGGTGCGACTCGGCGCGACGGGGCTTTCGCCGGGGCGGTTCGTCCGACACCCAGTCCGGGGTGAAGGGCTCCTCCGGGGCCGGTTCCAGCTGGCGCGGCTCCCGGCGGGCCGGCACGGCTCCGATGGGCCCCTGGAGCGGGCGGCGCTGGTCCTGGTTGAGCAGGTTGAGGACCTGCACCTCCACGTCCGCGGCGTGCAGCTCGCCCCTGAGCGCCATGGTGTAGAGCCGGTCGACCCGCTCCCGCTCGTCCTGCCGGCCCTCCTGGCGGATCTTCTCCAGGAAGTCCTTGGCGCCCTCGGGGTCGGCGGCCAGCATGAAGCTGAGCTGCTCCAGCTCGCCGCCCTGGAGCATCCGCCGGAAGGAGTCCTGGCGGACCCGGGTGACCTCGGCGTCGGCCTGCGCCCCGCGCCGCTGTTTCGCGTACTCGATGGCCTCGTCGTTCACCCCGAGGCGGACGTACAGCCTTACCCGCAGGCCGAGTTCGCTGCCGAGGTCGCTCCAGCGGCCGCCGACGCACTCCCGGGTGATGACGCGGTTGGCCTGTTCGGCGTCGGTCACCCGGTAGGTCAGGGTGATCTCGCGCAGCCGTTCCAGCACCGGGGAGGTCAGCCGGGCGGCGACGTCGGTCACGACCTGGACGGCGGCCAGATGGGGATCGGTCACCTCCCACTCGATGTCCACCTCGGCCTTGAAGAAGCTGGTGCCGCCGGCGGCCGGCAGCTCGAGCTGGAGCGGCGAGACGTACGTGCCCTGCGCGATCTCGCAGACGTTGTACGGCCGGGCCAGCGCCCGCTTGTCCACGTGCCGCACCCCGGAGACGGTGACCACGCTGTGGCCGCCGTTGCGGTAGAACAGCACCGAGGCCCTCTGCGCGCTCGCCACCGGGTAGGCGCCGAGCGGGGCGTACTCCCGCAGGAACGGTCCCGCGGGTACCGGGCCCCCGGCCGCCGTCTCGTCCTCGTCCTCAGCCATGCCTGTCCTCCTCGCGGGTCCTCTCCCGGCGCGTCCGCTCCCGGCGGTCCGGCCGCCGCGGTGTGACGGCGAGCCACCACAGGTCACGCGCCCGCGCGTCGGGGAGGGGGTTCTCGGGGTCGTTCATCATGTGGCGCAGCAGCCAGTCCAGCCGCCGCTGGTCGTGGTCCTCGGTGGCCAGTTCGGGCAGCAGTGCCGCGAGTCCCGGCCGGGTCCACTCGGTGCCGTCCTTGCGGACGGACGACCGCAGCAGACGTTCCAGCGCGTCCATCGCCACGTCCCTGGCCCGGGCCGTGTTGAGGGCCGTCCACATCAGGTCGGCCATGGGGCCGACGAGTTCGGGGCGGGTGGCGGCCAGGGCGAGCGGCAGCGGCCAGTCGCCCCGGTCGGCCAGGGGTGCGTCGGGGTCCTCCGTCAGCACCTCGTCGACCGTGGTCAGCGACAGCCGTACGGTGGTGACGAGGCCCAGGTCCTGGTACGCCTCGCGTTTGTGGTGGGTCCACTCGGCGATCCGCGTCAGCACCTGGTCCGCGTCCGGCAGCGCCAGCAGCCGGACGACGTTGAAGGAGGCGACCGCGAGCTGGTCCCCGTCGTCACGGACCCCGATCCTGGCGAGGCCGTCCAGCGTGTCGTCCATGGAGGCCGCCGAGTTGCCGTAGCCCAGCGCCATCGCCGCCGTCCAGCGCAGCGCCTTGGTGCCGTTGCGGCTCCAGTCCCCGACCAGCCGGTGCACGGTCCCGCGGTGGCTGTCGTGTCCGGCGGACTGGTCCAGGGTGGTGGCCGCGAAGATCCTGCGGCGGGGCGTGGCCGCCTCGGCGAGCGGCCGCACCAGCTCGGTGTAGCCGTAGTCGAAGTCCCGTACGCACAGCTCGCCGGCGGCCACCGCGGCGCGCATCCACACCTGGGAGCGCGGGTCGTCCGCGAGCAGCCTGAGCCAGCGCACCACCGGCGCCCGGACCGGGAAGTGCCGGTCCCACAGCTCGGTCAGGACCGCGGAGGGCAGGGCGGTGCCCCGGTACCAGATCAGCCGGGCCGGGACCTCGCCGCCGGCCACCTCGACCCGGCCGTCGGTCACCTCGGCGCGCGAGAGCGCCAGGTCGGCCTCCGGGTCGTCGCAGAACAGCGGGCGGGCCGGGGTGTTGTCGGGGTCGCACTGGACGGACAGTTCCCAGGTCAGCAGGTAGGCGGCGGCGGCCACCGCGCTGTGCGAGGCGCCGCCGAGCACGGCCAGGGCGATCCGGAACGCCACCGGGTGGAACAGGGTCGCCGTGTCCGGGTGCCCGGCACCGGCGCCGTCGGCGGGCCGTGCCGTCAGTGCCCGGTCGACCCCGGCGAACCACTCCTGCACCTGGCTCGCGGCCAGGCTCCGGCAGCCGGCCAGCAACTCCTCGTAGGAGAGGTCGCCGAGTACGTGGCCGGCCAGCAGGGAGGCGAGGAGTCCGGCCTCCGCCGGGCGCAGGTCCTTCAGCCCGACGACGCCCTTGACCTCCTCACGGGCCCACAGTTCCTCGCCGCGGGCCAGCAGTTCGGCCGGGCCGGGGCCGCCGTCGGGTGCCGCGGCCGCGTGGCGCTCCATGCGTTCCAGCAGCCGGGTGCGCAGCAGTTCCTGGGTGGGCGCGGGCGGGCAGAGCATGCCGTACCGGCCGGCGAGCAGCGCGTTGGAGGCCGATCCGACGGTGACGACGATCACCGCGTAGGCGTCGCGGCGGTCCAGGGCCGCGGCGAGCTCGTCGAGGTCCATCTCGGCGGGCGGCAGCGCGCCGGGCCGGGTCAGGGACAGCTCCAGCAGGTAGCCGGTGCCGCTTTGGGTCTGCTCGCCGTCGTCGTGGGAGTGGCCCAGCGACTCGGCGAGTCTGCGCACCCCGCCGTCCGGATCGACCCGCCGCACCCGCGATCCGGTGCCGGGATCCGGTGCGGCGCCGTTGGCCGACGCGGTGGTGACCTCGTCGAGGAGGGAGAGCGCCGTACTGGTCCGCCCGGTGCCCGGGGCGGCCCCGAGGACCAGCAGCCGGCGGGCGCGCAGCGTGTTGCGCAGCCGCAGGTAGCCCTCCGGCTCCACGTGGACGCGGCGCAGCCGGCGCAGCTCCTCGTCGGGCACGGGTCCGCTGCGCATGCCGGCGCCGGACCGGCGGGCGTCCATGTGCAGGTTGATGTCGCCGACGATGGCGCTGCCGATGTACGAGCGGTCGAAGCTGGTCAGGTCGCGGCCGACGTCGAACAGCGTCCGGGTGGCGCGGCGGGTCCGCGCGGCGGCGGCGAGGTCGGTGGGGGCGTCCTCGCTCTGCTCCTCGGCGAGGGGGTCGCGGGTGTACTCCTTGATCCGCCCGGAGGCGCGCTCCAGTTCGCGTTCGCGTTCCCGCTGCCGCTCGGCGGCCTCGTCCTCGGCGTCGTCGTCCTTGCCGGACCCGCCGCCGGCCTTGCCGTCGTCGTCGCGGGCCCGGTCGTCGCGGCCCTTGCGGTCCTCGGGTCCGGCCGAGCGGTTCTGGTCGGGCTTGTCGGGGGCGTCCTCGGCCGGGGTGTCCGGCTGCCTCTCGTCGCTCATCCGCCTCAGCCCTTGCGCCGCTCGTCGTCGCGGTCGGTGATCCGGCCGATGTGCACGGGCTGCTGGTAGACGTTGTCGTGGTGCTCGGACATGTCGCCGTGCACGGTGTACCGGTCACCGGACGGGCGCTCCCGGGCCGGGCCGGCAGCCGGCGGGGCGGGGGCCTCGTGGTCCGGTGCCGTGGCGGGACCGGGCCGGGGCGCTTCGGCGGCGGTCCCGGGCGGTTCGTCGTCGGGGATCTCGGGGGCGGGCAGGCCCGGCAGATGACACCAGGCGGTGACCTCGCCCTCCTTGAGCCGCAGCCGGGCCCGCGAGTACTGCCCGGGCTCGATGAACTTGCCGCCCGCGCTGACCACGTCCTCGTACAGGGACCGCGAGGTGACCAGGACCAGGTCGGCCCCGTTGGCGTCGAGGAGGCGGCGGGCCACGGCGGAGTCGGCCAGCCGGCAGGCCAGGTCGACCGCGCGTCCGCTGATGCCCCGGTCGTCGTGCCGGACCGGGCCGACGTGCATGCCGACGCGCAGTCCCAGGGGCACGCGCAGACCCCGGTTCTCGTCCCGCAGCTTCTCGCGCACCTCGACCAGCCACAGGCCGAGCAGCCGGCTCACCGCGACGCGGCCCGTGACCGCCACGAGCACCCCGTCCCCGCGGTCCTCCAGGTGGAGGGCGTCGCGGGGCACCGAGGCGTGGGTGAAGGCCGTCTCCAGCACCCGGTAGATCCGGGCGCGCATCCGCGGCTTGTCGACGTCGTCGTACTCCCCGGACCGTCTGGCGTCGACGCTGATCACCAACTCGTAGTGTTCCTCGGTGATTTCGGTCGCGTCGTGGTTCACCCGTGCCCCCTGCGGTGCTGTGCGCTCGTCGATGAGGTGGTCGTCCCAACAGCGTCGGGCCCGGGACGCGGGGCCGTCTGTAGCCGTTTACACACGGCGGGCGGTGCGTTACTCGTGATGGCCGTCCGCGAGGAGGGCGAGCAGGTCCGGATCGAGGATCTCGACCATCCGGTTGCCGGTGCGCACGATGCGCTGGGCGCGGAGCAGCCTGAGGGCCTTGGCGACGGCCTCCCGGGTGGCGCCGACGGTGGCGGCCAGCTCGTCCTGGGCCAGGTGGACGACGGAGCCGGCGGGCGGGGGGCCGGACGGGCGGCCCGCCGCGGAGGGGGCGTAGGGACCGGCGGGTTCGGCCGCGGAGAGTTCGCTGAGCCGGACGGCCAGGCGCTGCAGGACGGTGAGCGAGGCGAGCGCGGACCGTTCCCGGTCGGCGCTGCGCAGCCGGAAGGTGAGCTGGCGTATCACCAGTCCGCTGACGCGGGGATGCAGGGCGAGGAAGCGCCGGAAGGCGTCCCCGGATATGACCTGGGCCTCTGTCGGGCCGAGGGCGCGCACGGTGGCACTGCGCGGATGCGGGTCCAGCGCGGCCATCTCGCCGAGCAGTTCACCGGGTCCGCGCAGGCCGAGTATCAGCCGGGTGGCGCCCCGGTCGGTGGACACGGAGACGGTGACCCAGCCCTCGAGCAGGATCAGCACGTGGCTGGACCGGTCGCCCTCGGTCAGGAGGTGCGCGTCGGGCTGGAAGTGCTTCCGGGTGCCGAGGGCCATGACGCCCTCGCGCTCCTGTGCGGACAGAGACTGCGCGAACGCCAGGTCATTGCCGAGCAGCCCCATGGCCACGCCCCCCGCCGCAGTGCCGATGGCCGGTTTTTCGATGGCGTTGATGGTGGCAGAACGCCATATTCGGGCGAGTGAATTGCGCCACATCGGGGGTACCGTCCGGTAATGACGGAACTGCCAGGTAGGTCACCCGGGCAGCACGCGTCGAGGACGCGGACCGGCCACCGGCGGCGGCGAAACGAGGCTCGTCCGGCGCTCGGCGACGATCGATCAGGGCGAGGTCAGACCCCCTTGGGGGTGACAGCTCGCATAAATGCGCCAAGTCGCAGAACGGGGGGATTTGGCCAGAACTCAGGTTTTCTGTGAACGCCGCGGCGCGGATTTCAGCCCGCCGCGCAGGTCTCCCCGTTGAGCGTGAAGTCGTACGGTGTCCGGTTCCGGTCCCGCCAGGACCCGATGAACCCGAAGGACAGCGAGGAGCGCGCGGCGACGGACCTGTTGTAGTCGGCGGCGGTGGCGGCGACCCGGGAGCCGGCCTGGTGGGCGGTCGCGTCCCACATCCGGTCGATGCGCTGGCCGTCGCGGAAGCTCCAGGCGACCTGCCAGCCGGTGAGGGCCTCGGCGGTGGTGACGGTGACGGTGGCCTGGAAGCCGTCGGGCCACTGGTTCACCAGGTCGTAGGCGACCCGGCAGGTGGGTGCGGGGGTCTCCGGACGGGTGGGTGCGGTGGTGCCGGAGGAGGTCCCCTGGGGTTCGGGGCCGGGACTCCTGGTCTCGTGCCGGGTCCGGGGAGCGGTCGCGGATGGTGCGGCGGACGCCGAGTCCCGGGGGGCGGAGTCCCCGGACGCCGGCCCCCCGGGTGCCGGGGAGCCGCCGGTGACCGGGAACGAGCCCGGATCGGCGACGGGCTGACGGTCGTCGCGGGCCGCCGCCTCGTCGTCGCCGGAGCCGCCGAACGGCATCATCGACACCCCGAGCGCGAGGGCCGACAGCAGGACGGCGGCGCCCAGCAGGCCGCCGCGCAGCGCCCGGCCCCGGCCGCCGCGCTCCTCCGGGTCACCGCCGGCTCCGGGCGCGCCCGGGTGACCGGCACCCAGCCGGACCTCGGCGGCACGCCGCCGGCGCTCCAGGTAGGCGAGGCCGCCCCAGCCGAGGACGCCGCCGGCCACGGCGGCGGGCAGCCCGCCGCCGTGCAGGCGCAGACAGGCCGCGGCCTCGGCACACGGCGCACAGGTGGCGAGATGCCGGGAGAGGTCGGGCGGCGTCTCGGCGCCGGCCGACCGGGTCACCGCGTCCAGCAGGCGGGCGTACGCACGGCACTCCGCGTCCATCGCCGAGTCGAGGTGGGCACGGTGGCAGCGGACCCGGAACAGGTTCCGCACCTGGTCGAGTTCGTCGGCGGCCGTGGCCGGGTCCAGGCCGAGCCGGCGGGCCACGGCCGGCAGCGGCAGGGCCTCCACCTCGGCGAGCCACAGCAGCGTGGCGTCCGAGCCCTGCATGTCCCTCAGACCCCGCAGCGCGACCGGCCGCCCCGCGGGCGGCCCGGCGAACCCGGCGGCCCGGGCGGAGTTGAGCCACAGCCGCAGATCGGGGTCCAGCTTGTGCCCCTGGCCGCCGGCCTCCCAGCCCGCGGCCGTGTTCCGTACCGCGGTGAGCAGTTCCGGGATCGCCGGCAGCCGGCCCGGGCGCCGTCCGGGGCCGCGCCCGGGGAGGGTGCCGACGGCTCGCAGCTCGCGCATGCCCGACGTGAACGCCTCGGTGGCGAGCTGATGGGCCGTCAGTGATCCGGAGGTGCACAGGTCGGCGTAACTGAGCACCGCGTCCCAGCACTCCGAGAACAGCTCCGCCTCGGTGGCGTCCTGGGGGGCCGGCAGGTCGGGCATGGCACTCCTGCATCCACGAGCGAGGTCAACTCACCGCACACATAGGGGAGTTGGAGGAACCCCGCAGCGGGCAGGAGCCTTTCACGCCGCCGACAGGACTGACAAGCGCCATGTTCAAATCGAGTGATCACGGCGTCGCGCGCCGTGACCGGCCGTGACCGGCCGGCCGGGCCCGCCTCTCCCGTCTCTCGTACGGATGCGGGCCCCGTTCCGCTCACCGTCCGGCCGGCCGTTTTCCGGCGGTCAGACCTCCGCCGGCTCCTCGGCGGGCAGGCTGTCCATGAAGGAGCTGACGGAGAACACCGCGCGGCCCGGCCCGGGCTCGCCGTATCCGGGCGGCGAGGCGAGCCCGAAGTCGTCCATCGTGGCCCGGTAGGCCTCCAGCAGCCGGATGTGGTACTCCAGCGGCGCGCCCTGCGGATTCGCCTTGCCGAGCGGGGTGGTGGGCTCCGGGCACCAGGTGGTGAAGCGGGGCGTGATGCCGTGCGACATGAAGAAGCGCAGGCCCTCGGTGGTGGACGCGATGGCCTCGTCGACGGAGGTGAAGCCGAACGGCTCGGCCATCTCCACGCCCGCGACGAAGTTCGGGATCACGTTGCGCGCGCCGAAGACGTCGGCCGAGTCCAGGATGCGGCGGTGCCACTCGTCCCGGCCGACGTAGCGCTCCTTGCCGGGGCAGTACAGCTCGAAGAGCCGGCGGTCCCACACCTCGAAGTTGGGGTGGTAGATCTGCACCCCGTAGTCCTTGAACCGCTGCACGTCCGCCTTGGGCAGCGCCTGCGCGACGACCTTGCCGATCCAGCGGCCCGGGAAGCGCTCCTCGATGGCCTTGGCGTAGTGGCCGTAGAAGTCGGCCTCGTCCCGCCCGGCGACCGTCTTGGTGATGGCGCCGCCGGTGAGGGTGTAGGCGGTGGACGCCTTCTGGGTGTCGTACCGGTCGATGATCTCGAGGGCCTCGAGCACCTCCTCGACGTCCTTCACCCCGGTGTAGGGCCGGCCGGCCGCCTTGTGCTGGCGCCAGTTGTGGTTGATGTCGCAGTACTGGCACTCCTCCTTGGCGCCGAAGTACTGGCAGACCCGGAAGACGGTCAGGTAGATCAGGTAGCCCCACTGGATGGTGGGGGCGACCTCCATCACGGACTTCCCGTTGGAGAGGGTGTGCCGGTAGTACTCGGGCATGGGCGGCACGCCGACGTCGGCGATCCGGCTGCCGTCGAGGTACAGGCCGAGGAGCCCCTCCTCGTCGGCGGCGACCCGGTACGGCGAGGCCGGATTCACCCGTACGGAGACGACGGTGCGCCGCAGGCCGTACGGGCCGCCCGTGAGGATGATCTCCTCCGGGGGCCGGCGCAGCGCGGCCTCGCCCAGCTCGGGCAGGGTGCCGTGGTCGAAGGAGAAGATGAAGTACGACTTCGGCTTGACCTCGCCGCTCTCGTTGTCGCTGAGCGCGGAGGCGTCGAAGGCGACTCCGCCCCGGAGCAGGTCCTCCTTGAAGACGGCCTCCCGCGGCACATGCGGGAAGCGCTCCATCAGATCCTCGACCAGCGCGGTGCGGCTGCCCATCCGTCATCTCCTCCCGGCTCGGACATTCGGCTCTCACCGTATGCCCCCGTTCGCGCGCCGGCCCGGCCGGGTCCCCGTACCGGCGCGCGAGCCGTCCCGGTTCGGCGGTGCCGTCAGGCCGTCCGCTCCAGGACGGTGTGATCGACGGCATGCGCGAGCGGGTCCCCCGCCACCAGGCGCGCGGCCTCCTCGACCACCGTCCGGCCGAGCCGGGCGACCTCGTTGCCCTGCGAGCCGGCCAGGTGCGGGGTCACGAAGGCGTTGGGCAGGTCGAACAGGGGCGAGCCGGCCGGCAGCGGCTCCGGGTCGGTGACGTCCAGCACGGCGCAGAGGCGGCCGGTGCGCAGTTCCTTCACCAGGGCGTCGTGGTCGACCAGGGCGCCGCGCGCGGTGTTGATCAGCACGGCGCCCGAGGGCATCAGGGCGAGTTCCCGGGCGCCGATCAGACGCCGGGTCCCGGGGGTGTCCGGGGCGTGCAGGGTGACGATGTCGGAGGTGCGGAGCAGGTCGTCCAGCGGCAGCAGGGGCACACCGAGCCGGGCGGCCCCGGCCTCGTCGACGTAGGGGTCGGCGAGGCTCACCCGGAGGTCGTGGGGGCGCAGCAGCTCGATGACCCGGCGGCCGACGCGGGAGGCGCCGACGACGCCCACCCGGCGGCCGTAGTTGCCGACGCCGGGGACGATGTCGCCGTAGGGGAAGGCGCGGCGGGTGCGCAGCAGGTCGCGGGAGGCGAGGACGTCCTTCCCGGCGAGCAGGATCATGGCGAGGGTGTACTCGGCGACGGGCAGGGCGTTGGCGGCGGCGGCCGAGGAGACGGCGATGCCGCGCTCGAAGACCTCGGGGGTGGTGAAGCCCTTGACCGAGCCGGCCGCGTGCAGCACCGCGCGCAGCCTCGGTGCCGCGTCCAGGGCGGCCCTGTCGAGGAGCGGGCAGCCCCAGCCGGTGATCAGGACCTCGGTGCGGGCCAGCGCCTCCCGCACGCGGGGGTCGCCGAGGTCCTCCGCCACGACGGCGGGGTCGATGTCGACGTGCTCGCGCAGCGCGGCGAGCAGGTCCGGCGGGAAGACGCACGGCACGTTCGGGGCCGTCATGGCGAACAGCGCCTGGGGACGCTCGGGCAACGAAGGGACCTTCCGTCTCGTCGGAGCCCGGACCGGGCGCCCGGACAGCAACCGCTCTCTACGGTAGGTCCCGGCAGATGAGAGGGTCAATGAACACGCAGCTCCAGAGAGGGACGGCGAGGATGAGTCGGACGGTCACCAACTGGGCCCGGAACATCACCTACGAGGCCGGGGAGTTCCACCGCCCGGAGACGGCCGGCGCGCTCCGGTCCCTGGTGGCCCGCAGCGCCCGGGTGCGGGTGCTGGGCAGCGGCCACTCCTTCAACCGGATCGCCGAGCCCGGCGGCGACGGCGTGCTCGTGTCGCTCGCCGCCCTGCCGCCGGTGACCGACGTGGACACCGCGGCCCGTACGGTGCGCGTCTCGGGCGGGGTCCGGTACGCGGAACTCGCCCGCGCGGTCCACGCGCACGGTCTCGCGCTGCCCAACATGGCCTCCCTGCCGCACATCTCGGTGGCGGGCTCGGTGGCCACCGGCACCCACGGCTCCGGCGTGGCCAACGGGCCGCTCGCCGCCGCGGTGCGGGAGGTGGAACTGGTCACGGCGGACGGCTCCACGGTCACCGTCGCCCGGGGCGACGCCCACTTCGACGGCGCGGTGACCTCGCTGGGCGCGCTCGGCGTGGTCACCGCGCTCACCCTGGAGCTGGAGCCGGCGTACGAGGTCGAGCAGTACGTGTTCACCGAACTGCCGCTGGCCGGGCTGGACTACGGGGCGGTGGCCGGGGCGGCGTACAGCGTGAGCCTGTTCACCGACTGGCGGGAGCCGGGGTTCCGTCAGGTGTGGGTGAAGCGGCGCACCGATCAGGCGCCGGTGGACTTCCCGTGGGCGGCCGCCGCGACCGAGGCGATGCACCCGGTGCCGGGCATGCCCGCGGTGAACTGCACCGGGCAGTTCGGGGTGCCGGGACCGTGGCACGAGCGGCTGCCGCACTTCCGGGCGGAGTTCACCCCGAGCAGCGGGGCCGAGCTGCAGTCGGAGTACCTGCTGCCGCGGGCGGCCGCCGTCGACGCGCTGCACGCGCTCGACGCCGTACGGACGACGGTGGCCGGCGTCCTGCAGACCTGCGAGGTGCGCACCGTCGCCGCCGACCCGCAGTGGCTGAGCCCGGCCCACGGCCGGGACTCGGTGGCCCTGCACTTCACCTGGATCGAGGACACGTCCGCCGTGCTGCCGGTGGTCCGCCGGGTCGAGGAGGCGCTGAGCGGGTTCGACGCCCGTCCGCACTGGGGCAAGGTGTTCACGGTGCCGTCGGCGGAGCTGCGGCTGCGGTACCCGCGCCTGGCCGACTTCCGCGCCCTGGCCGAATCCCTCGATCCCACCGGGAAGTTCACCAACGCGTTCGTCCGGGACGTCCTGGGGGACTAGGGGGCGTCTGCCCGATCTTCGTGGATCAGGCCGCGGCGTCCGGTGCGGTGCCTCGGCGTGCGGTCGAGTCGCCCTCGTACCGGGTGTACGTGGGCGGTTCGGGCGTGCGGCGAGGTGCCGTGCCGGGCGTCGCGGACCCGCGAAGACCGGGGAGACGCCCCCTGAGACCGGCGGGGCTTTTCACACCCCCTTTCCTAACCCCTTGTCCGAAGCATCTCCAGCCCATAGCCTGTCGCCGCGCCGGTGCCGGTCCCGTGCCGTTCCGGGCCGACGGGATGGGAGGGGCCGCTTCCGTGAAGCGCACGTCACGTGACATCCGCACCGCGAACCGCTACGAGGTGCTGCGCCAGATCATCGCCGGGTCTCCCACCTCGCGGCAGGAGCTGGCGGCGGCCACCGGGCTGAGCCTGGCCACGGTCGCCACGCTGGTCGGCGAGCTGCTGGACCTGCGCATGATCACCGAGGTCGGTTTCGAGGACTCGGCGGGCGGCCGGCCCCGGGGCCTGGTCGCCGTCGACGCGTCCGGCGGCGCCCTGATCGGGGTCGACGTCGCGGAGACGTACGTGCACGTCGAGCTGTTCGACCTGGCGCTGAACGTGCTGGCCCGCGCCGACGAGGAGATGCGGCCCGGCGGGAGCAGCCCGGAGCAGGTGGCCGGCCATGTCGCCGCCGCCGTCTCCTCGGTGGTGACCCGGGCCGGGATCGAGCCGGCCCGGGTGCTCGGCGTCGGCGTGAGCGTGCCGGGCCAGGTCGACCGGGACAGCGGCGTGGCCGAGTACGCGCCCAACTGGGACTGGCACGACGTGCCGTTCCTGGACCTCCTCGCCGAGCGCGTCGCGCATCCGCTGTACCTGGACAACCCGCTGCGCGCCTGCGCCGTGGCCGAACTGTGGTTCGGGGCGGCGCGGGGGCGCGGGGACGCCGTGGTGGTCAACCTCGGTACCGGGGTCGGCGCCGGTCTCGCGCTCGGCGGTGGTCTGCACCGGGGGGTCAGCAACAGCGCGGGCGAGTGGGGGCACACCACGCTCGTGCTGGACGGCCGGCTGTGCCACTGCGGCAACCACGGCTGTGTGGAGACCTACGTCGGCGCGCCCGGCATCATGCGGAACCTGCGCGAACTGAGCCCGCGGTCACCGTTGCTGCACCCCGGCGACCAGACGGCGACCATCGACGCCCTGGGCGCGGCGGCCGCCGCGGACGATCCGGTGGCGCTCGAGGTGGTCCGTGACACCGCCCGCTATCTGGGCGCCGGGATATCCGACCTGATCAATCTCCTGAACCCCGAGGTGGTCGTGCTGAGCAGCTGGGTGGCGTCCCGGCTCGGCGCGCCGCTGCTCGACGAGGTGCGCGTGGCGGTCGCCCGGCGCGCGCTGCGGCGGCCGCTGGCCGCGACCGAGATCGTCCTCTCCCCCATCCCCACCGACCCGGTGTGCCTGGGCGCGGCCACGTTCGCCCTGGAGGGGACGCTGCGGTCCGCGGGTGGACCGCGCAACGGCGCCGGGCGCGCCGGTGCCGCGAGAGGCCGTACCGCACCGATCGTCCGACGACCGGCTGAGCTAGGAGACCGATGAGCTTCCGCACTCCCACGGCCACCGATTACGTCGAGGACGTCTCGCCGGGCTCCGGGGCGCTGCCGCCCCGGGCCTGGTACGCCGCCTCGGACGCCAGGTCCCTTTCGCTGAACGGAACCTGGCGCTTCAGACTGTCGGACACGGCCGACGCCGAGGACGACTCCTTCACCCGTGAGGGGTACGACGCGGCAGGCTGGGCGGAGCTGCGGGTCCCCGGCCACTGGGTGCTCCAGGGATACGGGTCCCCCGTCTACACCAACCACCGCTACCCGTTCCCGGTCGACCCGCCCCGGGTCCCGACCGAGAACCCGACCGGCGACCACCTGCGCGTCTTCGACCTGCCCGCGGACTGGCCCGACCCGTCGGACGGCGGGGCGGTGCTCCGGTTCGACGGGGTGGAGTCCTGCGCCCGGGTCTGGCTGAACGGCACCGAACTGGGCGAGTTCAAGGGCTCGCGGCTGCCGCACGAGTTCGCGGCCGGCCACCTGCTGAAGGCGGTGGGCAACGTGCTGGCGGTGCGGGTCCACCAGTGGTCGGCGGGCTCGTACCTGGAGGACCAGGACCAGTGGTGGCTGCCGGGCATCTTCCGTGACGTCACACTGCTGCACCGCCCGGCAGGCTGCGCCCCGGACTTCTTCGTGCAGGCCTCGTACGACCACGTCGCCGGGACCGGCACCCTGCGCGTCGACTCCGACGTGGACGGCAGGGTGACCGTGCCCGGCCTGGGGATCGACGTCGGCACCGGAGAGCCGGTGACGGTGCCCGCCGAGCCGTGGTCGGCGGAGACCCCGAGGCTGTACGAGGGGGTGCTGGACACCGGGGGCGAACGGGTGCCGCTGCGCGTGGGCTTCCGCACGGTGGAGCTGTCGGACGGCCTGCTCAAGGTCAACGGCAGGCCCGTGCTGTTCAAGGGGGTCAACCGGCACGAGTGGCATCCGGAGCGGGGCCGCGCGCTGGACCTCGGGACGATGCGGGAGGACGTGCTGCTGATGAAGCGGCACAACGTCAACGCCGTCCGCACCTCCCACTACCCGCCGCACCCGGCCTTCCTGGACCTGTGCGACGAGCTGGGCCTGTGGGTCGTCGACGAGTGCGACCTGGAGACGCACGGTTTCACCGAGCAGGCCTGGCGGGACAATCCCGTCGACGACGACCGCTGGACCCCGGCGCTGCTCGACCGCGCGGCCCGCATGGTCGAGCGGGACAAGAACCACCCGTCCGTCGTCGTCTGGTCACTGGGCAACGAGGCCGGCACCGGCCGGGGCCTGACCGCGATGGCCGAGTGGATCCGCGGCCGCGACCCCTCCCGCCTCGTGCACTACGAGGGCGACCTCGACTGCCGCGACACGCACGTGTACTCGCGGATGTACGCGGGGCACGACGAGGTCGAGCGGATCGGCCGGGGCCTGGACGGCGGCACCCGCCGGCGCCGTGAACTGCCCTTCATCCTCTGCGAGTACGGGCACGCCATGGGTAACGGCCCCGGCGGACTCGCCGACTACCAGCGGATCTTCGAGGCCCACGACCGGCTGCAGGGCGGCTTCGTCTGGGAGTGGATCGACCACGGCGTCAAGGACGAGCGGTTCGGCTACGCCTACGGCGGCGACTTCGGCGAGGAACTGCACGACGGCAACTTCGTCTGCGACGGGCTGCTCTTCCCCGACCGGCGGCCCTCCCCGGGGCTCGTCGAGTACAAGAAGGTGATCGAACCGGTCGCGATCGAGGGCGACGGCACCGGCGGCGGCGTCCGCGTCACCAACAAGTACGACTTCGCCGATCTCTCGGCGCTGGCCTTCACCTGGGCCTACCAGGTGGACGGCGAGACCGTGGCGTCCGGTGCCCTGCCGGTGCCCCCGCTGGCGCCGGGCGCGTCGGCCGAGGTGAAGCTGCCCGAGCCGCCGGCCCCGGCACCGGCGGGCGAGGCCCACTGGACCGTACGGGCGCTGCTCGCCGCCGACACCGCCTGGGCGCCGAGGGAACACGTCGTCGCCTGGGGTCAGTTCGCGGTCGGGGTCCGCCCGGTGCCGTCGGTCCCGGCGGGCGCCGGCCCGGTGCCCGGCGAGGGGGTGATCACCCTCGGCCCGGCCTCCTTCGACGCCCGGAGCGGTGCCCTGACGGCGATCGGCGGGGTGGCGGTGACCGGGCTGCGCCTGGACGTGTGGCGGGCCACCACCGACAACGACGACGGCGCCGCCTGGCAGACGGACGTCCGCCACGGCCCGCTGTGGCGCGAGCTCGGTCTGCACCGCATGCGGCACCGGCTGGACGCGGTGGACGTCGCCGACGACGCGCTGACGGTGCGCACCCGGGTGGCGCCGGCGGCCCGGGAGTTCGGGCTGTCGGCCGTGTACCGCTGGACGTCGGACGGAACACGGCTGGGCCTGACCGTGTCGGTGACCCCGGACGGCGACTGGACGGTACCGCTGCCCCGGCTCGGTGTCCGCCTCGGGCTGGCCGCGGCCGACCGGGTGCGGTGGTACGGCGGCGGGCCGGGCGAGGCGTACCCGGACAGCGCGACGGCGTCCGTGGTCGGCCGCTGGCAGTCGACCGTGGACGAGATGCAGACGCCGTACGTCCGCCCGCAGGAGAACGGCGCCCGGGCCGGCGTGCGCTGGGCGGAGCTCGGCGGCCTGCGCGTCGAGGGCGCCCCGGAGTTCTCCCTCACCGCCCGGCGCTGGACCACCGAGCACCTGGACGCGGCGGCCCACCTCACCGACCTCACCACCGGTGACACGGTGTGGGTCAATCTGGACCACGGACTGCACGGCCTCGGCTCCCAGTCCTGCGGCCCGGGCCCGCTGCCGCGGTACTTCCTGCGGGCCGAGCCCACCCGCTTCTCCTTCGTCCTCTCGGAGGTCACGACCTGACGGGCGCCCCGATCCGCGCGGGCCCGAGGTCACGGCCTGGATACCCTGGGACGCCGGCTGGGCGTCCAAGGAGGAGGTGGCCCATGGCCCGTGCGGGACTCACCGTCGACCGGATCGTCGTGGCCGCCGCCGAGCTCGCCGACGAGGCGGGCTTCGGGAACGTCTCCCTCTCGGCGCTGGCCCGACGCTTCGGGGTGAAGGACGCGAGCCTGTACTCGCACGTCCGCAACCTGAACGACCTGCGCTCCCGGCTGGCGCTGCACGCGGGCGGCGAGCTGATCGACCGGATCGCGGACGCGGTGGCGGGGCGGGCGGGCCGGGACGCGCTGACCGCCTTCGCGGGCGCCTACCGGGCCTACGCCCTGGAGCACCCCGGCCGCTACGCGGCCACCCAGATCCAGATCGACCAGAGCCTGATCGCCGGCTCCCCCGCCCTGCGCCGCACCGCCGAGATCACCTACGGCATGCTCCGTGCCTACGGCCTGGCCGAGCCCGACCTCACCGACGCCGTACGCCTGTTGCGGAGCACCTTCCACGGCTACTGCGTCCTGGAGTCCACCGGCGGCTTCGGTGCCCCCCGCGACGTACGGGCCTCCTGGGACAAGGCGGTGGAGGCCCTCCACATCGCCCTCACCCACTGGCCCCGGGAGGCGGGGGCCGCCGGTTGAGCGGAACAGCCACGGCGGCACGGGCGCGGGCGGTCACGAGAGGTCCCCGACCGCGTCCGCGTAGTACGTGGACTCCGCCACGTGGTGGGCCAGTTCGCGGAAGGTCCAGCCCTCACCGGGCGAGGCGTCGAGCTGTTCGCCGGTCAGCGCGTCCAGGCGTACGGCCCAGATCCGGGCGAGCCGGGTGAGGCGGCTGCGGGCCTCGTCGAGGTCGTCGGCGGTGAAGGGGGCCAGGTCCGCGGCCGTGGTGCTCGCGGAGGCGTGCCAGTGGTCCGGCTGGGGATCCTCGCCCGCCAGCCGGGACTCCAGCTCGGCGAGATGGTCGACGAGGTGGTCGGCGACCCTGCGGATCGCCTTGTGCGGGGTGTACACGCGGCCGTCGGTGCGGACCGGGGTGCCGTCCCAGGCGGTCCATCCGGCGGCCAGGGCCAGCACGTGCCCGACCATGGCGGTGACGGCCCGTGCGGGCGTTTCCTGTTCGGTGTCGCTCATACGGAGCACGCTAGGTCCGCATCGCTTCGGCGGCGGCCGAAGTGTCCGCGCCCTACCCGGCGCGCTCGGCCGCGCTGCGCTCCACGCAGAACTCGTTGCCCTCCGGGTCGGCGAGCACCACCCAGCCGGTGCCGTCGGGCCTGCGCCGGTCGTCGACCAGGGTGGCGCCGAGGGCGATCACCCGCTCGACCTCCTCGTCCCGGGTGCGGTCCTGCGGCTGGAGGTCGAGGTGCAGCCGGTTCCTGACCGTCTTGCGTTCGGGCACGGTCACGAACAGCAGCCCCGCGCCCTCGATCAGCGCCTCCGGGTCACCGGGGTGGTCGTCCTCGTGCAGCGGCTGGTCCAGCACCTTCGACCAGAAGGCACCGAGGGCGTAGGCGTCGGCGCAGGCGATGGTGACGTGGCGGATTCTGGAAGTCATGCGGTGGAGTCTTGGGCACGGTCGCCCAGGGCGGCAACCGAGTTCTCGCGGGGCGCGAACCGGAACCGTCCGGCCGCCCGGCCCGTGGCCCAGCGGACGGTCAGGTCACGGCCCTCCCGCACCTCGACGGCCACCAGGTCGCCCAGCGGCACGGGACCGGGTTCCGCGGTGAGCCGGGCGAGGGCGACGAACAGGGTGGGACCGTCACCCGTCACGCCGGAGAGGGCGGGTCCGTCCGACAGGCCGTGCGCCGGGACCAGTTCGGCCCGCTCGTCCTTTCCCGGCGCCCACCCGGTGACGCGCACCTCGGTGCCGGGTTCCGCTCCCGTCACCAGATGGGCCCGCACCTCCACCGCCCCGTCGGCCACGACCAGGCTGGTCACCGTCGCACCGGACGCCACGGTGTGCCGGGAGGCCGCCCAGTCCTCCCCCGTTCCCAGCGGCACGATGCCCGAGCGGACGGGGTCGCCGCCGACCGTGACGCTGTTGTCGGGCGGGGACCCCAGGGGGCGCGTGACCGTCGAGTACGCGAACCGCGTGTAGTACGGGTCGTAGCGGACGTCCTCGCTGCCGTGGTTGTGCAGGCGGACGACGCCGTCCGAACACGTCGACTGGAGGAGCCAGTTGGGCCCGCCGACCGGGATCACCGCGTCGGCGCGCTCCGCCGGGCCCGGACGCTCGCGTGCCGTCCAGACCTCGTGGTCCGGGGGCAGCAGCAGGCCCAGGAAGCCCTTGCTCGCCCAGTAGGGCGAGGCCGGCCCCGAGTAGCTCTGCAGGACGGCCTCGTCGGGGCCGTGCCAGCCGAGGGTCAGCAGTCCGCGGGAGTCCACGGCGTCCCGGTCCAGGAAGTACCTCAGCGCTCCGGACGCCAGCCGCCGTGTCTCACCGGCCGCCAGCGGCGTACGTCCGGTCAGCGCGCCCAGCCACAGCGGGGCCGCGGTCGCGAACCGGTAGGTCAGTGAGCGGCCCTGGTGCAGAGGAGCGCCGTCACCGCCGAACAGGCGTGCGTAGTCGGCGAGATGGGCTTCGAGACGGCCGCCGTAGCGGTCCAGGAGTTCGGCGTCGCCGGCCAGCCAGGCGTGCAGCACCGGGTAGAGGTGCATGGCCCAGCCGTTGTAGTGGTCGAACTTGCGGCCGTCGCCGTCGGTGTACCAGCCGCCGCCGAGGTACCAGTCCTCGACGCGGCCCAGGCCGCGGTCGACCGCGCTGCGGGCCGCGTCCGGCCGGTGGCCGATCTCGGCGAGGAATCCGCCCACCGTGACCGGGAACAACACCCAGTTGCAGGGCCAGGGTTCGGCGGTGAGGGCGTCCTCCAGCCAGACCGCCGTACGCTCGCGCACCCGCTGGTCCAGCCGGTCCCAGAGCAGGGGCCGGGTCAGCCGCAGGGCCAGGGCGATCGAGGCGGCCTCGACCAGGGGCTGGCTCCGGTCGGCGATCCGCGGCCAGACTCCGCCCGGGCCGGTCGCGAGGCCCTCGGCGTAGCGGCCGAGCGCGGTCTCGTCACCTCGGAAGGCGGCCAGCAGCAGGGTGCGGGCGAACCCTTCGAGCCCGTCGGAGAGGTGGCCGGAGTGGCTGACGTGGTCGCCGGGCAGGTGGTAGAGCGCGCGGTCGGGGGTGGCGTACGGCTCGACGGCGGCGAGCAGGGCGTCGGCCGCGGCCTCCCAGTGGGCGCGGGTGTACCCGGTGAACGGGCTCGACGAGCGGTCGTCGGGCGGCAGTCGGAGCACGGCGGTGACTTCCCTTCCCGCTGGACCCGGGGGCGCCCCGGTTCCGGCGTTCCTCGCGGACCGGGCCGGGCTCGGGCACGTGGCGCCGTCCCCGGCCGACCCGAGACCGTACCGCTCGCGGGAAGCGCTTTCCACCCCGTTGCGCGGACGCGCGCGCTGTGCGCGGGAGGCACGTGGACTAGCGTCGAGACATGACCAGCAGTACGCCCGGCAGCACGCGTCCCGGCCTCGCCGAAGCCCTCGCCGCGGGAGCGGTCGTGCTCGACGGCGGGATGTCCAACCAGCTCGAGGCGTCCGGGTACGACCTGGGCGACGAGCTGTGGTCGGCACGGCTGCTGGCCGAGCGGCCCGAGGCGATCACCGATGCGCACCTCGCCTACTTCGACGCCGGTGCGAGCGTGGCGATCACCGCCAGCTACCAGGCCAGCTTCGAGGGGTTCGGCAGGCGAGGGATCGGCCGGGCGAGGGCGGCGCGGCTGCTGGCACTCAGCGTGGAACTGGCCCGGGACGCGGCCCGGCGGGCGCGGGCGGCCGGAGCCGTCCGCCCGTTGTGGGTGGCGGCCTCGGCCGGTCCGTACGGGGCGATGCTCGCGGACGGCTCCGAGTACCGGGGACGCTACGGGCTGAGCGTCGGGGAACTGGAACGGTTCCACCGGCCCCGGCTGGAGATCCTGGCCGCGGCCGCGCCGGACGCGCTGGCCCTGGAGACGGTCCCGGACGCCGACGAGGGAGCG
This sequence comes from Streptomyces sp. NPDC002386, assembly GCF_053593175.1. Classification (NCBI taxonomy): domain Bacteria; kingdom Bacillati; phylum Actinomycetota; class Actinomycetes; order Kitasatosporales; family Streptomycetaceae; genus Streptomyces; species Streptomyces sp. NPDC002386. The sequence continues at coordinate 130,186 of NZ_JBSFBX010000017.1, forward strand.
GCGCTCGTGCGGGCGGTGCGGGGGCTGGGGGTGCCCGCCTGGCTCTCGTACACCGTCGAGGGCGGGCGTACGCGCGCCGGCCAGTCGCTGGAGGAGGCGTTCGCGCCCGCCGCGGAGGCCGACGAGATCATCGCGGTCGGTGTGAACTGCTGCGCGCCGGAGGACGTGCCGTACGCGATCGGCGTCGCGGCCCGGGTCACCGGGAAGCCGGTCGTCGTCTACCCCAACAGCGGGGAGGCCTGGGACCCGCGGGCACGCGCCTGGACCGGCCGCTCCCGGTTCGGCGCCGGCCATGCCGTGGAGTGGCGTGACGCCGGGGCCCGCCTGATCGGCGGCTGCTGCCGGGTGGGACCGCAGGGGATCGCCGAGATCGCGCGGGTGGTGTGAGCGGGCCACTCCGACCGCCCCCGCGGCCCCGACGGACGCCACGGCCCGCCACACCCACGCCACCGGCCATCACGCCCTCCCGGACCCACCGACACCGCACGCGGCCGCACCGATGCCGGACGGCGACCGAGCGGAGCGCGCCGAGCACCCCCGCAACCCACCGGTGCCGCGCAGCCACCGTCCATCACCGGCCTGAACGACCCACGTCACCGGGTCGGCGCCGGAGGTCGCGGCACAGGCACCGTGCGCGCCGTCATCGGCGTCGGGCGGTGACCGAGCGGCGCAGGCGTCGTACCGCGGAGGCTCGTGCGGCTCCCGGTGCCCTGACGCCGGAGGCGGACGCCGGCTCCGGGATGGCGGGCGTGACCGGCCACAGCGCGAGTTCGCTGTCGCGCGGACCGTGGGCGACACACGGCTCGCCGCCGTCGAAGATCCGCACCGGGTGCGTGGCGTCCCAGGCCTGCCAGCCGGGATCCCCGGTCGCGGCGAACCGCACCCAGGCCGAGTGCATCGCCTGACACAGCTCCCGCGGCGCGCCCGCCCCGGCCAGCTTGACCGACTCCGGGACCTCCCCGGTGTCGAAGACGAACCCGAGTTCGAGCGCGTGACAGGCGCCGAGCCCGGGGACCTGGGACGGCCAGGCGAACTCGTACAGGTACGAGCTGCCCGGGCGGGCGTCGGCGAGCCGGTGCAGCGGCAGCCGGAGCAGGTGGTCGGTGACCATCTGGCCGACGACCTCGGCGGTGCCGGCGCCGGGACGCGCGGCGCGGTAGCCGCGGGGCACGTCGTGGCCGGCGTGGCAGCGGGCCATCGCCCCGGCCAGGGCGACCGTGCCGAGCCGGTCGACGCGCTCGACGAGCCCGCCGGGCACCAGCCACAGCCGGTACTCGTCCCGGGTCCAGCCCATGAGCAGGTCCGCGCCCCGGGCCGCCTCGCCGTCGATCAGGGCCTGGAGCGGGTCGCGGGGCACGAGGTCCCCGTCGACGACGATGCCGAAGGCGGGGCCGCCCAGCACGGGGCCGCTCAGCCGGCTCACCTCGGCCTGGGTGCGCAGCAGCAGTGCCCGGTCGACGGCGGCGAAGGCCTCGGCGGTGGCCGGGATCTTCAGCCGCCCGGCCATCCGGCGCACCATCCGCCGCACCCGGTCGCGCTCCGAGAACTCCGGTGCGCCGCTCTGCAGCACCGCCCGCCGGAACAGGCCCTGGGCCTGGGGTGCGGCGATCAGGGCGCCGACGCTGATCGCTCCGGCGGACTGCCCGCACAGGGTGACGTTGTCCGGGTCGCCGCCGAACGCGGCGATGCTGTCGCGCACCCAGCGCAGCGCGGCAAGCTGGTCGCGCAGCCCGGGGTTGGGCGGCGCGTCCGGGAACAGTCCGTAGCCCTCGACCCCGAGCCGGTAGTTGACCGAGACGAGCACCACCCCGTCCCGTGCGAACGCGTGTCCGCCGTAGACGGGCACGGCGGAGGATCCCCTGGTCAGGGCACCGCCGTGCAGCCACACCAGGACCGGCAGACGGGCGCCCGGGCCCGGCTCCGGGGTCCACACGTTGAGGTTGAGGCAGTCGTCACCGGCGACCACGGGATCGGAGAGGTACCGGGCGAAGGCCTCGGAGTACGCCGGTTTCGGCGCCGTCGGCCCGAAGGCACCGGCGTCCCGCACGCCGTCCCACGGCTCGGGCGGCTCGGGTGGCCGGAACCGGCGGGGCCCGAAGGGCGGAGCGGCGTACGGGATCCCCCGGAACACCGCGACACCGCGCTCGTACCGGCCGCGTACCGCCCCGTGGGGTGTCCCGACCACGGGGCCCGCCGGCTGCTCTGCCGTCATCGCCCACCAGCCCTTCACCACGCCCGGCCCCCGCCGTACGGCCACCCGGGCACCGATCAAGCACCGCTCATCCCAGAGCACCACACCGCGCGGATGTATTCCGGCGCACGGAGTCCCCGCTGGGCTGTACGGGGGACGTGCGGCCGTGTTCGGACGGCGCGGCAACTACCTGCCGACGGCCGTCCAGGCGGTCGTCGTGGTCGGCTGGTGCGCGGTGAACACCTGGATCGTGCTCGACCTCGTGGTGGCCCTGCTCGGCAGGATCGGCGCACTCGACCCGCACGCCGGCAACACGGCGGTCAAGATCGTCGTCGCCGCCCTGGTCATGGCGGTCCAGGTCGCCGTCTCGCTGGCGGCTACCGCGCCATCGCCGCCTTCGAGCGCTGGACGGTCCGCCCACCCTGGCCGTGCTGGCGCTCATGTCGGTCTTCGCCTGGTTCTTCTCGCGCCGTGGGCGGGGATCGTCCTGCTGCACTACGGCGTGGTCGAGCGGAAGGTGACCTCGTTCGACCGCCTCTTCGACCCCGTCGGCAGCCGCCGGCTGCCCGACGTGCGCTGGCGCGCGATCCTCGCCTTCGCCGTCGGGGTGCTCTGCACCTGGCTGTTCATGGACGGTTCGGTGGCCGCGCTGCGGGGCCCGCTCTCGCTGCGCCTGCACGGTATCGACCTGTCCTGGCTCGCCGGCGCCCTGTCCGCGGGCGCGCTGTACGCGCTGCTCGCCGTCTCCGACGGGCGGCGGTGGGTGCGCCGCCGCGAGTCCGCCGACGCCCTCCCCCACCCCGGAGCGGCGGCCACCGAGCGGCTCCAGACCTGACCGAGCCCGACCGAGCCGACCCGCCCGTTCCGGCGGGCCGGTCGCGGCGCCCCACCCGCGGACGCCCGGCCGGGCACCTCCCGTACGGGGTGCCCGGCCGTCGTCCCGTGTCACCGCGTTCCCGCGTCGCCCCTCAGCCTTCCTCCTGCCGGCCGGCGGCGCCGGCCAGGGCCTCGACCACGTCCACGGCACTGCCGTCGTGGTCGCTGCCCGCGGTGCCGCTGCCGGCCTGCAGGTTGCCCGCGCGGTCGACCTCCAGGATCGAGTCCGCCCGCGAGTTGTCGATGACGGTGATCAGGCTTTCGGACGCGGACGCCGAGGCGACCGCGGGCACGGCACCGGCCCCGAGCACCGCCGCCGTGAGCACCGCGGCCACCGTCGGCCGGGACGCCGCACGCCTCACACGCCCACGCCCTCGGGCCGCGACCGCTCGCGGGCGATGTTGCGCTCCAGCAGCGTGGTCGACGCGTGCACGCCGACCCCGCCCGCCGGGTCCACCCGCGGCAACCGCCCGTCGGCCGCCTTGAGTTCGGTGAGCGCGGAGTCCATGGCCTGGTGCGCGGCGAACAGGCAGGGCGTGCTGTAGATGGCCACGTCGACACCGAGGTCGGACAGTTCGCCGAGCGACAGGCGGGGCGACTTGCCGCCGGCGATCTGGTTGAACAGCAGCGGCTTGCCCCCGGTGACCTCGCGGATCCGCCCGATCCACTCGACGCTGCGCACTCCGTCGACCAGCACCACGTCGGCGTCGGTCGCGGCGAGCCGCTCGGCGCGGTGCAGGATGTCGTGCTCGTCGGTGGCGTCCGTGCGGGCGACGACCACGAGGTCCTGCCGGGTGGCCAGGACCTTCTCCAGCTTCTCCAGGTACTCGTCCAGCGGCAGCACCTGCTTGCCGTCGGCGTGCCCGCAGCGGCGGGGCCGCTTCTGGTCCTCCAGGATCACCCCCGAGGCACCGATCCGTTCCAGTCCCTCGACGACGTGACAGGCGACCTCCGGGTCGACGTACCCGTCGTCGATGTCGACGAGCAGGTGGTGGTGCGGGAACGCGCCCCGCAGCCGCTGGACGAAGGCCACCATGTCGGGCCAGGCGATGAAGCCGATGTCCGGCAGGCCGTAGTACGAGGCCGCGAAGCCGAAGCCCGAGACGAACATCCCGTCGTAGTGCTTGGCCGCGATCGAGGCCGAGTACATGTCGTACACGCCGATCAGCGGTGTGGTCCCGGGCCCGGCGATCCGCTCGCGCAGTTTCTTCCCGTAGGTCAAGGTCCGGCTCCTTCTGTGGGTGGGTGACGCGGACCCGTGGAGGTCTCCGCGTCTCGACGCCCTTTACCGAGTCGAAAGATTCCCTAGACGGATGGCTGACCATTGCCATGCACGGGCTTTACTCACCCCGTTGGCCGAACGGGTTCACCGCAGAAACGTCACTCGGTGAGCCGTCCCGCCCAGTGCGAGTCCGTGTCCGCCGCCACCTGCTCACGTACAGCTCGTTTGTACGGGTGCGGGATGGTGAACGCGGGCACGAGGGTGGGGAGTTCGACCGCATGGGAACGAGCCGACGGGCACGGAGGAACGCCTCGGCGATGCGGATGGTGGGTGCGCTGCTCGCCCTCCACCGCGAGGCCGCCGGGTACACGCAGAGGTCGCTGGGCGAGCGGTTCGTCGTCGGCGAGCAGCAGATCGCCTCGATCGAGCAGGGCAGACGCCCGCTGAAGCCGGATCTGGCGGAGCAGTTGGACGAACTCCTCGACACCAGGGGCGCTTTGTCCGTCGCGCTGAGCAGGATGCCCGAGGTGGACCTGGTTCCCATGTGGGCGGAGGAGTACCTGGACTGTGAACGGGAGGCGACGGTGATCTCCTCCTACGAGAACCAGGTTCTGCCGGGTCTGCTCCAGACGACGGCCTACGCTCGGGCGGTCTTCCGCAGTCGAATTCCGGTGCTGCGCGAGGAGGAGATCGAGCCGTACGTGGCGACTCGGACCGAACGCCAGGCGATCTTCCAGCGTACGGATCCGCCGATCGCCTGCTTCGTGATCTGGGAGCCAGTGCTGCGTGACTTCCTCGGCGGCAAGGAGGTGTACCGCGAGCAACTCCAACATCTGCGGGGTTGTTCCGAGATGCCGGGCATCGCCTTGCAGGTGTTGCCACTGGGACGCAGCGCACACGCGGCTCTGGACGGCCCCTTCGTCCTGTTGGAGACCCCCGATCACCAGCGGCTCGCCTATACGGAGACCCAGCGCGGCAGTCAACTGATCGCCGATCCCGACGAGGTGGCCATCCTCACGCAAAGGTGTGCGATGCTGCGGTCACAGGCACTCACCCCCGAGGACACGCGGGAACTGCTGGACCGTCTCCTAGGAGAGCAATGAGCACCGTACTTCGATGGTTCAAGTCGAGCTACAGCGGTAGCGACGGCGGCAACTGCCTCGAAGTAGCCGCCGCGCCCACCGCCATCCACATCCGCGACTCCAAGACCCCCACCGCTCCGCACCTCACCGTCGCCCCCGCCTCATGGGCCGCCTTCCTGAAGCTGGCCGAGGGCGTCTGACCGGGTCCGGCCCCTGTCCGTTTTCTTCAAGACCGGGGGTCCGGTCCCTGCCTACCGTGGGCCCATGACTCCACGATTCGCCGTGATCGGCGTGGTGGCCTCCGATCTGGCCGCCTCGCTCGCCTTCTACCGCCGCCTCGGGCTGGTCTTCCCCGAGGGGGCCGAGACACAGCCGCATGTCGAGGCCGAGCTGCCCGGCGGGCTGGTGCTCGCCCTGGACACCGAGGAGACCGTCCGGTCCTTCCACCCGGCCTGGCAGGCGCCCGCCGCCGGCGGACGCGTCGGGCTCGCCTTCCACTGCGGCTCACCGGCCGGGGTGGACGCCGTGTACGAGGATCTGGTGGGCGCCGGGTACCACGGCGAGCTGAAGCCGTGGGACGCGTTCTGGGGCCAGCGGTACGCCACCGTGCACGACCCCGACGGCAACGGCGTCGATCTGTTCGCCCCGTCGGCCGCCGAGTAGCTCGCCCAGCGGCCGGCCCGTGAGCTGCCGGACGTCACGGGCGAGGTGCGGCTGGTCCGCGTAGCCGGTCCGGGCCGCCGTCTGCGCGTACGGCACGCCGGAGCGGGCCAGCGCCAGGGCGCGCTGGAGGCGCAGGATGCGGGCGAGGGTCTTGGGCCCGTAGCCGAAGGCGGTCAGGCAGCGGCGGTGGAGGGCGCGTTCCCCGATGCCGAGTTCGGCGGCCGTGGCCGTCACCGCGCGGCCCGCGTCCAGGCACTCCACCAGCCGGCGCAGCAGCGGGTCGGGGCCGTCGGACTCGGCCGCCCAGCCGAGGGCGATGTCCTCCAGGGCCGTCGCCGCCTCCGGTGCCGCCGCGACGCGGTCGCGCAGCCGCCGGGCCCGGGCGACCGGCCACAGGTCGGTCAGTTCGACCCGGGTGTCGCGCAGTTCCCGGGCCGGTACGCCGAGCAGGGCGGGCGCGGTGCCGGGGAAGAAACGCAGGCCCGCCCAGGCGCGGGGCGGGCCCCCGGGGACGTGGGCGCGGGTGTCGGGGCCGGCGACCAGCAGCCTGCCGTCGCTGTACAGCAGGTCCATGCAGCCGTCGGGCAGTACCGGCCGGGCGGCGGGGTCCTCGGGGGTGCGGCGCCACACGACGGCGCCGGTGAGCCGGGACGGCCGTTCCTCGTACACGAGCGCCAGGCTACGCCGCCCGGGGCGCCCCGGGCGGCGGAACGGCCGGCGCGGAGGGGCGGCCGCCCCGTGGTCACGTCCCGTGCGGAGGCGTGCCGCCGTGCTTGCCGTCGACGCCGTTCACACCGCCGGATCCGGGCGCTGCGCCCGGACCGGCCGCGCCGGTCCCTCCGGCCGCCCCGTCCGCCTTGTGCGTGTGGTGGTGCGGGTTCCTGGCGTGGGTGCGCAGGCGGGCCGTCACGTCCTCCGGGGGGAGGAAGCGGGACCAGCGCTCGGGGAACTCGGAGGGCATGTCCGGGTCGTCCGGGTCGCTCTCGCGGGCCCCGGCGGCCCAGGCGACGTACTCGGCGACCTGCGCCTCGCGCACCCGCTCGTTCGCCTCACGGGCGGCGGCCGTGGCGGCGGCCGGCCAGACCCGGTCGATGGCGGCGTTCACCGCCGCGCCGACGAGCACGGCGAAGGCCGACACACCGATCCACAGCAGGACGGCGACGGAGGCTGCCAGGGAGCCGTAGATCGTGGCGCCCTCGATGGTGTGGGTGAGGTAGATGCGCAGCAGCAGGCTGCCCAGGACCCACATGGCGAGGGCGACCAGGGCACCGGGCACGTCCTCGATCCACGGGGAGCGCACGGGCACCGAGACGTGGTACAGCGTCGTCAGGAAGACGACCGACAGGACGAGCACGACCGGCCAGTACAGGACCTGCACCAGCGTCTCGGACCAGGGCACGATCCGGACGACCGCGTCCGGTCCGGCCACCATCAGCGGCAGCGCGACCGAGCCGATCAGCAGGGCCACGATGAACAGCAGGAACGCCATCAGGCGGGTCTTCACGATGCCGCGCACGCCGTCGAGGCCGTACATCACGGTGATGGTGTCGATGAAGACGTTCACCGCGCGGGAGCCGGACCACAGGGCGAAGAGGAAGCCGATGGAGATGACGTCGGGCCGGCCGCCCGCCATCACGTCGTGCAGGATCGGCTCGGCGATCTCCTTGACGCCCTTGTCGGACAGGACGGTGCGGGAGGCCTCGAGAATGTTGTTCTCCAGGCTCTTGATGGTGTCGGCGCCGGTCCAGGCGTCGACGTAGCCGAGGAGGCCGATGAGGCTCAGCAGCAGCGGCGGCACCGACAGCAGCGTGAAGAAGGCCGCCTCGGCCGCCAGGCCCAGGATGCGGTACTCCATGCACGAGTTGACGGTGTCCTTGAGAAGCAGCCAGGCCGTCCTGCGCTTGGATACGTTCCGGTAGAGGGCTCTGGCCCGGTGGAGGCGGCCGGCGGGCCGATCGGGGGTTTCACTTCCTGGCTGCACGACCTAACGGTATCCGCCGCACCGGACCGCCCTCACCTTCCGGGGGTGGACGACCGGGGCGGACGCGCTCCCCGGCGGCGCCACGGCACTGCGGGGGCAGCTTCGGCGCGATCGCGGGTAGGTTCGCGTCATGGCAGGCAACCCCACGCACACCGTGACGAACCAGCCGCCCGCGCTGGTGGGCTACGACGTCTTCGGCGCGGACCGGGCCCTCGTGGAGGCCGTCGAGCGGCACACCGCCGCCGAGGTGCTGGACGAGGTGCGCTCGGAACTGTCCGCGCTGGGCCGGGCCGCCGGGTCGGCGCAGGTGCAGGAGTGGGGGGCGCAGGCGAACGAGTTCCCGCCGCGGCTGCGCACGCACGACCGCTACGGCCACCGGATCGACGAGGTGGACTTCCACCCCGCCTGGCACCGTCTGCTCGGCAAGGGTGTCTCGGCGGGCCTCACGGGCGCCTGGACCCGGCCGGCGGGGCATGTGCGCCGGGCGGCCGGGTTCCTGGTGTGGACCCAGGTGGAGGCGGGCAACTGCTGCCCGCTGTCGATGACACACGCCGCCGTGCCCGCGCTGCGGGCCGATCCGGCGCTGGCCGCCGAGTGGGAGCCGCGGCTGACGTCCGGCATCTACGACCGCGGGCTGCGGACCGCGGCCGAGAAGGCCGGCGCCCTGTTCGGCATGGGCATGACCGAGAAGCAGGGCGGCAGCGACGTACGGGCCAACACCACGCGGGCCCGGCCGCTCGCCGAGGCCGGGACGTACGCCCTCACCGGGCACAAGTGGTTCTGCTCGGCACCCATGTCCGACGGCTTCCTCGTGCTCGCGCAGGCTCCCGCCGGCCTCACCTGCTTCCTCGTACCGCGCGTCCTCCCCGACGGCGGCCGCAACCCCTTCCTGATCCAGCGGCTGAAGGACAAGCTGGGCAACCGGTCCAACGCCTCCGCCGAGGTCGAGTTCGACGGCACCTGGGCGCGCGTGGTCGGCGAGGAGGGACGTGGCGTCCGCACGATCATCGACATGGTCGCCGCGACCCGGCTGGACTGCGCGCTCGGCTCCGCCGGGCTGATGCGGCAGGCGGTGGCGCAGGCGGTGCACCACTGCGGGCACCGGGAGGCGTTCGGCGGCAGGCTGATCGACAAGCCGCTGATGCGCAACGTGCTGGCCGACCTCGCGCTGGAGTCCGAGGCCGCGACGACGCTGGCGCTCCGGCTCGCCGCCGCCCACGACGACGGGAGCGAGCAGGAGCGCGCCTTCCTGCGGCTCGCGGTGCCGGCCGCCAAGTACTGGATCACCAAGCGCTGCGCCCCGCTGGCGGTGGAGGCGGCCGAGTGCCTGGGCGGCAACGGGTACGTCGAGGAGTCCGGCCTGCCCCGGCTGGTGCGGGAGTCACCGCTGAACTCCGTCTGGGAGGGGGCGGGGAACGTACAGGCGCTGGACGTGCTGCGGGCCCTGCGGCGGGAGCCGGGCGCGCTGGACGCCTGCCTCACCGAGATCGGCCGGGCGCACGGCGCCGACCACCGGCTGGACCGGGCGGTGAAGGACCTGTTCACCGAACTGGCCGACCTGGAGGGCGTGGAGGGCCGGGCCCGGCGGCTGGTGGAACGGCTCGCGCTGGTGCTCCAGGGATCGCTGCTGGTGCGGTTCGCGCCGCCGGAGGTCGCCGACGCGTTCTGCGCCTCCCGGCTCGGCGGCGACCGGGGCGCCACGTTCGGCACGCTGCCCGCGGGCCTTGATCTGGCCTCGGTCGTGGAGCGGGCGCGTCCCGTGTCCTGATCCGGACTGTCCGCCGCCGTCAGGGGCACACGTCACGGGGGTGGTGCTGCGCCGACACGGCACCACCCCCGCTGAATGGGCCCGTTGACAGGCCAGAACGCCGCCCGTGGGCGGCGCCGTGCACAAGTCTCTGGTGTTCTCGTGCGGTTCACCAGGGTTGCAGGGGGTTGCAACTTATCGGTGACTGTGCGCGGAGTCTGTGCCTCCGGCATGCGCCCGGCGGCAGTATGTGCACTGAAGCCGACCGGAAACCGCCGCCCGGTATGGCTTGACAAGTGTGTTCGACGCCCTTCCGGGAGGACCACCAGTGGTGAACCCGCCGATGAACCTGGCGCGCCTGGCCGCCGTGGACGCGGCGCAGGCGGCGCGGGTGCTGAACGAGGTACGTGAGGCGACACTCGCCGGGCAGCGCGCGCGGATCGCGCCCCGGCCGGTGATCGAGCAGTCCTGGGGACGGATGCTGCGCAGCGGGGTCGACCCGGACCACGACTTCAGGTCCGGTCTGCTGTCCGCCGACGAAGTGCGGCGCAGACGCGAGGAGTCACCGCTGCGGCACGTGCTGCCGGTGCTGCGCGAGGGACTGCTTTCGGTCGCGGACGTCGCCCAGCACATCATGGTCGTCGCCGACGCCGAGGGGCGCGTGCTGTGGCGGGAGGGGTCGCCGGGGGTACTGCGCAAGGCCGACGGCCTCGGCTTCGAACTCGGCGCGGACTGGCGGGAGGACGTCGTCGGCACCAACGGCGTGGGCACCCCCGCGGTGGTGCGGCGGCCGGTGCAGGTGTTCGCCGCCGAGCACTTCGTCCGCTCGCACGCCTCCTGGACCTGTACGGGCGCCCCGATCACCGACCCGCGGGACGGCCGGCTCATCGGGGTGGTGGACGTCAGCGGCCCGCTGCGCACCATGCATCCGGCGACGCTCTCCTGGGTGGCCTCCGTCGCCGGACTCGCCGAGGCCCGGCTGCGGGAGCTGCACCTGGACTCGCTGGAGCGACTGCGCGCGGTGGGCGCGCCGGTGCTGGCCCGGCTGGACGGCCGGGCGCTGGTGGTGGACCGGGACGGCTGGACCGCCGCCGTGACCGGGATGCCGTACGTGCGCCGGCTCTCCCTGCCCGGGTCGCTGGCCCCGGGGCGCCGGTGGCTGCCGCCGCTGGGCCACTGCGCGGTGGAGCCGCTGGCCGGGGGCTGGCTGCTGCGGGTGGCGGACGAGCCCTCGCCGGGCACCGCCGACCGGGTACGGCTGGACCTGAGCCGGGCGGGCCGTACCTCGGTGACCGTGTGCGGAGCGGCCGGCTCCTGGTCCCGGGAACTCAGTCCCCGGCACGCCGAGTTGCTGTACCTGCTCGCCGAACACCGCGGCGGGCGGGGGGCGGCGGCACTCGCGGAGGACCTGTTCGGCGATCCGTCCCGAACGGTCACGGTACGGGCCGAGATGTCCAGGGTCCGGCGCTACTTGGGGGACCTGCTGCAGCACCGGCCGTACCGGTTCCGCGAGGACGCGCAGGTCGAGGTGCTGCTGCCCGGCAACCCCCGTGACCTGCTGCCCCAGTCGGTGGCACCGGCCGTGGCCGCACGACGGCGGGCGGCGGCGGACGCCGGCTGACGGGCGGCCCGGACGGCGGCGCCCGGGCACCGGCGGCGCGGGCGGGCCGCCCCGTTCGCGGGTGCCTTCCGCATATTTCGGGGGTCTTGCCCCCGCGCCGCCCCTTACTGCCGTAGCATCCCTGTGGGCCTCCCCACCTGCTCCTCGGTCAACGTACGGACCACCAGGCGCAGTTGGCCCGTCGGGAGGAGACATGAAGCATCGCGGCAGACACCGCCGGCGCAGACGGGGCACCGCCCTGCGCGCGGTCCTCACCGGGACCGCGCTGGCGCTCACCGCGGCCGCCACGCTGATCAGCACCTCACAGGCCGAGGTCGCCGAGAGCCCCGGCGCGCTCAAGCCGCTGACCTCCGCCTCGGACACCGCCCGGCTCCGGCTCCAGGAGCACCTGGTGCCCGCCCGCGACCTGCACCGGCTCGCCCGGTCCATGGGCCGCCCGGTGGGCGTGAGCGCCGTCCTCGGGAGCGCGGACCGCACCCTGCGCCGGGCCGCCCGCTGCACCCCGGACGACCGGGCGACCCTGCCCGTCGCCCCGTCCGCCGGCCGCGCCTACTGCTGGGACCCGGCCGACACGGCCGACACCGCCTGGCGGCCGCACTCCGTCACCACCTCCGGGGACGCCGACGACGACGGCGTCTGGGGCACCCACCGGGTGATCCTCACCGGCTGGACCCGCACCGGCGGGGGGCCCGCGGCCGGCCGGGGCCTGGCCCGGGTCGGCTTCGTCGACGCCGGCGATCCCGCGCGGCCGGTCTACCGCTGGGTACTGCTGGTGGTACCCGTGGACGGCGGCCGGGACTACCGCGGCCTGTCCTCCCCGCTGTCCGGCATGGTCTGGTACCAGGACAAGCTGCTGGTCACCACCCGGACCGGCGGCTCCGACGCGCTCTACGTCTACGACCTCGACCGCATCCAGCGCACCACGGCGGACACGCCCGCGATCGGCCGGGTGCCCGGCGGCTGGTCCGCCGGGGGTTACCAATTCGTGATGCCCGCCGTCGGCTCCTACCGCTTCACCGGCGGCCGCTGCACCGCCTCCGGACCGCCCTGTCCGGCCACCCTCTCCCTGGACCGCGGCACCGCGCCCGACAGCCTCGTCGCGGCCGAGCGGACCGCGCCCGGCGGCGACCGGCGCACCCGGCTGTGGCGGTACGCGTTCGACAGCGCCCCCGCGCGCGCCGGGCTGCTCGACACCGACGCCGCCGGGCGGGCGGACGCGATCGAGGCGTACCGGACCCGGGTGACCGGCATCACCGGCGTGCTGTCCCACCGGCGCCCCGGGGCGGGCTCCCCGTCCTGGTACGTGGGACGCGCGTCCGGTACGGGAGACGGCCACGGCGGCCTGTGGCGCCAGGACAGCGAGGACGCCGAGGCGGCACGCTGCGGATTCGACGCCTCCCACCACTGCTGGGCCGCGTCGGCGGGCTCACTGTCGTACGGGGAGGAGTCGGGCGAGGTGTGGTCCCTCTCCGACCGCATGCTGTTCGCGGTGCCGCTGACGGCGCTCGACCGCTCGTTGAGGTGACGGACGGCCGGCGGGCCGCCCGCGGCTCGCCGGGGCCGGGCGGAGTGACCCGGCCGATCGACAGGCGGGCCGGTGGGATGGTTCCCTGGCCCGCATGAGCAGCGTCACCGTCACCACCTGGTCCCTCGAGCAGAACTCGCCGGCCGACCTCCTGCCGGCCGCCGCCCCCGAGGGCGACGTCCGGATCGTCCGCGCCGAGGTCCCCTCCCCCGAGTTCAGCCGCTTCCTGTACGCCTCGGTGGGCGGCGACATCCGCTGGACGGACCGGCTCGGGTGGACCTACGCGCGGTGGCAGGAGTACCTGGACCGTCCGGGGGTCGAGACCTGGGTGGCCTACGACCGCGGCACCCCCGCCGGATACGTCGAGCTGGAGGCGCAGGACGAAGGCGTTGTCGAGATCGTGTACTTCGGCCTGATCCCCGCCTTCCGCGGCCGCCGCGTCGGCGGTCACCTGCTCTCCCACGGCACGGCCCGCGCCTGGGACCTGGCCGAGCGGTGGCCGGGGCGGACGCCGACGAAGCGGGTGTGGGTGCACACGTGCAGCAAGGACGGCGAGTTTGCCATGGCCAACTACCAGCGGCGCGGATTCCTGCTGTTCGACACGAAGGTGGAGCTGGAGCCGGAGGTGGCGACGCCCGGCCCGTGGCCCGGAGCGTGACCCCCGCACCGTCGTTCACATGAGCGGAGCGTGACCCACAACACTCCGTCTCGCCATTCAGAATAGTTCCGTCCATATTACGGACGAAGGTGGACTGGCCAGAGATCCGCGTGACACGCTTCCGTCATGCCTGGAACTGGAATTGCCTTGGTGAGTCGGCGGCACGTCGACCTCGGCCGCATGTCCAGCGCCATCTGTCCGGCGAGCTGACAGCCCCAGCACCGCCGACCTCCCCGCACTTTTCTCCCTGCTGCGCAAGGGCGCGCACGCATGCCGTCACGCGCCCGCATGCGCAGGTCAGAGCCGCGTTTCCCGCCTGTCCCGAAGGACGTAACAACCATGGCCGCCACCCCGCAGAACTCTGCCGCCTCCGCGCCCCGCCGCAAGGTGAGCCGTCACCGCGGTGAGGGTCAGTGGGCCGCAGGCCACTTCACCCCGCTCAACGGCAACGAGCAGTTCAAGAAGGACGACGACGGTCTCAATGTGCGGACACGCATTGAGACGATCTACTCCAAGCGCGGTTTCGACTCGATCGACCCGAACGACCTGCGCGGCCGGATGCGCTGGTGGGGCCTGTACACCCAGCGCAAGCCCGGGATCGACGGCGGCAAGACCGCGATCCTGGAGCCGGAGGAGCTGGACGACGAGTACTTCATGCTCCGGGTGCGCATCGACGGCGGCGCGCTCACCACGGAGCAGCTGCGGGTCATCGGCGAGGTCTCGCAGGAGTTCGCACGGGGCACCGCGGACATCACCGACCGGCAGAACGTCCAATACCACTGGATCCGCATCGAGGACGTGCCCGCGATCTGGGAACGGCTCGAGGGCGTGGGCCTGTCCACCGTCACCGCGTGCGGCGACACCCCGCGCGTGATGATCGGCTCGCCGGTCGCGGGCATCGCCGAGGACGAGATCATCGACGCCACGCCGGCGCTCGAGGAGATGAAGCGCCGGGTCCTGAACAACCCGGCGTACTCGAACCTCCCGCGCAAGTTCAAGACGGCCATCTCGGGTTCGCCGCTGCTGGACGTCGTGCACGAGATCAACGACGTGGCGTTCGTCGGCGTACGGCACCCCGAGCACGGGCCGGGCTTCGACGTGTGGGTGGGCGGCGGCCTGTCGACCAACCCCAAGCTGGGCGTGCGGCTCGGCGCCTGGGTGCCGATCGACGAGGTCCCGGACGTCTACGAGGGCGTCATCTCGATCTTCCGTGACCACGGCTACCGCCGGCTGCGCAACCGGGCCCGGCTGAAGTTCCTGGTCGCCGACTGGGGCCCGGAGAAGTTCCGGCAGGTGCTGGAGGACGACTACCTGGGCGGCCGCAAGCTGGTCGACGGCCCCGCGCCCGAACAGCCGGCGCAGCGGTGGCGCGACCACATCGGTGTGCACCGGCAGCAGGACGGCCGGTTCTACGTCGGGTTCGCCCCGCGGGTCGGCCGCGTCGACGGCGGCACCCTGACGAAGATCGCCGACCTCGCGGAGGCGCACGGCTCGGGCCGGGTCCGCACCACCGTCGAGCAGAAGATGATCGTCCTGGACGTCGAGCAGGACCAGGTCGACTCGCTGGTCGAGGGCCTGGAGGCGCTGGACCTCACCGCCCGGCCGTCCTCCTTCCGGCGCGGCACCATGGCCTGCACCGGCATCGAGTTCTGCAAGCTGGCCATCGTCGAGACCAAGCAGCGCGGCGCGCAGCTCATCGACGAGCTCGAGCGCCGCCTGCCGGACTTCGACGAGCCGATCACGATCAACCTCAACGGCTGCCCGAACGCCTGCGCCCGCATCCAGGTCGCGGACATCGGTCTCAAGGGCCAGCTGGTCCTGGACGACGAAGGCAAGCAGGTCGAGGGCTACCAGGTGCACCTCGGCGGCGCGCTCGGCCTGGAGGCCGGCTTCGGCCGCAAGGTCCGCGGCCTGAAGGTCACCTCGGCCGAACTGCCCGACTACATCGAGCGGGTCCTGGCGCGCTACCAGGCCGAACGTGAGGCCGGCGAGCGCTTCGCCACCTGGGCAGCCCGGGCTTCCGAGGAGGCGCTGTCGTGACTCGGGCGAGTGAGCCGAAGGGGCGCGCCGGTGCCGCGAGGGCGAGCGCGCGGAGGCCCGAAGGGTCGAGCAGGATCGTCCTCTCGGCACCGGCAACAGGCGCCCCGGAGGCGAACCGAGCTTCCAGCAGAGGGGAGGCGCTGTCGTGAGCGAGCGGGCGGCGCCCTTCTACTGCCCCTACTGCGGGGACGAGGACCTGCGGCCGGGCGAGCAGGGGCACGGCGCCTGGGAGTGCGGGGCGTGCAACCGAGCATTCCAGCTGAAGTTCCTCGGGCTGCTCGCCCGGGGGCTCGAGCGAGCCGACGACCAAGGGGGCGACGGAGCATGACGACTGCTCAAGAGGAGCGCACAGCCGAAGAGTTGAAGCGGCTCGCCGAGCAGGCGGGCCGCGACCTGGAGGACGCCACCGCGCTGGAGATCCTCCAGTGGGCGGTCGACACCTTCGGAGCGAGGTTCTGCGTCACGTCCTCGATGGAGGACGCCGTGGTCGCCCATCTCGCCTCCCGCGCCCGCGAGGGCGTGGACGTCGTCTTCCTCGACACCGGCTACCACTTCCCGGAGACCATCGGCACCCGGGACGCCGTGGAGGCCGTGATGGACGTCAACGTCATCACCCTCACCCCGCGGCGGACGGTCGCCGAGCAGGACGCGGAGCACGGGCCGAAGCTGCACGACCGCGACCCCGACCTGTGCTGCGCGCTGCGCAAGGTGAAGCCGCTGGAGGAGGGTCTGAAGGGCTACCAGGCCTGGGCGACCGGCCTGCGCCGCGACGAGTCCCCGACCCGGGCGAACACCCCGGTCGTCGGCTGGGACGAGAAGCGGCAGAAGGTCAAGATCTCCCCCATCGCCCGCTGGACCCAGGACGACGTGGACGCCTACGTCGCCGAGCACGGCGTGCTCACCAACCCGCTGCTGACGGACGGATACCCCTCCATCGGCTGCGCCCCCTGCACCCGCCGTGTGCTGGAGGGCGAGGACGCGCGCGCCGGCCGCTGGGCCGGACGCTCCAAGACCGAGTGCGGGCTGCACGGATGACGGCGAGCACAGCCGCGCACGCCGCGCCCGCAGGTCCGGCCGATACCGCCTTCCCCGTAGCCACCGACACCCAGGAGAACCACGTGACCACCGGAGCCACCGTCTGGCTCACGGGTCTGCCCAGCGCCGGCAAGACCACCATCGCGCACGAGCTGGCCGGACGGCTGCGTGCCGAGGGCCACCGCGTCGAGGTGCTCGACGGCGACGAGATCCGCGAGTTCATCTCGGCGGGCCTCGGCTTCAGCCGCGAGGACCGGCACACCAACGTGCAGCGGATCGGCTTCGTCGCCGAACTGCTCGCCCGCAACGGTGTGAAGGCGCTGGTCCCGGTGATCGCCCCCTACGCGGACAGCCGGGAGGCCGTGCGGAAGCGGCACGCGGAGAACGGGACGCCGTACCTGGAGATCCATGTGGCGACCCCGGTCGAGGTGTGCTCGGTGCGGGACGTGAAGGGGCTGTACGCCAAGCAGGCGGCGGGTGAGCTGTCGGGGCTGACGGGCGTTGACGACCCGTACGAGGAGCCCGAGACCCCCGACCTGCGGATCGAATCGCAAGCCCAGACCGTGCGGGAGTCCGCGGTCTCGGTGCATGCCCTGCTCAGCGAGAGGGGACTGGCATGACGACCGTCGCCGAGACCGCGACCGGTGGCGAGGGGACGGACACTCCGTACGCCCTGTCGCACCTGGACGCGCTGGAGTCCGAGGCGGTGCACATCTTCCGCGAGGTCGCGGGCGAGTTCGAGAACCCGGTGATCCTGTTCTCCGGTGGCAAGGACTCGATCCTGATGCTGCACCTCGCGTTGAAGGCGTTCGCCCCGGCCTCGATCCCCTTCTCGCTGCTGCATGTGGACACCGGACACAACTTCCCCGAGGTACTGGAGTACCGGGACCGTGTGGTCGCCGAACATGGGCTGCGCCTCCATGTGGCCTCCGTACAGGACTACATCGACCGCGGTGTGCTCAAGGAGCGTGCCGACGGCACTCGTAACCCGCTGCAGACCCTTCCGCTGACGGAGAAGATCCAGAGCGAGCGGTTCGACGCGGTGTTCGGCGGCGGGCGGCGCGACGAGGAGAAGGCGCGCGCCAAGGAGCGGGTGTTCTCCCTGCGGGACGAGTTCTCCCAGTGGGATCCGCGCCGGCAGCGCCCCGAGCTGTGGAACCTGTACAACGGGCGGCACGCTCCGGGCGAGCACGTCCGCGTCTTCCCGCTGTCCAACTGGACCGAGCTGGACGTCTGGCAGTACATCGCCCGCGAGGGCATCGAGCTGCCGGAGATCTACTTCGCCCACGAGCGCGAGGTGTTCCGGCGGGCGGGGATGTGGCTGACGGCCGGCGAGTGGGGCGGCGCCAAGGACGGCGAGACCGTCGAGAAGCGCCTGGTGCGCTACCGCACGGTCGGCGACATGTCCTGCACCGGCGCCGTCGACTCCGACGCGACCACGCTGGACGCCGTCATCGCCGAGATCGCCGCGTCCCGGCTCACGGAGCGGGGCGCCACCCGCGCCGACGACAAGCTCTCCGAGGCCGCGATGGAAGACCGCAAGCGCGAGGGGTACTTCTAAGCATGAGCACCATCACGACCGAGACGCTCGCGGAGACCACGCTGCTGCGGTTCGCCACCGCCGGCTCCGTCGACGACGGCAAGTCCACGCTCGTCGGGCGGCTGCTGCACGACTCCAAGTCGGTCCTCACCGACCAGTTGGAGGCCGTGGAGCGGGCGTCCGCGAGCCGCGGCCAGGAGGGCCCGGACCTGGCGCTGCTCACCGACGGCCTGCGCGCCGAGCGGGAACAGGGCATCACCATCGACGTGGCCTACCGCTACTTCGCCACGCCCCGGCGCCGGTTCATCCTCGCCGACACCCCGGGCCATGTGCAGTACACCCGCAACATGGTGACGGGTGCCTCCACGGCCGAGCTGACGGTGATCCTCGTCGACGCCCGCAACGGCGTGGTCGAGCAGACCCGCCGGCACGCGGCGATCGCCGCGCTGCTGCGCGTGCCGCACGTGGTCCTCGCGGTCAACAAGATGGACCTGGTCGCGTACGAGGAGTCCGTCTTCGCCGCGATCGCCGAGGAGTTCACCGCGTACGCCATCGAGCTGGGCGTCCCGGAGGTCACCGCGATCCCGATCTCGGCGCTCGCCGGTGACAACGTGGTGGAGCCGTCCGCGAGCATGGACTGGTACGGCGGCCCGACCGTGCTGGAGCACCTGGAGACGGTCCCGGTCAGCCACGACCTGGCGCACTGCCACGCCCGGCTCCCCGTGCAGTTCGTGATCCGGCCGCAGACCGCCGAGCACCCGGACTACCGGGGCTACGCGGGCCAGATCGCGGCCGGCACCTTCCGGGTCGGCGATTCGGTGACCGTGCTGCCGTCCGGGCGTACCACCCGGATCTCCGGCATCGACCTGCTGGGCGAGCCGGTCGACGTGGCGTGGACGACGCAGTCGGTGACGGTGCTGCTCGAGGACGACATCGACGTCTCGCGCGGCGATCTGATCGTGCCGGCGAAGGACGCCCCGCCCGTCACGCAGGACGTGGAGGCGACCGTCTGCCACGTCGCCGACCAGCCGCTGGCCGTCGGGCACCGGGTGCTGCTCAGGCACGGCACCCGCACGGTGAAGGCGATCGTCAAGGACATCCCGTCCCGGCTCACGCTCGACGACCTCTCCCTGCACCCGCACCCCGGGCAGCTCGTCGCCAACGACATCGGCCGGGTGAAGATCCGTACCGCCGAGCCGCTGCCGGTCGACTCCTACGCGGACTCGCGCCGCACCGGCTCCTTCATCCTGATCGACCCGAACGACGGGACCACGCTCACCGCCGGCATGGTCGGCGAGTCGTTCGCCTCCCCCGAGCCGGTCAAGGACGCGCCCGAAGACGACGGCTGGGACTTCTGACCATGAACTCCCCCGATTTCTACTCGATGTTCGCGAAGGAGGGCGGCCGCGTCGGCAGCGGCGCCCTCGGCAGCGGGCAGGGCGGAGTGGGCCGATGTGTGCGGTGACGTACGCGCACCGCATGCGCGCCCAGCGACGAAGACCCTTTGCCGAACTCCCGGCCGCGGCCTGAGAGACCGTGACCGCCGGGCCGACGAGAGGAAAGCCTCCCGTGCCTGCCAGTTCCACCCTGCTTCGCCGCGGTCTGGCCGCGATAGCGGCCCTCCCCCTGCTGACGCTCGCGGCCTGCGGCTACGGGTCCGAGGCCAAGGACGACAACGCGGGCGCCCGGATCGCCGCCGGGGCGAAGAAGACCGACGGCCTCGACTCCGTGAAGATCGGCTACTTCGGGAACCTGACCCACGCGACCGCGCTGGTGGGCAAGCAGAAGGGCTTCTTCCAGAAGGCGCTCGGCGCGACCAAGGCCGACTACCAGGTGTTCAACGCCGGTCCGTCCGAGATCGAGGCGCTGAACTCGGGTTCCGTCGACATCGGCTGGATCGGTCCCTCCCCCGCCATCAACGGCTACACCAAGTCGAACGGCAAGAACCTGCGGATCATCGGCGGTTCGGCCTCCGGCGGCGTGAAGCTGGTCGTGAACCCGAAGAAGATCAAGTCCCTGAAGGACGTCGAGGGCAAGCGGATCGCCACGCCCCAGCTCGGCAACACCCAGGACGTGGCCTTCCTCAACTGGGTCGCGGAGCAGGGCTGGAAGGTCGACCCGCAGAGCGGCAAGGGCGACGTCTCCGTCGTCCGCACCGACAACAAGGTGACCCCGGACGCCTTCAGGTCCGGTTCCGTCGACGGCGCCTGGGTGCCCGAGCCCACCGCGTCCAAGCTGGTCGCCGAGGGCGGCAAGGTACTGCTCGACGAGGCGTCGCTGTGGCCCGGCAACAAGTTCGTGATCACCAACATCGTGGTGTCGCAGAAGTTCCTGAAGGAGCACCCGAAGGCGGTCGAGGCGGTGCTGAAGGCATCGGTCGACACCAACGCGTGGATCAACGCCAACCCGGACGAGGCCAGGGCCGCGGCGAACAAGCAGCTCGGCGTCGACTCCGGCAAGGAGCTGCCGGCCGACGTCCTGGACCCGGCCTGGAAGTCGATCCGGATCACCGACGACCCGCTGGCCGCGACCCTCGGCACCGAGGCGCGGCACGCGGTCAAGGCGGGCCTCCTGGAGGACCCGAAGCTGAAGGGCATCTACGACCTCGCCCCGCTGAACAAGGTTCTCGAGGCCAAGGGTGAGAGCACCGTCGACGACGCCGGTCTCGGCGTCGGCTGAGACCGGATCCGAGCGTTCCCAGGAGGTGACGACCATGGCAACCGCCCTCGCCAAGGCCGAAGAAGCAGAGACGGTCGAGTACGCGGCGCGCATCGAGCAGGTTTCGAAGTCCTTCGCCGGCCCGGCCGGACAACAACTCGTCCTCGACGACATCACCCTCGATGTCGCACCCGGCGAGTTCGTCACCCTCCTGGGTGCCTCGGGCTGCGGCAAGTCGACGCTGCTGAACCTGGTGGCGGGGCTCGACCGGCCCACCGCCGGCAGCATCGCGACCCACGGGCGGCCCGCCCTGATGTTCCAGGAGCACGCGCTGTTCCCGTGGCTGACCGCGGGCAAGAACATCGAACTAGCCCTGAAGCTCAGGGGTGTTCCGAAGAGCGAGCGGCGCGGCAGGGCCGAGCAGCTCCTCGAGCTGGTCCGGCTGCAGGGCTCGTACGGCAAGCGGGTGCACGAGCTGTCCGGCGGTATGCGGCAGCGCGTGGCCATGGCCCGGGCGCTCGCGCAGGACAGCCAGCTGCTGCTGATGGACGAGCCGTTCGCCGCGCTGGACGCGATCACCCGCGACCTGCTGCACGACGAACTGACCCGGATCTGGGCGGAGACGGGACTGTCCGTCCTGTTCGTCACGCACAACGTGCGCGAGGCGGTGCGGCTCGCCCAGCGGGTGGTGCTGCTGTCCTCCCGTCCGGGCCGGGTGGCCCGCGAGTGGCGGGTGGACATACCGCAGCCGCGGCGCATCGAGGACGCCCCGGTCGCCGAACTGTCCCTCGAGATCACCGAAGTACTGCGTGGGGAGATCCGCCGCCATGGCCAGCACTGAGACGAAGACCGCCACGGACGCGGGAAGCGTCGAGGCGGGCCTGGACGCGCTGGAGACCGCCGTCGCGGGCCGGGCCCCGTTCCGGGAGACCTTCGTCCGCAAGATCCTGCCGCCGGTCGTCGCCACCGTCGTGGTGCTGATCGTCTGGCAGGCCCTGATCTCGCTGCGGATCGTCGACGACCCGACCAAGCTGCCCTCCCCCTCCGACGTGGGCGGCGAGTTCAAGCGGGCCTGGCTGGAAGGCAAACTGCTCGGCTACATCTGGACCAGCGTCTCGCGCGGTCTGCTGGGCTTCCTGTTCGCCCTGGCCATCGGCACCCCGCTGGGCCTGCTGGTGGCCCGGGTGAGGTTCGTGCGCGCGGCCATCGGCCCGGTGCTCTCGGGTCTGCAGTCCCTTCCGTCGGTGGCCTGGGTGCCGCCCGCGGTGATCTGGTTGGGCCTGGACAACCAGATGATGTACGCGGTGATCCTGCTCGGCGCGGTGCCGTCGATCGCCAACGGCCTGGTCTCCGGCATCGACCAGGTGCCGCCGCTGTTCCTGCGCGCGGGCCGCACGATGGGCGCGACCGGGCTGAAGGGCGCCTGGCACATCGTGCTGCCGGCCGCGCTGCCGGGCTATCTGGCCGGCCTTAAGCAGGGCTGGGCCTTCTCCTGGCGCTCGCTGATGGCCGCGGAGATCATCGCCTCCTCCCCCGACCTCGGCATCGGCCTGGGCGCGTTGCTGGAGAACGGCCGCAACGCCAGCTCCATGTCGATGGTGTTCGAGGCGATCTTCCTGATCCTGTTCGTCGGCATCGCCATCGACCTGCTCATCTTCTCCCCGCTCGAGCGGTGGGTGCTGCGCAGCCGCGGCCTTCTGGTGAAGAGCTGATTCCCGTGTACGGCAACATGGCCCGGCCCGTCCTCCTGGTGATCGCCCACGGCAGCCGCGACCCGCGGCACGCCGCGACCGTGCACGCCCTGGTGGAACGGGTGCGGGCGCTGCGGCCGGGGCTGCGCGTGGAGACCGGCTTCCTGGACTTCAACATCCCGTCCGTGCACGGGGTGCTGGAGTCGCTGGCCGCGGAGGGGGTGCGGGACGTGGTGGCGCTGCCGCTGCTGCTGACCCGCGCCTTCCACGCGAAGGCCGACATCCCGGCGGTCCTGCGGGACGCGCCGCGCGGCCTGCGCATCCGCCGGGCCGAGGTGCTCGGTCCGTCGCCGCTGCTGCTGTCGGCGCTGGAACGGCGCCTGTACGAGGCGGGGCTGACACCCGCCGACAAGTCCTCGACCGGGGTCGTGCTGGCCTCGGCGGGGTCCTCCGACCCGGAGGCGATCGCGGTGATCGCCGACATCGCGCGGGAGTGGTGGCACACCGGTTGGTGCGCCGTGCGGCCTGCGTTCGCCTCCGCATCCCTTCCCCGCACCGAGGACGCGGTGCGCGAACTGCGCGCCCTCGGCTGCGAACGGGTCGCCGTGGCGCCCTACGTCCTCGCCCCCGGCTTCCTGCCGGACCGCATCGCGCGGGGCGCGGCGGAAGCCGATGTCCTGGCGGACGTCCTGGGCCCGGCGCCCGAGGTGGCGCGGCTCCTGCTGGCCCGCTACGACGCGGCGGGCCTGCGGGTCCGGACGGCTCTGGGCGCCTGAACCGGATCCCGGGCCCCGGGGCGGCGGGGCCCGGCCCGGTCACAGGTCCAGCAGGTGCACCAGCTGCTGGGTGAAGGCGAGGCTGCTGGTACCGGCCGGGGCGCCGATGCTGATGGCCTCCAGGCTGGACCGGATGCGGCCCCGGTTGGGCGGGCCGCCGTCCGCCGCGGCCTCGTCGAGCGCGGCCATGATGACCTCCCCGTGCACGACGAGGCCGGGCAGCTCGGCGTGCAGCGCCTCGAGGAGTCCCTCGGTGAGCCGGAAGACGGTCTCCGGGTCCGGCCCGGCGTTGCTGCCGGCGCGGCCGTTGATGTTCCCGTGGTAGTACGTGCTCATCGTCCTGTCCTGACTCCTGGTCTGGGAGGGGCCGTACCGGGCTGGGTTCCGGGACCGCCGACGTTACCGACGCGGCGGCTCCGGTCATGTCCAGGAGTCTGGTGGTGCTCCGCCCACGCGTGCGGAAAGGGCCGAAAATAGTCACCCGTACGAGTGATGCGCACCCGTTGACCAGGCCGGACACTCCCGACGGAACGGACAGCGGGCCGCTGCCCGGAGCGGGGCGCGCCCGTGGCGGGTCCTCGTGGGACGGGCGCTCGGCGACCGCGCCACGACCGCCGGCCGCGGTCCGGCGTTCCCCTGTGACGTCGGACCGCGGCCGGTACCCCGTTCTGCGTTCGGCCCCGCGGATGCGTCACGCGCCCGGGAGGCGTCTCGCGCTCCAGGGGCGTTAATCGGCCACGGGTCCCTCACTCCCCCGGGGCGGTCAGCTCGACGAGTTTCAGCACCGTGTTCCAGTTGCGGGTGGTGGCGATCAGGCCCTTGGCGGGGCGGCGGGACAACGCCTCGGCGAGTTTCGAGCGGCCGAGTCCGTCCGGTGCGTACAGGTAGAGGCAGCGGTCGCCCAGGCGGAACTCCTCGGGGAGGTGCCCGGCGGAGTCGATCCCCTCGAAGCGGTCCGGGGTGACCGGTGCGGAGAAGAAGGTGACATGGAGCTGCCTGGCGGTCAGTTCGGCGGCGGGGAAGGGGCACGCCGCGGCCACCGTCCGCAGGTAGGCGTGGTCCCGCACGAGCACGTCGACCCGGAACCCGAACCGCGCCTCGATCGCCCGGGTCAACTCGGCCGCCAGGGAATCCTCGTCGCCCTGCCCGGCGCTGAACACGGCCTGGCCGCTCTGCAGATGGGTCCGTACGCCGTCGTGGCCGAGGCCCGTCAGGAGCGCGCGCAGCTCGGCCATCGGGAGTTTCCTGCTGCCGCCGACGTTGATTCCGCGCAGCAGCGCCGCATAGGTCGTCACCCGGACAGGTTAGAGCGGCCGCCGTGCCCCGTGGGGGCGGGCACGGCGGCCGTACCCGGAACGACCCGGGTTGCGCGAAACTCTGGCCGATCAAGGGCCTCCGGTTCAACCTCTACACGCACCTGTGACTTGTTCAACAAGGTTTCGTAATCACAAAGTGGATCTTCGACGGCGGATCGGACACGGCCAGCCTGCGGCCCCCTCACCCCGAGACACCTCCCCGGGAAGCCCCGAAAGATGTAAGGGCCCGCCGTCCTCCCCAGCGGTGACCCGGGCCGGCGCCACTTCACCGGGCAGTACGACGAGACCTTCTGGCCGGGCCCATACCGTCGGAACGGAACGAGCGAGGACGTGGCGGCAGGGGGTCGTCACCGCATACGAGGGGGAGAGCCCGTCATGGGGAACACGGACGTGCGCGTGCGGGGACTGGCCGCCCGCGCCGGCGGCTGGAGCGCCCGGCACCGCTGGGCCGCCGTCGGCATATGGGTGCTGTTCGTCGTCCTGGCCATGGGGCTCGGCTCGGCTGCCGGGCGGGTCGACGTGGACGAGAGCGATCAGCTCAAGGGTGAGACACACACGGCGGCGAAGATCATCGAGGACGCGGGCATCGAGCAGCCGGCCGGGGAGACCGTGCTGATCCAGTCCCGGGACGGCGCCCTCAGGGCGACGAGCGGCGAGTTCCGGTCCGCCGTGGACGATGTGATCGAGGCCGTCGGCGGCACCGGGAAGGTCACCCACGTGACCTCCCCGTACGACACGCGCACCATCTCCCGGGACGGCCGTACCGCGCTGGTGCAGTTCGACATGCGCGGCGACGCGGAGACCGCCGCCGACCGGGTCGAGCCGGTGCTCGACGCCGTCGCCGGGGTGCAACAGGGGCACGACGGCCTGCGGATCGAGGAGATCGGCGGCGCCAGCATGAACAAGCAGTACAAGGACGCCTTCGGGGACGACTTCCAGAAGGCCGAGTACTCGGCCGTGCCGGTGGCCCTCGGGATCCTGCTGATCGCCTTCGGCGCCCTGGTGGCCGCACTGCTGCCGGTGGCCCTGGCGGTCACCGCGATCATGGCGACGATGGGTCTGATGGGCATCGTCAGCCACGTGCAGCCGATGAGCGACACCGCCAACTCCGTGATGCTGCTGGTCGGTATGGCCGTAGGCGTCGACTACTGCCTGTTCTACCTGCGCCGGGAGCGCGAGGAGCGGGACGCCGGCCGGGACGCGGGCGCCGCCCTGCGGATCGCCGCCGCCACCAGCGGCCGCGCGATCATCGTCTCCGGGGTCACCGTGTGCGTGGCGATGGCGGGCATGCTCTTCACCGGGCTCGCCGAGTTCGAGGCGATGGGCCTGGCCTCGCTGATGGTGGTCGCCGTCGCCATGGTCGGCTCGGTCACCGTGCTGCCCGCGCTGCTCTCCCTGCTGGGCGAGCGGGTCGAGAAGGGCCGCATCCCGTTCCTGGGCCGCCGCCGGCGGCGCGGCGGCGGCAGCGAGAGCCGCTTCTGGACCGCCGTGCTGCGCGGCGTGCTGGCCAGGCCGCTGGTCTCCGTGGTGGTGGCGGCCGGAGCGCTGCTCGCCGTCGCCGCGCCCGCGCTCGGCATGAAGACCCAGCAGCTCACGCTGGACCAGGAGTTCGGTGACTCGCTGCCGATCGTGCAGACCTACGACCGGCTCAACGAGGCCTTCCCGGGTGGCTCCGAGCCCGCCCAGGTGGTCGTCGGCGCCAAGGACATCGCAGCGCCGGAGGTGCAGCGGGCGCTGGCCGACTTCAAGCAGCGGGCCGTCTCCTCGGGCGCCTCGCGCGGCCCCGTCGACATCAAGGTGTACCGGGCGCAGAACGTCGCCCTGGTCTCCGTGCCGCTGGTCGGCGGCTCCGACATGGACCGCGCGGTCGAGAGCCTCGGCAAGCTGCGCGACGAGGTGCGGCCCGCCACCCTCGGGAAGGTGGAGGGCGTCCGGGCGCCGATAACCGGACAGGTCGCGGGCAACCACGACTTCAACGACCAGCTCCTCGGCTCCGTCGTCCCGGTGTTCGCGTTCGTGGTCGTCTTCGCCTTCCTGCTGATGCTGCTGTCGTTCCGCTCGCTGACCGTGGCGATCACCTCGATCGTGCTCAACCTGCTGTCGGTGGGCGCCGCCTACGGCATCCTCGTCGCCGTCTTCCAGCACGGCTGGGGCGCCTCGCTGGTGGGCGCGGAGGGCGTCGGCGCGATCGTCACCTGGCTGCCGCTGTTCCTCTTCGTGATCCTGTTCGGCCTGTCGATGGACTACCACGTCTTCGTGGTCTCCCGGATCCGCGAGGCCCGGCTGCGCGGCCGCGGCACCAGGGACGCCATCCAGCACGGCGTGGTCACCACGGCCGGTGTCGTCACCAGCGCCGCCGTCATCATGGTCGCCGTGTTCGCGATCTTCGGCACGCTGTCCATGCAGTCCATGAAGCAGATGGGCGTGGGCCTGGCCGCCGCCGTCCTGATCGACGCCACGGTCATCCGCGGGGTGCTGCTGCCGGCCGTGATGGCGCTGCTCGGCGAGCGCAACTGGTACCTGCCGAAGTGGCTGCACCGGCTGCCGGACCTCACCCACGACGAGGCGCCCGAGCAGGCCGCCGCTCCGGTCCCCGCACGCGGCGAGGGCGAGCGGATCACCGTCTGACACCGCCCGCGGAACGCGGGGGCCCGCCGGTCCCGGGGAACCGGCGGGCCCCCGTCCGTGCTCAGCGCGCGGGCAGCTCCGCCTCGATCAGGTCGGCCGCGCGCCGGGTGCCGCCCTCCCGGGCCATCTCCGCCTGGATCTCCTTCAGCCGCCGGGCGACCTCCGGGTCGCCGGTGAGGGCGAGGGCGCTCTCGCGGAGGCGGTCGGCGGTGGCCTCCTCGGTGGGCAGGTGCCGGGCGACGCCGAGGGACTGGAGCACGTCGGCGTTGCCGAACTGGTCCACCGCCTGCGGTACGGCGATCATCGGCGTGGCGGTGGCCAGTCCCTCCTGGCTGCCGCCGGCCCCGGCGTGCGTGACGAACAGGTCC
This sequence comes from Streptomyces sp. NPDC002386, assembly GCF_053593175.1. Classification (NCBI taxonomy): domain Bacteria; kingdom Bacillati; phylum Actinomycetota; class Actinomycetes; order Kitasatosporales; family Streptomycetaceae; genus Streptomyces; species Streptomyces sp. NPDC002386. Next base: position 157,804 of record NZ_JBSFBX010000017.1, read on the forward strand.
GCCTGCCGCAGGATCGCCAGCTGCGGTACCCAGGAGCGCACTTCCACGTTCGCGGGCACGTCGCCCAGCTCGGCCGGGGTCACCTGGCTGCCGATCTGCAGGACCAGGTGCCAGCCGGGCAGGCCGCCGAAGGCGCGGACGCACTCGCGGTAGAAGGCGGGCCGCCTGGTGAACGCCGAGCCGAGGGAGACGAGGACCACCTTCTCCGCGCCGGCGGGCCGCTGCCAGTCACCCTGGTCGGCCCGGTCGCCCTGGCAGGCGCCGACGAAGCTGTGCACCCGCTCGTCGACGCGGTCGGCGTGCGGCTGGAGCACCTTCGGGATGAGGACGAGCGAGCGGTCGGGGCGCCCCACGAACGGGTCCGGGTGCCGGGTGATCCCGTTCTCCGCGAGCCAGTCCCGGAACCGGGTGTAGTAGGCCCTGCCGCGCTCGGTCCGCCGTGGCTCCGCCCACATGGGCTCGGCCACCTCCTCCTCGTAGCCGTCCCAGGCGACGAGGTTCGGGGAGAGGGAGACCGCCGGGACGCCCCAGCGGTGGGCGAGCACGCGGGCCGGGTAGGAGGTGATGTCGTGCAGCACCAGGTCCGGTTCGTCGCCCTCGTAGGCCGCGACGAGCTGCGGGAGCGCCTGGACGGCGTCGTTCAGGAACGGCTCCACGTGGTCCAGCAGGGTGCTCCCCCAGGCCTCGGGGTCGGCGTCCGGGCCGGGCAGCGTCGAGTCGTAGAGCACGGGCCGGGCGCCGGTCGCCGCCACCTTCGCGGCGAAGGCCGGCGGGATGGCGTACGTGACCCGGTGGCCGCGGGCGACGAGTTCGCGGATCACCTCGAGGCTGGGGTTCACGTGGCCGTGGAGGGCGGCGGAGAACATGGCGATGTGGGCGGGGGCGGTCATGGCGACGAGGCTAACGAGACGAGACGTCTCGTTCAAACGTATTACGGGCGCCGGCTCAGCGCTGGTAGCGGGCCAGGACCAGGTTGCCGTCCCGTTCCAGGCGTTCCCGCAGGCCGGACAGGCCGATCGAGCCGCTGTAGTACTCCTGGAAGGCGGGGGTGGCGACCTTGTCCTTCCACTCCGGGTAGCCGCGCACGGACTGGGCGGGGGCCGGACGGAGGTGCGCCGCGAGCGCCGTCCCGGTGGCCCATCCGTTCTTCGAGGTGTGCAGGGCGGGGTCCTTCAGGGCCTCGGTGCCGGTGGGCAGCATCCAGTCGCCGAGGGCGAGACGGACCATGTTCGCGGGCCGCAGCAGGAAGCCGATGAACTCGGCGGCCTCCTTCTTGTGCGGGCAGTCGGCGGCGACGGACAGCGTCTGCGGGCTGACGCCCTGGGTGAGTCCGCCGGCGCCGGCGGGGGCGGGCAGCACCTGCCAGTCGAAGCCCTTCGGCGCCTGCTGCGCGATCTGCTGGCGGTAGGAGAAGCCCAGCGGGACCATCGCGTAGCGACCGCCGAAGAAGCCGGGCAGGGTGTCCGAGCCCCCGCTGCCCAGCGTCGAGGCCGGGGCGCTGTGGTCGACGGCGACCTGGTCGTGGACCGTGCGCGGCACGACCGCGTCCCCGGCGCCGAACCCGACGCTCACCCGGCCGTCGGCGCCTCGGTGGAAGAGCCGGCCGCCCGCCGAGAGCGAGAGGTTGAGCGTGGCGGAGACGGGCTCCTTCAGCGGCCAGGCCACGCCGTACCTGCCGGGGCCGCTGAGCCGCTTGGCGATCCGGCGGAACTCGGGCCAGCTCCAGGGGTGTTCAGGGGTCGGTATGCGCACCCGCGCCGAGCGCAGCCGGGCCCGGTCGGCGATCAGCACCCGGGGCTCCTGGAGGAACGGCACCCCGTACACGCCGCCGCCGAAGGTGGCCGCCTGCCAACTGCGCCGCGGGATGGCGGACTCGAGCGCGGCGGACAGCAGGCCGGTGAGGTCGGCGAGGTAGCCGCCGTAGGCGAAGTCGGCGAGGTCGTCGGAGGCGTCGTGGATGACGTCCGGCGCCTCACCGCCCTCGAAGGAGGTGAGGAGCTGGTCGTGCACGCTGTCCCAGCTGCCCTGGACGTACTCGACCTTGACGTCCGGATGGGTGGCGTTCCACTCCTTCACCAGTTCCTTGTTGACGGCCACGGACTCCTGCTGCCAGGCCAGGGACTGGAAGCGCAGGGTGACCGGGCCGCCCCGGTCACGGCCCGCCGCGGAGCAGCCCGCGAGGAGCAGCAGCAGGGCGAGGACGGCCGCGGCCGTCCTTCCCCGGCCGGCTCGGTGAGGGTGCCGCATCAGTTCTTCACCGCCCCTTCGAGCAGGCCGCCCGTGATCCGGCGCTGGATGAGGGCGAAGACGAACAGGGAGGGCAGGGTGGCGAGGAAGGCGGCGGCGGCCAGCGGGCCGAGGTCGGCGACGCCCTCCGCGCCGATGAAGTGGGTGAGGACGACCGGAAGGGTCTGCCTGCCGGGGCTCTTCAGCAGGACCAGCGCGAAGAAGAACTCGTTCCACGCCGTGACGAACGCGAAGAGCGCCGTCGCCGCGATCCCCGGCGCCAGCAGCGGGGCGGTCACCGACACCAGGGTCCGCAGCCGGCCCGCGCCGTCGACGGCCGCCGCCTCCTCCAGCTCGGCGGGCACCGCCCGGACGTGTCCGACGAGCATCCACAGCGCGAACGGCAGTGCCCACACCACGTACACCAGGCCCAGCCCCACCAGGGAGTCGATCATCCGCAGGTGCTTCAGCAGCAGGAACAGCGGGATGATCACCAGTACGAACGGGAACGCCTGGCTGACCACCACCCATCCGGTGGCCGCCCGGGACAGCGCCGAGCGGTGCCGCGCCATGACGTACGCCATCGGGGTCGCGATCAGTACGGCGACGGCGGCGGCGCCGAGCGCCACGAGCAGGGAGTTCAGGGCGGCGTGCAGCAGCGGCTGCTCGTCGAAGGCCTGCCGGAAGTTGGCCAGGGTGGGGTGACGCGGGATCCAGGTGGGGTGCGGACTGCCCAGCTCGCGGGGCGGCTTGAAGGCGGTGGACAGCAGCCACAGCAGCGGGAAGGCCAGGAAGACGAGATAGCCGAGCAGGGCGGCGTACTGGCCGGCGCGGGCCGCGGGTCGGGTCCTCATGCGTCCCCGCCTCCCCGCAGCCTGCCCGCGAGGAACACCGCGAGCAGCACGGAGACGACGGCCACCAGGACGCATCCCATCGCGGCCGCGTAGCCGAACTGGCCGTAGCGGAAGGCCTCCTCGTAGGCGAACAGCATGGGCAGCCGGGTCTTTCCGCCGGGTCCGCCGCTGGTGAGCACGTACACCAGGGCGAAGGAGTTGAGGTTCCAGATGAGGTTGAGCGCGGTGATGGCGAGGGCCACCGGTCTCAGGGCCGGCCAGGTGACCGCGCGGAACCTGCGCCAGGCGCCGGCGCCGTCCACCGCGGCGGCCTCGTGCAGTTCGCGCGGGGTGTTCTGGAGGCCGGCGAGCAGGGCGACCGTGGTCTGCGGCATGCCCGCCCAGACGCCCACGACGATGACGGCGGGCAGCGCGGTGGCCAGGCCGCTCAGCCAGTCCCGGCCGTCGCCGAGACCGAGGTCGCGCAGGGTCTCGTTGAGGACTCCGGCGTCGGGGCTGTAGACCAGCCGCCACATGATGCCGACGACGACCTCCGGCATGGCCCACGGGACGATCGCGAGGGCGCGGGCGAAGCGGCGCAGCCGCAGGTCCTGGTCGAGCAGGAGGGCGAGGCCGAGCGCCAGCAGGAACTGCGGCACGGTGACCCCGACCGCCCACACCAGCCCGATCCGGAACGACTCCCAGAACAGCGTGTCGTGCAGCAGGTCCCGGAAGTTGAGGGCACCGATCCAGCTGGTGGCCGTCGTCCGGCCGGACTGGGCGTCGGTGAAGGCCAGCATGACGCCGTAGAGCAGCGGGCCCACGCTCAGCAGGAGGATCGGGATCAGGGCGGGCAGGACCAGGAACCAGGCGCCGTGGTCGCGCGTGGCGGCACGAGCGAACGGCCGCCGCGCCCCGGCCACTGCTGTCATGGCATCAGCCCCTTCGCCCGACCTCGTTGGCGTGTTCATGTTCGTAAAGGCGCGGAACCCCGTCAAGGGACCGCGCACACGGCCCTACCTGTGCGAATGGGAGACTGGCCGCGGGCCACGACGGCCGGGACGGTACGGAGAGGGCACGGAGGCGGACGATGGACGAGGCACGGGCGCGGGACGTACTGGCCGCGGCGAAGGTCCTGCCGGGCCCGGCCGGCGACGCGCGGCTCATCGCCTTCGGTGAGAACGCGGTGTTCGCGGCCGGTGAGCTGGTGGTCAAGGTGGGCCGTGACGCCGAACTGCTGGACCGGGCCCGGCGCGAGCTGGACATCGCCGGGTGGCTGGCCGGGGCGGGTGTGCCCGCGGTGCGGGCCGCCGAGCCCGGGCCGCTGCTGGTGGAGGGGCACCCCGTCACCGTGTGGCACCGGCTGCCCGATGCCGTGCGGCCGGCCGAGCCCCGCGATCTGGCCGGGCTGCTGCGGGCCGTGCACGCGCTGCCCGCGCCTGCCTTCACGCTGCCGCCCCGGGACCTGCTGGGCGGTGTGGAGCGCTGGCTGCGGCTCGCGGGCGGGTCCATCGCCCCGGAGGACGCCGCGTATCTGCGCGAGCGCAGGGACGGGTTCGCGGCCGCCGCCGCGGCACTGACGCCCCGTCTGGTCCCGGGCCCGATCCACGGGGACGCGCTGACCCGCAATGTGCACGTGGGACCGGACGGGCCGGTGCTGGTGGACCTGGAGACCTTCTCCGCGGACCTGCGCGAGCACGACCTGGTGGTGATGGCCCTGTCCCGGGACCGCTACGGGCTGCCCGCGGAGGCGTACGACTCCTTCGTCTCGGCCTACGGCTGGGACGTACGGGAGTGGGAGGGCTGCTCGGTGCTGCGGGGCGCCCGCGAGACGGCGAGCTGCGCGTGGGTGGCCCAGCACGCGGCCGCCAACCCCAAGGCGCTGACCGAGTTCCGGCGCCGGGTCGGGTCGCTGCGCGACGGGGACGAGGCCGTGCGCTGGTACCCGTTCTGAGGGGCCGCGCCGCCTTGTGACAGCCGTCGCGCCCCGTCCGTCCGCGGAGGTCTCGCGGCCCGCCCGCCGCGGACGGCCCCGGCAGCGCCGGCGTGCCCCGTCCGTCTGCTCCCGATGCGCCCGGTTCGCGCCCTGTCCCGCCCGGCCGGGCCGCCCGCACGCTCGATGGCATGGGGGACACCGACAGCGTCATTCCGTTACCCGCACCCGGTCCCGACGGATCCCGGCAGCCGCCGGCCGGCACCCCCGGCCCGTGGGAGACCGCGGACCGGGCCCAGGCCGTCCGCGACGGCGCCACCGGCCCCGAACCGCCCGCTCCGCCGCACTGCCCCCACTGCGGGCTCGCCGGTGACCGGCGGGCCACCTACACCGGGCAGCACGTCCTGCTCGAACCGCGGCTCACCGTTCCCGCGCATCTCGTGCCCGGCGGGCACCGCTGGCACATCGACGGCAACGGCACCGCCTGGAACGGCGGGCTGGACGAGCCCACGCCCGGCACCACCTGCCGGATACCGCACCAACTCGCGTGCCCCGGGCTCACGCTGGACGAGGTCCAGCCGTGGTGGTGGCTGACGTCGGTACGGGCCTACAACGCGCTGCTGGCCCGGCGGAGGGCCGACGAGGACGGCCTCCTCGGGGAACTGCCGGACACCGGCTGACCCGTGGAGGGCGGGGCGGCGGACCAGGCTAGGCCGGCAGGCTGTCCGGGAGGTGGCGGACGGGCCACGTGCCGTCGATGACCGCCGTCTCGTCGCCCTTGCGGCGGAGGAAGGACTGGAAGTCGGCCGCCCACGCGGCGTACCACTCGATCTGGCGGGTGTGGAGCTCCGCCGGGCCGAGGGCGGCGATCTTGGGGTGGCGGGTGGCTATCGCGGAGGCGAGGCGGGCCGCGGCCAGGGCGTCGGCGCAGGCGTCGTGGGCCGCGTCGAGGACTATGCCGTACTCCGCGCAGACCGCCTCCAGGTTCCGCTTGCCGCGGCGGTACCGGTCGGCCCAGCGGTCGATGGTGTAGGGGTCGATCACCGGAGCGGGAGGCGCGCCGTCCAGCCGGTCGGTGAGGGACGGCAGGCCGTGGCGGCGCAGTTCGGCGGAGAGCAGGGTGAGGTCGAAGGCCGCGTTGTACGCGACCACCGGGACACCCGCCCGCCAGTACGACACCAGCACGTCCGCGATGGCGTCGGCCACCCGGTCGGCCGGGCTGCCCTCGGCCGTCGCCCGTTCGTTGCTGATGCCGTGCACCGCGACGGCGTCGGCCGGGATCTCCACGCCCGGATCCGCCAGCCATTCCCGGCGCCCCAAGGGCTCACCGGCCCTGACCTCGATGACCGCGCCGGTGACGATGCGCGCCTCGTGCGGGTCCGTGCCCGTGGTTTCCAGGTCGAAGCCGATCAGCAGCTCCCGGTGCCAGCCCATGGGCGGCCCCCCTTCTTGTGGTGCTTTCCCCCAGTGGCTCCCACCATCGCACGCGGCACTGACAATCCGAGGAGCGCGTTCCGCTTGCCCGCCCGGACAGTTCAGGACACGGGGCGCGAATCGGCCCAGGACAGCTCGAATTCCTCGCGATAGGTCGGGAAGATACCGGCATCACCCATGTCGTCCGACTTGAGCACCTTGCCGCCGCCCCGCAGCACCAGCACCGGCGACTCCATCCCGCGGGCCCCGCGCAGATAGGACTGCACCACGCCGATGCCGTCCGCGCCGTCGCCGTCCACGAGGTAGGCGGTGAAGCGGGGCGTCTCGTCGTAGACCTGGATCTCGAAGGCCCCCGGGTCGCGCAGCCGGGACCGCACCCGGCGCATGTGCAGGATGTTCATCTCGACGGCCCGGCTCAGTTCGCCCCGCTTCATCCCCAGCTCGCGCTCCCGGCGCTTGACCGCGCTGGAGGCCGGGTTGAGGAAGAGGAGCCGGACCCGGCAGCCGGACTCGGCGAGCCGGACCAGCCGGCGGCCGGAGAAGTTCTGCACCAGCAGGTTGAGCCCTATGCCGATGGCGTCGAGGCGGCGGGCGCCCCCGAACAGGTCCTCGGCCGGGAACTGGCGCATGAGCCGCACCCGGTCGGAGTGGACGGCGACGACGTCCGCGTACCGGTCGCCGACCAGGTCCTCCACCGCGTCGACCGGCAGCCGGCGCGCGGAGGGCACGTCGCCGCCCGTGCCGAGCATCTCCAGCAGCCGGGCCGAGGCCCGCTCCGCCTGGTTCAGCACCGCCTCGGACAGGGCCCGGTTGCGGGAGACGACGTTGCGGGTCACCTCCAGCTCGTCCAGGGCGAGTTCGACGTCCCGGCGCTCGTCGAAGTACGGCTCGAAGCACGGCCAGTGCTGCACCATCAGCTCGCGCAGCTGCGGCAGCGTGAGGAAACTGAGCACGTTGTCGTCGGCCGGGTCGAGCAGGTAGCCCTTGCGACGGCTGACCTCGCGGACGGCGACCGCCCGCTGCACCCATTCCTGCCCGGCGGGCCCGGCCGCGGCCACCACCCAGTCGTCGCCGTGGACGGGCTCGTAGATGGGCCGCAGCACGGCGGCGACGACCGCGCGCAGCCGCTGCTCGACCAGGTTCAGCCAGATGTAGGCCCGGCCCGCCCGCTGGGCGCGGACGCGCACCTCGAGCCAGGCGTCGGTGCCCCAGTCGAGCTCCGGCCCGATGGAGCCGGTGGCGTCCATCGGGCGGGCCAGGGACACCGCTCCGGGCGGGACGTCTGTGGAGTTCCCCTCGTGACCCTCGTCACCAGGGGGCAGCTCCAGCCCTCCCGAGCCCACCCGCGCACCGCCTTCCGCCACCCCGGGCCTTCCCCACGTCAACGATCAAGGAAGGGTACTCCGGGAGCGGTCGGCGGTGCAGCCGGATGGACAGGTCGGTTTCTCAACTACGCGGTCGCCAGTGGCCGTTCTGCCACGAGAGCTCGTCCGGAGTGAGCGGATTCATAGCCGTGACGTCGCGCGGCGCGATGGCGAAACCCTGCCAGTGGATCGGCATGGGCTGCTGGTCCTCGTCCCGGGCGATGTGGTGGAAGCCCACGTTCATCCAGACGACCGGGTGAGTGAGGGTCTGTCCGTTGACCCACTTGTCCACGGACTTCGGGTAACCACTGGCGCAGCCCGGGTTGTTGCTCGCGAACCGCTCGCACTTGTTGTACTGGGTGAAGTACACGTCGTGCTTGGTGAAGCTGCGGCCCGGGTACTTCGTGGTCGGGCCGGGGACGATCTCGTACGAACGCGCGTGCCCGTCCTTGTTCTTGCCGGTCGCGCTGACCATCCGCCACCAGCGGTAGGTCTTGGAGTCGCCCGCGAGTTCCTTGGTGACCTTGGTGCGGGTGGTCTTGGCGGTGGGCGCCTGCCGGCCGGGGGCGGGCGCGGTGACGGCCGAGTCGTACTGCTCGACCTTGGTCTTCGAGGAGCCGTCGAGGCCGAAGTCCAGCCGCCAGAAGACGTTGTGGCTGTGGCTGGTGGCGTAGGCCTTGGCGCCCTTGCCGATGGGCCAGCCGCGACCGTCACCGGCGTCGTAGTCCTCGTAGGAGAGGCTGCCGGTGGCGCCGACGTTCATGTTGACGGTGCCGTCGTCCTGGAAGCGCCACTCGGTCATGTACTCGTACCAGCCGACCTGGTTGACCGTGTAGACGAGCAGGTCCTTGCCCTGCGCCTGGAAGACCTTGTTGGCGGCGTCGCCCTGCATCCGGTAGGCGTGGCCGCGCGAACGCGTGGTGGTGCACAGGCCCTTGACGTCCGGATGGTCCGGGTCCCAGGAGTCGGGGACGCGGACGGTCCTGATGGTGCCGCCGGGGCACTCGCCGGGCGCCAGGTTCACCAGGCCCTGGGCGAAGCCGAAGCCGGTCAGATCGTCGTACTCGACGCTGCCGTCGTCGTAGGGGACGTCTATCTGGGCCAGGCGGGCGCTGTTGAGGACCTTGATCGGCTCGGGCTCGCCCTTGGGCTGGTAGGAGACGTTCTCCAGGACCAGGCCGGCCTTGCTGTCGTAGCGCCAGCACATCCGCCAGGTGGTGCCGCTGGAGAGCTTCTGCTCGATCTTGTAGGCGGCGCTGCAGTCCGCGGCGGCGGCCGGTGCGGCCTGCGGCCGGGCGGCGGCCGGTCCGGCGCCGGCCGTCACGCCGGCGGCCAGCGCGGCCACGGTGAGGCCGACGGCCGCGCGCGTACGGGTACGGCCGGATCTCCGCGGCCCGGGGCCGCTGGTCGAACTCTGTTCACGCATGAGGAAATGACTCCCTTGCAGGAGGTGCGAGTCGGAAGGGTGGACGGGCCGCCTGGCTCAGTGGCGTTCGAGCCGGCCGACCTTGCGGGCGCTGAGGTCGACGACCAGCCACCTGGCGTCGATCCAGGGGCCGTTCTTGACCTTCGGGAACAGCCGTACGCAGCGGTGCTCGCCGCACTTGTCGAGCACGGCCGGCTGCCCGCCCGGGGTGGCGCGGTAGACGGCTCCGTTCAGCCGGAGCTGGTCCGGCGAGGTCAGCTCGTGGCCGGTGGCGTCCCGGTAGTCCGCCTTGAGGCCCGCGCCCAGCGGGTCGGCCATCAGCAGCCTGGCCGCCTCGGCGTTCTCGTCCCGGCTCAGCGGAGGCTGGACGCCGTGGCTGGTGACGCTGCCGACGACCTTGCCGGTCCCCAGGTCCACCGTCCTGGTGATCAGCGCGTCGCGCCTGTAGTCGTAGAAGCTCACGTCGGCCCGGCGCGGCGCTCCCGGGTCGTCGAGTTCGTCCGTCTCCGGATCGGCCAGGTCGACGCTCAGCCGCTGCGGGCCCCGGTGCCCGTCGACGTTCTCACCGGCGCCGAGCGACTGCCCGCTCAGGGCGATGCTCTCGACCCGCCGGATCTCGTCGTCGGTCAGCGGGTCGCGGCCCGTGCCCTTCTCGCCCTCGGCCGGCGCCTGCCGCACGACGCCCGGCGGGACGTCGCCCGGCCCCTGGCCCGCCTGCTGGGCGGCCGGCGTACCGCCGCCGCCGCCCCCCTTGTTCCCTCCCGATTCGTCGGCCCCCGCCGTCCCGGGCAGGGTGACCGCCACCATCACCGCGGTCCCGGCCACCGCCAGGGCCGCGCCGGCCACCACTTTGCCCAGATGCCGGTGCACTGTCTCGCGCACATCTGCCCCCTACTCCCCCTGATTCCCCGGGAGTACGTGTATCCCCACTGATTCGGCACACGGCGGGTACACGAGTCGCCGTATGCACTGGTCGGCCCGTAAGAGGGCAGTAAGTCCCGGGAGGTTCCCTCACTTTCGGGGAGACTCGCAGCCAACGCGCCCCCAGCGGGCCCGCACACCTGGAAGAGTCGTGGTCATGCAGGTCTGGCCTGGAGAGGCGTATCCGCTCGGCGCCACGTACGACGGCGCCGGAACCAACTTCGCGGTCTTCACGGAGGCCGCGCACCGAGTAGAGCTGTGTCTGCTGCACGACGACGGCTCGGAGACGGCGGTGGAACTGCGCGAGAGCGACGCGTTCGTCCGGCACGCGTACCTGCCGGGGGTGATGCCGGGACAGCGGTACGGGTTCCGGATGCACGGCCCGTACGACCCCGCGCGCGGGCTGCGCTGCAACTCGGCGAAGCTGCTGCTCGACCCGTACGCGAAGGCGGTCAGCGGGGCCGTGTCGTGGGGCGAGGAGGTGTACGGCTACCACTTCGGCGCCCCGGACCGGCGCAACGACCTGGACTCGGCGCCGCACACCATGACCTCGGTGGTGATCAACCCGTACTTCGACTGGGGCGACGACCGGCCGCCACGCACCGACTACCACCGCACGGTGATCTACGAGGCCCATGTGAAGGGCCTGACGATGACCCACCCCGGGCTGCCGGAGGAGCTGCGCGGCACCTACGCGGCGCTCGCCCATCCGGCGATCATCGAACACCTGACGAAACTCGGGGTGACGGCGCTCGAACTGATGCCCGTGCACCAGTTCGTGAACGACCACCGGCTGGTCGACATGGGCCTGAACAACTACTGGGGCTACAACACCATCGGCTTCTTCGCCCCGCACAACGCGTACGCCTCCTGGGGCGACCGCGGCCAGCAGGTGCTGGAGTTCAAGTCGGCGGTGCGGGCGCTGCACGAGGCCGGGATCGAGGTGATCCTGGACGTCGTCTACAACCACACGGCCGAGGGCAACCACCTGGGTCCGACGCTGTCCTTCAAGGGCATCGACAACCCGTCGTACTACCGCCTCACGGACGATCCGCGCTACTACATGGACACCACGGGCACCGGGAACTCGCTGCTCATGCGCTCCCCGCACGTGCTCCAGCTCATCATGGACTCGCTGCGCTACTGGGTCACCGAGATGCACGTGGACGGCTTCCGCTTCGACCTGGCCGCCACCCTGGCCCGGCAGTTCCACGAGGTGGACCGGCTGTCGTCGTTCTTCGACCTGGTGCAGCAGGATCCGGTGGTCTCCCAGGTGAAGCTGATCGCCGAGCCGTGGGACGTGGGCGAGGGCGGCTACCAGGTGGGGAACTTCCCGCCGCTGTGGACCGAGTGGAACGGCAAGTACCGCGACACGGTCCGGGACCTGTGGCGGGGCGAGCCGCGGGCGCTCGCGGAGTTCGCCTCCCGGCTGACCGGCTCCTCCGACCTCTACCAGGACGACGGCCGCCGCCCGCTCGCCTCGATCAACTTCGTGACCTGCCACGACGGCTTCACCCTGCACGACCTCGTCGGCTACAACGACAAGCACAACGAGGCCAACGGGGAGGAGAACCGGGACGGCGAGAGCCACAACCGGTCCTGGAACTGCGGGGCGGAGGGCGAGACCGAGGACCCGGAGGTGCTGGAGCTGCGGGCCCGTCAGATGCGGAACTTCTTCGCCACGCTGATGCTGTCCCAGGGCGTGCCGATGATCAGCCACGGGGACGAGTTCGCCCGTACCCAGCGCGGCAACAACAACGCCTACTGCCAGGACAACGAGGTGTCCTGGCTCCGGTGGCCGCCGTCCGCGGAGGGAGCGCCCGCGGACGCGGACGGCGCCTCCTCCGGGGAGACCCTGCTGGAGTTCGTCCGCGCGATGGTGTGGCTGCGCCGGGACCACCCCGTGTTCCGGCGGCGGCGCTTCTTCCACGGGCGGCCGGTGGAGGGCACCGCCCAGGACGAGCTGTCCGACATCGCCTGGTTCACCCCCGAGGGGAGCGAGATGACCCAGCGGGACTGGGACTCGGCGCCCGCGTCCGCGCTGACGGTGTTCCTGAACGGCAACGCCATCTCCGAGCCCGGTCCGCGCGGGGAGCGGATCGCCGACGACTCCTTCCTGCTGATGTTCAACGCCTCCCCCGGGGCGCTGGACTTCCGGGTGCCGGTCGACCACGGCCGGCAGTGGCAGGTGGTCGTCGACACGGCCCGCCCGGACGGAGTGCCGCCGGGCACGGGCCCGAAGGTGGCGGCCGGCGACCGCCTCACCCTGCCGGACCGCAGCCTGACCGTGCTGCAGCGGCCCGCCTAGACCGGTCCGCGAGGGGGCGTGCGCACTCCGGCGTACGCCCCCCGCGTGCGTCGGGGATGACACGAAATCCGGCGCGCTGGGTACGTAGGGTTCCATGACTGCTGCGCGACCCGGACCCGAGGCGCCCACCGCCACCTACCGGCTGCAACTGCAGCCCTCGTTCCCGTTCGCCGCCGCCGCGGCGGCGGTCCCGTACCTGGCGTCGCTGGGCGTCTCGCATCTGCACCTGTCCCCCGTCCTGGAGTCCGTCCCGGGATCCACGCACGGCTACGACGTCGTGGACCACACGCGCGTGCGCGAGGAACTGGGCGGCGAGGACGGGCTGCGCGCGCTGGCGCGGACCGCGCGCGAGCACGGCCTGGGCCTGGTGGTGGACATCGTGCCGAACCACATGGCCATGGCGCCCCGGCACAACCGGGCCCTGTGGGAGGTGCTGCGCGAGGGGCCCGAGTCGCCGTACGCGCGCTGGTTCGACATCGACTGGGCGGCGCAGGGCGGCCGGGTGCTGCTGCCGGTGCTCGGCGGGCCGGCCGGCTCCGTGCTGGACGAGCTGGTGGTCGACGGGGACGTGCTGCGCTACCACGACCACGCCTTCCCGGTCCGCGAGGGCACCGCCGGCCTCCCGCTGCCCCGGCTGCTGGACGCGCAGTGGTACCGCCCGGTGTGGTGGCGGCTGGCCCGTACCGAGCTGAACTACCGGCGCTTCTTCAGCATCTCCGAGCTGATCGGGGTGCGTGTGGAGGACCCGGAGGTGTTCGACGCCACCCACGGCAAGATCCTCCAGCTGCTCCACGAGGGCGTGGTCGACGGGCTGCGGATCGACCACCCCGACGGGCTCGCGGACCCCGACGGCTATCTGCGGCGCCTGCACGAGGCCACCGGCGGGCGCTGGACCGTGGTGGAGAAGATCCTCGCCGACGGCGAGTCCCTGCCCGCCTCCTGGCCGGTGGCGGGCACCACGGGCTACGACGCCCTGCGCCACGTCGACGGGCTGTTCACGGACCGCACCGGGGCCTACGAGCTGCTCGGCCGCTACCGGGCGTTCGCGGCCCCGCAGACGGACCGGGGCGGCAACTGGGACGCCACCGTCCGGCGGGCCGCCTACAAGGTGCTCACGCACGAACTGGCCACCGAGACCGACCGGCTCACCCGGGTGGCGGCCCGGCTGTGCGCCGGCTCACCGGACCTGTCGCTGCGCGACCGGGCGCCGTGGGCGCTGCGCACGGCCGTGGAGGAGCTGCTGGTGCGGATGCGGGTCTACCGGCCCTACGCCTCCCAGGACGCCTCGGCCGTCATCACCGAGCAGGCCGCCGAGGAGGCCCGGCTGGCCTTCGTGGTGCCCGAGGAGGCGGACGCGGTGGGCGTCGTGCGGCGGCTGCTCGTCGGGGACCCGGGCGATCCCTCGGCCCCGGACGCCGCCGACCGGCTGGAGTTCCGCACCCGGTTCGCGCAGACCGCGTCGGCGCTGCGCGCCAAGGCCGTGGAGGACACCGCGTTCTACCGCTACGTGCCGCTGCTCCCGGCGGCCGAGGTGGGCGGCGATCCGGGCTCGCCCGGGGTGTCCCCGGAGGACTTCCACGCGTACTGCGCGCGCGTGCAGCGCGACTGGCCGGCCACCGGCACGGTCGTCACCACCCATGACACCAAGCGCAGCGCGGACGTGCGGGCCGCGCTGGCCGTGCTCACCGAGTGCCCGGACAGCTGGGCGAAGGTGCTCGCCGAGGTCTCCCGGGGCGAGGCGGGCGCCCCCGACGGGCAGCTCGCCTGGGCGGCCTGGCAGACGGTGTTCGGGCTCGGCCCCGCGGACGAGGAGCGGATCCGGGAGGCGCTGCTCAAGCACGTCCGCGAGGCGGGGATGTACACGAGCTGGACCGAGCAGGAGCCGTCGTACGAGGAGGCGGTGGCCGCGTTCCTCACGGCGGGACCGTGCGGGCCGCCCGGCGAGCGGGTGGCCGCCCTGCGCAAGGCGCTGGAGCCGCACATCCGGGCGAACGTCCTGGGCACCGCGCTGGTCCAGCTCACGATGCCGGGGGTGCCGGACCTGTACCAGGGCACGGAGAGCGAGTACCGGGCGCTGGTCGACCCGGACAACCGGCGGCCGGTTCCGTTCCCGCCCCCGGTTCCCGGCGAGAAGGACGCGCTGACGGCGGCGGCCCTGCGGCTGCGCGCCCGCCGCCCCGGCGCGTTCGGCACGAGCGCGACGTACGCCCCGCTGGCGGCGGACGGGCCGGCCGCGGAGCACTGCCTGGCGTTCACTCGTTCGGGTGAGGTGGTCACGGCGGTGACCCGGCTGTCGCTGCGGCTGGCGGACTCGGGCGGCTGGCGGGAGACCCGCCTGGAGCTGCCGCCCGGGCGGTGGGCCGACGTGCTCGGCCCGGGACGGGAGTTCACCGGACACGCGCGTGCGGCGGACCTCTTCGGCGCGTTCCCCGTGGCCCTGCTGGAGCGGACCGGCGAGGACTGAGGCGGGTCGGTGAATGCGCCCGGGCGCCCCCGCGAGGCTCCCCCCGCTGTCCTTGACAGTTCACCCACGCCGTGCGGCACTGGGAGGGCGAAGCCGGTTGGACAAGTCGGGGGTGAGTCTCCTGCCGGAGCTGCGCTATCCCAGCGTTCCCCAATTGGTCGCCTCCGCCCGGGCGCTGGCCGCCACGGAGCCCCGGCTGTGCGCGCTCAGGCAGGTGGGCGCCTCGCGGGCCGGCCGGCCGCTGCACCTGCTGTCGGTGGGGCACGCCCGCCGGGCGGTGCTGGTGGTGGCGGGTGCCCACGCCAACGAGCCGACGGGCGGCTGCACTCTGCGGGAGCTGGCCGAACGGGTGCTGTCCGCACGCGAGTTGAGGACGGACATCTCCTGGCACTTCCTGCTGTGCGCGGATCCGGACGGCGCGAGCCTGCACGTGACCCCGGCGCCGCGCAGCCTGCTCGACTACCACCGGGGGTTCTACCGGCCCACGGGCGCGGAGCAGCCCGAGTGGTCGCCCGCCGTGCTGCCGCCCGACCGGCTGCCGCCCGAGACACGGGCCCTGACCGGGGTGATCGACGAGGTGCGCCCGTACCTCCAGGTGACGCTGCACGGCACCGATCTGGGCGGCAGCTGGGTGCAGTTGACGAAGGACGTGCCGGGCCTCGCCGAGCCGTTCGCCAAGTCGGCGGCCGAGCTGCACATACCGGTGGAGACGGGCGCCTCGGACGCGGCGGGCTGGCCTGCCTCGGGGCCCGGGGTGCATGTGATGCCCGGCCCCGAGAGCGGCGTCGCCTACCCGAGCCTGCCGGACGACGCCCGGCGCAGCACCTGGTACCACGCGCACCGCTACGGCGGTCTGACGGCGGTGGTGGAGGTCCCGATGTGGGCCAGCGACCTGGTCGGCGACCCGGCTCCGCACCCGGCGCCGGCGGCCGCGATACGGCGGCTGGCGGCGCGGCTGCTGCGGGACGCGCTGGAGGTCGAGCGGGTGTTCGACGACGCGCTGCCCCGGCTGGGGGACACGGACGGGCCGCTGCTGCGGGCCGCCCGCTGGGTCCTCGATCTGATGCCGGGGCTGGCCCGGGACTGGGTCCAGACCCCGCCGGCCGCGACGACGATGGCC
This sequence comes from Streptomyces sp. NPDC002386, assembly GCF_053593175.1. Lineage (NCBI taxonomy): Bacteria > Bacillati > Actinomycetota > Actinomycetes > Kitasatosporales > Streptomycetaceae > Streptomyces > Streptomyces sp. NPDC002386. The sequence continues at coordinate 173,833 of NZ_JBSFBX010000017.1, forward strand.
TACGTCGGCAGTGTGGACGCCTTCGGGCGGCGGCTGCCGCTGCGGGCCGCGGCGATGCTGCTTCGGGTGCTGCGGGAGACGGACGACCGGGCGGCCCCCGGTCTGGAGCGGCTCGTCGCCTTCTGGTGCGAGGCCTACGCGGCGCGCTTCCGGGCCCGCTGGGTGCCTCTGGAGGACCAGGTGGAGCACCAGGCCCGGACGGTGCTGGTGGCGGCCCAGCAGGCCCGGGAGCCGGCTGAGTGAGGCGTCGCCGGGGCGGGGCGGAGTGCGGCGTCCGCGCCGCCCCGCGCCCCGGCGGTCCACGGGGCGGACCGCGTCCGCCCGGGTCCGTAGCGCCCTGTCCGCCGTCCTGCCCGCCCGGCAGGTCCCGTGCGGGTCAGTCGTCCAGGGCGAAGACCGAACCCGTGCGGGCGTCCATGACGCAGTTGCTGGCGTACGTCTCCTGGAACTCGACCGGCCGCCCCTTCCACTCCCCGTGCGCCCGGGCGGTCACGGGGGCGTAGATCATCGGGCAGAACACGTCCTTCTGCGGGATGCGCGCGACGTCCCCGCCGGCCCGGGTGAGCGCGGCGCAGGCGTCGGCCGCGTGCGGTTGCCCCTGCGGCGGGTCGCACAGCAGCAGGGTGCCGTGGGAGTCGAGGGACGGGCTCTCGCCGCGGGTGACGGTGAGGAAGAGCCAGTCGCCGGACGATGTGGCGCGGGGCGCGGCCTGGGCCGGCCCCGCGACGAGGAGGCCGGCGGCGGCCAGCACGGCGCCGGCGGCCGCGGTCGCTCGGGTGAAGTACGTCATGCCCCTTGCATCGGCACGGCGGCCCGCGCTCCCCACCCCCACTCACCCGAACGGAACCGCGCGGGCGGACGGCCGTGCGCCGGTCCGGTCAGGTGTCGCGGTGCGCCGCCAGCCGGAAGGCGGTGCGGCCGAAGGCGACCTGGTCGCCCTCGCGGACCACGACGGCGCCGGTCACCCGGCGGCCGTTGACGGTGGTGCCGTTGGTGGAACCGAGGTCCCTGAGGATCCACATGCCGCCCTGGCGCCGCAGTTCGGCGTGCACCCGGGAGACCGTGTCGTGGTTGAGGCGCAGCCCGTTGGCGGGATCGCGGCCGATGCGCAGCGGGTGTCCGCCCTCCGGGTGCGGCAGGAGCAGCTTGGGCAGCCGCTCGGCCTGCCAGGCCCGGCGCAGCCGCACGGTGAAGCCGGAGACGGCCTCGACGGTGCCGAACACCGCGCGCGAGAAGCGGTTCTCGCGGCGCAGGTCGGCGGTGAGGGCGGCGAGTTCGTCCGCGCCGTGGGCGGCGAGGGCCAGTTCCATGCGGTGCACGAAGGTGTCGTGCGACAGCCGTCCCATGGCGACGCCCTCCCGCAGCGCCCGCAGCGCCTTGTCGCGCTCCGCGTCGGACAGCCGCGCGGGGTGCAGGGGGAACTCGAAGGACGACGTCACGCTGGTGATTGTCAGGGGTGTGAACCCCCGGTGTCCAGAATCGGGGAAAACGGTGCCGACACCGGCGAACCGGCGCGACACCCGCCGGGAAAGCCCGGATTCGAAAGCGGATTGATCGCTTTCGCGGCACGATGGAGGTGACTCCATCACGGTGAGCAGACGAAGGGGGACCGTCCGTGCAGTTCGAGGTGTGGGCACCGCGGGCAGACCGTGTGACGCTCCATTGCGACGGCGCGACAGGCGCGTTGGAACCCGATCCGCGGCGGGCCGGCTGGTGGCGGGGGGAGGCCACGGCGCGGGACGGCTCGCGGTACGGGTTCGCGCTGGACGACGGTCCCGTGCGGCCCGACCCGCGCTCGCGCCGGCAGCCGGACGGCCCGGACGGCCTGAGCGCGGTCGTCGACCACGGACGCTACGCGTGGCGGGCCGCGTGGGCGGGCCGCGGGCTGCCGGGGGCGGTGCTCTACGAGCTGCACGTGGGCACGTTCACCCCCGAGGGCACCCTGGACGCGGCCGCGGCCCGGCTGGAGCACCTGGTGGAACTCGGCATCAGCCATGTGGAGTTGATGCCGCTGTGCCCGTTCCCCGGACGGCACGGCTGGGGGTACGAGGGGGTGTCGCTGTGGGCGGTGCACGAGCCGTACGGCGGCCCCGAGGCGCTGAAGCGGTTCGTGGACCGGGCACACGAACTCGGTCTGGCCGTGATCCTGGACGTGGTGCACAACCACCTGGGCCCGTCGGGCAATTACCTGCCGGAGTTCGGGCCGTACTTCACCGACACGCACCACACGCCGTGGGGTTCGGCGGTGAACCTGGACGCGCCCGGCTCGGACGAGGTACGCGCGTTCCTGGTGGGCAGCGCGCTGGCGTGGCTGCGGGACTACCGGCTCGACGGGCTGCGGCTGGACGCCGTGCACGCGCTGTACGACACGCGCGCGTGCCACTTCCTGGAGGAGCTGTCCGCCGCCGTCGACGGCCTCGCGGGCGAACTGGGCCGCCCGCTGTCGCTGATCGCCGAGTCGGACCTGAACAACCCGCGGTTCATCACGCCGCGCGCGGAGAACGGCCTCGGGCTGCACGCCCAGTGGAACGACGACTTCCACCACGCCGTGCACACCGCGCTGACCGGCGAGTCCCAGGCGTACTACGCCGACTTCGCGCGGGACCCCTTCGACGCGCTCGCCAAGACGCTCACCGGGGGCTGGTTCCACGACGGGACGTACTCGAGCTTCCGCGGCCGCGCCCACGGCCGGCCGCTGGACCGGGCCCGGGTGGCCGGGCACCGGCTGCTGGGCTACAGCCAGACCCATGACCAGATCGGCAACCGGGCGCAGGGGGACCGGCTCTCCGCGCGGCTCTCCCCCGGTCTGCTGGCCTGCGCGGCGACGCTCACGCTGACCGCGCCGTTCACGCCGATGCTGTTCATGGGCGAGGAGTGGGCGGCGGGCACCCCCTGGCAGTTCTTCACCGACCACACGGACCCGGAACTGGCCGAGGCCGTACGGCGGGGCAGGCGACGGGAGTTCGCGCAGCACGGCTGGGCCGAGGAGGACGTACCGGATCCGCAGGACCCGGCGACCCGGGACCGGTCCTGCCTCGACTGGTCGGAGCGGGAGCGCGAGCCGCACGCGCGCGTGCTGGCCTGGTACCGGCGGCTGATCTCGCTGCGCCGGGAGCAGCCGGACCTGACCGATCCAGACCTCGCCGACACGAAGGTGGCCCACGACGCCGAGGCCCGCTGGCTGGCGTTCCGGCGCGGGGACGTCCGGGTGGCGGTGAACCTGGGCAAGGAGCCGGCCGCGATCCCGCTGGGCACCGGCCGGGTGGAGGTCCTCGCCGCGTGGGACCCGGTACGTGCGCCGGGCCCGGACGGACTGCTGCAGGTGCCCGGGGAGTCGTGCGTGGTGCTGATCCAGCCCTGAGCCGCGGCCACGCCGGCGTGCCGGGGCCCGTGGCTACGGCGGGGTGTCGTCCTCGTCCTTGAAGTCGGTCACCCGCTCCAGCAGGATCGGCTCCCAGGCGCGCCGCAGCCGGCTGCGCAGCAGCGTCGGGGAGCCGGGGGCGCGGCCCTCCAGGTGGCCGGCGAGCCGCAGCACGGTGTCGCAGCGGGCGAGCCACAGGCCGCGCAGGCAGGGGCGGGGGCCGTACCCGGCGAGGGTGGCGGCCCGCACGGCGGCCGGGGAGCCGACGGCCACGGCGAGCCCGGCGATGTCCTCGGCGGGGTCGCCGAGGGCCGCCTCGGTCCAGTCCAGGACACCGCGCACCCGGCCGTCGGCGCTGACCACCACGTGCTCCCCGATGAGACCGTGGTGGGTCAGGACGGCGGTGCCGTGCTGCGCGGCGAGCTGGGCGGCGCCGGGCGGGGTGAGATGCAGTCGGGTGGCGTCGAACTCGTCGGCGGCGGCGAGCCGTTCGGCCGCCTGCACGGCCATGCGGCGCAGCGCGTCCAGGGAGCGCGGGGCGGTGCGCGGCACCCCGAGCGCCTCGGCCTGCCGTACCGGCACCGCGCGCAGCCCGCCGAGCAGCCCGGCGAGGTCGTCCTCGCCCACGGCGGAGACGTCGTGCTCGTCGGCGGTGCCGCCGGGCACCACCGTGTCGAGGGTGTACGCGAGTCCGGGCGCCCAGTCGCCGTGGGCGACGCTGACCGGGACGGTGACGGGCACGTGCGGGCGGACCAGGTCGCGCAGCCGCAGTTCCCGGCGGCGGCGCGCGGAGGCGTCCCGGTCGGGGGCGAGGCGCAGCACCTGCCGGGTGCCGACCCACCAGGTGTGCTCGTGGTCCTCGCCGACCGGGCGGACGTCCGGTCCCCCGGCCTGGCCGGCGTTCCGGCCGGTGCTCTCCTTGAGCAGCGAGCGGACCAGTCGGCGGACGGTGTCCGCGGTGGGTGTCGGTGCCTGGGTCATGGGTCGCGCGCAGCCGTTCCGATCCGTCGTCGAGAGTGGGTGTGTCCCGGTCGCCTCAGTCCACCACGACCATCTCACGGGTGGTGTTGTTGAGGCGGCGTCCGCCGTCCGCGGTCACCGTGACGATGTCCTCGATCCGCACGCCGAACCGGCCCGGCAGATAGATGCCGGGCTCCACCGAGAAGCACATGCCGGGCACCAGGGGCTGCTCCTCGCCCTCGATCATGTACGGCGGCTCGTGCGTGGTGACGCCGATGCCGTGCCCGGTGCGGTGGATGAAGTACTCGCCGTATCCGGCGTCGGTGATGACCGCGCGGGCGGCGCGGTCGACCTCCTGACAGGCGACGCCCGGCCGCACGGCCCGGAAGCCCGCCTCCTGCGCGGCGCGGACGGTGTCGTGGACCCGGCGCTCCTCCTCGGTCGGCTCGCCGACGTGCACCGTGCGCGTGGTGTCCGAGCCGTAGCCGTCCTTGAGGCCGCCGAAGTCCAGGACCACCATGTCGCCGGGCCGGATGACGCGGTCGCCGACCTCGTGGTGCGGGTTGGCGCCGTTGGGGCCCGAGCCGACGATGGTGAAGTCGACCTGGGAGTGCCCGAAGCGCAGCAGCAGGTCGGCGAGGTCGCGGCCGATGTCGGACTCGCGGCGGCCGGCGAAGGGCACCTTCCGGATCTCCTCGAACGCCTGGTCGGCGGCGGCTCCGGCGGCCGCCAGCAGTTCCAGTTCGGCGGCGTCCTTGACGCCGCGCAGCATGGGCAGGGCGTCGGTGAGGGCGGCGTAGGAGGTGCCGGGCAGGGTGCGCTGGAGGCCCAGCAGGTGCATCGCCCAGGTGTTGTCGCTGATGCCGAGGCGCCCCCGCTCCGCCAGGAGTCCGGCGGTGACGGCGTAGGGGTCCTTGGCGTCGGTCCAGTCACGCAGGGTGAGCACGGAAGCGGCGGGCGACCGCTCGGCGTCCGGTGCCTCCAGGGTGGGCACCACGAGCACGGGGTCGCGTCCGGGGGCCAGCACCAGCACGGTGAGCCGCTCGGTGACCGCGGTGGGCGTGTAGCCGGTCAGCCAGACCATGTCGGGACCCGGTGCCACGAGCAGTCCGGCGAGGCCGGCTTCGGCGGCGGAGCGCGCGGCGCGCTCCATGCGGGCCCTGTAGTCGTCGGCGGTGAAGGGCGCGGGCGTGCTGCCGGTCATCCGGGGCCTCCGAGCGCGGTCGAGTGGCGGGGTGAAGCGGTTCCGGGCAGCATCCTGCCCGGCCGGGCCGGGCTGCGCGAGCCGATGACCGAGTCGCGCGCGCGGCGGTTCGCGGGCGCGGGGCCCGTCAGGGGGCCCGGAACCCTGAGATCCGCGGGTTCCGGGCGCCCCGCCCGGGCGGCGTGCCGCCGCTCAGGTCACGACACCCGGTACGACGGTCAGCTGCTGGTAGCCGCCCCCGGCGTGGCGGACGGTGAGGGTCACCGCGGCCCCGGGCCGGGCCTGCGCCACGGCGCGGGCCAGGTCGGCGGCGGTGTCCACCCGGGCGGCGCCGAACTGGAGCAGGACGTCGCCGCGGACCAGTCCGGCCGTGTAGCCGGGGCCGGGCACGTGGACGCCGGTCACGAGCGCGCCCGCCTTCTGGGCGTCCACGGCCTCCACCCCCAGCGTCGCACCGGTGGCGCGGAGTTCGGCGGGGCCCGGCAAGGCGGTGGCGGCGGTGGACAGGGGGGCCGTTCCGGCGGGGTGGGCGCTCGGCGGGGCCTGCTGCCGCAGCCCGGCCGGCCGGCTCGAGCCGATCACGGTGGCGCCCACCGTGCCGATGCCCACCCCGCAGAGCAGGACGACGGTTGCGCTCAGCAGCCCGAGCAGCAGGGTCCGCAGCCGCCGGCCGCGGCGGCCCGCGGCGTGCGGGCGGCCGGGGCCGGGCTCCGCGGCGGTTTCCTCCCGGCGCTCCCGGCCGGGCATCGGCTTGGGCCGCAACGCTGTCTGTTCCATGGTTCGCTCGCCTCCGGAGGGTGCCTACCCGGGGCGCCGGGCCGCGACGAGTCACGAACGAGTGAGACTGGCCGCAGGGTGGCACGGGGTATGCCTGGGGCCGGTGTCCGGACGCGGGCCGGCGCGTGAGCCGCCGGCCCGGTGGCCCACGGCTCACGCCCGCCGCGTCGGCCCGCTCCGTCAGCCCGGGGACGGCACCGGCACACCGGGGGCACGGCCCGGCAGGAAGCCGTGGGCGCGGCTGCCGAGCCACTCGGCCTTGTAGCGGTCGACCTCCCGGTGCCAGTGGAGGATGCCCGCCATCCAGTTCTGCAGGTCGAGGACATAGCCGTCCATCGCCGCGCGCGCCTCACCGGACAACTGGAAGTCCTCGTAGAGGACCGGCAGTTCGTGCGCGACGACGTGCTCGAACTGCCGCATCCGCTGGGTCGTCAGGTCGTGCACGACGCCGAGCGCGGCCGGGTAGTCCACGCCGAAGAAGTTCTGCACGACGAGCACGGCGTTGTGGATCTCGCCCTCGTACTCGATCTCCTTCTGGTACGAGAAGATGTCGTTGAGGAGGCAGGCGTAGTCGATCGCGGCGTTCTCCAGGGAGCGCACCGGTCCGCTGCGGTAGACCTCGGGCGGGATCGCCGGGCCGTGGCCCACGCGGCACATGCTCAGGGTGAGGTCGGAGCCGAAGGTCGAGCGCCGCATCTCCAGGTAGTCGACCGGGTCGGGGACGCGGTGCAGCGCCTGGTTGGACAGCTCCCACACCCAGCTCTCGGTCATGGTGTCCACGGCCGCCCTGAGGGTGCGCCGCTGGCCGGGTGTCATCTCCGCGGTCGTACGCGCCCAGAGGTCGGTCAGGCCGCGCTCCATGGCGCTCACGGGGACGACGGCCGGTTCGCCGTCCACCGGCATGCAGGCGGAGAGCCGGGCCGTGGTCAGCCGGGCGGCGGCCAGGTCCCGGCGGTGGCCGTACACCAGGGGGTAGTAGTCGTCGCCGTACGTGCCCCAGGCGAGCCACTGGGCGCTGAGGTCGAGGGCCTCGGGGGTGGCGTCCGGGTCGAGGCCGGCGGAGCAGAGCGCGAGGTCGTACGCGGCGAGCTTGTCCTCGTCCCAGACGCCCTCGCCGAGGATGCCCGTGCGGTGCGACCAGGTGACGAGGTTGCGGCGGGCCGAGTCCAGATGGGGGCTCAGCGCCAGCTCGTACGGCATGTGGAAGTCGGGCAGCCGGGACGGGCCGACCTTCTGGAACGGCACGTGCGCGTGGGCGCGCAGGCGTTCCGCGGCGGCCGCGGCGAGCAGCGCGCCGACATCGGCGGCCGAGGTGCCGGGGCCGCTCGGCACCTGCCACGGGGAGGCGGACCGGGCGCCCGCGTTCATGTAGCGGCTGGAGCGCAGGTGCCATTCGTGGCCGCCGGACTGCCAGTCCTGGAGTCCCTTGGCGTAGGCGGCCACCGCGGCGACCTCGCCGGGGGCGAGTCCCTTCTCCAGGGCGACGGCGGGCACTTCGGTGAGGGCGGTGTGCTCGAACTGGTGCAGACGTGAGGTGAGGACGTCGTTGACGGTCTCGGCGGCCTCCTGGGTGGTGCAGCCGAAGAAGTGCTCCAGCACGAGGACGCCGTTGCTGTTCTCGCCCTCGTCCTCCACCTCGCGCTGGTAGGAGAAGAGGTCGTTGCGCAGGTGGACCGCGTCGGAGAACGTCTCCATGAGCACCCTGAGCGGCCGGGTGCCGGCGACGGCGGCGGGCACCTCGGCGGTGGCGTACTCCACCAGCCCCGCCGACCAGGGGGCGCCGCCCACCTTGCGGCGCATCTCGATGTACTCGACCGGGTTGGCGATCCGCCCCTCGTTGATGTTGGACAGTTCCCACAGGGACTCGTTGAGCAGGTGCTCCGTGGCGACGGAGAAGCGCCGCCGCCAGTCGACGGACATCGTCGGCACGGTGCGCCGCCACAGGTCGGCGAGGCCCGCCTCGACCGGGTTCTCCGGCTCCGGCACGGGCGTGGCGGGGTCGAGCGGCATGAACAGGGGCAGTCGGTCCAGGTGGGCCTTTCCGGCGGCGCGGTCCTGGGTGCGCTTGTACATGTCCAGGAAGTGGTCGTCGAAGAAGAACACCCACACGTACCAGTCGGTGATCAGGGAGAGGGCGGGTCCGTCGCAGTCGGGGTGGGTGTAGGCGCACAGGAGCCCGTAGTCGTGCGCCTCCAGGTCGGCCTGCTCCCAGATCCCGGAGCCCTCCAGCATGCCCATCTCGCGCGCCCACGCCGTCGAGTGGGCCCGTGCCTCGTCGAGGTGCGGGTTGAGCCGCGCGGGATACGGCATGTAGAAGTGCGGGAGTTCGAACGGCTGCGTCATGGCGGGGCCCTACCCGGCGCCCGTCAGGGCCATCCGGGGGGCGGCGCATGATCACACCATCGCGTGAAATGCCATGGAACGGGACAACTGGCGCGAGCACCGGTGCCGTTGGCGGCCCACGCGCCCGGTGCGCGCGGCGGTGCACGTCCGCGCTCTTGCCGGGCGCCCCGGCGCGGGCCACGGTAGGAGCGTGACGACCTTCCCGCGAGCGGACGGGGGCGGGCCCGCGTGAGCGTGCGCGAGGCCCCGCCGGTGCCCGACGTCTTCGACCCGCGCCGCTACGCCGCCGGGGTGCCCCACGCCGACTACCGCGTCCTGCGCGACCACCACCCGGTGGCCTGGCAGGAGGAGGCGGAGGTGCTGGGCTGGCCGGCCGGCCCCGGCTTCTGGGCGGTGTCCCGGCACGCCGACGTGGTGCGCGTGCTCAAGGACCCGGCGACGTACTCCTCGCACCTCGGTGCCACCCAGATCCGGGATCCCGACCCGGACGACCTGCCGTTCATCCGGCGGATGATGCTCAATCAGGACCCGCCGGACCACGGCGGGCTGCGGCGACGGGTGAGCCGGGCGTTCACACCGGGCCGCGTCGACCGCTTCGCGGCGGTGGCGCGGGAGCGGGCGCGCGCCCTGCTCGCGCGGGCGCTGCGGGAGGCGCGCTCGGGCGACGGCACGGTCGATCTGGTGGCCGCCGTCACCGACGAGTACGCCCTGCTCAACCTGGCCGACCTGCTGGGTGTTCCGGAGAGCGACCGCGGGCTCCTGCTGCACTGGACGCAGCGGGTGATCGGGTACCAGGACCCGGACGAGGCCGCTCCCCCGGCGCTGGACGGATCGGGCAGGCCGGTGAATCCGCGGTCGCCGGCCGCACTGCGGGACATGTTCGAGTACGCCCGGGAACTGGTCGCGCACAAGCGGCGGTTCCCGGCGGACGACATCCTGACGGCCCTCGCCCACGACCGGGAACTCGGCGGCGCCGAGCTGGAGATGTTCTTCTTCCTGCTCACCGTCGCGGGCAACGACACCGTGCGCAGCGCGGCCCCCGGCGGGCTGCTGGCGCTGATGGAGCACCCGGACGCCTACCGGAGGCTGCGCACCGGGGAGGCCGGACTCGGACCGGCCGTCGAGGAGTTGCTGCGCTGGCATCCGCCCGTGCTGACGTTCCGGCGGACGGCGGCGCGCGACACCGAGCTGGCGGGCCGCCGGATCCGGGCGGGTGAGAAGGTCGTGGTGTTCCACGCCTCCGCCAACCGGGACGAGCGGGTCTTCGCCGGTCCCGGGCGGCTGGACCTCACCCGCGCGCCCAACCCGCACGTCTCCTTCGGGGACGGCCCGCACGTCTGCCTGGGCGCCCATTTCGCACGGCTGCAACTGCGGCTGCTGCACGAGGAGGTGCTGCGCGCCCTGCCCGGCCCGCGGCCGGCCGGTCCGGCCCGGCGGCTGGTGTCCAACTTCATCAACGGCGTCAAGTCACTGCCCGCGTACGTTGCCTGAGGCGTTCACCTGGATGAGGGCGTGGGTGCCGGCGGTGCGCCAGCGCTGTCCCTCTGCCGCGACCAGCGCGGCCTCGGTGGCCGCGGTGAGGCCGGTGATCACGTCGGACTTCAGGGTGCGCAGGGCGGCGACCGGGCCGGGGAAGCCGGCGGTCACCTCCTGGAAGGACGTGGTCGGCGGCCACCGCCGGTCGCCCACCAGACGACGGTAGTTGAGGTCGCCCTTGACGACGGTCAGGGCGGCCGGGGCGAACTCGGCCCGCAGCTCGTCCGGCAGGCCGGCGTACGGCAGCGGGCCACCGGAGAAGGGGTGGGCGCGTACCGTGACCCGCCCGTCGGCCATGGCCGCCCAGAGCAGCCGCCCGTACTCCCCCGCCGCTCCGGGCGCCGCGACGAGCCGCCGCAGGGCGTCGACCACGTCGGCGGTGGTGGCGTCGGAGACGTAGTACGGGTACGGCTTGACGTGCAGCACCGCCCTGCCGATGCGGCCCGCGCCGAGCAGGTGGGCGATCAGCAGCAGGTCGGGGACGAGTTCGCGGCCCGCGTTGTCGGCTACCAGGCACAGCGTGCCGGTGCCGGAGGGCGGCAGCAGCGACCACAGGGTCTCGCTGTCGTCGGCGACCAGGGCGGGCACCGGCGCGGCGTCCTCGCCGGCCCCGGCGGAGAGGCGGAAGCCCAGGTCGGCACGGTTGCCCCAGAGCGAACCGTGCAGCAGGGCGCGGGCCCGGTCCGGTTCCGGCCGGTCACGGAGCGCGTCGAGCGCGGCCAGTTCCTCGCCGGTCTCCGGGGAGTCGAGTTCGGCGCGCTTGAAGGGCCGGAAGGGATCGACGCCCTGCCAGGCGCCGGGGCCGAAGTAGCCGACGGCCTCCAGCAGCAGGCGGTAGAAGTAGCTCTCGGACCACAGCCACGGCACGTCGAACCAGGACCGGCCCACGTGGTCGTCCAGGCCCCAGGCACGCCACCGCGCCAGGTCGCCCGCGTCCTCGGGCAGCGGTGCGAGCACGCCGGAGACACAGCTCTCCAGCAGCTCGTCCAGCGCCCGGTGCTGCACCGGACCGTAGGGGAAGGCGTCCCGCACCCGCCGGATGATCGCGGGGTGCCGCTCGGCCAGCACGCTGTGCGGGAACGAGCCGGGTTCGTTCCCGAGGAGCACGGGCGCGTCGGAGGTGTCTGGCATGCCCGTCACCGTACCGCGCTGGTCAGCCGGTTCTGATCTCCCGCTCGAGCTGCGTGGCGAGGGTGAGGTAGCGCGGACGCCGGTGCACCGGCACCACGCCCCGGATCATGAGGTGCCACATCTCGGCCACTCGCCGGGGCAGCCGTCCGACCGGTTCGAGGGAACGGCCGGCGACCCGGGTGCCGATGAAGAAGCAGACGAGGGAGTGCGCGACGACGCCCACGTCCATCTCGGGGTGCACATCGGCCTCCCGGACGGCACCGGTGAACTTCCGGCCGGCGAACTCCAGCCACTCGGTGAACGGATGCCGCATCGGCGGCCGCACCGGGACGTCCGTGGTGGCCAGACGCAGTCCGGCACGCGGCACCGGGTCCTCGACGGCGAGCCGGGCGACGGCGAACGTGGCGCGCATCAGGGCCTCCAGCGAGGAGTAGCCACGGCGCTCGACGTCGTCGACGACCTTCTGCGCGGCCCTGGACTGGAGGTCGAGGATCGCGTGGGCGAGATCCTCCTTGGCGGCGAAGTGGAAGTACAGCGCCCCCTTGGTGACCTTCGCGTGGCCGACGATGTCGCTCAGGCTGGTGCACTCGTAGCCCTGCCGGTCGAACAGGTCGGCGGCGGCCGTGATGATCGTCGCCCGTGTCTGCTCCGCCCGTAACTGCCTGGCCATCGAATGCCCCCTCCTCGCGCCTCGACCGAACGGGACACGCGGTTTGTTTTGACCTCACGCACACGATAACTCACGCAGGGGCGACGGGAGTCGGCCGGGCGGAACTTTCCCGAGGGCAGTTTCGGCCCGTCCGCGCGCGCTCCGGACCCGACTTGCGTTCCGCAAACGCCCACCAGCGGGAAGCCCCTGTTCCGCTACTTCGACGGTTTCCGGAAGCCAAGTACCGTCATGCGGATGAGCGTCGGCCGGCACGGCGCCGAGCGGGCGCCCCGCCGGCCGGGCGTCGGGCACGCAGGCATGTGAAAACAGCCGACGCGGTCTGTGATGAACGCCGGGAACGCGCCTGCCGTACTGGATGCGGCAGACCTCGTTCCCGCGCCCGCCGAGGAGACGTCCCGGATGACTCGGATGACCGCCCGCCTGAGCGCCACGGCTGCCGCGGCGGCTCTCCCGCTCCTGCTCCTGCCGTGGATGGCGGGGCCCGCCCTGGCCCACGGCGCCCCCACGGACCCGGTCAGCCGGGTGTACGCCTGCTCACCCGAGGGCGGCTCCGCGAACCGGTCCGCGGCCTGCCGGGCCGCGACGTCCGCGAACGGCGCGCCGTTCACCGCATGGGACAACCTGCGCGTGGCCGGCGTGGCCGGCCGGGACCGGCAGGTGATCCCCGACGGCAGACTGTGCAGCGGGAACCTGCCCGCCTACCGGGGGCTCGACCTGCCCAGGGCGGACTGGCCGGCGACCCGGCTGAGCCCGGGCGGGCGGCTGACGATGACGTACGCCTCGACGATCGCGCACACCGGCACGTTCCGGCTGTACCTCACCCGGCCTGGCTACGACCCGGAGAAGCCGCTGACCTGGTCCGATCTGCCCACGCGCCCCTTCGCGGAGGTCAAGGACCCGCCGCTGACGAACGGGGCGTACCACCTGGCGGCCACCCTGCCGAAGGACCGGACGGGACGTCAGATGCTGTACACGATCTGGCAGAACAGCAGCACCCCGGACACCTACTACTCGTGCTCCGACGTGGTGTTCCCGGAGAAGGCCGGCGCGGCGGCGAAGGCCCCGGAGACCGCCGGCGGCCAGGACGCCCCGGCGAGCGCACGGCCCGCGCGGACACCGGCCGCCCGTTCCTCGTCACCGGCTTCCGCTTCGGCCCCGGCTTCGGCTCCCGCCGGGACCCCCGGCACCCCGTCGGTCGACGCCGGTGACGGCACGCCGGTGGCCGAGGAGACCCGCGCGGACGCGGGCCCCTCGGCTCCGTTGGTGGCGGGCGGTGCCGCCGCGGTACTGGTGCTCGTCGCGGGCGCGGTCCTCGTCCCGCGGCTACGGCGGCGCTGAACCCCGTTCCCGGGTGGTCAGTTGACGTAGACCCGGGCGCCGGCGTCGGTGACGGGGGCGTACTTGGCGGTGAAGTAGCCGTTGGCGAAGCACAGGGACGAGCCGGAGAACTTGGTGAACTGCTGGTTGGTGAAGCTGATGCTGCTGTCGCCGTTGGCGGCGGTTCCGGTCAGGCCCGGCGCCCGGTAGACACAGGTGACCGTGCCGAGCAGGGTGCTCAGTTTGACCGTGGTCTGAATGGTGGAGCCGCTGGGCGGGGTGACGCTGAGGACACCGGCCGAGGTGACCGTGGCGGTGTAGGGCAGGTTGTCGATCACGATGCTGCTGACGCCGAGCACGCCGGCGACGTTGCTGGTGCAGCTGCTCGGGTCGAAGGTGTGCCCGGTGACCGACTCGGTGGCCGTGCCGGGGGCGGCCGGGTTGCCGGTGACCTTGGCGGTGAACTGGGAGGTCTTGCAGCTCACGCCGCTGGTACCGGTCGCGCTCGAGTAGAGGGTGGCGGAGGTGCCGGCGGCCAGCGGCGCGGTCAGGGTGTCGCCGACCGCGGCGGCGGTGCCACCGGTGCCGCCCGTGGTCAGGACGGCGCTGCCGGCCGCTGAGGACGGGACGGCGGCGGCGACGGTGAGCGCGGTGGCGGCTCCGGCCAGGGCGAGGAGGGTGCGCGTACGCATGCGGGTGCCTCTCTTCGAAGTGGGGGTGTCGTGGGGTGAGGTGGGGGGTTCGGGGGTGCCGTCGGAAGGGATGAGGCCTTGCGGCGTACCGGGGCATGACGCCTCTCCGGTCCACCGCCGTTGCCGGTCCGTGACGCCTTCTCCGTACGTGACGGACCGGCAGCGGCGGCCGATCGGTGAACCGGCGCGGAGCCGGGAAGGAACCTGCCGCGCGGGCCGGACGGCCGGACCGGGCACGGCGGGGCGAGAGCGCGAAGAGCGGTGGAGCGTACCGGGCAGGCGTGCTGCCGGGCGGAGCGGTGATCAGAAGAGGCCGGGAACGCGGCCGACGCCGCTCGGCGGATCCGGCGCCACGGATCCAGAGGAGATCAGGCAGAGTTTTAGACCTGATGGACCATCAACGTCAAGTCGTACAACAGGAGTTGCCGTACAACCGCATCCTCGACACCCTATTTTCACAACTCCCTTGACCCTTCAAAGTAACCGGCGGTAACTTCCGAGAAGGCTACTGACGCGTAACGAGAAAGCCCTTGCCCCCGCCGGGAGTGCGAGGAGGCGTACGCGTGACAGCCCCGTCCGCGCCAGGACACCGCGCCACTGGAGCCCGATCCGCATCGATCCATGCCCATGGGAGCAGACACATGGCCTCGTCACCGGACTTCCCGTCCGCCGAAGACACCCCCGAGAACGCCGCAAGCGGTTCCCCCGAAGTGCCCGACACCCCCGGACGGGGACGGGTCCGGGCGCGCCGGGCCGCGATGATGGCGGTGCCGGCGACGCTGGTCGCCGCCGGCCTCGCGATCCTGACCGCGCAGGGGGCGCTCGGCGTCCAGTTCGCCATCTCCGGCATGCCGTTCGTGGTCACCGCGGACAAGCTCGAGGGCACCGGGTTCGAGCAGTTCGGCGCGCTGGACAACATGATCGAGAACAGCCCGAACCAGGGGGACACGGGCGGCCAGGAACTCGTCGTCACCTCGGTGGTGAAGGACGGCACCCTGACCAACCTCTGCCAGAGCGTCGACCTCGGCGGCATCCAGCTCGTGCTCACCGCCGGCGGCGGCTCCAGGCCGGTCGGCGTGTCGAACCTGGCCATCGACTCGGACGACATCAAGGGCAACGCCACGTTCGACGGCATCGAGATCGGCCGGGACGCCAGCACCTTCGACAAGGCGGACGTCCAGGGCCCCAAGGGCGTCTACGGACAGCAGGCCGACAAGGTCGTCATCACCGATCTGTACCAGCACAACTACGCGGCCACCGCCGCCGTGTTCAAGCTGCCGAACCTGCACATGCGGTTCGACGGCGACGGCTGCCCCCGGTGAACCGCTTCCGGCAGTGGAGGGGGCGCCGGCCGTTCGCGGGCGGTCTGCTGCTGGTGCTCGGCGGTGCCGAGATCCTGGTGACCATGAAGGCACCGCTCCCGGTGATCCTGCACATCGGCATGCAGGGCCTGGCCGGCTATCTGCTGCCGGTGCTGATGACGATCTGCGGTCTGCTGATCCTCTTCAGCCCGGGCCAGCGCCTCTTCTACTCCCTCACCGGGATCCTGCTGTCCCTGGGGAGCTGGCTCACCTCGAACCTGGGCGGCTTCCTGGTGGGCCTGCTGCTCGGCGCCGTCGGGAGCTGCCTCACCTTCGGCTGGCTGCCCGACCAGCCGCCCCGGGTGAGCCGCCGCCGGCGCCGTACTCGGGCGCGGGCGGCGGCTCAGGACGCCGGAGAACCGGTGCGGGCCTCCGGGGGGACGGCGTAGGTCCCGCGGGTCAGCTGAGACCGGCGGAGTCCAGCCAGGCCTTGGCCACGTCCAGCGGGTCCTTGTTCTGCGACTGCACCTGGGTGTCCAGGTCGAGCAGGGTCGCCGTGTCCAGCTTGGCGGAGACGGCGTCGAGCGCGTCGACGCCCTTCTGGGAGAGTTCACCCTTGCGGACGAGCGGCTGCACGTTCTCGAAGCCGAAGAGGTTCTCGGGGTCCTGCAGGACGACGAACTTCTCCTTGGAGATGGTCGGGTCCGTGGTGAAGATGTCCGCGGCCTGCACGGCGTTCTTCTTCAGCGCCGCCTGGGTGAGCGGGCCGCCCGCGTCCAGCGCCTTGAAGGACTTGAACTGGAGCCCGTAGACGGACTTCAGGCCGACCAGACCCTGCCGGCGGGTCTGGAACTCCGGCGAGGCGCCGATGGCCAGGTCCTTCGCCACGTCCTTCAGGTCGGCGATCGAGGACTTCTCGCTGAGGCCGTACTTCTTGGCGGTGGCCGCGTTGACCGTGATCGAGTCCTTGTCCTCGGCGGGCGAGGGCTTCAGCAGGGTCAGCTTCGAGTGCAGCTTCGCCTCGATGGCCGAAGTGGTCGCCTCCAGCGTCTTCGGAGCGGCCTTCGGGTCGAGGTAGGCCAGCAGGGCGCCGTTGTACTCGGGCAGGACGGTGACGGAGCCGTTCTTGAGCAGACCGTAGGTGGTCTCCCGGCTGCCGATGTTCGGCTTGTAAGTGACCTTGATTCCCTTGGCCTTGAGGGCTTCGCCGTAGATGTCCGCGAGCAGGATGCTCTCGGCGAAGTTGTTGGATCCGACGACGACGCTGTCGCCGCTCGCGTTGCTGTCCGTGAGGGGGTTGTCGGCCTTGCCGTCGGAGGAGTTGCATCCCGCCAGCAGCGCCGTCGCCGCCGCGAGGGCGGCGACGGCCGCGCCTCGGTTCCTCCGGATGGACCTGCTGATGCGGTTGGATGAAGTCACTCAACGATCCAATCCAGCCGGTTCTGACTCAGTCAAGTGATCTCGGGTCACCGATTGGCTTCGATCCGCGACCGGTTGGGGGCGGATGGTGACGGAACGCCGGGTCAGCCGCTCCTGCGCACCCCCGGCGAGACCGCGATCCTCGACACGGCCCAGAACACCCCCAGGGTCGCCAGCGCCATCCCGACGACCAGGGTGGCACCGCCGACGACCTTCTCGTAGTCCCTCTGCGCCAGGCCGTCGATGATGTACCGCCCGAGGCCGCCGAAGCTGACGTAGGCGGCGATGGTGGCCGTGGAGACGACCTGGATGGCCGCCGTCCGCAGACCGCTGAGGACCAGCGGCAGCGCCACCGGGAGTTCCACCTGCAGCAGGATCCGCGCCTCCGGCATCCCCATCCCCCGCGCGGCGTCCACCGGCGGCGGGTCGACGGAGCGGACCGCCTCGTAGGAGGTGACGAGGATCGGCGGCACCGCGAGTGCCACCAGCGGGATCATCACCGGCAGCAGACCGAAACCGAACCAGGTGAACATCAGCACCAGCAGGCCGAAGGTGGGCAGCGCCCGGCCCGCCGTGGCGATGGACGCCAGCGCGTTGCCGCCGCGCCCGCGGTGACCGGTCACGAGTCCGACGGGCAGCCCGATCAGGGCGGCGATCCCGACGGCCTCCAGGGAGTACAGGACGTGCTCGCCGACCCGGGTGGGGATGCCGTCCTGGCCGTGCCAGTGGGCGCCGTCGCCGAAGAAGGCGTGGGCGAAGTCGAATACGTTCACCGGGTGGCACCCTTCCGCGGCATCCAGGGGGTCAGCAGGGCCCGGACCAGGACCAGCGCGGCGTCCACGAGGATGCCCAGCACCGCGGTGGTCAGCACGGAGTTCACCGCGAGCGGCGGCCGGTGGTAGATCTGGGCGTCGTTGAGCAGATTGCCGAGCGCGCCCTGGTTGCCGATCAGCATGCCGATGCTGACGAGGGAGATGCTCGAGACGGCCGCGACCCGCAGCCCCGCGATGATGGCGGGCACCGCGATGGGCAGCTGCACCTGGAGATAACGCCGTACGGGCCCCAGCCCCATGGCGGTCGCGGCGGCCAGGGTCTCCGGCGGCACCGAGCGGACGCCGTCCACGATCGCCGGGACCAGCACCACCAGGCTGTACACCGCCAGCGGGATCATCACCGTGGTCTCGGTCATGCCGGTGTAGTCGATGAGGAGCACGAAGAACGCCAGCGACGGGACGGCGTAGAGCACCGTGGTCACGCCGAACACGGGGGCGTAGAGCCAGCGGAACCGCACACAGAACTGGGCGACGGGCAGCGCGACGAGCAGCCCGGCCAGCACCGGCAGCAGCGCCTCGCGCAGATGCAGGCCGATCAGGCCGAAGTAGCCGTACTGGAGGTCGCTCGGGATGTCGAAGAAGCCGTTCATCGCGCGGCCTTCGCGTCCTGGCGGTCCTCGGTGTGGGCCGCGCGGATCGCCTCGCCGATGACCTGTTGCGAGACCACGCCGACGGCGCGGCCCTCGCCGTCCACCGCCACGGCCCAGCCGGAGGGCGACAGTACGGCCCCGTCGAGCGCGGTGCGCAG
The DNA here is from genome assembly GCF_053593175.1 of Streptomyces sp. NPDC002386. Classification (NCBI taxonomy): domain Bacteria; kingdom Bacillati; phylum Actinomycetota; class Actinomycetes; order Kitasatosporales; family Streptomycetaceae; genus Streptomyces; species Streptomyces sp. NPDC002386. Next base: position 192,125 of record NZ_JBSFBX010000017.1, read on the forward strand.
CGAGTCGGTGCCGGGCAGGAACGGCCGCCCGTACGGCAGCAGCCGGTCCCGGTCGATCCCCCCGGCGGTGAGCTCGTCCGGCGCGCCCCAGCCCAGCGGCCTGCCGTCGGCGTCCGTCACCAGGCGGTAGGGCGCCGGGCCGCCGGCGGCCAGCCGCTCGGCGTCGGCGTCGAGCGGGACGACGGGCCCGGTCTGCAGCTCGAGTCCGGCGGAGGAGAAGAAGGACAGCCGGCGGATGCCCCGGTCGGCGCCGAGGAAGTCCTCCACGAACGGGTCGGCGGGGGCGGTGAGCAGTTCGGCGGGCGGCGCGAACTGGGCGAGCCTGCCGCCGGTGCGCAGCACCGCGACCGTCGTGCCCAGCTTGATCGCCTCGTCGATGTCGTGGGTGACGAAGACGATCGTCTTGCCCAGTTCGTTCTGGATGCGCAGCAGTTCGTCCTGCAGCCCCTTGCGCACGACCGGGTCGACGGCGGAGAACGGCTCGTCCATCAGCAGCACCGGCGGGTCGGCGGCGAGGGCGCGGGCCACGCCGACCCGCTGCTGCTGGCCGCCGGAGAGCTGGTACGGGTACCGCTTGGCGAGCGAGCCGTCGAGCCCGACCCGCTCCATCAGCTCCGCCGCCCGCGCCCGGGCCTTCTGCTTGCCCCAGCCGAGCAGGCGGGGCACGGTGGCGATGTTGTCGACGATGGTGCGGTGCTGGAAGAGACCCGCGTTCTGGATGACGTAGCCCATCGAGCGGCGCAGGGTGTTGACCGGCTGCTGCCGGATGTCCCGGCCGTCGAGGAGGATGCCGCCCTCGGTGGGCTCGACCATCCGGTTGATCATCCGCAGCGTCGTGGTCTTGCCGCAGCCGGAGGGGCCGACCAGGACGGTGATCGCGCGGTCCGGGATGTCGAGGGAGAGTCTGTCGACGGCCACCGTGCCGTCCGGGTATCGCTTGGTGACTGCGTCGATCCGTATCAAGACGTTGCGTACCCTTCGGTTTCTGGCGGAGCCTTGGCCGTTGCCGGGAAGTCTAGACGTCGGACGTCGCGGCACGTCGGCGGGCGAGTACCCGCCTCCCGGACGGTTCCCCTGCTCACGCGGATCCCTCACCATGGGGGTCCGGGCATGGGGAGGGGGCGGTCAGTGCGGGCGGAGAGGGTCGACGCGTTCGTGCTGACGGCGATCGAATGCGAGTACCGGGCCGTCGTCGCCCATCTGGAACCCGGCCGCGACAGGCGCACGGCCGACGGCGCGGTCCACGAGATCGGCCACTTCGCCGGCCACCACGGCCGGCTCACCGTCGGGGTTCAACTCGCCGGGCCGGGCAACGAGTTGGCGGCCGTGCTGGCCGAGCGCGCGATCGCCCGGCTGCGCCCCTCGGTCCTGCTCCTGGTGGGCGTGGCGGGCGGCCGCAAGGACGCGCGGCTCGGCGACGTGGTCGTGGCGGACACCGTGTACGGCTACGAGAGCGGCCGGGACGAGCGGGACGTCTTCCGGCCCCGGATCAAGTCCTGGCCGTCGGCCTTCGCCCTGGTGCAGCGGGCCCGGCTGGTCGCGGCCGACCGGCACTGGCAGCGGCGCGTCGAGCCGCCGCCCGAGCGGACCCCGGCCGCGTACGTGGGCGCGCTGGCCGCCGGTTCGAAGGTGGTCGCGCACGCCGAGTCGGCGTCCGGCAGGCTGCTCGCCGAGGTGGCCGGCGACACACTGGCCGTGGAGACGGAGGGGCTCGGGCTGCTCACGGCCGCCCGGACCAATCCGCAGGTGGGGGCTCTCGTCGTCCGGGGGGTGTCCGATCTGCTGGGCGACAAGGACGCGGCCCACGACACCCACTGGCAGCCCGTAGCCGCGCGCCACGCGGCCGCGTTCGCCTTCGAACTGCTGGCCTGCCTGGACGCCCCGGCACCAACAGCACCACCGGCGGCGCGAACGCCCCGGACTGCGGCCCTGTCCACCCGGCAGCTGGGCGAGCTGACGACGCTGCTGCTCGACGTGCCGGGCATCGGCGCACCCGCCGCCTGGCAGCAGCTCCTGGACGCCCTGCCCGGCATCGGCGTCCTCACCAGCCGCCAGCACAGCGTCCGCCTGGAGGCGCTGTCGCTGCTGCGCACCTGCGAGTCGATGCGGGGGTGGGAGTCGCTGATGGAGGCGCTGGACGCCCTGTGGCCCGGAACCCCGGCGGTCGAGGAGGTACGCGAATACTTGACGGATCGTCAACTTATTTGAATGACAACTGTGTTGGGAAAATGAACAGTTGCCGGGCGTTCACCCGAACCGCTTGGCCCGGGTCGAGGGCTGTGGAAGAGTGCACGGCCACGAAGGGATGAGAGATGACTGCCTACGGGGGCGGCGGTCTCGGACTCGTACGGGAGTTTGCGGAAGCCTTGGGCAGGTGTGCGAGCTTGCAGGAGCGCGGCTCCAGGGCCCTGTGCCTGCGGCTCATGGCCAAGGAGCTCGGCACGCCCGCGCCGGTCCGGGAGTACGACGTGGCGCACTACTTCCTTCTGGAACTCGCCTCGGTCTGCCTGGAGAACCCGCGGACGATGCGGGCGCTGCTGGAGGCGCTGCGGGCCTTCGGCGAGGACGTCGACGAGATCCGGGCGCTCACCGACGACCTGCTGGCCGACCCCGCGCTGCCGGTCGACGAGGTCCTCTCACTGCGGCCGCTGCTCGACGGGCTCGCGCCGCCCAACCTGCCGTCGCTGTGCCGCAGGGCCGTCGCCGACCTGCGCCCGGTTCCCCCCTACCCGGACGCTTGGAGCGCCTTCGAGGGGCTGAGCCGGCTCAACGCCCGCCCGGACGGGCTGCCGCCCACCCTGGCCTTCGTCGAGTACGTGGCCGCCGAGGCCCCGCACGACCGCAGCTTCACGCTGCGGGCCTGGAACGACACCCAGGCGCAGGCCCTCTCCCTGCTCACCGAGCTGCGCAGCCTGCGCCAGCAGGCCGCCTACGCGTCCAGCCCCGAACCGGGCAACGCCTACCTGGTGGTGCGGCTGCTGCGCCGGGAGGAACCGGGGCGCTATCTGCTCACCTCGTGGCGCCACTACGACCCGGACGCCCCCGACTCCTGGCGTCCGCGACAGGAGGGGAGCGTGGAGGTGACGGCGGCCGAGGCGGAACGCGAGGTCGAGCGGCTGGTGTTCGCGGCCGACGAGGACTGGGCCCGGGACGCCGACCGCATCCACGTGGAGTTCCTGCTGGGCACGGACGATCTGACCCTTCCGGTGCACCGCTTCCGCACCGAGCTGGACAGCGATCCGGTGTCGTACCTGAGCGTCGGGTACTGCGTCGTCGTGCGCAGCCTGCAGCGCAGCCGGACGGCCCGCTGGTACCGGCCCTGGCGGCAGCGCTGGGCGGCCGTCCGGGACACCCCCGAGCTGGCCCGCCCGCTGGTGGTGGGCGGACGGCGGGCCGAGGACCCGCGGCGCGGGGACGTCTCCGGACTCGACGCCCGCCTGAAGGGGGACAGGTCGGTCGGGTGCCTCGTGCTGTCCCGGCCGCCGGAGGGGGCCGGCGAGGGGGCGCAGGAAGCACTCGTCGCCCTGCGATGCGGGGTTCCCGCCCTCCTGTGGGATTCACGGGACACACGTGACCTGAGCACACCGCCGGACGTTGTGCAGTCGGACAACGCGTTGCTCCGCGACCTTTCAGGCCTCCGCGAGGCCGTGACAGAATTGCGAACCGAAGCCCACGGGGGTTCCTTGAACGGCCGCGACGATCATCCGGGGCACCATCTGGTACTCCTGTGGGACGACCCGACGAGGCCGGTCGAGAGCCCTCAGCCGTTGACGGGACCGGACCAGGGGGTGGACGGTCGATGACCGGCGCTGCCCAATTCGAGGGGAACGGCACGGGGGCGGGTTCCGCGCGCCTTCCGCGGCCCTGGTGGATCTACCGGGGCACCGGCCTGCCGCTGCATGACATCGAGCTGGCCGACGTACTGCCCGGGGCCCCGCCCTGGCGGACGTTCACCGGTTCCTCCGCGTCCGCGAACGGGGACGGGACCGGCGGGGCGCAGGCGCCGGTGGAGCCGCCCGCGCCGCCGCAGGACGAGGCCGAGCTGCGGCGCAGGCTCGGGGCGACCCGCGAGGGCATGGTGGCCGACCCCACCGAGGTCGACCTGGTGAACGCGGCGCTGATCCTGCGCCGTCCCCTGCTGGTCACCGGGCGCCCCGGCACGGGCAAGTCGTCACTGGCCTACCGGATCAGCCGCGAGCTGGGGCTGGGGCGGGTGCTGCGCTGGCCCATCACGTCCCGGACCACCCTCTCCTCCGGTCTGTACCGCTACGACGCGGTCGGCCGGATCCACGCGGCGGCCACCTCGGACTCCGGGGCGACGGCCCCGGCCGACGCGCCGTCCGGTGCCGGTGACGCGCCGTCGTCCGACATCGGCGCCTTCCTCGAACTCGGCCCGCTGGGGACGGCGTTGCTGCCCCACGCGCTCCCCCGGGTACTGCTCGTCGACGAGTTCGACAAGAGCGACATGGACCTGCCGAACGACCTGCTCGACGTCTTCGAGGCGGGCGAGTTCACCATCCCGGAGCTGGCCCGGCTGCGCGGCCACCGGCCGGTGGTGGAGGTGCGGTCCGACGACCCCGACCGCACGGTGCTGATCCGGGACGGCCGGGTCCGGTGCCGGGAGTTCCCGCTGGTCGTCGTCACCAGCAACGACGAACGCGAGTTCCCGCCCGCCTTCCTGCGCCGCTGTCTGCACCTGCACGTCAGGGAACCCGAGCGGGACCGGCTGGCCGACATCGTGGCCGCGCATCTCGGCTCCCGGGACGACGATCCCCGGGTCGCGGAGCTCATCCGCCTGTTCGCGGAGCGCAGCGCGCAGGAGAACGGCCTGGCCACCGACCAGTTGCTCAACTCCATCTGGCTCGCGACGTCCGGCGCCTACTCCCGTGGCGCCGACTGGGAGGCACTGCTGCGGGCCGTCTGGCACCGGCTCGACGGCGTGAGAGAGCCGTGACGCGAGACGGCGGCACCGAACCGGCCCCCGCGGACCCGGGATCGTTCGGCGCCTCGTGGTCCGAGATCGCCGACGCGCTGGTCCTGCTGGCCGTCGGGGCGGGCGAGGGCACCGGCGAACGCGGGGCGGACGGCCCCGAGCCGGCCCGGTCCGAGCCGGAGGCGGCCGATCCGCCGCCGGCCGACACCCGGGGGGCGGAGGAGGAGCACGGCGCCCCGCCCTCCCCCGCACCGCCGGAGCGGGGCGCCGGGGACGAGGCGGGCCCGCCGACGTACGCCCCGGACCCGAAGGGCACCGGACGGGCCGACGCACTGCTCGGTGCCCCGGCCGGTCCGGCACCGGACGGCGTCCCGTCCGCCGGCGGTCCGCACGCGCCGGTGCACCGGGCGGCCCGGCCCGCGATCCGGGCGCGCGAGCTGGCCCGGGCGTTACGCCCCTTCAAACGGGCCACCGCGTCGGCCACCCGGACCGAACTGGACGAGGAGGCGACCGCGGAGTCCACCGCGCTCAGCCTCCGCTGGGTTCCGCAGTTCCGGCCCCTGCGGGAGCGGTGGATGGACGCCGTGCTGGTCGCCGACGTCAGTTCGTCGATGACCGTGTGGCGGCGCACGGTGGCCGAGTTCGAGCAGGTCCTGCGGCACACCGGCGCCTTCCGCGACATCCGGGTGCACACCCTCGACGGGGACCGGTTGGCGGACCCGGATCCGCCCTGGCGCGTCGGGCGTTCGCCGCTGACCGTGCGGCTCCCGGACCGGGGGCGCCAGGTGGTGTTCCTGGTGACCGACGGTGTCGGGCCCGGCTGGCGCGGCGGACGGGCGGCGCATCTGCTGGCGGAGTGGGCCCGGCACGCCACGGTGGCCGTGGTGAACGTGCTCGGCGAGGCCGTGTGGCACCGCACCGGCCTGCCCGCCCACCTGGCCCGGGTCCGCGTCCCGGGGCCCGGCGCGCCCAACAGCACCTGGCAGGTGCGCGGCGGCACGGACACCGCGGTCGTCCCGGTGCTGGAACTGGCCCCGGCGTGGCTCGGCCGCTGGTCCCGGCTGGCCACGGGACTGGCGACCGGCGCGCACGACGTGTGGGTGACCACCCCCGGCGCGGGCCGCCACCCGGACCCGGCCGCCGTCCCGGAGCCGCCGCGGGACCCGATGGAGCGGGTGTCCCGGTTCCGGGCCGACGCGAGCCCGGCGGCCTGGGAACTGGCCGCGCGCCTGGCCGCCGTCCCGCTCAACATCCCCACCATGGAGCATCTGCTGCGCACCGGCGGAGCGCGGACCGGCCCCGGCGAACTGGCCGAGGTCATGCTGGGCGGCCTGCTGCGCAGGGTCGGCCCCGACCCGCTCGACGAACTGGATGTCGCCTACGAATTCCACGACGGCGTACGGGAGTTGATGCTCTCGGCGGCCGAGTCGAGGGACGAGACGCGTTATCTGCTGCGCAGCACCCTGGAACGGCTGGGCCGCAAGTGGCAGCCGTTGCAAGCGCTCGGAGCACTGCTGGACGACCCGCGGGCCTCCCCGGGCGACATCCCGTTACCCGAACGGCTCATCCCGTACGCCCACGTTCAGGTGAAGGTGACCAGGGCACTGAGCGGCCCGTACCTGGAATCCTCGCGCGTGCTCCGAAGCCGCTTGGAGCAGTCCACTTCCGCTCACCCGGCCCAGACCGACCAGTCTGAGGTGATAAACGTGACCAATAGCCGCAATTCGGGCACGGATCGACCCCAAGCCGGAACGGCGGGCGATCAACCGGCGGACGCGCCGCCGACCGGCCTGCACGACTTACCCGATGTGTCAGATGATTCGATAAGAGGAGCACCAGTGTCAGTCCCCCTCGTCCGGAGCTCTCCGCCGACGGAGGAGCGTCGGGCCGGAGACCCGGCCGTGTGGAACGTCCAGCCCCGCAACCCCAGCTTCACCGGGCGGTCGAGAGAACTCGCGGCGCTCCACCAGAGACTGACCACGGAGGGCGCGACCGCGGTACTGCCCGAGGCGCTGCACGGTCTGGGCGGTGTCGGGAAGACGCAGATCGCCATCGAGTACGTGCACCAGCACGCGCCGGAGTACGACGTCATCTGGTGGATCTCCGCCGAGCGCCCGGAGCAGATCCGGCAGTCGCTCACCCAGCTGGGCGCGGCCCTGGGTCTGGAGACGGGCGGCGAGCAGGAGATCACCATCGCGACGGTGCTCTCCGCGCTCGGCTCCGGCCGCCCCTACCGCCGCTGGATGCTGGTCTTCGACAACGCCGAGGACCCCGACGTGGTGCGGCGGTTCTTCCCCGCACAGAACGCCGGCAGGATCCTCGTGACCTCACGCAACGCACAGTGGGGCCGCATCGCGCGGACGGTCGACATCGACGTCTTCACCACCGAGGAGAGCATCGAGCTGCTCGCCCGGCGCGGCCCCGAGCTGCAGCGGGAGCAGGCGGCCCGGATCGCCCAGGCCCTCGGCAATCTCCCCCTCGCCCTGGAGCAGGCCGCCGCCTGGCTGTCGGAGACCGGCATGCCCGCGGACGAGTACCTGCACATCTTCGAGGACGAACGCGCGGACCTCGACTCCCAGCGCAGCGAACTGCTGGCCGCCGGCGTCCCCGTGGACTACCCGGAACCGGTCGCCGCCGCCTGGAACATGTCCCTCGGCCGGCTGGCCGAGCGGCACCCCGGCGCCCACCAGCTCCTCCAGGTCTGCTCGTTCTTCGCGCCCGAGCCGATCCCCCGCCGCATCTTCGCCGGCGTCCGCGGGGTCGAACTGCCCGCCGAACTCACCCAGGTGCTGCGCAGCCCGGTCAAACTCGGGGAGGCGATCCGGGAGATCAACCGGTACTCCCTGATCAGGATCAACCACCGGGACGGCACCGTCCAGATGCACCGCCTGGTGCGGGCCGTCCTCGTGGGCCGCATGTCCCTCCAGGAGCAGGCCGACATGCGCCACGCCGCGCACATCCTGCTCGCCAACTACGACCCGGTGGACGTGGCGCCCGCCAACTGGCCCCGCTACGCGGAACTGCTCGTCCACGCCCGCTTCTCGCGCGCCCTGGAGTGCGACGACGGCTGGGTGCGGGACATGGTGGTCAACATCATCCGCTACCTGCACCGCTCGGGGGACAACCTCACCTGTGCGGAGTACGGCCGGGAGGTGGTCGAGGCCTGGACCGCCCGCCGCGGCGACACCGACCTGCAGACGCTCAACGTGGCCGGGACGCTCGGGCACACCCTGCGCGCCCTGGGCCACTTCAGGGAGGCCTCGGAGCTCAACGACAAGAGCCTGCGCCTGCTGCGCGACAGTGTCGGGGACGATCACCCCGACACGCTCGCAGCCATCGGCTCGGTGTCCCAGAGCATGCAGATCCGCGGCGACTTCGGCGCATCGGTGGAGCTGGAGGAGGACCGCTGGCGCCGCGCCGTCCGCGTGTTCGAGGACGGCGACCCCACGCTGCTGGCCGCCGCCAACGACTACGCCCTGGCCCTGCGGCTGGTCGGGAAGTACACGCAGGCCCGGGACATCGACTCCCAGGCCCGGGACGCCGCCCTCAGGTCGCTCGGGTACGACGCCCTGCTGACCCTGCTGATCACCAGCAACCTCTCCATCGACGTGCGGGAGTCCGGTGACTACCTGCGCAGCCGGGAGATGCAGGAGGAGACCCTGCAGCGGGTCCGGAACGTCATCAAGGACCGCGCCGCCCCGGTGAGTCTGATCGCCGCCCGCACCCTCGCCGTGGCCCGCCGCAAGGCCGGGGACCACGCCGGTGCGCTGGAGCTGAACGAGGAGACCCTGCGGCAGTACCGGAGCAAGTTCGGGGAGCGGAACCTGAACGTGGCCGCGACCGTGCTCAACCTCTCGATGGACCTGCGGCAGAACGCGGACCTGGAGCAGGCCCGGTCCGTCGGCGAACAGTGCCTGAACACGCTGCGGGACCTGCTGGGACCGCGGCATCCCTACACGCTCGCCGCCGCCGCCGACCTGGCGGTGACGCGGCGGCTGATCGGCGAGGTGGACGAGGCGCTCGCGGCGGACCGCGAGACGTACGAGGCGCACTGTGCCGCTCTCGGGGCGGAGCACCCGGGTTCGCTGGGCATCGCGATCAACCTGGCGAGCGACCACTACACGCTCGCCGACTACGCCGAGGCGCTCGCGCTCGACGAGCGCACGCTGCCCCTGTGCCGGGAGCGGCTGGGCGACGACCACCCGGCCACGCTCGCGTGCTCGATGAACCTGTCGCTCGACCTGCGCGCCCTCGGCCGCGGCGAGGAGGCCCAGCGCCTGCACGCCGACACGCTGGAGGGCTATCGCTCCGTCCTGGGCAACAGCCACCCGGCCACCGTGGGATGCGCCCGCGGCATGCGCGCGGACTGCGATGTGGAGGTGCACCGCTGACGGCGGGCCGCCCGGCACACCGGGCGGCCCGGCCGCGTCGGCCACCGCCCCGCGGGCGGTGGCCGGCCGCCTGCCCGGCCGTCCGGTTCACGCCGGTTCAGCCGGCCGTCGCGCCCCGGTCGGCCGCCTCGGCGATCAGGGCGGCGAGGGTGTGCGGGGGCCGCGGGCGGCCTCGAAGCAGCAGCAGCCGGTACACGGCGGCCACCAGTTCCGGCCGGTGCAGGAGGATGCCGCGGGCCCGGCCCTCGGGCAGGCTGAGCGCCAGTCCGGCCCAGGCGGCGGGATCGGCCGGGTTCTCGGCGATCAGGCGGCGGTATCCGGCCTGTGCGGCACCGTGGTCCCCCGCCGCCCACGCGTAGTCCGCCGCGGAGGCACCGACGCTGCCCGGATCGGCGCGCAGGCCCTCGAAGCGCTCGCGGTCGCCGATGCGGATCCGCACCAGCCGGGTGCGGACGTCGGGCGTGAGCGGTCCCGTCCGCAGCGTCACGTCGGGGAACGCGGGCGGTGCCGGGGTGCCGTCGGCGAGGGCGTCGGCCCAGGCCTCGGCCTGAGCGCCGGCACAGCGCAGCTGGGACAGCCGGAAGACCATCCGGTGGTCGTCGCGGGCCTCCTCGGCGGCCAGCGCCGCCGCCGCGGGCACCGTCTCCTTCAGCACGGCGGCCAGCGTGCCCTCCATGACGCGCAGGAACCGTTCGCCGGCGTGGGTCAGCACCGCGTGGCCCCACAGCGTGCCCAGGCCTTCCTCCACCTGTCCCCTGCGCAGCGCGCCCTCGAAGTCCGCGGCCGCGCGCTCGGCGTCCGTGGTGCCGGGCCGTTCCCTGAGCGCGAACCAGAAGGCGGCCACGCCGAGGAACGCGTAGACGCCGTGCAGCATGCCGCGCAGCGGTCTGGGGTCCGCGCGCCACGGCGCGTAGTACGTCTCCTCGCGCCCCCCGCGCATCAGCGCGACCAGGTCCATGAGCGTGCTGAGTTTGCTGTGCTGTGCCTCGTGGACCAGGGCGACGGCCAGGTCCACCGGCCTGGCCGGTCTGGTCAGCAGCAGCCCTCCGAACGCCTCGGGGTCGCTGCCGCTGAAGACCTCGGCGGGGCTGCGATCGGGCAGCGGGGTGACGGCCAGCAGACAGTCCGCCAGACCCTCGGGATCGATCCGGCGCTGTCCGGCCACCAGCGGCCAGGCGTCCTCGTAGAGGCGTCGCCATCGCCGCGTCTCGTCCTCGTCCAGCCGCGCGATCGGCAGCCGGCGCAGGAAGTGCCTCCAGGGGTCGAGATCGTCCAGCAGCGGTGCGCCGGCCGGCTCCACGCCGGGTGCCCGCAGCCGCCGCAGCGCCCACCACCCGGGGGCGTCGCGGGTGAGGTCGGCGGGTAAGGGGACGGTTCCCGAGGAACACCGCACCCCGGAGCCGCCGTGGTGGCGGAAGACCTCGGCGACGGGGTCCGCGGGGTCTTCGGGAAGCGTCGCGTATCCCAGGGAGGGAAGGAGCACGCCGCGCTCCGTGAGAGGGACGACGGCGCGGAACGGCACACGGGCCCGGAGGGCCGCCGCCGCGGCCAGGGCGTGCACCCGCGCGGCGTCCCCCAGCACCGCGGGCGCGGGCCCGGCGTCTGCCTCGGTGCGCAGCTCGCGCAGCGTGCGGGACAGCCAGCTGCCCACGCTGGGATGGAGCAGGACGGATTCCACGGCCCCACGGTCGGCCGTCTCGGCGTCGGCCAGCAGTTCCCAGGCCTCCTGCGCGGCGGGCAGCGACGCGTGCCACGGGGCGTACCGGTCGGCGCTCTCCACCAGCGCGCGCAGCAGCACCAGCCGGCGGCTGCGCTGCGCGGAGCGGAGGGCGGCGACGGCGTCCCGTCCGCCGCCGCCCTGAGCGAGTTGCAGGAAGTGCCCGCCCCGCAGCAGATGGCGTGCCCCGGGGGCCGGGCACGAGTCCGGTCCGGCCCCGTTCTGCCCGCCGGGGAGGGTGGTGCCCGCGTCCGACATGGTTCTCCTCACCATGGACCGGCTCAGGACAGGTGGTGTGCGGTGTTGTGGCCGGAAAGGCTCACCGGCTCGCGGCGCCCCGGACGGCGCCGCGCCGCGCGGCCGTCCGGCACGGCGTCACGCACCCGGCGCCGGGGCACCGGCGGTCGGCGCCAGGTCGTGTCCGCGAAGTCGCGTCGTTCGCCCGCAGGGCGGGCGTCGCGGCGTCCGGTGCGTGCTCTCGGCGTGCCGGCCGGATGCCCTCGTACCGGGTGTACTCGGGCTTCCGGCCGGTGCGGCGAGAGTGCGTGCCGGG